>JAFTWQ010000022.1 GCA_017465225.1 Bacteroidales bacterium
CCACAACTGGGGCAGCGTAAACGCCTTCTTATTTTGGGATTATCACTCATTAGATGAAATCGTTTTCATCTAATTTATGTAAGTGCATGAATATAATCAAGTTACAGCGGTTTTACCAACCATTTTTGTCAATTATATCGTAGCTTTCCGGTCTGCAGAATATACGAAAAAAGGCGCTGAATCTTCAGCGCCTTTGTGCTCCCGAACTTGGACTTGAACCAAGGACCCTCTGATTAACAGTCAGATGCTCTAACCAACTGAGCTATTCGGGAATGTTGTTTTCAAACGTTTTGTTTTCGTTTGGGATTGCAAAGGTAGACATTTTTTCTTTACCTCCAAACTTTTTCGTAAAAATTTTTGAAAAAATCTTATCTTTGCAATGTTTTCAGGTGATAAACGGCATTTTTTGCCTCAAAAAACAGATTTATGGATATCGATCTCTTATCAAAAATGGTCAAGGAACTCATTCTTGACAATGACAGAGTAGTGCTGCCGGGTCTTGGCTCGTTTGTGGCCGAGGTGGTCCCTTCTACATTTTCGGATAAGGGATATACCATCAATCCTCCGTACAGGAGACTTTTCTTCCGTTCCAAGCCTGATGAAGGAAATGAACTCGCGGAGTTCTATGCCTCGACCAATCAGGTGGACAGGAATGTCGCCGAAAGGATCATAACAGACTTTGTGGCCGAACTGAAGCCTCTCCTTCATTCAAAGAAGGTGGTTGTGTTCCCGGGTCTCGGACGTCTCAGGGCGACAAAGGAGAATACGGTGTTCTTTGTGGCGGATGAAGATCTTGACATCTATCCGGCTGGATTCGGACTGGAACCTATTTCCTTGAAGACGCATCAGGAAACGAAGGAGGAGGTGAGCGCTGCGGTTGTAGGCTTGAAGTCTCTTCTTGCAGAAACGGCATCTGTTGCAGTTCCGGTTGAACCAGCCCCGGTTGAACCAGCACCGATTCCTGAACCAGAACCGTCAATTCCCGAGCCAGCTCACGAACCAGTTCCCGAGCCTGCTCCAGTCCCAGAGCCTGACCCTGTTTCAACTCCTGAACCGACGCCAGTTCCAGAACCAGTACCAGAACCGGTTCCGCAGCCAACTCCAGTAGAGGAACACCCTGCAGCTCCGACAGTAGTGGAAGAGCCTGTACAGAAGAAGTCGTCAGGAAAGACACTCTGGATTGTCCTGATAGTTATTGCTGCAATTGCCGTCTTGCTGCTTATAGCGTTAGCTGTAGTGGGAAGAGTCGCTCCTGAATGGGTGGATCAGTTCCTGTACACGCCGGAAGAGCTGAAGATTCTTAACTACACCATAAAATGATAAAATATACAGAGAAACATATAATTCCTTGCTATGACACTGACGCCGCATGGCGCCTGAAGCCGACCTCATTCATGAATATGGCTCAGGAAGCGGCCGGCCGTCATGCCGTGTATCTCGGCTTCGGTTATGATGACCTGATAAAGAACAATACGGCATGGATCCTTTCCCGTGTTCATGTCGAGTTTGTCGATACTCCGAAATGGAGGGAGGAGATTACTCTCAACACATGGCACAAGGGATTGAACCGTCTGTTCTTCCTTCGCGATTTTATCCTGACCGACAACGAGGGCAGGGAGAGGGTGAAGGCTACGACATCATGGCTCGTTCTCAACCTTGAGACCAGGAGGCTTGTCCGTGATCCGAAGCTTCTTGAAGAGGGTACGATATGCCTGGAAAATGCCTTGGAGACCCCTGCAGACAAGGTTCAGATGCCGAAGGATGTTGAAGCCGAGCTTGTGCGAAGGCATGTGGTTTCATATTCCGATATCGATACGAACGGTCATACCAACAATGCCATGTACATGCAGTGGTCGATGAATGCCGTAGGCTATGAAATCACATCCTCAAGACCGGTTAAGGAGTTCACAATCAACTTCAACCATGAGACAAAGGCCGGTGACGAGGTCGAGATCTACCGCGCCGCTGTTGAACAGGAGGATGGACTTCATGTGTTTGTTGAAGGCAGGACCGGGGATGTTTCATCGTATTGTGTGGAGATAGTTTTCTAAATGATAGACCTTATATATCCATATGACATGGCGCCGGTCGTTCCGGCACCGACCGCTGGTTCCAAGGCTGTTAAGGCTCATGGAAACGAGTGGTTCCCGATCGTGCTGCCAAGCGGCATGGTCGTGGGACGTTCTACCCGTGAGTACTGCCATAGCGGGGCCAAGCCCCTCCATCCGGTGATACATATCCATATCATTGACCGTTTTTCACGCGTATACCTGCAGAAAAGATCTATGAGAAAGGATATCCAGCCCGGGAAATGGGATACTGCTGTGGGCGGACATGTGTCATACGGAGAATCTTTGATCGAGGCCGTGTACCGCGAGGCTTCGGAGGAACTGGGTTTCACGGAGTTCAATCCTATCTATCTCGAAACCTATGAATTCGAGTCTGCGGTCGAAAAGGAAATGGTGAATGTCTTCGCTGCCGTGGGTTCATATGAGCTTCATCCCGATCTCGACGAAGTCGATGAGGGACGCTGGTGGGATCTGACTGACATAGATGCCAATATGGGCAAAGGCATATTCACTCCGAACTTCGAAAGCGAGTTCCAGATGATACGCGGTTCCCTTCTTGCTCTGCTCTAGAAAATTGATTACATTTGTCTTTGATATGCTAAAGCAGATGTAACCATGTCAAGTATAGAGTGTTTTATCCCTTCAATGTCCGCCGAGGACATTTCTGTAACGGTAGAATCTTTCAGCAGAAGCGATGCCTTTACCGGTGTCACCATTCTTTCCGGTGTCTCCCTCCGCTCCACGGAGACCTTGAGAAGCATTGCCGAGGCTGTTTCAGAGAAATTCGTACTCATATATACCAAAGACTTGCCTCTTGAAATGGGCATGTTTGCCCTCGACCGTATGCTGGCGATTGCCGAGGATACGGGTGCTGATATGCTGTATGCCGATCATTATAAGCTTGTTGCAGGAGCGGACGGACAGCCGCAGAGAAAAAGGCATCCGCTTATAGCATGCCAGAAGGGCGCATTGAGGGATGACTTCGATTTCGGAAGCGTCCTTGTGTTCAGGACGGCGACTTTCAGGAGGGCGGTACGTGCAATGGATACGGACTATGAGTTCGGAGCATTGTATGACCTGCGTCTGCGCATGAAGAATATCGTGCATGTGAATGAGTATCTCTATACGGAGATCGAGACTGATGACCGCAAATCGGGCGAGAAGCAGTTTGACTATGTGGATCCCAGAAACCGTGCGGTCCAGATTGAGATGGAGAAGATATGCACAGCCCATCTGAAGCGCATCGGAGCATGGCTGAAGCCGGAGTTCAAGGATCCTGACATCAGTGAGTTCGGCGCCCGGGAATTCCTTGTGACCGCTACTGTGGTCATACCTGTCTTCAACAGGATAAGGACGGTCAAGGACGCCGTGGAGAGTGCTCTGAACCAGAAATGTGACTTCCCGTATAATGTCATCGTTGTGGATAACCACTCGTCGGACGGAACGACCGGGCTTCTCGAGGAACTGGCATCGAAGAATGACAATCTGATTCATGTGGTGCCGGCAAAGCATGACCTTGGTATCGGAGGATGCTGGAATCTTGCAGTCCACCATGAGATGTGCGGTGAATATGCCGTGCAGCTTGACAGCGACGATGTGTACAGCGGTCCGGATACATTGCAGAAGATAGTCGACGCATTCCGTGAGCAGAAATGCGCTATGGTGGTGGGCACATATCAGATGACTGATTTCCAGATGAATCCGATACCTCCGGGAATCATCGACCACAAGGAATGGACCGAGGATAACGGTCGCAACAATGCGTTGAGAGTCAACGGTCTCGGAGCTCCGAGGGCTTTCTGGACTCCTCTTCTGCGTACTGTAAATCTTCCTAACACAAGCTACGGCGAGGACTATGCCCTTGGCCTTCGCATAAGCCGAGAATACCGCATCGGCCGCATCTATGACGTGCTTTACTGCTGCCGTAGATGGGAAGGCAATTCCGATGCTGCCCTCGACGTCGGCAAGGTGAATGCGAACAATCAGTACAAGGACCGCATCAGGACATGGGAGCTTGAGGCTAGGATCCGCATGGTGTCCCGTTCGAAATAGAATCATATGAACAGCAGATCCATACATAAGTTTGTCGGAGACCAGCTTTCGCGCTGGCCTCTCGCTTGTGAAAACTTCAGGGCTCAGAAGAATGTGCAGGTAAGGGAGATGGAGACGGGAGGCCTGACCGTAAGGCTTCAGCACAATCCTGCCAGGATGATCTCTTCGGCAGCGAAGCTGGACAAGGCCGATATAGCCAAGAGAAAGTGCTTCCTTTGCCGTGAGAACAGGCCGCCGGAGCAGATCATGATGAAGTTCGAGGGCCGTAAGGGAAAGAAATACCATATCCTTGTCAATCCATATCCGATTTTCCCGGACCATCTTGTGATAGCGGCGGACAGGCATACTGACCAGACCATCTGGAAAAGGTATGTTGACATGCTTGACCTGGCAAGGAAATATCAGGACTTCACCTTCTTCTACAATGGCCCTAAAAGCGGTGCATCCGCTCCTGACCATCATCATTTTCAGGCGGCGCCGAAGGGACTTATGCCGCTGGAGACGGATGTGGAGGGATTCCTCGACTCCGCTCGGAATGACAGAGGGGACGCTCGGAATGACAAAGGCCTGGTTCATCTGACATCTCTGCAGGACGCTCATCTGTATCATTACCAGAAATTTACGACCGGAGTATTCGTGTTGCGGGCGGAGACGTCCAAGTCTGCGGCCAAGCTGTTCTATAGGCTTCTTGACTGCGCCGAGATTCCGGAAGGGGAGACCGAACCTATGTTCAACCTCTTTACGAATTACAGTAACGGGGAGTTCCGTTCCATAATAGTCTTCCGCAGCCGACATCGTTCGCACCATTATTTCAGCGACGGGCCGGATCATCTTACAATGAGCCCGGGCTGTGCCGATATGGGCGGAATGTTCATCGTGCCGGTTCCTGAAGAATATGAAAGACTTTCGCCTGAGCTTCTTGAGGAAATGATTGCGGAAGTCTCGATAACCAAGCTGGAAGAAGCCCGTATCATTGACCGTCTGACACGTACGCAGCCTGATGTCGAGGTCGGCATAATGTCCGGTAAAGAGATCGAATTCGAGATACTTTCCGATGGAGCTGGTCTTCGCAAGGCCGTACTTCGTGAAGGAAAGATCGAATATGACGGAGCATTGTATGATGAACTTTTCTTCGATGCCCAGACTCCTTCGACAATGTTTGCAGAGCCTTCATTCGTGCTTCGTGGTGTGACGATCGGAGTGAATTTCCATTGGGAAAGAAAGGAGGACCAGAAGTTTGCAGGTGCATTGAAAATCATTGTCGACAAGGACAGGCTTGTCGCTGTCAATGTGGTCGGAGTCGAGGACTATCTGCTCAGCGTGATCTCATCCGAGATGAGCGCGACTGCTTCCGAGGAGTTCCTGAAGGCTCATGCCGTGATCTCCCGCTCGTGGCTGATGGCGCAGATATCGGCCTCTCATGACACTCCAAAGCCTGTAGTGCCGGAAGGAGTATGCAATCTGCCGTCTCTTGTCATGCATCTTGACGGGAAGATGAATCATCATGAATCCGAAAGTGGTGAGAGCGGAGAATGCGAATATGTGAAATGGTATGACCACGATGACCACAGGCTTTTCGATGTGTGCGCCGATGATCATTGCCAGAGATACCAGGGCCTTGGCAGGGCGGTCGGAAAGACGGTAAGAAAGGTGATCGACAGTACATGGGGGCAGGTGCTGATGCATGAGGGCAGGCTGTGTGACGCACGTTTTTCAAAAAGCTGTGGCGGCAGGATGGAGCGTTTCAGCACATGCTGGGATGATACCGACTATCCGTATCTCCGGCCTCTTCCCGATACGCCGGATCACGCTGAAGACGGAACTTGCTTCTGCGATACCCATGACAAGGAAATCCTCTCGCAGGTGCTGAACAATTATGATCAGGAGACAGTTGATTTCTACAGATGGACCGTAGAATATGACATAAATGAGCTGTCTGACCTTATAGAACGCAGAAGCGGTCACAGGATAGGCCGTCTGAAGGCTCTCGAACCTCTTGAAAGGGGAGATTCAGGAAGGATCTTCAAGCTTCGGATCGTCGGCTCTGAAAAGACTCTGACTGTCGGCAAGGAGCTGGAAATCAGGCGTATCCTTTCTGATAGTCATCTCAAGAGCTCGGCATTCGATGTGGAGATGGAGGGGGGCAGGGTAATCCTTCATGGCTCGGGCTGGGGCCATGGCGTAGGCCTGTGCCAGATAGGAGCCGCCGTAATGGCCTCGAAAGGTTATGACTACCGTCAGATCCTCGGGCATTATTATCCAGGTACCGTTATAGAAAGATGAATCATATGAACAAGAATCCATGGTGGTGGATACCGACGCTGTATTTTGCCGAGGGTATTCCATATTTCATAGTGAACAACATATCTGTGATCATGTTCAACAATATGGGCATGTCGAAAGGAGATATGGCGATGTATACGAGCATGCTGTATCTTCCATGGGTCATCAAGCCCCTCTGGAGCCCTTTCGTGGACATTATCAAGACCAAGAGATGGTGGATAATGGCTATGCAGGTCATAATGTCGGTGGCATTCGCGGCTGTCGCTTTCAGTCTGCCGCATCCTTCGCCGGAAGCCATTGCGGAAGGAGGTACTCCGGTGTCGCTTTTTATCATTACCTTGATCCTTTTCTGGATAACGGCCTTTGCCTCGGCTACCCATGACATCGCTGCCGACGGATTCTATATGCTTGCCCTCAAACCGAAGGACCAGTCCCTGTTTGTCGGCATCAGAAGCACATTCTACCGCCTTTCTTCGATTTTCGGACAAGGTGTCCTTGTTGTGATCGCCGGCCTGCTGGAGAAGAACCTCGGTGATGTTCCGAAAGCATGGTCCGTGACATTGCTGGTCAGTGCCGTGATGTTTGCTCTCATCACCCTGTGGCATACATTCAACCTTCCGAAACCGGAGTCTGACCATGCCCGCAAGTCGGGAAATGGTGCGGGTGAGATAATGAGGGAATTCGGCCGTACATTCGTTACCTTCTTCCAGAAGAAACATGTATGGATCGCCCTTGCTTTCATGCTTCTGTACCGTCTGCCCGAGGCATTCCTCGTCAAGATGATGAATCCGTTCCTTCTTGATCCTGTGCAGCAGGGAGGGCTTGGTCTTTCGACAGAGACTGTCGGAATCGTGTATGGTACCGTGGGAGTCGCTGCTCTCACCGTCGGAGGCATTCTCGGCGGTATAGCTGCATCGCGCTGGGGACTGAAGAAGTCGCTCTGGCCTATGGCCATGGCGCTTACCCTTCCATGCCTCTCGTTTGTTTTCCTCGCAGCCTTCCAGCCTCAGAACCTTGTGCTTGTGAGCTCATGTGTGGCTCTCGACCAGTTCGGATATGGATTCGGATTCACGGCATACATGCTTTACCTGATATATTATTCCGACGGCGAGTACAAGACCGCCCATTATTCGTTGTGTACGGCCTTTATGGCCTTGAGCATGATGATTCCGGGAATGGTGGCAGGATATGTGCAGGAAGGACTCGGATATACGGACTTCTTTATTTTTGTGATGGTCTGCTGTCTTGTCACCGTTGCTGTGACGGCGATGCTGAAAGTGGACCCTGAATATGGTAAGAAATGATTATGACTATGAAAAGAATGATGATTATGGCCGTGGCCGTGGCAGCGGCAATGTGCTGTGCTGGGTCGTGCGGCAGAAAGACTGAAACTCCTGCAGAGGGCTCACGTATCGGTTTCGCCCTTTCTTTCTTCAAGGCTGTGAACAGCTCCGTTCCTGGCGGCGAGAATGTCGTGGCGTCTCCTTATAGTGCTGGCGTGGCTCTGTCCATGCTGACCGAAGGTGCTGATGACCAGACCAAGGTGGAATTCGACAATGCCCTGAACGGCTGCCTCTTTGTCTCTGAATCTTTAAGTGACAATGATACGGTAGTCGTGAAATCCGCAAACTCAATATGGATCTCCGATAATTTCAGCGTCAGGAACCGTTATGTGGCCCATATGGAGAAGGACTTCAATGCGGCTGTCGAGGTCATGGATTTTGCCGACCCGTCCACCGTTCATGCAATGAACAACTGGTGCTCGGAGAATACAGAAGGCAAGATTGCAAAGATCAAGGACTCTCTTTCTCCTAATGATGTGATGGTGCTGGCTGATGCATTGTATTTCAACGCTCCGTGGGAGAATGCTTTCGACCCGGGACTTACTCATGATGCCGTGTTCCATGGTCTTAACAAGGATACGGATGTCAGGATGATGTACAGGAACGGAATGTATGATTATATTGAGTATCAGGGATGCCAGATAATCCGTCTTCCATATGCCGGAGGCCGTTATTCGATGTATGTGGCGCTTCCTCCTGCAGGCATGTCTCCTGGCTCGGTGCTTCCTTATGTCGGCGAATCTATGTTCAAGATGGCTCTTGGCATGCTCAGGCCTGCAGAGGTTAAGTTCTATATGCCGAAAGTGAAGCTTGAGACATCCATGAATCTCAACAAGACATTGGAAAGGATGGGAGTACGTACGGCCTTCACTGCTGCAGCGGATTTTGACGGAATTTCGGCTTCCGGTCCGCTTGTCCTCAACGAGGTGGCCCAGAAATGCTACATCGACATCACCGAACAGGGCACAGAGGCGGCGGCCGTCACAACTGCGACCATCGCTCTGACTTCGCTCCGTCCGGCTGCTGATCAGAAAGTGATGAAGGTGGACCGTCCATATATTTTCTTCATTGCTGATATGGAAAATGAGAACATTCTCTTTACAGGTACTATATCGAATCTTTAATCCGTACGTTTCCCTATGAGAAAATTATTGCTTATATCGCTTTCTCTGCTCGTCTCGTCTGTTGTCTTTGCGTCCGGACCAGTCGTGAAGACCGGTATTGAAGTGCTCAGGGACAGAGGATTCGAGGGACTGACCGGCAAGAGGGTAGGTCTTGTGACCAATCCGAGCGGTGTCGATCATCTGCTCAATTCCACAGTGGACATCCTTTTTAATGCTCCGGGAGTCGATCTGGTGGCTCTTTATGGGCCTGAACATGGTGTCCGTGGCGACCTGTATGCTGGAGATCATGTCAAGGATTCACGCGATGAGGTTACCGGCCTTCCTGTCTATTCCATTTATGGCACGACGCGCAAGCCTACAAAGGAGATGCTTCAGGGTATCGACATCATGGTCTATGACATCCAGGATGTTGGCGTCCGCTCATATACATTCATCAGCACTTTGGGCCTCGTGATGGAGGCGTGCGGGGAAATGGGTATCGAGGTAATGGTTCTGGATCGTCCTAATCCGTTGGGTGGCAATAAGATAGAAGGCTGTTACGTCGAGCCGGGATTCTATTCTTTCGTAAGCCAGTATAGGATTCCATATGTGTATGGACTTACTGTAGGAGAACTTGCCGTCATGATCAATGAAGAAGGCATGAACAGGGGACAGAAAGGCGATCAGGCTCCTGCAAGATGCGAGCTTACGGTTGTGCCGATGGAAGGATGGACACGTGATATGGTATATGAAGATACAGGCCTGCCATGGGTGCTTCCGTCGCCGAACATTCCTTTCAAGGATACCCCGATGTATTATGCCGCTGCGGGAATATGCGGCGAGCTGTACGGTTTCATGAACATCGGTATCGGATATACGCTTCCTTTCCAGGTGTTCGGTGCCTTGTGGCTCAATCCGGAAAGACTGAAGGAAAAGCTTGAGTCATACGGACTTCCGGGGGTTTCTTTCAGGACAATCTGGTACAAGCCGTTCTCCGGAAGTCAGAAAGGACAGCTTGTGAAAGGTCTCCAATATTTTTTCACAGATTATGAAAATGCCCGTCTTACCGACACGCAATTCCTTGTGATGCAGGCGGTTGCAGAGCTCTATCCGGACAAGAAGGCATTCGAGATCATATCCGGTTACGGACTCTTCGATAAAGTTTGTGGCACGGATTATGTTAGGAAGGAATTTCAAAAGCGATATAATGTTTCAGATATCTTAGAGTATTGGCGGAAAGACGAAGAGGATTTCCGTACATTGTCGCAAAGGTACCACATCTATTAACTTAAAACTGCACGATTATGAGAACGATCAGAACAGCCCTTGCCGCAATGATAGCAGCTTTGTCATTGGTGGCATTCGAGTCTGATGCGGATGCACAGGCACGCAGGGAAGGCACAAACGTTACTAGAACCAATCCGAGCAGCTCAAAATCGTCACGCAGCACAGTCTCACGTCAGACCTCGAGCCGTTCTTCGGGAACTGTAAGCAGAAGCTCTTCTTCATCTTCAGATAGGAAGCAGACTGCAACCCGTCCTTCGAGCCAGACCCGTCCTTCGAGCCAGACAAGGCCTTCTGCAACCAGACCTTCAGCACAGACCAGACCATCGGCAGGTCAGAACAAGCCTTCGGCTACACGCCCTTCGGGTCAGGTAAACCCTTCTGCAAACCAGAACAGGCCTTCAGGAACATCAAGCCGTCCATCGACAGGTGTTTCTGCTGACAGAAAGCCAAGCACGACAGTGACAAGACCGGCTACAAGACCTTCGGGACAGGTTTCAAGGCCATCGACAAAGCCTTCGACCAAGCCAGGAGACAAGCCTTCAGGTTCAAAGCCAGACTTCAAGCCAGGTGACCAGAACAAGCCGATATCTGTTACACGTCCTGGCTCTCGCCCAGGCAACCGTCCTGGCAATCGCCCTGACGTAAGACCTGGACACAAGCCAGATCACAGACCTGACCGTCCTGTACAGATCCGTCCGGACCGCAAGCCAGACCTCCACAGGGTTCACCCAAGAGAGAGAGACTTCATGGTATACAATGCACCGTCATTCTTCTGGTCGCACCACAACCACTACTACGGTTACAGGGTAAGGATCCTGCCATCGCACGCAAGAAGATATATCTATCATGGTATCACATACTATTGCTACAATGATATCTGGTATCGTCCATATGGCGGATATTACATGGTCTGCAGACCTCCTCGCGGAACCGTCCTCGCTGCGAACCTTATCGCAGACATGGCATGGACAGCAGTAAGACTTTCGTATTACTACACAGTTGCGAACACTTACAATACTATCAACGAGAACAACGAGTATATCGCGCAGCAGAATGCGATCATCGCGCAGAACAATGCAACCATAGCTGCACAGAACCAGACGATCGCAATGAACCAGCAGCTCGCATCACAGGCTTACACCCTTGCAAATGAGCTCGGACTTGTACAGAGCTATGCAGCTGCCGACGGAAACTACTTCTATCAGGACGGTGTCTTCTATACAATGGATACCGACGGAGAATACAAGGTTATTCTTCCTCCTGCAGGAGCTCTTGTAGAGACACTTCCAGAGGACTACGACATGGTTACCCTCAAAGGCGAGGAGTACTACAAGGTAGATGAGACAGTCTATAAAGTGACAATCAGCGACGGAAAGCCTTATTTTGAGGTACTTGGTCAGCTCTATAGTTAAACAAGCACAATTTCATTTTTAAAAATGCGCCGGACGAAATCCTCGTCCGGCGCATCGTTTTATATTCCGAATGCTCTGTAATGCGGTCCAAACCTTTCGAAGGCGGCTCTGTCGAGCTCTTCGCGATGGTCCGGATGGGCTATGCTGATGAGGAGCTTCGCTCTCTCCTGCATAGAGCGTCCGTAAAGGTCTACAGCTCCATATTCTGTCACGACATAATGTACATGTGGCCTTGTGGTCACGACTCCGCCACCTTCAATGATGACAGGGGCGATCTTGCTGCCGCCCTTGTTGGTGCATGAAGGCATGGCGATGATGGCCTTGCCTTGTGGCGCGAGTGATGCTCCATATATGAAATCCACCTGTCCGCCGACGCCGGAATGGAATCTTGTTCCGATGGAGTCCGCGCATACCTGACCGGTAAGGTCAACCTGTACGGCAGAGTTGATGGCTGTCATCTTCGGGTTCTTTGCGATCACGAACGGATCGTTGGTGTATCCTACATCCATCATTGCGACCATAGGGTTGTCGTCGATGAAGTCATAAACCTTCTGCGATCCCATGAGGAATGTCGAGACAAGCTTGCCCTTGTCGGTGGCCTTGTTCGATCCGTTGATCACTCCCTTTTCCACAAGCTCGAGTACTCCGTCGGCGAACATCTCGGTATGGACACCGAGGTTCTTATGGCCTCCCAGCTGTGCCAGAACGGCATTCGGGATGGCTCCGATACCCATCTGGAGGCATGCGCCGTCATCGATCAGTCCGGCGCAATGCTTTCCGATAGCGATCTCTACCTCGTTAGGCTCGCTGAAATGAGCCGGCTCGAGAGGCTCGTTGCCTTCGACGAAGATATCGATCATGTCCATCGGGATCATCGCATCTCCCCATGCGCGAGGCACATTAGGGTTCACGACGGCGATCACGGTCTTCGCGCATTCGATGGCCGCGAGGGTGGCGTCTACCGATGTTCCGAGCGACACATAACCGTGCTTGTCCGGAGGACACACCTGGATCATCGCCACATCGCAGCGAAGTGCTCCGCAACGATAGAGCTTCTGGGTCTCGCTCAGGAATACAGGGATATAGTCGGAATATCCTGCCTGCACGCTCTTGCGCACGTTTCCTCCTACAAAGAAAGCCTGGTGGAAGAAGATGCCGCTGAACTTCGGGTCGGTGTATGGCGCCGGTCCTTCTGTATGGAGGTGATGGATGCGGACATCCTGCAGTTCTCCTGCTTCTCCTCTTCTGCAGAGGGCCTCGATGAGGATGCGTGGCGCGCTTGCAACGCTGCTGAAATGGATGTGGTCGCCAGATTTGACAACCTTTACGGCCTCGTCAGCCGAAACGAAAGTGATCTCTTTACGCATGATTATGTGATTAGCTGGCCAAAGATAGTTATTTTTTGCAGAATTGCTAACTTTGCATGTTGTTCCGATGCTTTCGGGCAAAGGGAATGTAGAAGAATGAATTATTGGAAATTATGCATACAAGAGAAGAGAAGCTTCAGGCTTTCGGACGCATTCTTGACGTCCTTGATGAATTGAGAGAGAAATGTCCATGGGACAGGAAGCAGACAAACGAGTCGCTTCGCCCCCAGACCTTGGAGGAGGTCTACGAGCTCAGCGATGCCATCCTCAAGGGGGAGGAGCACGAGCTTTCTAAGGAGCTTGGCGATGTCCTGCTTCATGTGCTGTTCTATGCCAAGATCGGTGAGGAGAAACAGCATTTTGATATAGTGGATACCATCAACTTCCTGTGTGACAAGCTGATATATCGTCATCCGCATGTGTTCTCATCAGCTCAGGTCGGTGATGCCGAGGATGTCATCAAGCAGTGGGAGATGCTCAAGACCAAGGAGAAGGACGGCAACAAGCGCGTGCTTTCGGGAGTTCCTGACGGACTTCCACCGCTTCTCAAGGCGTACCGTATGCAGGATAAGGCCCGTGGAGTGGGATTCGATTGGGAGAAGAAGGAAGATGTGTGGGAGAAGGTGAAGGAGGAAATGGGTGAGTATCAGGCGGAGCTTGATGCCATGGCTGCAGCGCAGAATGATGAGGAAAAGGCTGCCGCTTATGACAGGGCAGAGGACGAACTTGGAGATTTCCTTTTTGCAACTGTCAATGCTGCAAGGCTTTACGGACTCAATCCGGATACTGCGCTGGAGCGTACCTGCGCGAAATTCAGACGTCGTTTCACCTATCTTGAGGAGCAGACGATCCGCAAGGGCCGTAATCTTACCGACATGACTCTGGCGGAGATGGATGCGATCTGGGATGAGGGCAAGGCTAAAGGATTGTAATATGTACGATTGGCAGGAAAGGACAGGCATGCTGGTGGGGGAGGAGATGCTGGAGCATTTCCGTAACTCTACGGTTGCCGTGATCGGAGTAGGCGGTGTCGGAGGGTATGCGGCCGAGATGATCGTGCGTGCCGGAATCGGCCATCTGATAATTCTTGACAGCGACGATGTGTCGCTCACGAACAAGAACCGTCAGCTCCTGGCTCTGGATTCGACGGTAGGACGTCCTAAATGTGATGTTCTTGCAGAGCGTCTGAAGGATATAAATCCGGAGCTGGACCTCATTGTGATAAAGGAGTATCTTGAGGCGGAAAAGGCAGGCGATGTCCTGGGAGGATATAAGATTGATTTTCTGGTCGATGCGATTGATACACTTTCTCCGAAGCTTCATCTTATAAAATATTGCATGGAAAGCGGCATCCCGCTTGTGTCTTCGATGGGAGCAGGAGCCAAGTTTGATGCTACCAAGGTGCGTCTGGCAGATGTGTCGAAATCGTTCAACTGCCCGTTGGCTTACATTGTGCGTAAACGATTGAGATACATGGGAATAAAGAAGGGGTTCAAGGTGGTTTTCTCGGAGGAACTGCCTGACAAGGATTCGATAGTTCCATGTGAGGACAGGAACAAGAAGTCGCAGGTTGGAACGATATCCTATATTCCGGCTGTGTTCGGATGTGTGTGCGCCCAGGCTGCTGTTCAGCATCTGATGTCGGTGAGGAGCGGACAAGTCGCTGAATAATTGAATGTTTTTACTATCTTTGCAGATTGTTGTGCCGACCGGCCTAAAACATTGAAGATGACTGAATATACTATCAGGGAAGTGGAAAGCCGCAGGGATCTGAAGAAGTTCATCAGATTCCCGCTCGAGCTTTACAAGGGATGTGACCAGTATGTGCCTCCTTTGTTCAAGGGTCAGGAGCATGAACTCATGCATGCCGCCCCTCTGAAGTATTGCACCAGAAAGATGTGGATCGTGGAGGATGCCGGTGGAAAGGTCGTGGGAAGGATATGTGCCATGATCAATCCGAGGTACAACGAGAAATATGGAAAGAAACGCGTGCGTTTCGGCTGGTTCGACCTCATAAACGATATGAAAGTCGCGCAGATGCTTTTCGAAGCGGCCGAGTCATGGGCGAAGGCGGAAGGAATGGATGAGATCCATGGTCCTCTGTATTACAATACATTGGGCAGGCAGGGAATGCTTGTCGAGGGATTTGACAAGCTGGCGCCGTTCTCATGCATCTACAATTATCCTTATTATGTGGATATAGTCACTGGGCTCGGATTCGAGAAGGAGTGCGACTGGATACAGTACATGATGCCTGCGGATCAGGGAGTGGATGAAAGGATGACCGCTATTGCGGAGAGGATGATGGCGCGTTATAAGATCCATGTGGCTGATTTTGACGAGCTTAAGAAGGATCCGGAGAATATCAGGAAGTTCTTCAAGGCATATAATGAAAGCTTTGATGGTATAGTCCATAATTTCATTCCGTTCACCGATGAGGAGATAGAGGAGGAAGTGAAGCAGATCATGGGACAGCTTGACAGCAGACTCTGCTGCGTCCTGATGGACGAGGATAATGAGGTCGCGGCATTCGGAATTTCGACGGCGTGCGTGTCAAGGGCGATGCAGAAGGCGAAGGGCCGGCTCTTCCCGTTCGGCTGGTACCATGTGATGAAGGCGTTGAAGAATTTCGAGCATATCGACCTGATGATTCAGGGGGCGGCTCCGAAGTGGCAGAATACCGGCATTTCATCGGTATTCCACAGTATGATGGCAAAGCAGTATAAAGACTGTGGAGCAAAGTGGGCTCTGGCGAACCCTCAGATAGAGACTAATACGGCGGTGAATGTATGGGCACGATATGAGCATGAGCTCTGGATGCGTCGCCGCTGCTGGATAAAGAAGATAAAATAAATACATATATGGCAGACAATTCATTATTGGAGAAGGTATTGGGCCTTCAGGAGAAATACGAGGCGCTTCAGGCACAGCTTGCTGATCCTGAGGTGATTTCGGACATGAAGAAATTCGTGCAGCTCAACAAGGAGTACAAGGAGCTTACCCCTATCATCGAGGCTGGAAACGAGTTCAAGAGGATTCTTGAGAACTATGAGATGGCAAAGGAAATCCTTGCTGTCGAGAAGGATGAGGATCTTCGTGAGATGGCAAAGGAGGAGATCGCGGAGATCGAGCCTACTCTTCCTGAGTGGGAGGAGAAGATCAAGCTTCTGCTTATTCCGGCTGACCCTCAGGACAGCAAGAATGCTATTCTTGAGATCCGTGGCGGTTCAGGTGGAGACGAGGCTGCTATCTTTGCGGGTGACCTTTTCCGTATGTACTCGAAATTCGTAGAGACACGTGGATGGAGAATGGAGATTACCAGTCAGGCGGAAGGTGCTGCCGGTGGATTCAAGGAAATCATCTGCAAGGTTTCCGGTGACGGCGTTTACGGAGTGCTCAAGTATGAGTCTGGTGTACACCGTGTTCAGCGCGTGCCACAGACCGAGACACAGGGCCGTGTGCATACTTCAGCGGCTTCTGTAGCAGTGCTCCCTGAGGCGGATGAATTCGATATCGAGTTGAATATGAACGATATCCGTAAGGATACATTCTGCTCGTCAGGTCCTGGCGGACAGTCGGTGAATACCACATATTCGGCAATCCGTCTTACCCATATCCCGTCAGGTCTGGTGGTTCAGTGTCAGGACGAGAAGTCGCAGCTCAAGAACTTCGACAAGGCATTGGCCGAACTTCGTACGCGACTCTATAATCTCGAGTATGAGAAGTATCTCGCGGAGATTTCATCAAAGAGAAAGACCATGGTTGCCGGCGGTGACCGCTCTGCAAAGATCCGTACATACAACTATCCGCAGTCACGTGTGACCGACCATCGTATCAACTACACGATGTACAATCTTCCGGTCTTCATGGACGGAGCGATCCAGGATGTGATCGACCAGCTCCAGATCGCCGAGAATGCAGAGCGCCTCAAGGCTGCTGAATAAAGATCCTTATCATGATATAGGAGGTGGTAAGCAGCCATCTCCTTTTATTTTAATGGTATGCAGGACGAATACAGGATAACTTTGCTTGAAAGGTTTTTCGATCGTCATATGATGGCTGTCAGCGATCGTATCGGTCTGGAAAACGCCAGGACGTATGCCAGAAATGTACAAGGCCGTATTGAGTCGGCTGCCAGTACTGCAGGCGTTTCGTTGCTGATTGTCGTTATCTTGATTATCGGAATGACCGGTCTGGATGAAGAAACTCTGGGAAGTCTGCTTCTTGCCAGTTTTCTCGTTATAATTCTTTCCATTATTCATCTGGTCAGTATCCGTAAAGTTGATCAGGAGACAATGGGAGACGAAGAACTTTCCCGGAAATGGAAGCTGATCTCGTTCTGCGTAGCCTTGGACGGAATGATATGCGGAGCAATATGTCTCTATATGATGTTCTCAACGTTTGACATAAGTTTCGGATCTGAAAAGGAAGAAGGTTATCAGGTGAAATATGATAAATTGGGAATCGTCATTAATGTACCTGACGGCTGGAGCGAGCCCCATTGGGAATACAAGTCCGATGAAACAGCAAAAAGACCCAGGTATCACTTCAGGACATGGGATCCGGACCATACGATGTGGTTTTATGTTGCCGGTCACTCTACTCGCCCTACTTATGATATAATGGATTTCATCTACGGCTGGCAGAAATATGTTCCTACATATCTGGATAAGGAGGTGATTGAAAACGTCACTGTCGTTGAGATTGACAGCATGAAGGTGCTGAGAGTGATTGGCAAGCGGACGTCATATCCGGATTTTACATATGTCTGTTACAGAGCCCTCCATTGCTGTTCACTTATAGACTTTACATATTGCTTCAGAAGCACTCTTCCATATCAGGAGGAATTGGCCCGTTCTGCCCAGATCTTCGAAATGATTGATTTTACAGATGTGGAAGTGCCTTTATATAAGTCTGCGGAAGACAACAGGCCTGCTGACTGGTCGCTTGATGAGGGATGTCTGGATATCGCTTCTGTCTGTATGAGATTCATGCTCCCTGAGGGACAGGAAGTGCGATGGGAAGAAAACGGCAGAAGAAAGTATGTCTTTGCAACTTTTCTTGGTACGTATGACCTTCACTTTGACCTTACCGTGACATATACGTCAGAGACAGCAGATATAATGGAGTTCTACGAAGATTTTGAATCTGAAATGAGCTCACATATGACGGGTGGATTCAATGTCAGACCATGTGTGAAAAGGCTTAAGGATATCCGTGCCATGCATGCGGCAGGAGTAAGTTCTGATGCCCCGCAGAGTATTGAAGTCTGCTATGAGCTGATTTATAAGGGAGCGCGTCTCTGTGTTGAGGCTCATGTCCCTTCTGCAATGAATCTCGATGATGAGATCCGGAATATCGAAAGTGTTCTGAACTCCATAGAGTATTACTAGACCTGTCATATGCTCCAAGGTCATTTTGCCTGACCTTGAGGCATCGGAATGTGCCATATACGCTCTCTGGCAGTGATATACATGCTCCAAGGTCTCCCAAAACGACCTTGGAGCACATTTTTGAGTAACTGGGTATACACTTGCTTGGCTGGCGGAGGTGAATGAAATTGTAAAATGGTTATCTTTGTCAGGAATAAGTGTACTTTAACCTATAGAAATCATGAAAAAGATCAAAAATCCATATCTGGGACTGGAGGAGCAGGGATATAACTGCTTTGCGTGTTGTCCTGACAATCCTTATGGACTGAAGATGGAGTTCTATGAGGATGGGGAAGATGTAGTGTGCATCTGGAATTCGGGAGATAATTATCAGGGATGGCTGAAGACCCTTCACGGAGGAATTCAGGCTACCTTGATGGACGAACTCGGAGGCTGGGTTGTGAACAGAAAGCTTCAGACGGCAGGAATGACCACGAATCTTACGATGAAGTATCGTCATCCGGTGCCGACAGGAGACGGGGTGATCATTGAGCTCCGAGCCCATATCAAGGAAATGAAACGTAATTTCGCATTCATAGATGCGACTTTGAGTCATGACGGCAAGGTCTGCTCTTCATGTGAGATGACCTACTACTGCTTCCCGAAGGATAAGGCGGAAAGCGATTTCTTCTTTACCGGGTGTGAACTTGAAGACGAATGATAAACGGCCTCCTGAACGCTCCAGGAGGCCGTTTTTCTATTCGTCTATCGGATCGAGCAGAGGCTGTACTTCCGTGAAGTAGCTCAAGACGGTGTCCGTATAGGTCTTGGTCACCGGGAGAGGCGGTATGGACTCGTTTGCCAGATCAAGGAAATATCCCTCGCTTTCCTTCCTGAGGGTGTTGACCTTGTGGATGTTCACGATGTACTTTCTGTTGCATCTGACAAGTCCGCTGCCCTTGAAGCTCTCCTCGACTGTCTTGAGGCGGCATCGGAGCATGTACTGCTTAAGCTCGCCTTTGCTGTCGGTATACCATACCTTGATATAGTTGTCGTCAGACTCTATATAGTAAAGGTTCTCCGGACTTAAAGACAGCTTCAATGCGCCGCTGTTGTCAAAAAGGGTGATCTTCTGCATCTGGGTGTCCGGTCTGACAGGCTCATCTGTAACGACGTTCTCATAGTTCATGAGCCTGATAGTATTGTTCTTGTCGATGATGGCAAAGTACATTCCTGATATCAGGTAAGGCACTCCGAGTGCTATCGTTCCGTAAAGGAGCGACCGGCCGAATATCTTCCATACGCTCTCGTCAACAGGAGCGGTGATGTCAATGGTAAGCCATGTGTAGAATCCGCATATGAAGACGATCTCGAGGATGCACCATAAGGTGTATCCTGCGTATGTCATTTCGAACAATCTCTTGCTTCTGTACATGAGAAGCCTGCTCATTATGAGGGTCAGGATAGCGGTTCCGGTGAACACGATCGTTAGCAGGAACATCACCGAATCTCCCAGCCCGAACCAGGCTGTGTCAGAGAATGGGATATATATGTTGAGGAACACTACAGCGAACAATACCGAAAAAGTGACGGTACCGATCAGCTGGTATTTTCCAAGCAGATATCCCGGAATCTTATCTTTGAATAACATCAGTTTTCAGGTTTTAGTCGGGGCAAATGTAGGAATTTTTGCCCCAAATACCAAAAACTCGCCACGAGCCGGCCGCTTCAGAAGGCCAGTCGCCAACAAAATCCCTCCTTTACCACATAAATTTCCACCCGTTCCTGTCAAGCCGTAGTTTTGCATCCGACAAAATGACCGGACCGTTGTTGTCCGGTGGCTAAAACCTAATTGAAATGAGAATAGCAGGAACGGGAAGCGTGCTTCCCAAGAAAGTGGTTACAAACGACATGCTCGCCGGATTCCTTGACACGAGTGACGAGTGGATCAGGACAAGGACGGGAGTGGTTAGCCGTCATGTCATTTCAGATGAGAAGCTGGAGGACATGGCGATCGAGGCTGCAAAGAGGGCGCTCGACAATGCAGGAATGACAGCCGATGAGCTGGACTTCATCATCTGCTCTAATGTGGTGAACGAATATGTGACGCCGCAGCTGAGCTGTATCATACAGGGAGGCATAGGTGCGGAATGCCCATGCATCGATATCAACTGCGCATGCGCAGGGTTCATATATGCTGTCGAGATTGCAGAATCCTTCTATCAGGCTGGGAAGGTGAAGAATGTGCTTGTGGTGAGTGCGGAAGAGCCTACGAGGATGACTGACTGGAGCGACAGGAGGACATGTGTGCTTTTCGGTGACGGAGCAGGTGCGGCAGTCCTGACCCCTGGAGACAATATCAGATGCGTGAAGCTTTCCGCTTCAAGCGCGACAGACAAGCTCTGGCAGTACAGGTTGCTTCATCCGACTCCATATATCACAAAGGAAGAAGTCGATGTGCCTCTGCAGATGAAGGGACAGGATGTGTTCAAGTTTGCTGTGAAGGCGGCAAGCAAGGATATTTCGAGGACTCTCAAGGAGACCGGCCATAGCGCGGACGAAGTGGATCATTATCTTCTCCATCAGGCCAATATCCGTATCATCAATGCTATCCAGGAATATCTGGAGCAGCCGAAGGAGAAGTTTCCGGTCAATATCGAGGACCATGGAAACTCATCCAGTTCGTGCTGTCCGATCCTTCTTGACGAATGCAACCGTAGCGGCCGCTTCAGGAAGGGAGACCTTATCGCAATGAGCGCTTTTGGAGCAGGTTTTGTCTCTGGAGCATTGTTGTTCGAGTGGTAATGCATGCCGGAAGATGCATATGATAAAAAAATCGTATATTTGTAAATTGCTTAAATAATAGAAATATGATAAAAAGCAGAATTTGTGAAATGCTCGGAATCCAGTATCCGGTATTTCAGGGTGGTATGGCTTGGGTTGCGGACGCATCTCTTGCAGCGGCAGTGTCAAATGCCGGCGGACTTGGATTGATCTCATCGATCAATGCCGGTACAGAGGCGGTAAGGAACGAAATCAGAAAATGCCGTGAGCTGACTGACAAGCCGTTCGGTGTGAACATAATGCTTCAGGCTCCGAATGCAGGCGAAATCGCTCATATGGTTGTAGAGGAAGGCATAAAGATACTTACTACAGGAGCCGGCTCGCCAGCGCAGTATATGTCTATGTGGAAGGAGGCAGGCATCAAGGTGATTCCTGTTGTGGCTTCTGTTGCCCTTGCCCTCAAGATGCAGCAGGCCGGCGCCGATGCCATAGTGGCTGAGGGTGCTGAATCCGGCGGACATGTCGGCGAGCTTCATACCATGCCTCTTATCCCACAGATCGTTGATGCTGTGGAGATTCCGGTAATCGCTGCCGGAGGTATCTGTGACGGCCGTGGAGCAGCAGCTGCATTCATGCTGGGAGCCGATGCCATTCAGGTTGGAACACGCTTCCTTTCGGCTGAAGAGTGTAATGTGCATGCAGAGTACAAGGAGAAGATTCTCAAGGCTACCGACATCTCGACCATCGTGACAGGAAAGACTCTCGGCCACCCTGTCCGCTCGCTCAAGACTCCTTTTTCGAAGACATTCGCAAGAATGGAGTCTGACCCATCTGTAAAGCCGGAGGATATTCTCGCATTCGGTACGGGAGCCCTTCGCAAGGCTGTTCAGGAAGGTGACAGGAACGGAACATACATGGCGGGAGAGTGCGCCGGAATGGTTAAGAGGATCGAGCCAGCCAAGGCTATCGTTGAGGACCTCATCCTCGGTGCGGAGAAGGTGATTGCAGAGACAGCAAGACGCATCTCATAACAGAACTTTAACTTAGGAATCAAAGATATAACATGAACAAAAGAGTAGTAGTGACAGGAATGGGTGTCATAACCCCTGTCGGAAATGATGTGCAGACATACTGGAAGAACCTTCTGGACGGTGTCTGCGGCATAGATTTCATCACTTCTATCCCTACAGATGATCTTCCGGTAAAGATTGCCGGCGAGGTAAAGGATTTCAATCCTGCCGATTACGGTATCGAGCCGCCTTTTGCCAGAAAGCAGGACAAATTCACCGTTTATGCGACAGCAGCCGCATGGCAGGCTGTAAATGAGTCGGGACTCGATGCCTCCGAGGACGGTAATATCGATCCGTTCAGATTCGGAGTGTATGTCGGCTCCGGAATCGGCGGGTTCACGACTCAGGTACGTGAGACAGAGAAACTTATCAATGAGGGCGCGAAATGGGTATCTCCTCTTTTCATCCCGACAATGATCTCGAACATCGCGGCAGGAAACATCGCCATACGTAACAATGCATGCGGCCCTTGTCTTCCGGTAGTGACAGCGTGCGCGACTTCGACGCATGCGATAGGCGAAGCATACCGCGCAATCAAGCACGGATATGCAGATGCTATCATCGCAGGCGGATCGGAGGCGGCGATCATTCCTCTCGGAATTGCCGGTTTTGCCAACGCAAAGGCTCTTTCGAGGGCAGAGGACCCTAAATATGCATCGCTTCCGTTTAACAGGAACAGAGGCGGATTCGTGATGGCTGAAGGTGCGGCAATACTCGTGCTTGAAGAATATGAGCACGCTGTGGCTCGCGGAGCCGGGATTCTTGCGGAAGTCTGCGGATATGGAAACACATGCGATGCACACCATGTGACAGCCCCACGTCCTGACGGACTTACCCAGTCTGCAGCCATCAGGCAGGCGCTTGACGAGGCGGGTTACACATCTGATGATGTACTGTACATCAATGCTCACGGCACAGGTACTGCGCTGAATGATGTGGCAGAGACAGTTGCCTTCAAGCTTGCACTCGGCGAAGATGCATATAAGGCTCATATCAGTTCGACCAAGGGCTCTACCGGACATATGCTCGGTGCGGCAGGTGCTGTCGAGGCAGTGGCTTCGGTGCTGGCCCTCAAGAACGGCATAGTGCCTCCAACGGCTAACCTTGACGAGGTTGAGCCGGAGTGCGATCTGGACTACACTCCGAACAAGCCTGTTGAGGCTCCGCTTACTATCGCGGTTTCGGACTCGCTCGGATTCGGCGGACATAACGGATGTGTAGCATTCAGGAAATACAACGGATAAGATCAGACCAAAGAATCGAAAGATGACAAGAGACGAATTGAAGGAGTATCTGCCTCACCGTGAGCCGATGCTTCTTATCGATAGTATTGATATTGACCGGGATGGAGTCTGCCATGCGCAATACCGCATCAAGGAAGACGAATTCTTCTGCAGGGGACATTTCCCCGGAAATCCGATTGTGCCTGGTGTGATCCAGTGCGAGATCATGGCCCAGAGCTGCGCGCTTCTGGTAAAGGATGAGATCAAAGGCAGGACAACGCTTTACACCGGGATCGATAATGTCCGCTTCAAGCATATCGTCAAGCCTGGTGACCTTTGCGAGGTGACTGCAAAGCTCAAGAGCAAGAGGGGACCGATGTTCTTCTGCGAAGCGGTTCTGACTGTGGACGGAAAACTTTGCTGCAAAGGAGACCTCTCCTTCGCGCTGGCATAGAAGCCTATCTGTTCTTTCTGGCTTTCCTGGCGCTTTTCACCGCCTGTACGGTCATCTCGTCCACCATGGATTTCTTGGCGGAGATGATGTCGAGGAATGCGGCGGCAAGAGGGAAGAGTGCGGTGATGGAGAATGACATCTCGCCCCTGTTGATGAATATGTCTATGGCCAGCCATATCTGGAATCCCAGTGCAAGCAGGGCCGCGATGACGCAGACGCGTGCCTGAAGGAAGAAGGCCTTGAAGCTTGCGACAGCTGCCACATGGGCGATGAATGTCATTATCATCAATGACAGATACGACAGCTTCTCGCTGTATCTGATGGTGATTTCCGCTCCGTCAGGACCTGCGATGGTCGCGAATGTGCAGAAAAACATTGAAAACATCAAAGCTGTCGCTATTCCGAGATATAGGGTCTGAATTCTTTGCCACATGGTACGTTTTTTATGTATCAGTACAAAAATAGGAATTTTCGCAGGAAAAAACTATATTTGGAAAACTTTGTATTAACGGATAATATCAGAGAATATGAGAATAGCGGAAAGTGAACTTATAATCAACGGCGACGGATCGGTGTTCCATCTTCACCTCCGTCCGGAGGAACTTGCCGATAACGTGATTCTTGTCGGCGATCCCGGCCGTGTGGACATGATCGCAGAATATTTCGATGAGAAGGAGTTCAGACACTCTTCGCGCGAATTCGTATCTGTGACAGGAAAGTATAAAGGCGTCAGAATGACTGCTCTTTCTACAGGAATCGGTACTGACAATATCGACATCGTGATGAACGAGCTTGATGCACTGGCAAACATAGATTTCGAGACCAGGGAAGTGAAGCCGGAACATCGTTGCCTTAACATCATCAGAATCGGAACTTCCGGCGCAATCCAGCCGGAGATCCCTCTCGGATCGTTTGTGTTCTCGCATGTGTCGGTGGGCTGCGACGGTCTTCTGAACTGGTATGCAGACAGGGATAAGATTGCAATGTTGGACATAGAGGAGGCTTTCAAGGCGCATACCGGATGGAACAGACATCTTCCTGACCCATATTTTGTCAAGGCCGGAGAAAGAATGTCAGAACTCTTCCGTGACTGTACCGTACCTGGAATGACAATCGCCGCTTCGGGCTTCTACGGCCCTCAGGGCAGGGTTCTCCGCATGCCTCTTGCAATGCCGGACATGCTTGACACATTCGAGAGTTTCCGTTTCGGTGACCTCAAGGTAACTAACTTCGAGATGGAAGGTTCGGCTATCGCCGGAATCGCTGCACATCTCGGTCACAATGCCGGAACGGTATGCTGCATCATCGCTCACAGGCACCACAAGGCCAGCAACCCGGACTACAAGCCGCAGGTGAGAAAACTGGTCGAGCTGGTTCTTGACAAACTTGCAGAATAAAATTAATCCAGGCTTTCAGGGCCTGGATTAATAGTTTAGTTTCCGTAGAGTTCCTTTCGTGATTGAGGACCGGATCCCTTGTAGACGTTCGGGTCATCGATCCATGCTTCCACGATACGCATCTTCTTCTGCATTACATTGGTCTTCAGGAACTTGTCCTGGAGGTCGAACGTGGTGTACATCGATCCGGCTATTTCATGACCATAATCCGTGAAATGGTACATGTTGTAGTTGAGACCGAACTTCTTGAATCTCTCGACAAGCTTTCCGCCTCCGAAGAATCCGAGCTTGAATACCTTGATCTGCTTGTATGGAACGAGCTCGTCTGATGTTCCGTGGAGCATCATTGTAGGGCATGGGACGGTCTTGTAGTCAACCTTGCCTTCTCTTGAAAGTATGGCTCCCGAGAATGACATGACTCCCGCGTAGTTGAACCCTTCAGGAAGCACGGATGCCCATGAGGTCCTGTTTGCGATCTCGTATTCGGCCTGCATGACGCTGATCGCTCCGGCAGATGATCCGCTGATCACGATGTTGGATGGGTCAACCCCGAACTGGTCTGCATTCTCAAGTATGAAGTTTGTCGCGCTGAAAAGGTCCTCCACGGCCATGTGGATGGCCTTGTCAAGTACATTGACCTGGGCTATGCCGACCTTGTCCGAGCCTTTGAGACCAAGCCTGTAGTCAATCGAAATCACTCTGTATCCGTTGTCGGTCATCAGCTTGAACCATGAATTGTAGCTTTCATCATCCCTTGTTCCTCTGATGAACCCGCCTCCGAACATGAAGATCACGGCAGGCTTTCCGACTCCGTCGATTGAAGTCTGGCTGCCGGCTGCCGGTTCATATACGTCCATGAAAAGGTCGCAGGTATCTCGTTGTACAAACATGTATGTGGCGTCAGGAGCGATCTGCGCTGAAGCCGCCAGGCATCCTGAAATCAGGAATGCGATGATCATGATGGTTCTTTTCATATTATTCGTCTTCTTCGTTTGTGATCAGTCTTTCAGATGGAATGAGTCTCTTGATCGCCTTGATGTGGCCGAAGAACCGGAAGGCGATGACACGTACTACAGTATAGCAAGGGATCGCGATGATCATTCCAAGCGGACCTCCGATATGTCCTACGATAAGGAGGACTATGAAGATTTCCAGAGGCTTTGACTTTATGCTTGTCGAGTAGATCAGCGGCTGGTATACGAAATTGTCCACCAGCTGCGTGAAGCAGAATATCGCGATAAGGATCGCTGTGAATATCCAGAAGTTCACATCCAGTCCGATAGGGGTGGCGCTGGTGAACTTGATGATCAGTCCGAGTACCGTGCCCAATGCTCCTCCGAGGAGAGGGCCTACATATGGAATGACATTGAAGATGCCTGTCAGGAAGGCTATTCCGATGGCTGCGTTGAATCCGAGTCTTGCAATGAGAAGGAGGCCTATGAAGTTGATCAGGGCTACGCCTGCGATTTCAAGCAGGACACCGATGAAATATCTCGAGAGCAGATATCCGATGTCCGATATGGCTCTTTCGGTCGTGCCTTCGTGCCTGTCCGGCACAAGGGAACATACGATCTTCGTGAAGAGGCCGTCATCCTTTATGAAGAAGAATCCGATGAATACTACAGAGAAGAGGCCGATGCCGAAATTTGTCAGGAATGAGGCCGCGGAGCCTATCATGGATGAGAATACGGCAGGGTTGAACATCTTCTGCACTTCCTGAAGAATGGTCACCTCGATCTTGAAATCCTCTCCCAGGCTCGGCACGCGGCTCCTCAGGAATTCGTTGAACTCGGCAAGAGGTACGGAGACACTCTTGACTGCATTCTCGATGTTCACCAATGAGATGTCCTTGACGATATTGCTGATGACAGGAATGATCATCACGATCACCGAGAGGAGTATTCCGATCACAAGCAGGAGCGAAAGCGCCGCCAGAAGCCAGTCCGGGGCCTTTCTGCCCTTGATGCGCAGCTTCTGAAGCAGCCCCATGAGGGGCTTAGCTACCAGCGAAACCACGACGGCTACCAGAATATAGGTCAGTACGCTTTTGAAATACCAGCACAGGGCTGCTATTATGGCGATTCCGGCTGCCAGAAGGATGGTCTTTGCCAGTTTATCTGTGTATCTTTCAGTATTTTCCATACCACAAAGTTATTCTTTTATTTCAATCACGCATGAGTGCATCCGTTATTTCTTCTGCTTTTTCGACCAAAAGCCAAGGATCGTACGCTGAAAGCTCCTCTCTGGTGCGGAAACCCCATGCCACTCCGACTGTCCTTACTCCTGCATTGATGCCTGTCTGCATGTCCACGTCCGAGTCTCCGCAATAGACAACTTCTTCCGCCTTGATGCCTTCTATTCCGGACATGGCCTCATGCACGATTGCAGGATCCGGCTTTATGGGTTTGCCGTCCCTCTGCCCGAGGATGCGGACGAAATCATATTTCCCGAAATATTTCCTTACAAGCGCTTCCGTACCTTCCTGATATTTGTTGGATGCCACCGCAAAGCGTATGCCTTTGGCGGCCAGCGCGTCCAGCATTCCGATTATTCCGGGATATGGCCTGGTGCAGTCATCGATATGTTCATTATAATATGGCACGAAATGACTTTTCATCTTCATGACCATTTCCTCCGACCGCCTATCTTCAGGCATGGCCCCGCGGAAAAGGTTGTATATCCCTCTTCCTACCAGCATGTTGTACTCCTCAAGCCTCCTTTCCGGACATCCGCACATCTTTAACGCATAGTTGCATGCATTGGCAATGTCCTCTCTTGTATCGAGGAGGGTTCCGTCAAGGTCGAATATTATAAGTCTTGTCATTTTTTTCTGGATTTTTATGCTTGTGCCCTATAATGGCACATTATGCCTGTATCTTTGCATCAACATTAAGGATGGACACAAAAAACAAAACGATATGAATACAGACAACACTCTCGCTTTCATCAGCTCAATGATCTCATCAGAAGCTTCTTACAAGACTCTCGTGGACATGATCAACGAGATGGATCTCGAACTCATGGATGTCTGCATGGCCTAACGCCATTCGACGGCCGTACTTTCCTTATCCGCAGAAAGACTTACCCGTATCTTGCTGTGAGGCTGGGCATTCCTGCCTGAAAGCATCCTGTCGAGAATGATGTGCTCGGATACCGGGTCCTCGATGTGCTTCTGAATCGCACGTTTCAGCGGACGGGCACCATAGCTCGGGTCGTATCCAGCTTCTGCGACAAATCTCTTGGCGGCCGGGGTCACGACCAGCTCGAAGCCGGCCTCCTTCACGCGCGCCTTGAGTCCCTTGAGCTCGATGTCGATGATCTTCTCGATATTCTCCTTTGTAAGTGAATTGAAGAACACCTGCTCGTCGACCCTGTTTATGAACTCAGGCGGAAACGCTTTCCTTACAGCCTTTTCCAGAATAGCCTTCCTGTTGCCCTGGATATTCCTTCCGGCGGTGTTGAATCCTACTCCGCTGCCGTATTCCTCAAGCTCACGGCTTCCGACATTCGATGTCATTATTACGATCGTGTTGCGGAAACTTACGGTCCTTCCGTTGCTGTCGGTAAGCCTGCCCTCGTCCATCACCTGAAGCAGGACGTTGAACACATCCGGATGAGCCTTCTCTATCTCGTCGAGCAGAACCACGCAGTAAGGCTTGCGGCGTACCCTTTCGCTGAGCTGGCCACCTTCCTCGAATCCGACATATCCCGGAGGGGCTCCGATGAGTCTTGAGACATTGAATTTCTCCATGTATTCGCTCATGTCGAGCCTTATCATATTGTCTTCAGAATCAAAGAGATACTCGGCAAGCGACTTCGCGAGCTGTGTCTTTCCCACACCGGTAGGTCCGAAGAACAGGAATGTGCCGATAGGTTTTCCCGGATCCTTGATCCCGGCTCTGTTTCTCTGTATCGCGCGTACGACTTTATCGATGGCTTCGTCCTGGCCTATGATCCTCGCTTCCAGCTTCGCCTTCATCCTGATGAGCTTGCTGCCTTCTCCCTCTGCAATCCTTCCCGAAGGTATTCCGGTCATCTTTGAAATCACTGATGCCACATCCTCGGCGCTCACATGTCCTGTCCTGTCCGGGTTCTTCAGCCTTACCATCGAACCGGCCTCGTCCATGGCGTCGATCGCCTTGTCCGGGAGGCATCTGTCCGTAATGTATCTGTCCGACATCCTCACGCACGCCTCGATCGCCTCATCAGTATATATCACATTGTGGTGCTTCTCATAGTTGGTCTTGAGCCTGTCCAGAATCGATATCGAGTGAGGGATGTCGGTATGCTCCACAACAATCTTCTGGAACCTTCTGTCCAGAGCTCCGTCCTTTTCGACGATCTTGCGGAATTCATCCATCGTCGTCGCACCGATACATTGGATGTCGCCTCGGGCAAGTGCCGGTTTCAGCATGTTGGCGGCATCAAGACTTCCGGATGCTCCACCGGCTCCTACAATCGTGTGGAACTCATCTATGAATAGGATGACATCTGGGCTTCCGGCCACCTCGTTGATGATGGATTTTAGCCTTTTTTCGAAATCTCCACGATATTTCGTGCCAGCTACTATGGATCCCAAGTCCAGGGAAATCAGGCGTTTGTCTCTCAATGCGGGCGGTATATCTCCTGTGACGATCTTTATGGCGATGCCTTCCACAATCGCGGACTTTCCGACTCCCGGATCACCTACGAGCATAGGGTTGTTCTTGCGTCTTCTTCCGAGAATCTGTATCACTCTCTGGATCTCGTCCTCGCGTCCCACGAGAGGATCGAGCTTACCTTCGCGTGCGGCCTGTGTTATGTCATAGCCGAATTCCTCGAGAGGGGATATCTGCGGCTCTTCCTGCTTTTCTTCTGCGACTGCCCGGATCCTGATATGGGGCACCTCTTCCTCGCTTTCGTCAGGATGAGCGGCCTGGTCCGCCGTCCCTTTGTCGAGAAGTTCGTTCCTGTCCAGATACTTGTAGATGTGGCCGTAATCGATGCCTAGGTCACGGAGGTAAGTGCTTCCGTATGAACTTCCTACCTTGCAGAGGGCCAGGAGCAGGTGCTGTGACGATGCCTGGGCGCTCCGGAGCTTGGTGGCTTCGAGGATGGTGAAGCTCAGGACGTTCTGTGCACCTCTGGAGAATGAGACCTTGTCTATGTCGGAATACGGTATATGCTCGTTGGTGAATATCTTTTCGTCGATGAACTGCTTCATCTCGTTGATCTCTACCATTGTTCCACGCAGCGCGTCGACTGCGGTATTCTCCCTGTGGCGCAGGATTCCGAGGAAAAGATGGTCAGGCGCAATGCCGTAGCTTCCGGTCCTCATGGCCTCTTCACGCGAGAAGTTTATTATCGAATTGAGCTCGTCTGATATGCTGATTTCCATATAATGTCTTAAAATCGATTTTCATTGCACAAAATTACTAAATTTTTTGTAACTTTGCCAAGATATGTAATCAAGTCAAAATAGTAAATATCATATATGGAAAATGAAGTAAAGACAGGTAGGATCGAGCAGGTGAATATCGACCAGCAGATGAGGAGCGCGTATATCGACTACTCCATGTCTGTTATCGTTTCACGAGCTCTTCCTGATGTGAGGGATGGCTTCAAGCCGGTCCATAGAAGAGTGTTGTTCGGAATGGAGGGTCTCGGACTTACGTGGACAAGCCAGACAAAGAAGTCTGCCCGTATCGTCGGTGAGGTTCTCGGTAAGTACCATCCTCACGGCGACTCCAGCGTGTATGACGCGATGGCGCGTATGGCTCAGGACTGGAGCCTCAGATATCCGCTCGTCTTCGGCCAGGGTAACTTCGGTTCGATGGACGGTGACCCGGTGGCCGCGATGCGTTATACCGAGGCCAAGCTTTCAAAGCTTTCAGACGAGGTTCTTGCTGACCTCGACAAGGATACCGTTGATTTCCAGAACAACTTCGACGACTCTCTCCAGGAGCCTACGGTCCTTCCGACCAAGCTTCCGCTCCTTCTCCTGAACGGTTCTTCAGGTATCGCGGTAGGTATGGCGACAAACATGGCGCCTCACAACCTTACCGAGTGCTGTGATGCTATCTGCGCATACATCGACAATCCCGAGATCACCGTCGAGGAGCTCATGCAGTATGTCAAGGGTCCGGATTTCCCTACAGGAGGCATCATCCAGGGACGTCAGGGCATCAAGGATGCATTCGAGACAGGCCGCGGACGTATCGTGATCCGTTCGAAGACTGATATCGAGGTAAGCGAGTCTGGCCGTGAGACCATCGTCGTTACCGAGATTCCGTACATGGTCAACAAGCGTGAGATGATCGAGAAGATCGCCGAGCTTGTCGAGACAAAGAAGGTTGACGGAATCGCATACATCAACGACGAGACCACAATGAAGGGAGTACGTATCGTGATCCGCCTCAAGAAGGATGCGAATGCGAATGTGGTGCTCAACATGCTTTACAAGTATTCTCCTCTTCAGTCGAGCTTCTCTGTGAACAATGTCGCCCTCGTGAACGGCCGACCTCGTACCCTCAACCTCAAGCAGCTGATCAAGTATTTCGTGAGACATCGTCATGAGGTTGTCGTGAGAAGAACGAAGTTCGATCTCGAGAAGGCACGCAAGAGAGCCCATATCCTCGAAGGCCTCCTCAAGGCTCTTGATGTGATCGACCAGATCATCAATATCATCCGTTCATCGAAGAGCGTGGAAGAGGCGAAGAACGAGCTCATGGCTACATTCGGATTCACCGATGTGCAGGCTACTGCGATCGTCGAGATGCGTCTCCGCCAGCTCACAGGACTCGAGAGGGAAAAGCTCCAGAACGAGTACGACGAGCTCATGAAGTTCATCCGCTACTGCGAGGATGTGCTTGCAAACGAGAGCATGCAGATGCAGATCATCAAGGACGAGACTATCGAGATGAAGGAGAAATATGGCGATGCCCGCAGGACGGAAATCGCTCTTTCTGCAGAGGAGTTCAATCCTGAGGACTTCTATGCTGACGAGGATGTGGTGATCACTATCTCGCATCTCGGATATATCAAGAGGACATCTCTCACCGAATACCGTCTCCAGAACAGAGGCGGCGTGGGAATGAAGGGCAGCGCAACACGTGACGAGGACTTCATAGAGCACATCTATGTAGCCAACATGCACAGCACGATGCTCCTTTTCACCCAGAACGGACGCTGCTACTGGCTCAAGGTATACGAGATTCCTGAGGGCTCACGTGCGTCGAAGGGACGTGCTATCCAGAATGTCATCAATATCGAGCCTGATGACAAGATCAAGACATATCTCAACGTGAAGAATCTCAAGGATGAGGAATATGTCAACAACAACTTCATAGTTCTCGGTACTAAGAGAGGTATCATCAAGAAGACTTCTCTCGAGGCATATTCGCGTCCTCGCGCAAACGGTGTGATCGCGATCACAGTCCGCGACGGTGACGAACTCCTCGATGCCGTCATGACTAACGGACAGAGCGAAATCCTGCTTGCAGGCCGTCATGGACGCTGCTGCCGCTTTGATGAGAATGACGCAAGAGCGCTCGGAAGAACAGCATCCGGTGTTCGTGGCATAAATATTGATGATGACGATGAAGTAATCGGAATGATAGCATATGACCCAACCGCTGAAGACTCGTCGGCTCACAGCCTTCTCGTAGTCAGCGAGCATGGTTATGGAAAGCGTTCTGACTTCGATGAGTACCGCAAGACAAACAGAGGCGGAAAGGGTGTCAAGACGCTGAATATCACCGAGAAGACAGGTGAACTTGTCGCGATGAAGAACGTAACCGATGAAAACGATCTCATGATAATCAACCGCTCGGGCATCACAATCAGAATGGCAGTCTCTGACATCAAGGTGGCAGGACGTGCGACCCAGGGTGTGCGCCTCATCAACATCAAGGATGGTGACTCTATCGCAGCCATTTCGGCAGTCAACAAGACCGAGGATGATGCTCCGGAACAGACTAATGAATAAATAACTTAATACCACAACATTATGAAAAGAATCTTGATCGCATTGGCAGTGCTTCTTTCAGTACAGATGGCTGATGCACAGACAAAGACTCCAGAGGCTGCAAAGAAGGCAGTCGAGAGTGCAAAGGTAGCTGCAGCTAACCCTAAGAAGGCAGCAAAGGTCGCTACTTGGACAAAGCTTGCAACATCTTACATGGATGCTTACAACGCACCTGCAGGAAATGCATGGCTTGGAGCAAACAAGCAGGAACTCCAGATTATCATGGGTAACCAGAAGCCGACTTCAGTAGAGAACGTCGTTCTTAGTGGCGAGCAGCTCGTAAAGGAAGTTTACGCTGACAAGGAATTCTATTTCAGCCCTGCAGGCCAGCTCGTGATGATCAATGTCACAGCTCCTGTATATGAGGACGCCCTCGGCCTTGCTCTTGAGGCATACAAGAAGGCTGGTGAGGTTGACGTGAAGAATTCAAAGACCAAGGATATCAAGGCTGGTATCGAGAATATCGCCCGCAAGTATGTCGATGAGGGTATGAACTGGTATACTCTTGGTGATCTTGCAAAGGCAAGCCAGCTCTTCGAGAAGGCTGCTCTCGCTTCTGCAACAGAGCCTCTTGCAACTGTTGATACAACAGCTCTTTACAATGCAGGTTTTACTGCTTGGGCTGTGAAGGATTATGCACGCGCTCAGAAGTTCTTCGAGCAGTGCCTTGCTGCAAACTACTATTATGAGGGTGGTGAGGTCTTCGCAAAGCTTGGAGACGTATACACTAACCTTGGTGACGCAAAGAAGGGCGCAGAGACTCTCGAGAAGGGATTCGTAATGTTCCCACAGAGCCAGAGCATCCTTATCGGTCTCATCAACTACTACATCACCAGCGGTGAGAATACAGACCGTCTCTTCGTTCTCATCGACGAGGCTAAGAAGAACGAGCCTAACAATGCTTCGCTCTATTATGTAGAGGGTAACATCTACAAGGAGCTCAAGAACATCGAGAAGGCTGTTGAGTCATATTACAAGTGCGCAGAGATCAACCCTGAGTATGAGTTCGGTTACATCGGAGCAGGTATCCTTTACTATGACCTTGCAATCGAGCTTCAGGAGAAGGCTTCAAACGAGTTCGATGACAAGAAGTACAATGCTCTCGTTGAGGAGTTCGAGCAGGCTCTCAAGAACGCTCTTGATCCATTCGAGAAGGCATACGCCATTTCAAAGGACAACGAACTTAAGGTCAATATTGCAGAGTACCTTAAGAACATCTACTACCGCTTCAGCAGCAATGGCCCAGAGTATGAGGCAGGCTACAAGAAGTATGACGAGGTTGTAAAGACAAGACAGGCTAACTAAACCTGGATGACATATCATGAAAAAGGGGAGACGGTCAGACCGTTTCCCCTTTTTCGAATGCCTTTACAATCTTTGCTACCAGAGGGTGTCGGACAATGTCTTCGTTCCTGAAGAATATTGTCTTGATGCCCTTTATGTCTTTTGTGAGCTCGATGCCTTTGAGAAGGCCGGAGTCCTTCTTGTTAGGAAGGTCGACCTGGCTGGCATCTCCTGTGACGATGAATTTCGCGTCACATCCCATACGGGTGAGGAACATCTTCAGCTGGCTGAGGTTTGTGTTCTGGGCCTCGTCAAGGATGACACATGCCCTGTCGAGGGTGCGGCCTCTCATGTATGCCAATGGAGCTATCTGTATTGTGCCTTCGGCCATGAATTCCTGAAGCCTCTTTGCCGGAATCATGTCGCCGAGTGCGTCATAGAGAGGCTGGAGGTATGGGTCGAGCTTGTCCTTAAGGTCTCCGGGCAGGAATCCGAGACGTTCTCCCGCCTCGACGGCTGGGCGTGTAAGTATTATCCTTTTGATCTCCCTGTTCTTCAATGCCCTGACAGCTAATGCTATGGCTACATATGTCTTTCCTGTTCCGGCAGGGCCGACCGCAAAGATGAGGTCATTCTCGAAATATGACTTTACCATCTCCTGCTGGGTGCGGTTCCTTGCCTTGATAGGCTTGCCGTCGTTGCCATGTACTATGACGGAATCTCCGCAAAGCTTGAACCTGTCCGGAGAACTTTCTCCGTCGAAAAGATCCTCTACGTCGTATGGAGTCACGTTCATCTTATGCTCCCTTCTGTGGATTAGCATCTTCAGCTTGGTCTCGAACTCCTCGATGTCAGTATCCTTTCCGTCAAGGATTATCTCATTTCCCCTTGCAACGACCTTGAGTTCCGGGAAATAGCTGCACAATGCTTCAAGGTTCTTGTTGGCTGCTCCATAGATCTCGATCGGGTCAATGGCTTCCAGCCTGATGTTCTTCTTACTCATTTATCTGTCTTATGTCTTTGATTCCTGTAATTCCGCTCACATGCCTGTATGTTTCCATCATCCTGTCATAGTCCCATCCGTTTTTCCATTCATGTCTTCTGCCGACGAAATCCGCTACGGGTATGACCGTATATGAGTCGTTGTATCCTCCTGGCCTTGAACACCATAGATAGGTGAATTCCAGAGGAAGCGTCCTTATGTCTCCGTTTCCTTCCCTTACGACCTTAAGGGTCGCCATAAGCTCAAGCTGCGTGTTCTTTGCACTCATGTTCGATACTGCATTCCCCAATGAGTATGCCACAGGAACTTCCTTTGCTCCGTCCATTCCACAGACTGGCAAAGTCTGGAAATCCTGGATTACATGAGGGTGTGTCCCTATTATTATGTCGGCTCCGTTATCGGCAAGCCATTCGGCGGTCTCCTCCTGTCCGGATGAGTGGGTCAGCACATATTCGGTACCCCAGTGAGGCAGGACGATCGTGATGTCTGAATCTTCCTCTTCTGATTCAGACAATGCAGAAATGATCTGCTGCCTCGATGAAAGATAATTGGTCCTGGGCCAATGGGAGCCAAGCCCCATGTTTGTCCCGTATGTGAAGTTCAGCAGTGCAAGCTTTATTCCCTTTCTTCTGAATATCAAAGGGTTATTGCTGTTGAGCTCTTCTTCGTTACCGGCAAGTCCGGTGAACATCAACCCTCTTTCATCAGCCATCCTTCTGTATATCCCGACAGTCCTTTCGGCTCCCTTCGTCCCCTTGTCGAATATATGGTTGTTTGCTGCAAGGAATATGTCGAATCCGCAGTCGGCCAGATAGTCTGCAAGTGTGTCCGGCGCAGAAAAGCAAGGGTATCCGGAATATGGTTCTCCGGCAAGAGTGAATTCCATGTTTGCGACGGCCAGGTCCGCTTCCCGGATCTTGTCTTCAATCAGGCTGAAATATGAGCTGAAATCATAATCGGAGGCGCCTCTGCGGGCATTCGTAATCTGGTTGGAATGCATCATTACATCTCCCATGAACCTGACTGTAAGGGTGTCAGTGTTGTATATAGGCCTTACATACATGAGGGCTTTCGTCCATCTTTCCGGCATGGTGAGAGTCTGGGCGACAGCACTGCCGCCGGCCAGATGGAATGCTGTCATGGCGGCGAGAATAAGGCATATGCTATGTCTCTGCAGGAAACGCAATTGAAACAATGGTTTAGGATTACAAATATATCAAGAATTATTTTGTCTCAGACCATTAAATCGTTAAATTTGCACGAATACGCATTTTTGAGAGTTATGAAAAGATCAATATTGCTGCTCATCCTTTCCATGAGCCTGACCGTTACCGGATGCGACTTTTTCCGCATGGTTGCCGGAAGGCCTTCAAGCAAGGATATAGAGCATAAGAGAGTGGAGATAATGAAGGCCGAGGAGGCTGCACTTCAGGCAAGGCTTGACTCTATCGCGAAGGTGGAGGCCGAGGCGAAGAAGGCTGTGCAGGATTCCATAGATGCCTTGGCATACATTGCGGAAAACAAGATAACGCTTCATAATGTGGCCAGACTCGGAGGCCTGGCAAAGGATGAACTGACAGATACGGCGTCAGGAACCCGCTATCGCGTGATGCTAGGCTCGTTCAGGGACCGCGGCAATGCCGAGAAGCTTATGGCCAAGGTCGGGGAGGCCGGAGATTTCGGCGCTCATCTCATAGTCCTTCGCAGCGGCATGATTGCTGTAGCTGCATGTCCTTCGGACAGGATTCAGAATGTGGTCTGGGGTCTGAAGGAACTCAAGACTCATCCTGTATGTCCTGCGGATGCATGGATACTTAATTGTGATACGAATGACTAGATTTTTAAGGCTTGCTTCAACAGCGGTGATGCTGTTGATCTCATTTTCCGTTTCAGCCCAGTACCGTGGACAGAACTCGTACAGCGATCTTTATGACGGCGAGACTGTGTCTGCGATGAAAGGTCATGTGATGGAGCTTTCTGCTGCACACCTTGAGGGAAGGAAGGCTGGATCGGAAGGGGAAAAAGCTGCTGCTGAATATGTTACGGAAAGGCTTAAGGCGTATGGTGTGGACGTGATTTCTCCGTCAGAAGGCGAAATCTTCGGCATAAAGAAGGCGGATGGCGACACATTGACATCAAGAAACGTAATCGGCTTTGTCCAGGGATACGACAAGACTCTCCGCAACCAGTATGTGCTTGTCGGAGCGAGACTTGACAATCTCGGAACCATGACAATGACCATAGACGGCAGACCGGTCGAAAGGGTCTATTACGGAGCCAATGGCAATGCTTCAGGACTCGCCATGCTTCTGGAACTCGCACGCATGGTGCAGACGAATTCCATCCTTTTCCGTCGTTCCGTACTTTTCGTGGCCTTCGGAGCTTCGGAGGAGACATTTGCAGGGTCATGGTATTTCCTGAACCGCTCGTTTTCCGATGCTGACAAGATCGATGCCATGATCAATCTTGATATGCTGGGGACCGGAAGCAACGGATTCTATGCCTATACGGCCTCCAATGCGGATCTGGATGCTGTGATCAGAAGATTAAGCGGAGATCTTCAGCCTGTGCTGCCGGAAGTGACTGCTGCCGAGGTATATCCGTCGGATCACAGGGCTTTCTATGACAAGGAGATTCCTGCCGTTCATTTCACGACAGGCCGTTATCCGGAGCATGATACGGACAGGGACACACAGTCGATCCTTGATTATGAGATGATGGAGAGGGAACTGGAGTACATATATAACTTCACCGTTACGGTTGCAAACATGTCGTCAGCTCCGTCTTTCAGGCCTGATGAGGCTCCGGTACGCAAGAAGACTTATGATGATGTGGTGGCCTATAACGACTGCGATCAGCGTCCGTTGTTCCTGAACAGCCCGGATCCGCAGAAATTCCTGAGGGAATGGGTCTACAAATATCTCAAGTATCCGGAAAAGGCTGTACTTGAGGGAGTTCAGGGACGTGTTCTCGTTGATTTCATCATCGAGAAGGACGGCCGGGTGACAGAAGCAAGGATTGCCAAAGGTGTTTCCGATGAGCTGGACGCCGAGGCTCTGAAGGTCATCAATGCATCTCCTAAATGGAAACCGGGAAGGGTAGCCGGAGAAAAGGTCAGGACTTCCATGACTGTGCCTGTAGAATTCCGTCTTGAAAAGAAAGGCGGAAAATCAGGTTTCGGAATAAAGAAATAATATTACTTTTGTAAGATATATACATATACCTATGGACTATAATTTTAAGGAAATCGAAAGTAAGTGGCAGTCATTCTGGGCTGCCAACCACACATTCAAGGCAGAGATCGACAATTCAAAGCCTAAATATTATGTTCTCGACATGTTCCCATATCCGTCAGGAGCGGGACTTCATGTGGGACACCCGCTCGGATACATCGCGAGCGATATCTACAGCCGTTACAAGCGTCTTTGCGGCTTCAATGTACTTCATCCGATGGGATATGATGCCTTCGGACTTCCTGCAGAGCAGTATGCAATACAGACAGGACAGCATCCGGCAGTGACTACCGAGAAGAACATCGCCCGTTATCGTGAGCAGATGGACAGGATAGGTTTCTCATACGACTGGTCGCGTGAGGTACGTACCTGTGATCCGGGATATTACAAGTGGACACAGTGGGCGTTCCTCCAGATGTTCGACAGCTGGTATGACAATGTCCGGCAGAAGGCCCGCCCTATAGCTGAGCTTGAAGCTGCATTCGCTGAAGGCGGAAGCGCAGCCGTTGACGCTGCTTGCGGCGATGTGGCTCCTTTTACCGCTGAAGAGTGGAAGGCATTTGATGAAAAGCAGAAGGCTGCAGTCCTTATGCAGTACCGTATAGCTTACCAGGGAGAGACAGCTGTGAACTGGTGTCCGGCTCTCGGTACCGTACTCGCAAACGATGAGGTGAAGGAAGGATATTCTGTCCGTGGAGGCCATCCTGTCGAGCAGAAGAAGATGACCCAGTGGCAGCTTCGCGTATCTGCATATGCAGGCCGTCTCCTCGAGGATCTTGAGGATCTCGACTGGACTGATTCTCTCAAGGACATGCAGCGCAACTGGATCGGAAAGAGCCAGGGTGCCGAGATGGTCTTCAAGGTTTCAAACGGAACTGAAGAGTATGACATGACCATCTTCACCACCCGTGCGGATACTGTCTTCGGAGTTACATTCATGGTGCTTGCTCCTGAAAGCGAGTGGGTTGAGAAGCTTACTGTCGCAGAGCAGAAAGAGGCTGTAGAGGAATATCTCGCAATGGCTAAGAAGAAGACCGAGCGCGAGAGAATGATGGAGGCGAGAAAGGTGACAGGTGTCTTCACTGGTTCATATGCGACAAATCCTCTTACAGGAGAGAAGGTTCCTGTATGGATTTCTGAATATGTGCTTGCCGGATACGGTACAGGCGCCATCATGGCCGTTCCTGCACACGACAGCCGCGACTATGCATTCGCAAGAACATTCGACCTCCCTGTGATTCCTCTCATCGAGGGCTGCGACGTGAGCGAGTCAAGCTTCGATGCAAAGGAGGGAATCATGTGCAATTCAGGCTTCCTCAACGGAATGACCGTGAAGGAGGCGATTCCTGCTGCCATCGATTATGTGGAGCAGCATGGCATCGGACGCAGAAAGATAAACTACCGTCTCCGTGATGCGATCTTCTCTCGTCAGAGATATTGGGGAGAGCCGTTCCCTATGTATTTCAAGGACGGTGTGGCTACTCCTATGAATCTTGAGGATCTTCCTCTCCAGCTTCCTGAAGTTGACAAGTTCCTTCCTACAGAGACAGGCGAACCACCTCTCGGAAGAGCGGCTGACTGGACATATGAGGGCTATCCTATCGAGCTCAGCACAATGCCGGGCTTTGCAGGCAGCAGCGCCTACTATCTCCGTTATATGGATCCTCACAATGACAAGGCGCTCGTAAGCCGTGAGGCAGATGAATATTGGAGAGATGTAGACCTCTATATCGGTGGTACAGAGCATGCTACAGGCCATCTCATCTACTCACGTTTCTGGAACAAGTTCCTCTTCGACCTCGGTTATGTATGCGAGAAGGAACCATTCAGGAAGCTTATCAACCAGGGTATGATCCAGGGCCGTTCAAACTTCGTGTACCGAATCATCAATACGAATACATTCGTTTCATATGGTCTTAAGGATCAGTATGAGACAACAGAGATCCACGTGGATGTGAACATCGTCCGTAACGACCGTCTCGACATCGAGGCATTCAAGGCATGGATGCCGGAGTTCGCTTCCGCCGAGTTCATTCTCGAGAATGACGAGTACATATGCGGATGGGCTATCGAGAAGATGTCCAAGTCTATGTTCAACGTGGTGAATCCGGATATGATCTGCGATACATACGGTGCTGATACCCTGCGTCTTTACGAGATGTTCCTCGGTCCTCTCGAGCAGTCGAAACCATGGGATACAAAGGGTATCGATGGCGTGAACCGCTTCCTCAGGAAGGTGTGGAGAATGTTCTATGACCGTGACGGTTTCATCGTTACAGATGAGAAGGCGACACCGGACGAGCTCAAGGCTCTTCACAAGCTCATCGGCAAGGTGCGTACAGACATCGAGGCATTCTCGTTCAATACGACTGTCAGTGCATTCATGATCGCAGTGAACGAACTCAACGACCTCAAGTGCAGCAAGCGTGAGATCCTCGAACCGCTCATCATCCTCCTTGCTCCGTTCACTCCGCACATCGCAGAGGAACTTTGGGAGGCTCTCGGACACAAGGAAAGCATCACATATGCTTCATTCCCTGAGTACATCGAGGCATACACTGTCGAGAACACATGTACATATGCGGTTTCGTTCAACGGAAAGACCCGCTTTACCGTAGAGCTTCCGATGGACATGAGCCGTGAGGATGTCGATGCACATGTACGCGGCCTCGAGCAGACAGCGAAGTATGTTGCTGGCGGAAACATCGTCAAGGTGATCGTAGTGCCTGGCAAGATCGTGAACATTGTAGTGAAATAACTGTTTCAAACCTATGAAAACCAATAAGATACTGGGGGTTCTCTGGGATTACTTCCTGATGACCATCGGCTCTCTGATCTTCTGTATGGCGTGGACCTCGTTCGTGATTCCGAACGGTCTTGCCAGCGGCGGACTGACGGGTTTCTGTACCATTCTCCAGTATGGTACGGGAATACCTGTGGGAGTGACATATCCTATATTGAATGTGGCACTTCTGCTGCTCGGATTCCTTGCTCTCGGCAAAGGATTCGGATTCAAGACCATCTATGTCATTGCCTTGACATCGGTACTCTTCGATGTGCTTCCGATGTTTCCTCAGCTTGAGGTCATGATGGATGAGAAGCTGCTTGTGGCCCTGGTCGGAGCGGCTCTGGAGTCTGTCGGCATCGGTCTTGTGCTTCTCCGTGGAGGAAGTACAGGAGGTACGGACATCATTGCCATGATGATAAACAAGTACTGGCCGGTATCGCCAGGAAGGGTATATCTCATTACTGACCTTGTGATTATATCCAGCCTTCTTTTCGTGCCTGGCAAGGGACTCGTGGACATGATCTATGCCTATGTGATGATGCTCGGATTCTCTTTCGGAGTGGACTATGTGCTTCTCGGAAACAAGTCATCAGTGCAGATTCTCGTGTTCTCGTCAAAATATGAGGAGATCGCCAATCATATCATCCACAATCTTGACAGGGGTGTGACTGCACTTCAGTCTGTTGGCTGGTATTCACAGAAGGAAAGCAAGGTCCTTCTCATTGTAGCCAGAAAGCAGCAGCTGAACGGTGTCATCAATGAAATCAAGAACATTGACAGGAACGCCTTCATTTCAGTTTCGACTGCAATGAGTGTGTTCGGCGAAGGTTTCGAGGAGGTCAAGACCGGCCTTAAGCTCAAGAAAAACAATAAGGAACAGAAAACGGAGGATTAATATATGTCTGCAAAGAAGATACTTCAGACTTCATGGGCGACTCTGGTGAAAGAGTATGCTCTGGTGACGCTGGGAGTCGTTTCATATGCTTTGGGATGGAGCATTTTCCTCCTTCCTAACAATCTGATCGGCGGAGGCGTTTCCGGATTCGCTTCCATCCTCATGTACGCGACCGGCATACCTATGGGCGCGACATATTTTGTGATAAACATCCTTCTCCTTATCATCGGAACGAAGATTCTTGGTACAGGATTCGGAGGCAAGACGATCTATGCGATCGTAATGACTTCGATCATGCTCGGACTCATGCCGAAGATCATTCCTGCTGATTTCATCCATGAATTTGCATTGTCCAACGGAAAGCTCATATGTACATTCCTGGGTGGAGCGATCGCCGGTCTCGGTATCGGTCTTTCGATCTCGCAGGGAGGAAGTACCGGCGGTACGGATATCGTGGCTCTCCTGTGGTGCAAGTTCCATGCTGCTTCTCCAGGAAGGGTGATCCTCATAATCGACGTCGGAATCATTCTTTCGTCCCTTCTTTTCCCTTCATACACCGAAGCCGGAGACCTTCTGCCTTTCACTGAAAAACTGGCGGTAGTGATGTACGGTCTCATCCAGGTTACTGTAAGCGGATATGCCATTGACCTTTATCTTTCCGGTTCGAAGCAGTCAGTCCAGGCCTTCATCTTCACAAAGAAGGTTACGGAGATGGCCGATGCCATTGCATTTGACATGAAGAGAGGAGTAACTGTCATTCCGGCAAAGGGATGGTATTCCAAGGAAGAGAAGAATGTGATTATGGTCGTGACAAGAAAGACAGACCTGAACCTCCTTCTCCGTTATGTGAAGACAATAGATCCTGATGCATTCCTCTCGGTTTCTTCAGTCATGGGAGTATACGGACAGGGATTTGATACGATCAAGGTGAAGACTGGCAAGTAGTTTTCTTTCAAAAAAGTTCAAAACTTTTCAAAAAAAGAAAAATGTGACGAATAATGGCCCTCACAGAGCATTCTGTGAGGGCTATTTGCGTATTTTTGTCACTTCATGTAATGTCAAAAATGAAACATCTATGAAGATATTTATCGGGACTGTTATGCTTGTCATGTCATTGTCGATAGCAGTCGTACAGCTTTTCCGGAACAGGAAATTCAGTGAGATGGCAGGGACGGAGGCGGGGCATTCTCCATATGTGTTCCTGTCAGCGTCTCTGGTCATGATCGCCGTTTTGGTGGCGGAGGGGGACTGTGGAGCGGTGATGATCACCTCACTCATGCCTTCTCTCTCATGCATGTCATTGCTGGCTTCTTCCTTATGGGACTCCGGACATTCCAGGAGGTGGGTGTGGACTTTCATTTCGTTGAATGCGGCATGCGCATTCTGGCTTTTCCTGACCGCCTCTCCTTATGTCCCTCCGGTTCCGGATTCATGGCATATGATTCTGATCCTGGTCTTCATCATGCTGCAGACCGCTCTTTTCATAGCCGGACTGTATCGTAGGGTGAAGAACGTGAAGGCTGTGATGAAAGGAGGAACTGTATGGGCCAACGTGGTGATGGGTGTGGATGCTCTTTATCTTCTTCTTGAATCAGTCATTGTGATCGCGTATATGGCTGTCGCTCTGGCGTCTGGCAGGACGGGAGGTCTGCATGCGGCAGTGTCGTCCCTTCTGCTTGGAGGACTTCTTGCGGCATATGGATACAGGGTGATGATGGATTCAGTCTTTGTGCTCTGGAAGAGACAGGAGCAGAAGATAGTGGAGGCTTTGAAGGTGACGGTAGTAGAGTCCGCTTCCGATGCCTCAAGGATAGATGTGGTGTATAAGGAAATATATGAGAGGGTCGTCGCGTATTTCGAGAGAGAGAAGCCTTTCCTCGACAGCGAGCTGACCATAAATGATCTTGTGAAGGTCCTTTATTCCAACAAGCTTTATATTTCGAAGGCAATAAGCCAGTTTACCGGAAGGAATTTCTGCCAGTTCGTGAATTATTACAGGATAAAATACTCTACAGAATGCTTCAAGGCGAATCATGACCTGAAGATACATGAGATGGCAAGCATGGCGGGATTCAATTCCATTGTGACTTTCAATATGGCATTCCGGCTGTACATGGGTGAGAATCCGAGTGACTGGTGCAGAAAGGAGAAGGGAAGATTCATCAAGGGTCAAAAATAAGTTGTGGAATCCCGAACTGAAGATTATCTTTGCGGAAAATTGAATATTTAATTAAACTATAGTCATTTATGGCAGACGAAAAGATAATTTTTTCGATGAACGGGGTGGGCAAGATCCTGCCTCACAACAACAGGGTGATCCTCAAGGACATCTATCTTTCATTCTTCTATGGAGCAAAGATCGGTATCGTGGGTCTCAACGGTTCCGGTAAGTCTACTCTCATGAAGATCATCGCAGGTATCGAGAAAGGATATCAGGGTGAGGTCGTATGGGCTCCCGGCTATTCTGTAGGATATCTTGAGCAGGAACCGCAGATGGATCCTGAGAAGACCGTCATCGAGGTCGTTCAGGAGGGTGTTCAGGAAGTCATGGATATCCTCAAGGAATATGAGGAGGTCAACATGAAGTTCTGCGAGCCTATGTCTGATGAAGAGATGGCTGCACTCATTGAGCGTCAGGGCGAGCTTACCGAGAAGATCGAGAACTGCGGCGGATGGGAGATCGATTCGAAGCTCGAGAGAGCTATGGATGCCCTTCAGTGTCCTCCTTCAGATGCGAAGGTGTCTACATTGAGCGGTGGTGAGCGCCGTCGTGTGGCTCTTTGCCGTCTTCTTCTCCGTCAGCCTGACGTGCTCCTTCTTGACGAGCCGACCAACCACCTCGATACAGAGAGTATCCAGTGGCTCGAGGCTCATCTCCAGCAGTACAAGGGTACTGTGATCGCTGTTACCCACGACCGTTACTTCCTTGACAATGTGGCAGGATGGATCCTCGAGCTTGACAGGGGAGAGGGTATTCCATGGAAGGGTAACTATTCTTCATGGCTTGACCAGAAGAGCACCCGCCTTGCACAGGAGGAAAAGCAGGAGAGCAAGCGCCGTAAGGCTCTCGAAAGGGAGTTGGAATGGGTACGCATGGCTCCGAAGGCGCGTCATGCGAAGTCTAAGGCACGTCTGGGTGCATATGAGAAGCTCGCTGCCGATGACGGACGTGAAAAGGAGGCAAATCTCGAGATCTTCATCCCTAATGGTCCGAGACTCGGAAACAAGGTCATCGAGTTCAAGAATGTCTCGAAGGCATATGGAGACAAGCTTCTTTATGAAAACCTCAATTTCGTGCTTCCGCCTGCAGGTATCGTAGGAGTGATCGGTCCTAACGGTGCCGGTAAGACTACGCTCTTCCGCCTCATCATGGGCCTCGACACTCCTGACACAGGTGAAATCACAATCGGTGAGACAGTGAAGATCGCATATGTCGATCAGCAGCATAAGAGCATCGATCCTGAAAAGACCGTATATGAGACAATCGCTGAGAATTCTGAATTTGTGAAGCTTGGCAAGAGAGAGGTGAATGCAAGAGCATATGTATCTCGCTTCAATTTCTCGGGAGCTGATCAGGAAAAGCTCTGCGGTATCCTTTCAGGTGGTGAGAGAAACCGTCTCCACCTTGCTCTGACTCTCAAGGACGAGGGTAACGTGCTTCTCCTTGACGAGCCTACCAACGATGTGGATGTAAATACGATCCGTGCGCTTGAGGAAGGTCTTGAGAACTTTGCAGGCTGCGCCGTTGTCATCTCACACGACCGTTGGTTCCTTGACCGTATCGCAACTCATATCCTTGCATTCGAGGGTGATTCGCAGGTGTATTTCTTCGAGGGAACATACTCTGAATACGAGGAGAACAAGAAGCGTCGTCTCGGCAATGAGGAGCCAAAGAGGTTCAAGTACAAGAAGCTGATGGCAGAATAAAAAACTGAATGTTCATAGTAAAGACCGGTTTATCGCCGGTCTTTACTATTTGTAATTCTGGAAGGATAAGCAGTATCTCGGACGTTCGCTTCGCTCACCCCACCACTTCGCTGCGCTTGTGGCCCCCCCGCTTCCGTGCCGCGGGTGGCACGGTCCTCGATTACTGCTTATCCTTCAGAAAATAATCTGCAAAAGAACGGATTTTTGGTGATGAAAATCAAATCTGCTATTTTTGTCATATATAATCTCAGAAAATTATGACCCTCCGTCTCTTTGTCTTGTTCTTTATGATAATAAGTGCATCATTCAGGATATATGCACAGGAAATATATACCCCGGAGGTAGGAAAGAGTGTAAGGTCGAGTATGAAGACGCTGGCAAAGGAGCAGAGAGACGGGTATGAATGCCGCTATATAGAGTTTTCAACAGAGCAGGAAGAGCGTATAAAGGCATATCTGCTTGTGCCTGATAAGGCTTCATGGGCGGAGAAATGTCCGGCAGTAGTGATGCTGCATGATCATGGAGCCAGGTTTGACATCGGCAAGGAGAAGCTTGTGATGCCTGTCGCTACCATGCTGCCTGATGGGGAAGATGATCATATCATGAAATCGTCCCGGCAATGGATCGACAAGAATTTCGACGGGGTTTTCCTGGCGGATTCATTGGCTTCTTTGGGATATGTCGTGCTTGTGGCCGACGCATTGTATTGGGGAGAAAGATCTCCCGATGAGGCTCAAAGGTGGTCGGAACTGAATTATGGAGATCCGGCTTCTGGAGAATATGCCGGACTGTCCTTAAAAGAACGTAAGGCCTTGATCAAGGAACTGAAGAACAAGGTTTATGACGGGCAGAAGGTACTTTATGACTCGTTGCATGACAGCGGAGTCATCTGGGCTGAGAAAATGCTTCGTGATGACATCGCATCGGTGAGGCTTCTGCGCCGTCTGCCTTATGTCGACAAGAGGAATGTCGGCGCCTTCGGCTTCTCGATGGGAGCACATCGCTGCTGGATGCTTGCGGCTTTCTGTGATGAGGTGAAATGCGGAGTGGCACTTTCATGGATGACCTCGCTTGACAGGGAAGAACGTATGAAGCCGTCAGATTATTCCATGGCCGTGATGCCTATGCGTGAAAATCTGGATTTCGGTGACATCGGTATCTTCCTCGCCCCAAAACCAATGCTTTTCCTGAACGGCGTCGAGGATCATCTTTTCCCGAAAGACAAAGTTGACATCGCATTCCGCAAACTTCAGAAGCATTATGCTGATTATAACGAAAAGCATGGCCAGTCCTCTTTCCGTACTGAACCGGCCTTCGAGCCCCTCCAGACCGTCTTCTTCAACGGAGACCACCATTGCGGCAAGGATGTCCAGACCTCTATTGTCCGTTTTCTGGATGAAAACCTGAAATGATCGTGAAGCGTAACTCCTTGATTATCAACTGAATTACAGAACCCACGTGCTGTCAAAGGTGAGCACGTGGGTTCTGCTAAATTGGTGACTGACAGGGATTTGTGCTCCACTGTCAAGAATCGGTTTTAGAAGTTGAAATACCTGTCGGCATTGTTGTATGAGATGTCCTGAACCATCTGGTGGAGGAATGCCATCTCGCTCTTCGGGAGCTTTCCGTTCTGGATGTCTTCACCGATGAGGTTGCAGAGGATTCTGCGGAAATACTCGTGGCGAGGATATGAGAGGAAGCTGCGTGAGTCGGTGAGCATGCCGACGAAGCGACTGAGGAGACCGAGTGACGAGAGAGCGTTCATCTGCTTCTTCATGCCGTCCTCCTGATCGAGGAACCACCATCCAGATCCGAGCTGGATCTTGCCAGGGCATGTGCCGTCGTTGAATGTGTATGCCATTGTGGCAAGCACCTCATTGTCCTTTGGATTGAGGTTGTAGAGGATGGTCTTTGTGAGCTTGTTCTCGAGGGCGAGCTTGTTGAGGAACTTGTGTCCTGCAGCAGCACACTGAACGTCGTGGATGGCGTCGTATCCTGTGTCTGGTCCGAGAATGTTGAACATGCGTGTGTTGTTGTCGCGGATGGCTCCGATATGGAACTGCTGCGCCCAACCCTTCGCATGGTCCATACGGGCGAAGTCGAGAAGGATCGCGCTGCGGAACTTGAGCACCTCTTCCCATGTAGGCTGCTTGCCTGCGAGGGTGTTGCGGAAGATCTTGTCGATCTCCTCAAGCTCGAAGTCCTCTGCGTAGAATGTCTCGAGGCCGTGGTCTGAAAGGCGGCTTCCCATCTCGTGGAAGAAGTCGTGACGCTTCTGGAGGGCGTCGAGGAGGTCCTGGTAGCTGTTGATGGCAACTCCGGATACATCGCTCAGCTTCTGGATGTATTCCTTATACTGCTCCGGCTTCTCGATCACCATCGCCTTGTCCGGTCTCCATGCAGGAAGAACCTTCACTCCGAACGGATTCTCATTGATCTGCTTGTGATATTCGAGGGAATCAGCAGGATCGTCGGTAGTACATACGACCTTTACATTGAATCTCTTCATCAGTTCCTGGCCTCTGTATTCCTCTGTCTGAAGTTTTGCGGTACACTCGTCATAGATTGCACGTGCAGTCTGCGGATTGAGAAGGTCATATACATCGAATACTCTTGCGAGCTCGAGGTGAGTCCAGTGGTAAAGCGGGTTTCTCATTGTATATGGAACTGTCTCTGCCCATTTCTCGAACTTTTCATAGCTTCCGCGAGGACCGGTGATGAATTCTTCAGGAACACCGTTCCCACGCATCGCGCGCCATTTGTAATGGTCTCCGCCAAGCCATACCTCGGTGAGGTCCCTGAACTGGTAGTTGTCGGCAATCATCTTTGGCACGAGGTGGCAATGATAGTCGATGATAGGCATCTTCTTCGCGCTTTCGTGATAGAGCTCACGTGCATAGTCGTTGGTGAGCATGAAGTCATCGTGGATGAAAGGCCTGTCGCCTGTCAGCCCGTCGATGCTGTCCTTGACTTTTGATAAGAAATCCATTGTTATCTGTGTTTAAGTATGAAAATTCTGCAAAAAAACATGAAAAATCATCATTCGGGGATAAATATAGGAATTTTTCCGTGAACGGACACGGAAATTTTATATATTTGTGTCACAAGCATTGAGTAACATTGAAAACTGATAATATTATGGAAGCATTAAACAGAAAGACGGCAAAGGCCAACCAGTATCCGACCAGGATCATTCAGTTCGGTGAGGGCAACTTCCTCAGGGCATTCGTAGACTGGATCGTGTGGAACACCAACCAGAAGACTGATTTCAACGCCGGTGTCGTAGTGGTCCAGCCTATTGCAAAGGGCATGGTTGACATGCTGAATTCGCAGGACGGACTTTACCATGTGAATCTTCAGGGTATCGATAAGGGCGAGGCTGTGGATTCGATCCAGATGATCGACGTAATCAACGGAGGTCTCAATCCATACACACAGTTTGACGAGTATATGGCTCTCGCGGAGAACCCGGACATCCGTTTCGTGATTTCAAATACAACCGAGGCCGGTATCGCTTATGACCCTTCATGCAAGCTCGATGACAAGCCTGCATCATCATACCCGGGCAAACTCACCCAGCTTCTCTATCACAGATATGAGCATTTCAACGGTGATATGACCAAGGGATTTATCATCCTCCCTTGCGAGCTCATCTTCCTCAACGGAAAGGAACTCAAGAAGTGCATCTATCAGTATATCGACCTCTGGAATCTCGGAGAAGGCTTCAAGACATGGTTTGAGAATGCATGCGGAGTATACTGCACACTCGTGGACCGCATTGTTCCTGGCTATCCGAAGGATACCATCGACCAGATTCATGAGCGCATAGGATATAAGGACAACCTCGTTGTAAAGGGCGAGATCTTCCATCTTTGGGTGATCGAGGCTCCGGAGTCTGTTGCAGAGGAATTCCCTGCAGACAAGGCAGGCCTGAACGTGCTCTTCGTTCCAAGCGAGGCTCCATACCATGAAAGAAAGGTGACTCTTCTCAACGGCCCTCACACAGTGCTTTCACCTGTGGGATACCTCTCAGGTCTCGATACGGTGAAGGAGTGCGTAGAGGATCCGGAAGTAGGTCAGTTCGTGAAGAAGGTGATGTACGGCGAGCTTCTCGAGACTCTCAATCTTCCGAAACCTGAACTTGAGGCGTTTGCAAATTCGGTTGTGGAGCGTTTCGTGAATCCATATGTGAAGCATTTCGTGACCAGCATCATGCTGAACTCTTTCCCTAAATACAAGACACGCGACCTTCCTGGTCTGAAGACTTACCTCGAGCGCAAGGGTGAGCTTCCAAAGGGCCTCGTTCTCGGTCTCGCTGCCATAATCACATATTATAAGGGCGGCAAGAGGGGAGATGTCGAGATCGTTCCTAACGACGATGCGGCAATCATGGCTCTTCTCAAGGACCTCTGGGCAACAGGTGATATCCGCAAGGTTGCCGAAGGCGTGCTTGCGGCAGAGTTCATCTGGGGCGAGAACCTCAATGAGATACCGGGCCTTACAGACCTTGTGGTTGCAGACCTTGAGCTTATACAGAATGAGGGAATGCGCGCTGCTGTACGTACAGTAATCGGCTAGATTTCTCGACAAGCTCGAAATGACAATGCTATGGCAGAATTCATAAAGATAAACCCGGCTGACAATGTGGCCGTGGCAATAAACGATGTCGAGGCCGGATGTGGCTTCGACATCGATGGCGTATCCATAACGACCCTGACCAGGATTCCAGCCGGCCATAAGGTGGCCCTGAAGGCTATGGCCGAAGGCGAGGATGTCGTGAAGTACGGATTCCCTATAGGACATCTTCTGCAGGCTGTTCCGCAGGGAGGACTCATAGACCATTCAGTCCTGAAGACTAATCTCGAGGGACTGCTTGAGTATACGTACCAGCCTGATTTGACCGAAATAGCTCCTGCGCAGACCAAGGCTACATTCAAGGGCTATCGCCGTGCGGACGGCCGTGCCGGCATCCGTAACGAGCTCTGGATCATCCCGACAGTGGGATGTGTGAATGGAGTGGTGCAGAACATCCAGAAACAGTTCGAATCAGAGCTTGCAGCATACCCGGGCATAGAGAAGGTGATAGCCTTCCCTCATAACTACGGATGTTCGCAGCTCGGCGGAGACCATGAGAACACAAGGAAGATACTTGCGGACATGGTTCATCATCCTAATGCCGCAGGTGTGCTTGTGGTGGCCCTCGGTTGTGAAAACAACCAGCTCGGCGCTTTCCGCGAGCTTGTCGGCGAGGTCGATGAAACCCGCGTGAAGTTCATGGAGTCGCAGAAGATCCAGGGTGATGAGGTGGAGTTCGGTCTGGGTCTGCTTCGCGAGATTGCTGAGGCTGCAAAGGATGACAGAAGGGAGGATATTCCTGTAAGCGAGCTGAAGGTAGGCCTCAAGTGCGGAGGCTCTGACGGATTCTCGGGCATTACGGCTAACCCTCTTCTCGGCCGTTTCTCTGACTGGATCGTAGCCCAGGGAGGTACTACAGTCCTTACCGAGGTTCCTGAGATGTTCGGAGCGGAGACTATCCTCATGTCACGTTGTCAGGACGAGGCGACCTTCGACAAGACTGTGCATCTGATCAATGACTTCAAGGCATATTTCATGAAGAACGATCAGCCGGTCTATGAGAATCCTTCTCCGGGCAACAAGGCCGGAGGTATTTCAACTCTCGAGGAGAAATCTCTCGGATGTACGCAGAAGTCTGGAAACTCCATCGTTCGCGATGTGCTCCTCTATGGAGACCGTCTCAAGACCAAGGGACTCAACCTGCTCAGCGCGCCTGGCAATGACCTTGTGGCTTCGACAGCCCTCGCGGCGTCAGGCTGCCAGATAGTCCTCTTCACCACAGGACGCGGCACTCCGTTCGGAACATTCGTGCCGACTGCCAAGATATCCACCAACAGCACTCTGGCAGCAAACAAACCGCTTTGGATCGACTTCAACGCAGGAACAATCGTGGACGGCACACCTGTCGAGGAAGTAGACCAGGCATTCATAGACTTCGTGCTGGGCGTCGCTTCAGGAGAGCACACCAACAACGAAAAGTCAGGCTACAGCGAGATCGCGATCTTCAAGTCAGGAGTAACACTATAGAAACATAGGCCTTTATTGTTATAAATAAAATTTATTTATACCTTTGTCGATAATAAAAATTTTTAAATAACAATGAAGAAATTCTCCTTGCCTAAGGATGGCGGCCTGATAGAGACCGGTCTTCCTAAAGGAATCCTTCACAGCTATGAGAGGATTCCTGCGCAAATATTTGAAGATGAGGAAATTGCCAGTGCGGACCTTGCCAATGTGATCATTGATGCCATCAACAGCAGCTATGGCACTTTCAGGCTCGGACTGACTACAGGAACCTCTCCTGTCACATTGTACGGGGAACTGGTGAGACGCCATAAGGCGGGCGATGTCTCTTTCGCCAATGTGGAGATCTTCAGCATCGATGAGTATTATCCCGCTCCGGCTCCTTCACAGAGCCGCAATAACAGGCTTTATGAAGAGCTGATCTCGAAGATCGATATCAGACAGGAAAATGTCCATATCCCGAGACATGCTGAAGTGAAGGACACTATTACGGAAGACAATGCGGCCTTTGACAAACTCGCGAAAGGTCTGGATCTTCTCGTGATGGGTGTCGGCGAAAAGGGACAGCTTGGTTTCAATGAAGCCGGATCATCCGAGAAAAGCCGTACGAGGTCTGTGCTCCTTTCATACAATTCAAGGAAGAGGCAGTCAGTCAACTTCAACGGTGAGATAGACGAGACTCCGAGAATCGCGATCACCATGGGCATTTCCACAATGCTGACCGCCAAGAGGATCATCCTCATAGCCTGGGGCGAGGATAAGGCCGAGATCGTAAGGAAGATCGTCGAGGAGAAGATCAGCCCTGAATGCCCGGCATCATATCTTCAGAGACACGAGAACATTTCCTTCTATGTGGATGAAAATTCTGCATCCCTCCTTACCAGGAATGTTGCTCCATGGCTTGTCGGACCTTGCGAATGGACTCCGAAGTTCGTGCGTAAGGCTGTGGTCTGGCTTTGCGAGAAGCTCCATAAACCTATCCTCAAGCTGACCCAGGGTGATTATCTCTCTAATGGTCTCGGTGAGCTTCTTGAAAAGATAGACTCATACGACCAGATAAACATCAAGGTCTTCAATGACCTTCAGCACACGATTTCCGGATGGCCGGGAGGAAAACCGAATGCCGATGACAGCACAAGGCCGGTTCCTTCTTCACCATTCCCGAAGAGGGTGGTGATATTCTCTCCGCATCCTGACGATGATGTCATTTCGATGGGAGGTACATTTATCCGTCTCGTAGAGCAGGGCCATGATGTCCATGTGGCATACGAGACATCGGGAAATGTGGCGGTCCACGACGACGTCGTTCTCCAGCATATGGATGCGGCCCGCGAACTCGGCTTCGGTGACAGATTTGACGAAGTGAAGGAAATCATTGCATCGAAGAAGGTCGGCGAGCCGGAGCCACGCGCTCTTCTCGAGCTCAAGGGAGCGATACGCCGAAGCGAGGCCAAGGCTGCCGTGAGGTCTTTCGGCCTGAACGACGAGACCAATGCTCACTTCCTGAATCTTCCGTTCTATGAGACCGGAGGCATCAAGAAGGGCGAGCGCACGCAGGCGGACATCGATATAATCATTGACCTTCTCCAGAAGGTCCAGCCTCATCAGATTTATCTTGCAGGTGACCTTGCGGACCCTCATGGCACGCATCGTGTATGTACGGAGGCTGTTCTCGAGGCCCTGAATCAGCTTGAAGGCGCACAGTGGCTCAAGGAATGCCATGTATGGCTCTACAGAGGCGCATGGATGGAGTGGGAGCTCGGCAGGGTTGATATGGCGGTTCCGCTCAGCCCGGATGAGGTGATCAAGAAACGTCACGCTATCTACCGTCATCTCTCGCAGAAGGACATCGTTCCGTTCCCAGGTGAGGATTCAAGAGAATTCTGGCAGAGGGCAGAGGAGAGGACGCAGAATACGGCGAGACTGTATGATGAGCTCGGAATGGCTGAATATCAGGCGATCGAGGTGTTTGTGAAACTATTTTAAAGTGTAGTATATGAGACTTATTATTGAACAGAATGCTCAGAACGGCTCGGTATGGGCCGCAAGGTATATCGTGTCGAGAATCAAGACAAAGGCAGCCGTTACCGACAAGCCTTTCGTACTCGGTCTTCCTACCGGTGGAACTCCGGTGGGAACATATCAGGAACTCATCCGCATGTATCAGGCTGGTGAGGTTTCGTTCAGGAATGTGATCACATTCAACATGGACGAGTATGTAGGCCTTCCGGAAGAGCATCCGGAGAGCTACCACTCTTTCATGGCAAGGAATTTCTTCGACCATGTAGATGTTCCGAAGGAAAACATCAATATCCTCAACGGAAATGCGGAGGATCTCGCTGCAGAGTGTGCGGCATACGAGGCGAAGATCGTCGCAGCCGGCGGCATCGACCTTTTCATGGGCGGAGTAGGTGAGGACGGTCATCTTGCTTTCAACGAACCATTCTCTTCGCTCGTATCAAGAACAAGGGTGAAGAGCCTTACATATGACACGATCCTCGTGAATTCACGTTTCTTCGACGGTGACATCAGCAAGGTTCCTACCACAGCTCTTACAGTTGGTGTAGGTACCGTGATGGATGCAAAGGAGGTTCTGGTACTTGCATTCGGACACAAGAAGGCGAATGCTCTCCGCGAGGCCATCGAGGGTGCATATTCACACAAATGCACACTTTCTGCGCTTCAGGCCCATCCGCATGGAATCATCGTGGCTGACGAACTTGCTGTCGGAGAGCTCAAGGTGAATACATACAGATATTTCAAGGATATCGAGAAGGATAACCTCCTTTAGGACGCATTTGTGATTTTTCACTATATTTGTGGGCCGAACCATCGGGTTCGGCCCACAATCGTATGTACTAAAACCATAAAGTAATGAATAAATTCAGACCAATCATCCTTGCAGCCGCAGTAGTCCTTGCCGGCCTTCTGGCCTATGGCGTATGGACCCGTCCGAGCGCAAAACCTGCTGATTATGAGGGCTTTTCTGCCGAGCGCGTAGTCAAGGATATCGAAGTTATTTCAAAGGAACATCATTCCGTGGCTCATCCGGAGGAAAGAGCTGAAGTGAGGGAATATCTTGTGCAGAGACTGGAAGGCATGGGTGCGGATACCGTGAAGCTGTATCAGTATGACTCTCTCGTAGGCCCGAAGAACAAGCATGTGGTATATACTTTCGACGCAGTCGATGTGCTTGCCGAGTTCCCGCCTCTTACCGGGACCGAGGATCCGACATATCTTCTCATGGTGGCTCATTACGATTCAAGATATTCGCAGCCTATGCCGAAGGATACCGTATGGTCATACGGAGCTGCTGACGACGGATATGGAGTCGGTGTGATCCTCGAGACAGTAAGCCAGGCTCTCAAGGCGCGTCAGGACTGGAAGCAGGGTATAAAGGTGCTTTTCACCGATGCCGAGGAAGTCGGAATGATGGGTATGACCGCAATCTGGGAGAACAACAGGGAAGTCTTCGACAATGTCGGATTCATGATCAATATCGAGGCCAGAGGCCCTTGGGGACCTGCTTTGCTTTTCGAGACTTGTCCTGGAAACGAGAAGGTGATGGACCTTTATGCGGCTGCGGCTGACTATCCGTTCACATATTCCCTTACAACCGTAGTGTACAGCTTCTTGCCGAACTTTACGGATTTCACCATCGTGAAGGATGAGGTTCCGGGCATGAACTTCTCGACCATCGCTGATATCAATCATTATCATACCGACGGCGACAACTTCAGCAACATAAGTCCTAAATCGATCCAGCATTACGGTGCTCAGGTATATCCTGTCACCATGGAGTATCTGACAAATGAAGCATATGCCGACCGCGAATATTTCAAGGCGGAAGATGATACAACGAACTTTACCGTGCCTGTACTCGGTCTCTTCAATTTCAGCAAGGGAATGTATAAGGTCGTGAATGCCATTGTGTTCGTTCTCTTCCTTCTTCTTCTCGGCTTCGATGGCGTAAGGGGCAGGATCAAGGCCATGAAGGTATTCAAGTCGTCTCTTGCTGTACTCGGTCTTGCAGTGGCGGTGCTTGCTGCCGGCGAGCTTGTCGCATGGCTCAGCGCATTGATTGCCGGAGCAAAGTTCAAGCCTTTCGGCGTCATCCACGGCATCATGTTCGACAATATGGCTATGGTCGTGTCAGTTGTGCTGATGGTTGCTGTGTCGGTGCTCGTGTATGTGTCAGGCAGAAAGAAGGCGGTGCGTCTTGCGTCAGGTTCGATGCGTGCCAGTGCGTCCGTGAATGCTGTCGTAAAGCATGCTGACAACCTCCTTTATGGAGCCCTTTCGCTCATGTTTGTCCTCAGCGCGGTTCTTCTCTTCACATTGGGCGAGAACATCATGTTCTTCATTCCTCTGACGATCGCGACTGCGGCTATGATCCTCTATCGTCTTACATCGCTCAAGCTCTGGCTTGTGCTTGCGATTGCTTTCGTGCTTCTCCATGCATTCTCATTCTTCTATGCACTGGCCATGGCACTTACCATCGGAGCTTTCGGAGCGGTAGCGATGCTTGCATTCATCGATCTGATGGTGCTCATCCCTATGGCAGATCTTTATCTTACTGATATAGCTGTCAAGAAGAAATAACGAGCATATACAGATACAAAAATCAGCAAGGCGGATATAATATCTGCCTTGCTGATTTTGTCTGTATTATTATCAGCGCCTAGTCTCGGCGGCCTGCGAGGCCGATGTAGTAGAAAAGGGTGGCGAGGGACCCGAGAGCAGCTATTACATATGTGCATGCGGCCCATTTGAGGGCATCGATCGCCATAGGACGGGTCTGTCCGTCTGTGATTCCTGACTGGGTCAGCCATCCGATCGCGCGGCTGCTGGCGTTGATCTCTACAGGGAGAGTCACGAAGCTGAACAGGGTAGTCATCGCAAAAAGGATGATTCCGAACCAGAGAAGGCCCGGGAATGTGTTGATGAAGATCACTCCCGCGAGAAGCACCCACTGTACGATATTGGAAGCGAAGTTCACTACAGGCACAAGGGCTGAACGCAGTCTCAATGGAGCATAACCGTACGCATGCTGTACTGCATGTCCGCACTCATGGGCGGCAACTGCAGCGGCTGCAACGCTTCTGCTTGCGTATACGCCTTCGCTGAGGGCCACGGTCTTTGTCTGCGGGTTGAAGTGGTCTGTAAGCATTCCGCGTGTAGGCACGACCTTGACGTCATAGATTCCATGGTCATGGAGCATCTTCTGCGCCACTTCCGCGCCAGACATTCCGTTCGGAAGTCCTACCTGTGAATACTTGTTGAAACGGCTCTGCAGCATCTGCTGTACGATGAAGCTGAGGGCCATGATGATGATCATGATGATCCAGATGTTCATATTTGTGTAAGTTTAATCGTTAATGATCTGTCTTTACTGACATTTTGTCCTGCATTGGCAGGAAATCTTCAATGTCAAAGCCGGCGCATATATGTGCAAAAACCAAGCCTGCCGCAAAAATAGGATTTTATGTCAGAATATTTAGTAATTTTGCGGTCGGTTTTATTTTGATTGACAATGTATATAAGCAGTGACTTTTCGAGGCTGGAAATCAATCTGAACGGATGCCTTGAAAATTACAGATATTTCAGATCGAAGCTGGAGGCTTCGACTAAGCTCCTCGTCCTGGTGAAGGCGAATGCATACGGCCATGGAGCCGTACAGTTCGCGTCGCTGATGGAGGAGGCGGGAGCGGATTATCTTGCCGTGGCATATCCTATAGAGGGTATAGAGCTTCGTCAGGCAGGGATCAAGTCTCCGATCATGGTGCTTACCGCAGGAACTGATTCTTTCGAGCAGATAATCAATTACGGACTCGAGCCGGGAATACCTAATATGTATTCTCTCAGGATCTTATGTGAAGTGCTTCAGAAGAGGGGAATGTCGGATTTCCCTATCCATATAAAGCTTGATACAGGTATGCACAGGCTTGGCTTTATGACGGAGGAGATGCAGGAACTCATTGATTTCCTCCAGACATGCAAGGCTGTGAAGGTGAAGTCCGTGTATTCTCATCTTGCTGCAGCTGATGATCCATGCTGCGACGATTTCACTCTCGGACAGGTGCAGCTTTTCCGCGAGAATGCAGATAAACTGACTGAAGCCATCGGCTACAAGCCATTGTATCATATCCTCAATTCAGCCGGAATTGAACGGTTCCCGCAGTATCAGTTCGATATGGTGCGTCTCGGCATCGGCATCTATGGAGTAAGTGCGATTCCTGGCAACCACCTCAGTCCTGTGGCTTCATTCAAGTGCAAGATTCTGCAGATCAAGACGTTGCAGCAGAGCGACGGTACCATCGGCTATGGCCGTCATGGCAAGATCGCTCCTGAAGGAACGGTGATAGCGACCATCCCTGTAGGCTATGCGGACGGAGTAGACCGTCATCTATCATGTGGCAAAGGCTTTTTTATGGTAAACGGACATAAGGTACCGACCATCGGAAACATCTGCATGGATATGTGCATGCTTGATGTCACTGGTATTGATGCTAAGGTTGGGGACACTGTCACTATCTTCGGCGAGGATCCTACGATTACCGAACTTGCTGACATTCTTGGAACTATTCCTTATGAGATCCTGACATCAGTACCAAGGAGAATCGAAAGAATAATCGTGAAATAATGGAAGAAGTGAGCAGTAAATATAAGGTCCTTTTCGTGTGCCTGGGGAACATCTGCAGGTCTCCTGCGGCTCAGGGCATATTCGAGCATATCGTGCGAGAAAACGGGATGACCGACAGAATTATAGCGGATTCGGCCGGACTCTATGGAGGTCATGCCGGACAGCATCCTGATCGGAGGATGCGTACGGCGGCCTTGTATCGCGGATATGGCCTCAAGCATTCTGCACGTCAGGTCCGAAGTTATGATTTCAGGGATTTCGACCTTATCATAGCTATGGATGACCAGAATTATGAGGATCTGATGCATATCGCTCCTTCCGTCGAGGATTCACGCAAGATCAGGAGGATGGCAAGCTACTTCACGACACATAAGATTTCATATGTCCCGGACCCGTATTATATGGGCGCAGAAGGCTTCAGCCTGGTGCTGGACCTGCTGGAAGAAGGATGCCAGAATCTTTTTGATACAATAAAGGCTGAGCTTTAAAAACTCAGCCTTTGATCTTTTAATAGAGATAGATCCTGTAGTCCTTTATGCTTCCCGGAGCTCCCTGCTCGGCTCGCGGCAGGTACTCGAAACCGGTCAGTACGACGGTCTCGCCCAGGTCGATCACGATGACATGCTTTCCGTCATCTCCCGGACCGGCACACCAGAATGTGCTTTCCTGCAAGTCAAATACCTTGTCAGCTGTATGGTTGCCTCGGAGTATGTCTTCGCTGTCAGCATAATGCACTGTCCATGATTCCCTGCTGATCCTTTCACCGTCCTTTCCGCATGCATATGCTTCAGCAATCGCGCTTTCTTCGTCAGCAGAGTGGTTTGAAATAATCTCAAGAGCCAGGTAACGTCCTTCTGTAGCAGGGAAGCGGACCTTCTGCCATCCGTTTCCAGGGGAGAAGGAACCTGATTTCACGGCCTTCATTGAACCGAGGTCCGGACGGTTCTCCCAGCTGTCATGTGTGCGTGAATCCTCAAGATTCAGCTTGTCCAGCTCCGGAGTGCTCTGTCCGAAGATGGCAGGGTTTCCGGCAGGTCCCGCAACATCCAGTACGATCACTTCGTTCTTTCCTTTCTTGAGCCAGCATCCTGGCACATACAATGTCTGCTGTGGACCGATGCTCCAGAAACGTCCTATTGCATGACCGTTGACATAGACCTGTCCCTTTCCGAAGGCTTCCATGTTGAGGAATGTGTCTCCTGTCTTGCGGAGCCTGAATGTGCCCCTGTAGTATCCTGCACCTGTGTCAAATGACTTCTCTCCTCCCTCTGCCAATGCTGCCAGTGCATCTTCATATCCGTCAGGGATGCAGTTGACTGTCCAGCCAGTGAGTTCTGATGTGCCTTCGTCAGATGTGACCGTCACATTCCCGGTTATGCCTTTGAAATCCTTGATGGCGCGTCCGAAATTGATGCGGCCCATGGCTTCGATGAGTATCTCGAGCTTCGCGTCGGCCTTGCATGCCGGAATTGCAATTGATTTTTCATTCCTCACTCTGTCGATCTTGCCAATATATCTCCCGTCTATGAATATCTGTGCATAGTCGTGGGCGTCATTTATGGTCAGGAACGACCTTTCCGGGATTTCCGGGAGGGTAGTGCTGTAGATAGCCGATCCCCAGCCCATTTCGAGTTCCTCGAATGTTGTCGGCGCATCCGATGTTTCCGTCTTTGTGATGCCGGCCTGAATAGGAACGGACTCTTCCAATGTGAATTCAGGAATCTCTATCCTTTGTGCTACCGGCTCCGGAACCTCAGGAAGATCAGTATCCGAATACTTTTGAAGGACATCCCTCAAAAGATCATATTTATGAGTCGGCGCTCCATACTCGTTGATTGGGGCATCGTAGTCATATGAAGTGACGTCCGGAGCAAAACCAGGGCTGTTCGCGCCTGCCCAATGACCGAAACTTGTACCTCCATGAGTCATGTACAATGAGAATGAAATTCCTTTGGAGAGCATCTCGTCGATGCCTGCGACCATGTCTTCAGCAGGGCGGGTCTCGTGGCGTGCGCCCCACTTGTCGAACCATCCGCTCCAGAATTCCGAACACATCTTCGGAGCTTCAGGACGCATTTCTCCGAGCCTTCTGAACTGTCCGTCGATATCTGCGCCTGTGCCGAAATTCATTGTCCATACAAGGTCGTCGAGTCCGTTGAGGAAGAAATTGCTGGACCAGTCGCACTGGAACAATGCGACATCAGAGAAACCGCTTTCCCGCAATATATCCCTGATCCCGCTCACATATTCCTTGTCGACTCCATAGCTTCCGTATTCGTTCTCGACCTGCACCATTATGATAGGTCCTCCGTTGCTGATTGTCAGCGGAGCAAGCTGCTTGCCGACTTCCTGCTCGAAGATCCTGACTCTTTCCATGAAATACGGATCACGTTCCCTCAATGATATGTCCTTCTTCTTGAGAAGCCACCAAGGAAGTCCTCCCATTTCCCATTCTGCACATACATACGGACCCGGACGCACGATCACATACATCCCGTTGTCCTGTGCGATACGGCAGAATTCAGCGATGTCAGCCTGTCCGGAGAAATCAAAGACTCCTTCCTCCTGCTCATGGAAATTCCAGAATATGTACATGCATATGGTGTTCATTCCCAGCGCCTTGCACATCTTGATGCGATGCTCCCAGTATGGCCTTGGGATTCTTGGGTAGTGAAGCTCGGCCGCCTTTACTACGAATGGCTCTCCGTCAAGAAGAAATGTGCCTTCCCCGACAGTGAAATCTTCTCCCAAATCGTAAGAAGCCTTGCTTCCTCCGCATGAAACAAGCAGAAAAAGCAAGGCAGCAAGTGACAGTAATCTTCTCATGATATTATTTGCTCTTCATGAATCTCAGACACTTGAGGATCCATGCCGGAAGCGGCTTGGTGTCGTCGCGGTTCTCGAGATGGAGATAAAGGCCTAACTTCTTGAGGATAGGGATCTTGAATGTCTCGACAAACTCGATGAGAGTGCCGTCAGGGTCTTCGATGTATGTGAAATGACCGTTGGCCTCTCCCATCTTGAAGTCACGTCCACCGTCGCATACGAACTCATGTCCGAATCCGGCGGCAGCCTTGCGGATCTCCTCCATGTTTCTGATGTCGAAGCATAGATGGATGAATCCGGGATCTCCCCAGAGACGTCCTTCATAAATCTTGCGAGGTGCAGGAACTCCTTCCTCCTCGATTCTCTGGACAAGCTCGATATGCGATGTTCCCATCACCTGGCTGAGAGGTCCTTCGATAGGCTTCGAGCGTGTGAGCATCACTCTGCGGAGCTTGTACTGTCCGCCAGGAACGCCCTTGAGGTCCTCGAATACGTCTGTAACGTCATACTCGACCTTGTCATAATCCATGATGCCCCCGTAGAACTTGATCGACTTGTCCATGTCTGACACACCGAGGATGGCACCGTTGTTTCCGCCGGTATTCTTGTCCTCATTGTAGAAGCAATAGTCATCTGTCTCGATGTCGAAGAGGTTGTTCCATGGGTCCAGGACGAAGAAATGCTCCTTGCCTGCAGGGTTTGCCTGAGGGGTTGTAAGGATGTTGACACCCTTTTTCTTCATCTCTTCATATGCCGCACGTACATTGCGTGACTTCACCTTGCAGCAGAAGATACCATAATCACCGAACTCCGGAGTGAACTGGATATAGTTCAGTTCGCGCTCGCGAGGCTCCCATACCTCGAATCCGCCGCCTCCGCGGAGATTGAGCACGAGGATGGCATATCTCGGCTGAGGCTTGCCGCCTGTATACGGCAGCATCCTTTCAGCAACTCCTACGTCGCCGAACAGTTTTATATCAAATCCGAATACGTCCTTGTACCAAGCCCAGGACTCTTCAACATTTCTTACTCCGATTCCGACCTGCTGCACTCCGCAGATCACTTTTCTTTTTGCCATATTCATAGTATTTAGATCCCTCGGCTCGCTTTGCTCACTCGGGATGACAATGGAGCCGTGGGACTGCCATTGTCATCTAGCTGAAACATTTCGTGCGATAAGGCGGAAAAGCCAAGGCACATATTTGTAGAACGGTACCATGATCGTGTCGAATCCTCCGATCACCTTCTGATGCTTTCCTCTTGCGATGGCGCGGATCGCTACCTTCGCACATTTGTTCACGTCATATCCGTTAGCCTGGCCAGGATCCATTATGCCGGTTGCCTTGCCGCTTCCGTCAAGAGCGTTCTTTGATACATCGGTGTGGATACGTCCAGGGATGATTATTGTAGTCTTGATCTGCGGATATTCGAGAGCTATGGTCTCATAGAAACCATGGATCGCGTGCTTCGAAGCGCAATATGCAGAGCGTACAGGGAATCCGAATACGCCTGATACAGAGGAAACTACAGCGATGTGGACGCCTCTCTCGATGAACATGTCCTTAAGGGACTTCACGAGATAGATGCCGCCGAAATAATTCACCTCCATGAGCCTGCGGTCAACGCTGATGTCAGTCTCGAGTGTCAGCGCTCTCTGTGATATGCCGGCGTTGAGGAGGAGGAAATCGATGAGATGTCCCTCTGAACGTACCCATGCAACGAGCTCGTCGATCGACTCCGTCTTTTCAACGTCTACTGTGTGACACCATGCCTTTACGCCCAGCCCGATACATTTCTTCTGGACCTTTTCAAGTACTTCAAGACGTCTTCCTGTAAGGATGACATTCGTACCCTTCATGGCATACTGGTAGGCCATCGCCTCACCTATACCTGTACCGCCTCCGGTAATAAGGGCGGTCTTTCCTTTAAATTCCATAATAAATTAGTCTGGTTTTAATACACTGCGTTTATTCTTTCCGATGCTTTGGGATGTAGGGAAATGTCGGAATAATAGGAAAACCGTGGCCGCCCGTGGCCTCGTGAACGGGAGGGGCCCGCTCCGCAGGAGTGGGAGGGATTTAGTTTTCCTTATTCCGGCATTGCCCGATTCAGTCTAAAGCATCAGGCCTGCCTTGACCTTGGACGCGATCTCCTCCCCCTTGATATGGGCAAGAATGGTCAGACCGAATTCCTGGGCCCAGCCCGGTCCACGTCCGGTAATGATGTTGCCGTCGACTACGACACCCTCCTTCACATACTCTGCACCCTTGGCCGCAAGCGCCTCCTCAAAGCCGTCATAGCATGTCATCTTCCTGCCTTCAAGACCAGGGAGAAGACTCAGGACTACACTTGGAGCAGCGCAGATCGCAGCTACAGTACCGCCTTCTGCATAATGCTGCTGCATGATGTCCATAAGCTTCGGGAAGGCTGCAAGGTTTGCGGAGCCAGGCATTCCGCCAGGGAAGATCATCACATCAGTAGGAAGGCACGGACCGAATGAAGTGGATGCCCTGAACTCGCCGAAAGCCATGTCCGCTACCACAGGGATGCGGTTTGAACTGGTCACGATCCTGTCGTCATAGATGGAAACGGTCTTTACATTGACTCCGCCTCTGCGAAGCATGTTGACGGTAGTGAGAGCTTCCGACACCTCGAAACCGTCAGCAAGAAATACATATACTCCTTTCATGGTTACATTGCAAATGTGTTGAAGCCTCCGTCCACAACGGCAACTGTGCCGGTCACGAACTTTGAAGCGTCGCTGATAAGATAATGGATTGTTCCGCAAAGCTCTTCAGGCTGTCCCATGCGTCCGAACGGAGTCTGTCTGATGACATCCGCACCTCTCTGGGTCCAGCTTCCGTCAGGATTGGTAAGAAGAGTACGGTTCTGCTCGGTAAGGAAGAATCCCGGAGCGATCGCGTTCACGCGGATCTTCTCGCCGAACTTCTTTGCGACCTCTGTGGCGAGGAAGGCTGTGAAATTGCTGATACCGGCTTTTGCAGCCGCATATCCTGCAACTCGTGTCATAGGGCGGAACGCAGCCATGCTCGAGAAGTTCACGATAGTGCCTTCTCCCTGCTCGACCATCTGCTTCAGGAAAACCTGTGAAGGGATCACTGTTCCTGTAAGGTTGAGGTCGAGTACCTTCTGGAACTCTTCAGGCTTGAGGTCGAAGAATGTACCGTCAGGAGCGATCGTGGCGCCCGGCATGTTTCCGCCTGCGGCATTGAGAAGCGAGTCAACCCTTCCGTATGCGGCAACGATGTCGGCAAGATTCTGCTCGAGAACCTCCTGCTTCATCACATCGGTGACAAGGAACATGGCCTCTCCGCCTGCTGCCTTGATGTCATCGACGATAGCCTTTCCGGCTTCAGACCTGCGGCCGAGGATGACTACTTTTGCTCCTTCAAGAGCAAGATACTTTGCGATTGCCTTTCCGAGGATACCTGTACCGCCGGTAATGACAACGACTTTTCCTGTAATGTCAAAAAGCTTGTTCATATCTTTATTCTTCGATTTTTACCCAGAAAGGAGCTACCGGAAGTCCTTCGACATTCTTCAGGTTGCCCGGATTGAAATCTCCCCATCCGTAACGGACCTCACATGGATCGAACACATATTCGGATCTGACCTTCAGGACTTTAGGCTCCCACTCGAAATATGCGTATGAGACAGGATAGAAGATGCCTTCGCTGCCTGCGACCTCAAGGCCCTCGATCTCCATCCAGCGGTTGAGACCGTTATGTGTGTTCGTGAGTTCCACAGCGATCTCGCAGCTGTTCTGAAGACGGTAACATTTCACAGCTTCAGGACTGTCGCATGCGATGCGGCTGTATCCGTAATTGCGGTTGAGTGCGAGGTAGGCGAGTCTGTCTCCGACTTCCTTCTTCTTTGCAGGATGGATGTTGTCCATCTCATATGGCTCCACGAGGTCGTTTGTAACCACGATTCCGCAGTTAGGGACCTGGGCTGCAGTGATGTGCTGTGCCTGACGGAGAAGGGCTGCATAGCTGACTGCAGTAGCAGGCTTGTATCGGTACGGAGCAATCTCCACCATGTAGAAAGGAAGCTTGGCTTCAGTATCGCCCCAGCATTCTCTCCAATGACTGATCATTGTCTCCATGCGCTCAGGGAACTGCTCGTGCTTTCCTACGTTGGAACATCCCTGATACCAGATGAATCCCTTGATGGTATAACCCATCACAGGGCAGAGCATCGCGTTGTAGGCGAGGTAAGGACGCACATAATGGGTCTGTGCCTCGATGGCTTCGCGGCTGAGGTCTTCGTCCGGATATGTCTCAAGGATTTCCTTAGGAGTCCAGCTCTCCACTCTTGCCCCGCCGTATGCACATGAGACGATGCCGACAGGGATGTCCAAGGTCTCGTTGAGCTTACGTGCGAAGAAATATGCTGTCGCGCTCATGTCAGGGATTGTGGAGGATTCCGCGCCCTGCCATCTTGAGTCAACTTCAGAAAGCGGCTCATATGACTGCTTTACCGGAACAGTGAACATCCTGATCTTCTCGGTCGCGGCCGGTGCGCTGATGTATTCGAGCGCATCTTCAACAGGACAATTGTAGAAGCCTCTCATCGGCATCTCCATGTTGCTCTGGCCTGAAGCAAGCCATACCTCACCGACGAGGATGTCCTTGATGCGGATGGTCTCTCCATTGCCCTTCACGGTCATTGTATATGCCTTGTAGCTTCCCTGCGGGGTCGCTACCTTTACGGTCCATCTTCCGTCCTTTCCGGCTTTTGCGCTGTAAGATCTGCCGCTCCATGAAGGAGTCACGGTGATCTGCGATCCGGGATCGGCTGTGCCCCATACGGCGGCATTGTCATTCTGCTGCAGGACCATTCCGTCGCTGCAGAGGCTTGATAAGACAAGCTTTGCCTCTGATACCATGCACATGCACAGCATCAGGGCAACGATTGCGGTTATTCTCTTCATAGTGTCGTGGTATTCTTCTGTGCGGGGATCAGAGTGAAGCGAGGCAGTCGCTTACATTCTTCTCGATGCGTGCGAGGATGTCAGATCCTTCCGCCTTCTCGAACTTTTCGCCTGTGATGTTCTCGTAAAGCTCGACATAGCGGTCTGTGATTCCGTTCACGATTTCCTCTGTCATCTCAGGAACCTGCTGGCCTTCCTGACCCTGGAAACCGTTGGCCATGAGCCATTCGCGTACGAACTCCTTTGAGAGCTGCTTCTGCTTCTGGCCGGCTGCAAGGCGCTCCTGGTAGCCTTCTGCGTAGAAATAACGTGATGAGTCAGGAGTGTGGATCTCGTCCATGAGATAGATCTTTCCGTCCTTCTTTCCGAACTCATATTTTGTGTCCACGAGGATGAGGCCCATCTTGGCTGCTATCTCGGTTCCTCTCTGGAAGATTGCCCTTGTGTAAGCCTCGAGCTGCTCGTAGTCCTCCTTGCTTACGATGCCCTGTGCGATGATCTCCTCTTTCGAGATGTCCTCGTCGTGTCCTTCCGCAGCCTTTGTGGTAGGGGTGATGATAGGCTCTGGGAACTTCTGGTTCTCAACCATTCCCTCTGGCATCTCCACTCCGCAGATCGTGCGCTTTCCAGCCTTGTACTCTCTCCACGCGTGGCCTGAAAGGTAGCCGCGGATCACCATCTCGACCTTGAAAGGCTCGCACTTGTGACCTACAGTCACCATCGGATCGGGAACTGCGATCTTCCAGTTAGGAAGAATGTCGGTCGTAGCGTCGAGGAACTTTGCCGCGATCTGGTTGAGGACCTGTCCCTTGAAAGGAATGCCTTTCGGAAGGACAACGTCAAATGCTGAAATTCGGTCAGATACGACCATTACGAGGTACTCGTTGCCAATGCTGTAGACGTCACGTACCTTGCCTACATAGTGTCCGGTCTGGCCGGGAAAGTTGAAGTCAGTCTTTACAATAGCTTCCATTGTATGATTTTTTAAAAGATTATCCGGTTTTAACAACTTACAAATATAGCAAAAATATGTTAAGGAACGCTTCGAAACCGTCCTTATTCATGTTCTATCCACTCGGGATATGCAATCTTCGGGATAAGGCTGCGGATCTGCCCGGCCCTTTTGCTGACATATTGTGATGGTCTGTCGGCATGGCGGTCGATAGGGTTGGGGAGGCATGCGGTGATCAGTGATGCCTCGCGGCGCGTCAGCTCTGATGCGTTTTTGTCGAAAAACGCCCTTGCAGCCGCTTCTGCCCCATATACTCCTTTTCCCATCTCGGCTACGTTGAGATACACCTCCAGTATGCGCTCCTTGCCCCATATCCATTCTATCAGCAGAGTGAAATATGCCTCGAAAGCCTTTCTTACGAAGGATCTGCTTGGAAAAAGGAATACGTTCTTTGCCGTCTGCTGGCTTATGGTGCTGGCTCCACGGAGCTTCTTGCCTTTTGTCTTATGGTCATTGATCGCCTTTCTCATCTCCTTCCAGTCGAATCCGTTGTGCTCGGCAAAGAGATTGTCCTCGCTCGCGATCACGGCCTTAGCCATTTCAGGAGAGATCCTTTCGTATCTGCGCCATTTCTTCTGCGTCCTGAAGGTGTCGTCGTTGCGGTATTCGATGCTGCGCGAGACCATCAGAGGCGTGACCCATACCGGCACCCATTTGAGCATGAGCACCCACAGGACCGTGACTGCGACGAAGGCCAGCGGCAGCTTTATCAGCAGCAGTTTTGCGATCCATTTCCTGAATCCGTCTCTTTCGATTTTCTCCTTTATGGTCATATGCTATTTGTAATCAGTGAGTTTCATTCTGAATTTCCTGCTTCCGAAGTTCCTGAAGAACAGATTGCCTTCTTTTCCCGACCTGATCGGGGATCTCTCCCAGGTCTCCCCGTCAATCACGAAATCCACGGCCTCCTTCTCCATCTCTGCCTCGAATCCCAGCGCTCTGTACACATCTCCTTCCGACCACTCCAGATCGGCATAGCTCATGATGTCATCCGGCTGCACTTCCTTGATGAACGCCTTCAGCAGCTTTCCCATGCCTCCGCTGACCCTCATCTCCGGCAGAGACGCATAGCGTGTCCACTCGTATGATCGTATCTCCTTTCCGTCCTTCATCCATTTCCTCGCATTGGAAAATGTCGCCACGGCAATCATCTTTCCGATATGGCTGCTGCCGCTGGTCTCCTCCGCAATATGCCCCGTATGCCTTTTCAGGAATAGCCCGTAGCAGTACCGGCATGCAGCATATCCGTATGAATGATTCCCGGCCAGAAAAGCCTTCGCTTCGGCCTTATCGATCCTCCTTACCTCGCAGTTGCGGGCATAGGCCTGGCTGAACAGTTCCAGATGGGCCAGAAGCCTTGCCTCCATCATCTTCCTTTGCCTTTTCCAACGGTCTTCGGCGATTATCAGAGGATATCCCGATTCTCTGGTAATCATTCTTATGGCGTAGGACGCCTCTTCGCTTCCTTGTCCGGCCTCCTCCCGTGAGCGGGCCGTGATTTCCAGAGGCATTATTATCCTGGAATACCTTCCGTCAAGCGTCTTTGTGCAGATGACATCGAAGTCATGCCGCATCTGACGCGAGCATTCGAATCCGTTCCCTTCAAGAAAAGCGGCTATGTCATCTATAAGTCTGCACATAATCCGCAAATATACCAATTAATTCGATAGGCTGGTACGGATTTTAAAAGCACGGAATTGGGCGTTTTCGTGCTTTTGACGGCAAATAATCGTGTTGAAAGCACAAATTGGCCCGTTTTTGTGCTTTTGACGGGGAGATGTGAGCCAGATTTGCTATTTTTGTATGACAAGGTAGAGAATATGACGGAATTGGAAGACAAACAGATGCCAAAGATGGCAGAGGACGGGATCCATGCGGGTTTCCCGTCGCCGGCCACGGACTATATGACCCAGGCCATAGATCTGAACCGGGAGCTGGTGAAGCATCCGGCCGCGACATTTTACGGACGTGTGGTCGGAGATTCGATGATAGATGCCGGAGTCGAGGAAGGTGATATCCTGGTGATAGACAAGGCTTTGGAGGCGCAGGACGGCGATATGGCCGTATGCTTCGTGGATGGTGAGTTCACATTGAAATATCTGAAATTCCATGAAGGAGGTCTGACGCTGGTGCCGGCGAATGAGAAATATCCTTCGATCGAGGTCGGGGACGGATCCGATTTCATGATGTGGGGAGTGGTGACTTATGTCATAAGGAAAGTGAGGTAGATAGGTCTGGACATGATATGTACGCTTTAGTGGACTGCAATAATTTCTTCGTTTCATGCGAGAGGGTCTTCCGGCCGGAGCTGGAGGGCAAGGCTGTCGTTGTGCTTTCCAACAATGACGGCTGCGTCGTGTCGCGAAGCAACGAAAGCAAAGCCATGGGCATAAAGATGTGCACGCCGTTCTATCAGGTGAAGCATTTCGTGGATGAGGGAAAACTCCATGCATGTTCCTCTAACTATGCACTTTACGGAGACCTTTCTTCCCGTGTGATGTCGCTTCTGGCCGATGCCGTTCCGAAGATCGAGATATATTCAATAGATGAGGCATTCCTGCATCTTGACGGGATCGATCCGGAGAGTGTGCCCCAGCTATGCCATGATCTGGTGAAGAAGATCCGCAAATGGGTGGGAGTGCCGGTGAGCATAGGCGTGGCGCCGACAAAGACGCTTGCGAAGATCGCCAGCCATTTTGCAAAGAAGCATAAAGGGTACAGGGGGGTGTGCATGATGGAGACTGATGCCAAAAGACTCAAGGCCCTGCAGCTCACGCCGATAGATGATGTCTGGGGCATAGGAAGAAGGCTTGCGCCGAAGATGCTGGAGAAGGGGGTGAAGACGGCCCTGGATTTCGTTCAGAGGCCTCGCGAGTGGGTGGCTTCGACATTCAATGTCAATACGGTACGTACATGGGAAGAACTACAGGGCCATGTCTGCCATGAAGAGGAGAGGGAGGATAGACGTAAGTCCATATGCACATCGCGTTCATTTGCGGATATGATCGAGGACGAGAGGGAGCTCGTCCTGCGTGTCTCTGATTTCGCGGCCATGTGCGCGAGAAAGCTGCGCGAGGAAGGATCTGCGGCCTATGATGTCACGACATTCATGTACACTAACCGTTTCAGGGAGGACCTTGCCCAGTATTTCCCGTCTGCAACCATACGTCTAGATGTGGCGGCAAACAGCGCGCAGGAGATAATCGGTGCCGCCCTGAAAGCCTTCAGGACCATCTACAGGCAGGGGTATAGATACAAGAAAGCCGGAGTGACGGTCAGCAATATAATATCTGCAGACGCCATCCAGGCTTCCATGTTTGATTTTGATGATGAACTTCGCCAGAAGCAGGACAGACTGTCGAAAGTGATGGATGCTGTAAATGCTGCGGCCGAGGTCTCCGGTTCGGCATCAGGAGGCGCTCTTCTCCGCCTTGCCACCCAACGCCCGGGCCATTATGCCGACGGCATACGCAGCGATTTCCGTTCCCGTCTTTACTCCACTTCCCTTGACGATATCATTGAGGTGCGCTAAAGCTCCTTTATCTTCATTTTCTTCATCAGCTCTCTTGCCTCGAGAGGATTGTCGGTGGTGAGCTGGTCCACTCCCATCTTGAACATCTTCGCCATGTCCTTTTCCTTGTTCACGGTCCATGCGTTCACGCTCATGCCGTGGCTGCGTGCCTGCCTGTACCATTTCCTGTGGATCTTATACACGGCATGGTTGAAGTCCACTCCGTTGATGCCTCTTTCTGCAAGCTCGTCCGGACTCTTGCTTGAGCCGAGGAACTGTACTGTGAAATCAGGAAGCTCCTTCGCAAGGACTTCGCACATGTGGAGGCTGAATGAAATGAACATTACTCGCTGTGGATCAAGGAGTCCGTGCTCCTTGAGTTTTGCGATAGTAAGCTCTACGAACCTGTCCTCTACCTCGTCGCATGAATGAGGCTTCAGCTCATATACGAGCATTGTCTCGGGATATTTCTTTCCCTGCTCGAGATACTGGTCGATGGTCGGGATGGTCTCGCCGTTCTTTATCTTGAAATCCTTGAATTCGGCGTATGGATACTTTTCGATCTTCTTACCTTCCACATCGCTGTCGTGATATACGATGAGGACTCCGTCCGAAGTCATGTTCACGTCGAATTCGCTTCCCCAGAACCCTGCCTCCTGTGCGCAGCGGAGCGCCGCAACCGAATTCTTGGCGTATCCGGCCTCATCGCAGTTCCAGAAGCCTCTATGGGCTACAATGCCGCTCTGACGCTGTGCGTCCGCGCTGAAAGGGAGCAGGAGAAGTCCTGCAAGCATGGTCATGATGATTTTTACTGATCTGTTCATTGCAATATGAGTTTTGTCATACAAATATAAATTTTTATATGTCTTTATGCAAAAAATGTTAACTTTGCCATGATATGGACGTCATTCATCACGGATCTGATTATGGATGAAATTATAACACATATATAAAAGATTATGGTAAAGGTAAATTTGGGAGGCTGCAGCTCCTTTGTAAATGATGCAGATTACAAGGCTTATGTAGAGAAGGCCATCGCGGCTCTTGAAGTTCTTGAAAATGAGACAGGTGCAGGAAATGACTTCCTCGGATGGAAGCATCTTCCTTCAGAGACTCTGAAGAGCACATTGGTTGCTGACTGTGAGGCTATCAGAGACCTCTGGAAGTCAAAAGGCGTCGATCTCGTTGTGGTTATCGGTATCGGTGGTTCATACCTTGGCGCAAAGTGCGCTCTTGAGGCTCTTTCTCATCAGTTTGCAAAACAGCTCAAGGCAAAGGGTGATGCTCCGGAGATCGTTTTCGCAGGTCAGAACCTTTCAGAGGAGTACATGTGCGAGCTCATGGACCTCGTTCAGGAGAGAAATGCTGCATGCGTGGTAATTTCAAAGTCAGGTACAACTACAGAGCCTGCTGTCGCTTTCCGTCTTATCAAGAAGTATCTTGAGGATACATACGGAAAGGCAGAGGCTTCAGAGCGTATCGTAGCTGTGACAGACAAGGCTCGCGGCGCCCTCAAGGGTCTCGCTACTCAGGAAGGCTACAACACATTCGTTATCGAGGATAACGTGGGCGGACGTTTCTCTGTCCTCACTCCTGTAGGAATCCTTCCTATCGTTCTCGCAGGTTTCGATATGAATGCAATGCTTCAGGGAGCTCTCGAGATGGAGGAGGCTTGTGCGAAGCCATGTGCAGAGGCTAACCCTGCAATCCAGTATGCAGCAATGCGTAACGCCCTCTACAACCAGGGCAAGAAGATCGAGATCCTCGTTGCGTACAACCCTAAGCTTACATTCCTCGGAGAGTGGTGGAAGCAGCTTTACGGAGAGTCTGAAGGCAAGAACGGCCTCGGAATCTTCCCTGCATCTGTAAACTTCACAACTGACCTCCACTCAATGGGTCAGTATATCCAGGACGGTGAGCGTACCCTCATGGAGACTGTGGTTTCAGTGGAGAAGAGCAACCGCTCTATGCTCATCGAGAACGATCCGCAGAACCTTGACGGCCTTAACTTCCTTACAGGCAAGCATGTGGAGGAGTGCAACGCAATGGCCGAGCTCGGAACAAAACTTGCTCACATCGACGGTGGCGTACCTCAGATCTCGCTTTCAATCGAGCGCGTGAACGAGTACAACCTCGGAGCCCTCTTCTATTTCTTCGAGAAGGCCTGCGGTATCAGCGGCTACATGCTTGGCGTGAACCCATTCGACCAGCCGGGTGTCGAGGCATACAAGAAGAACATGTTCGCCCTTCTCGGCAAGCCAGGCTATGAAGAGCAGGCAGAGGCTTTGAAGGCTAGGCTTTAATCTACTATGAAAAGGATTCTGTTATTTACAATTGCCATGATGGCATTTGCTTCATGCTCACTGCATAAGGCTTCAGCCCCTTCTACCCCTGTCTATTCACCTGTAATCGAGACTGCTACAATGGCTTCGCTTGAGGTGTCTGAAAACAGAATTACATACACATATGTGCCGGCAAAGAAGGACGCCAAGGCTCTTTCACAGGATCAGCTTATAAGAAATGCTGTGTACGCTGCTCTTGAGAAAAATGGTGGAGCAGATGAACTTGTAGGGGTCAACTACTTTGTTTCCATAAAAAGAGGATTTTTCTCAAAGAAGGTGAAAAGCGTGAAGGTTTCCGGTTACCCTGCATATTACAAAGACTTCAGAGAACCTGGACCGGCTGATCTTGAAAAGATAGAGATCCTGAGTCGTTCAAGGATGTTCAGAAAGTCAGAACTGAAGTCTCTTGCAGTAGGAACAGAAGACTAAATATAGGCATGCCCTTTGCAACAGACTGATCACGGTTAGTTTAGTTGTAATAATAGGGTTATGGTTCACCTCCCCGGCGGTTTACTGTCGGGGAGTTTTTTAGTCTGTCTTGTGACGGTGCATTAGTTGACGCATGGAGCGTAAGCTGTTGATTGTCAGATTTTTATGTGTTTGTTAGTGAACTTTTTTACCCACCAATAAACACGTAATGACTTGATGTCTAACGAGTTGTGTGATACGGCCCTGTGACCGGACGCGTTGTGGACAGGCACAGGACTCCTTCTGGTATAATTTGTGAAAAGGTCCGGGTGATTGACACTTGGACCTTTTTGTTATGGATATAGGTAAGACTTTATTTACGTTTCTGGCAGGGGCTGCGGTTGGAGCCGTGGCGGCCTTGCTTCTGGCTCCCGAATCGGGGGAAAAGACACGTGGCAGGATACGTGCGAAGGCCGCTGCTGCGGCAGGTATGGCGAAAGAGAAGATTCTGGAGGGACTTGACGACCTCGAGGAGGCCTTGGAGGAAAACTGACATGGATGCCGGACAGGAAACTTTTGAGAACGATATCCGCAGATATGTGGAACTGAAGATTGATGATCTCAAGCTGAAGACGGTGGATAGCCTTTCTGTAGGTGTCAGCCGTGTACTTTCTCTGATGGCGGTGCTGATGCTCGGTGCCATAGTCCTGGCCTCTTTCGCCTTCGGTACTGTCCTCCTCCTCGGCGACCTCATCGGAAGCTGGGCGGCCGCAGCATTCATCATCGGCGGTGTTTTCCTTATCCTCCTGATAGTGATGCTCCTTGTATGGAAGAAACTCTTTGTGGATATTTTCGTGAAACTTTTTATAGATATCTTTTATGGCAAGGAATGACTTTTCAGGAATCTCTACGATTGCACAGCTCCGGACAGCCCGCAAGGAACTTTCCGACCGGATAGCCGGATATGAAAAACGCTTTTCCTCAGGCATTTCCGGGCTGCGTTCAGCCTTCAGCCTGAAGTTTCTTATGCTGGCGGCAATAAGAAAGCTCCGCAGACTCATTTCTGGCACACCCTTTGCAAAATCCTAAGTCACGGTTAGTTTAGTTGTTAATAATAGGGTTATGGTTCACCTCCCCGGCGGTTTTACTGTCGGGGAGGTGTTTTAGTTCATCTAATGAATAAAAATCGTATCTTTGCCCTCATGAAAGACGAGAGACTCATGACAAGGCAGGCGGAGGCGCTTCAGCAGGAGCTGGAGGCGCTGTCGCAGAGGCATGCTTCGGTGAAGGGCATCGGGGAGGTTTATGCGAGCCTGAGGAAGATTGCGGGCAGGGCGAAGGAGTATGCGGACAGGTCGTTTGTGATACTTGTGGCCGGGCCTGTGAAGTCGGGCAAGTCGACTTTTGTCAATCTTGTGGCAAATGCCTTCGTGAGCCCGACGCATTTCCTGGAATGTACGGTGCGTCCGTCGATCATTTCGAGTACGGACGATCCGCAGAAGGAGGTCATAACGGCATACCGTTCCAAGGCTCCCGAGAGGTCTGTGGAGCAGGTCGATGCCATCATTGACAGTCTCCGTGGGCTCATAAAGCCGGAGGAGGTCCCTGAGGTGATGACGGAGTCATGGCCTTTGACAGAGCAGAATATCGATGAGCATGTGGCTCTTGACCTTTCGGATATGGACAAGGACGGCACATTGATGACGACCATCAAGACTCCGGGAGGCAAGCTGCTCACAAACGGTGTCTATCTTATCGACATGCCGGGCTTTGACGGCTCCAGGGCCAATCTTGACAGCCCTCTCTACAAGACCATCGCGGCCCGTGCCGACCTTATAATCCTTGTCCAGAGTTCCAATTCAGCCATCACAAAGGTTTCGGACGACTTCTTCAGGCTTCTGAAGGAGAACAACCGTAATGTGCCTGTGTGTCTGCTTCATAATGTCTTTGATGCGGCTCATTGGCGTGACGAGGATATCAAGACGGCTGCTGTGAAGGAGCAGCTTGAATATGCCGTCGCAAGGATAAAGGAGAAGGGATTCAATCTGGATGCGAAGAATGCGTATGTGGTGAATCTCGGTATGGTATGGGATTGGAGAAGAAAGGCATACACTTCGGATGAAAACGATCTTGCAGGTGCCTCGGAGGCCTTCGGGAAGGTCGAGGAGGAGATGTATGAGGTGCTGATATCCCAGCGTGATTCGATCCGTGTGCGCAATGTGGTGGGCAGGACCCTGCAGCAGATTGAGGAGCTCATGGCCCGTAACGAGGCAAGGCTTTCGCAGATGGATGCCGTGACTGCAAGATGTGAGGAGATAAAGAAGGCGTTTGATGCGCTCAAGGGCAGGGCAGTGCCTGTGAAGGACGATGTGAACGTGGATTATTTCGCTATGCGGAATGAGATCACGGGAATATATACATTGGCGAAACGTTCGCTTTCTGGCAGGTATTCGACAAAGGAGACGCGCGAGATTGTGGCGAGGTTCATAGCCGATTGCGCAAAGGCCATGGGAAAGAAGGTGAATGAAGCATTGAGATTCCTTGATTCGCAGGTCAACGGAGAGGCGGTCATGCTTTGGAAGAGCGACATCGCTGATGTGCTGCGCAGGAGCGGGGTGGATGAGCCGCTTCCGACCATGTCCATGAATGATTTCCCTCCGATGGAGCCGGAGCTTGATATGCTTTATCCGGATAAGATCGTCCCATGGAACCTTTTCCGGTACAGCGTTAACAAGGTCAATGAGTTCCTTGCGCATGTGTATTATTTCCTCGTCGGAAAGGATGATGCGACAGATGTCGGATACATCAGCTTCATGCTTCCGGAAGTAGTGGAGAAAGAGGCAAAGGAACATAAGGATAAGGTTCTGGAACGCATAGAAGGCACATATGGCCGGTTTGTTGAAAGGAAGAGAAGGGAGGCTCTGGCGAAGCTCATAGCCGATCCGAAGGAATGGAAGGCCGAGCGTGACGGGCTTGAGGCCCTGCAGCAGGACCTCGCAAAGATCAGGGTTACTACAGAAAACGCATTGAAGTTATGAAAAGGAATATCGTTCTGATCATAGGCATCTCGCTGGCGATTCTGACCATGATGCTGATGGGAAATGTCATAACCATAGCCGAAAAGCTCGGCGAGGTGTGCCATACGGTATATGTGGAATATGCCTTCTATGCTCTGATACTTATACTCGCGCTCATCTTCATCATACGGCCGATAATCAAGGTCCATAATGCTCCGGAATTCCCCGTCCTGGCTGTAGACGATGAGGCGAAGACCAAGGACCTCCAGCAGTTCGGAAAGCGTCTTGCTGCCAATTGCGGCTATATCGCGGATCCGGAAAAGAGACGGGAGCATCAGATTGCGTTCAGGAAGGAACTTCAGCTGTACAGCGCTGATCATGAGCAGCTTAAGGCGGCTCTTTCGCGCGAACTCGCATTGAGGTTCGATGGCGATAAGGAACTCGATGTGCTTGGTATCAATGCACGTATCAAGGAATGGGGAAAGACTGTCTTCATGGTGACAGCAATATCGCAGAACGGCGTGTTTGATTCGGCGGCCGTGCTTGTGATGAACTATAAGCTGATCGAGGATATTGTCCTCGCATCGGGATTCAGACCCACCAGGCCGCAGATGTTCAGGCTTTATGTCCGCATCCTGACCACATCCTTGATCTCATACTGCACATCGCAGGTATTCACCGATATCGACGGCGTGGCTCCGTTTGACATTGCCGGAGATGCCATCGATACTACGGATGTTGATGTGACTGATGTGAATCCGGAAGATATGGTAGGAACATCTCCGGAGCTTGACGGAGAGGACTCCTTGAGCGGTCTTCTTGCCCGTTTCAAGATACCGGGCGTAGTGGCTGAATCTGCACTTCAGGGCGCCGTGAACGCGCTTCTGACTTTAAGAATAGGATTTGTAACCAAGAAATTCCTGATGGAAGGCCCGGAGGCCCTGTCGGGAGTGAAGAACAAGCGTGCGGCAAAGCGCGAGGCTATAAAATCGGCTTTCAAGGCCCTTCCTGGGGTTGTCGCCGGATCTGCATCCGCTTTAGGCAAAGGCCTTACCGGTCTTGTCGCACGCATGGCTTCAAAAGAATAAACGGAATATGGAAAAGAAACTGTACCCTTTTAAATTCATACCGGTCGCTTCAAGAAGGCCTTGGGGCGGCCATGATCTTGTTGACAAGCTTGGCAAGGAGTTCGTTGAGTGCGATGAAGAAGGAAACGAGATAGAGATCGGGCCGGACGAGCTAATCGGTGAAAGCTGGGAATTGGCCGACATGGGCATCGAGGATTCGGTCGTGACAAACGGCTGGCTTGCAGGCAATACTATCGGTGAACTTATGGAGACCTACCTTGAAAGAATCGTAGGTGAGAATGTCTATAATTATTATGGACGTCAGTTCCCTCTGCTTATCAAGTTCCTGGATATCAATGATAAACTTTCGGTCCAGGTACATCCTGATGATGAGATTGCGGCTGAAAGATATGATGCTCTTGGCAAGTCTGAACTCTGGTACATCCTTGATGCGAAACCTGAAGCAAAGATCTATATGGGCTTCAAGAGGGAGGTTACGGCACAGGAGTTCTATGACAGGTGCAATGACGGTACAGTCGAGGAACTTCTGAATGTGATCTATCCGAAGAAAGGGGACGTGCTTTTCATCACACCGGGAACTGTCCATGCTGCAGACGGCGGTATTCTCCTCGCGGAGATCCAGGAGTCTTCAGACATGACTTTCCGTCTCTATGACTGGGGACGCGAGAAGAATCCAGCGACAGCCCGTCCGATCCATCTCGAAGAAGCCATCGACATCATCGACTACCGTCCTTATGATCCGGGAAAATACCGCAAGGGACCGCTTTGGGGGGCAGAAGCATCGCATGTGCCATGCTGTGACCATGAGTGCCATTGTGATGACCATGATCACCATCATGAACATTCTGCAAAGGAAGGCGATGTGGTCGAGACATTGGTGGAATCTTCACAGTTTACCGTGTCCCAGCTCAATCTCGCGGATCCTCTCCATATCTATACCGAGAAATTCGGCAGCTTCATCATCTATGTCTGCATCGAAGGTGCTGCTTCAATCCAGGTGCCTTCAGTCAAGCCTGGAGGAGAAGCGTTCATGGACAATTATGAATTCTCGAAGGGCGAGACAATCCTGATCCCTGCAGAGATGCCCGATTTCTATCTTGTCCCACGCGACCGTTCGACTGTGCTTCTCGAGGCTGTCACTCGTGTCCAGGAGGAGTTGGATGAATATATCGACCCGTCCACGGAGGCATTCCTGGAAGACGAGGATTATGAGGGTCTTGAGGATGAATGTTGTGATGATGACCATGATCATGGCCCTGCAGGTGCCAGCCCGTTCGGCTTCTTCGGTCCCGGCCACAATCCAATCTCATAGTCGTGGAGCGTAAACCTTTGATTATGAATCCTTTCCCGTACTCCACGTGCTCCCCAATGACGGCACGTGGGTTCTGTTAAGTCATTGAGTTATACGGATTTGCATTCCACGACTGATTATGGAAGAAGTAAGAATTGACAAATATTTGTGGTCGATCAGGGTATATAAGACCAGAACTGATGCGACTGATGCGTGCAAGGGCGGCAAGGTGCGCGTGAATGGTGCCGACACGAAGCCATCGAAGCCTGTGAAGATAGGTGATACCATCGTAGCGCGCAAGGGTGCGGTCACATATACATACAAGGTGATCCAGCTGGTGGACAAGCGCCAGGGAGCGAAGCTCGTTCCGAATTTTGCCGAAAACCTTACACCGCCGGAAGAACTCGCCAAACTCCGTGCACCGGTCGAGACATTCTTCCTCAAGCGTGACAGGGGAGCGGGCCGTCCAACAAAGAAGGATCGCCGACAGATGGAATCCCTCTGGACCAACCTCAGCTTCGATGTTCCCGACGACATCGCCGAATTGATCGCCTCCGACTACGACTTCGACGAAGACGATGATAGTTTAGAATAAGATCTTATTCACGGATCTAAATATTTAAGGCTGTCACATGTTGTGATGTGACAGCCTTAAATTATATCTTCTACTTGAAATATCTGTTGTAAAGTCCCTGGAATCCGGCACCATGGCGAGCCTCATCCTTGCACATCTCATGAACGGTATCATGGATGGCATCAAGGTTCTGCTGCTTTGCAAGTGTTGCGATCCTCTTCTTGTCCTCGCAAGCTCCCTGCTCTGCAAGCATTCTCTTCTCAACATTTGTCTTTGTATCCCATACGCACTCTCCGAGGAGTTCTGCGAACTTTGCAGCGTGCTCTGCCTCTTCCCATGCATACCTCTTGAATGCCTCAGCTATTTCCGGATATCCCTCTCTGTCAGCCTGACGGCTCATTGCAAGGTACATTCCTACCTCTGAACACTCACCTGCAAAATGGTCACGAAGTCCCTTGAGAATCTCAGGATCAACACCCTGAGCTACTCCGAGCTTGTGCTCGTCTGCCCATGTGAGAGCGTCTCCTGTCTCGACGATCTCTTCAAACTTTTCAGATCCTACGTGACAGATCGGGCATTCCTGTGGTGGTTCGTTACCTTCGTGGATATATCCACAAACCAGACATCTGTATTTCTTTACCATAATTCAAATATTTTTAATTGTTGTTTCGGGTCTTGTTATTCTTCGTCTTCGGCTACCTCTACAAAATCTTCAGGTCCTACGCCACAAAGTGGGCACTCCTCAGGAGCTGTTTCACCTTCATGTATATAACCGCAAACTATGCATCTGAATTTCTTTGTCATAATAGTGTCCTTTAATTGTTTATAATTTGTAGTTTTGAATAATTCTAAATTGTTTCTGTTGCAAAGGTAGGTAAAAAATCGATACCTCCAAATTTTTTTGTAACAAAAATGCAGTTTGAATATATATTTTTACGAAAGTTAGCAAATTTTCACAAAACAAGGGCTGATGTGCTATGGTTTGGCATTCAAAAAGACTAAATTTGCATAAAACAGATAAATGATGACGCCGTTTCTCAAACAGGTCGCTGACCATTATTATGATATCGGAGGCATAGAAGGAAGATGCTTCATTTTCCCGAACCGCCGTTCGATGGTGTTTTTCCGCAAGCATCTTTGCGATGCAGTGAAGGATGCTCCGCTGCTTGCCCCGCAGATGCTTACAATAAATGACTTCTTTGCCAAGGCTGCCGGCCTCCAGCCGTGCGACCGTGTGCGCCTGCTTCTCGAACTGTATGAATGCTACAGGAAACTCAACCCCAAGGCCGAGTCTCTCGACGAGTTCGTGTTCTGGGGAGATGTTATCCTCGGAGACTTCAATGATGTAGACAAGTATCTCGTCGATCCGAAGCAGCTATTTGCCAATGTGGTTGATTATAAGGCGCTTCAGGATACATTCGAGTATCTGACTGAAACTCAGAGGGAGGCCATAAAAGGCTTTCTGAGCCATTTCAACGACCAGTCCGGCAAGCTTACTGTCGATCTCGGCAGCGATGATCCGGACGTGAAGGGGCGCTTCCTGCAGATATGGAACATCCTTTATCCGTTGTATCTGGATTTCAATGAGGCTCTCGCTTCGAAGGGCATGGCATATGAAGGAATGGTATACAGAAGTCTTGCGTCAAGGATGAAGGAAATACCGGCAGAGGATGTCTTCAAAGGTATATTCCCGGATGATACGGAATATGTTTTTGTAGGGCTCAATGCGCTGAATGAGTGCGAGAAGGTGCTGTTGAGGAAATTGCGCGACAGCGGCAAGGCAGAATTCTGCTGGGACTGGTCGGGAGATATGATCAGGGACCCCCAGAACCGTTCTTCATTCTTCATGGCGGATAATGTACTGGAATTCCCGCAGGCCGCTCAATGGGACATTGATGGGCTCGGAATTCCGGAGATCAATGTTGTCAGCGTTGCGTCGTCGGTCGGACAGGCAAAGAGGCTTCCGGACATATTGAGGCAGAGGACAGGCGCTCCGGAGGACTGTGCGGTCGTGCTTCCTGACGAGAATCTCCTTCGCCCGGTGCTTAACTCCATCCCGGAGGATATCCGTGACATAAACGTGACCATGGGCCTTCCGATGAGCGGAAGCCTGCTGTATTCCATGATGTCGGACATATCTTCGATTCAGCTCCATGCGGTCAACCGTAAGGGGACATGGTTCTTCTATCACAGGCAGGTGTGGGACCTCTTTGCAGGGGAAATCTTCAGGAAGGCAGCGGATGAGAAGACTCTCGAAATTGCCGCCAAGGTCAAGGAGGGTGCGAAATATTATATCCCGCAGGAGGAACTGAAAGGCACGAAACTGCTCGACACCATTTTCCGTCCTGTCGTGACCGATCCGAAACTTGCGTCTGCGGTGCAGACAGATGCCTTTGCCGAATATCAGAAGGATGTGATCAAGGCCATTGCGCCGGCCATCGCTGACGACAGGTCGCTTGCCCTGGAACTGGAATATGCAAAGGAATATTACAAGAGCATAAATGTGCTGCAGGAGATAGGCCTTGAGGTCCTTCCAATGACATACATAAGGCTGCTCGGCCAGCTTCTGGGCGGTATTTCCGTGCCATTCAGGGGCGAACCTCTGCGTGGACTTCAGATAATGGGACCGCTCGAGACACGTGCCCTCGATTTCCGCAATCTGATAATAATGTCGGCGAACGAAGGTGTGTTCCCACGAAGAAACGTGAGTTCTTCATTCATCCCGCCGGAATTGAGAAAGGGCTTCGGCATGCCTACATATGAATATCAGGATGCCGTATGGGCTTATTATTTCTATAGGATGATTTCCAGGGCGGAGAAGGTGTGGATGCTTGTGGATTCGCGTACGGAAGGCCTGAAGTCGGGAGAGGAAAGCAGATACATCAAGCAGCTGGAGTATCATTTCGGCCTGCCTCTGAAAAGGTATGTCGTGAAGTTCGACAGCATGAAGACTGTGGAACTGCCGGAAATCGCGAAGACGGAGGAAGATGTTGCGAAGATAAAGGATACTGTGCTGTCGGCCACTACTCTTCAGAACTATCTCGCTTGTCCGGCCAGATTCTATTTTGGTACCGTGAAGGGACTTCAGCTTGAAGAGGAAGTCGCCGAGTCGCTGGATTATGGTATGTTCGGAACAGTATATCACGATACCATGCGTGCCCTGTATACTTCCGAAGAGGCTATGGATCCTGCCTTTGTGTTTGATGAACGGGCTGTGAATCATGGACTTGAGTCTGCGCCGATGAATGCCGTGAGCCGGTCATACATAGAGTCTTGGCTCAAGAGACCGGATGATATAAAGAAGAAGGTGAAGGCGCTGATAATGTCCCAGCTCAATACGATAGAGGTCAGCGGAAGGAACCTGGTCGTTGCCGATGTGATCGTAAGATATGTGATGAAGACGCTTCAACGCGATCTTGAACTGCTGCACAAGGAGGGCAGGGACTCGTTTGAGATCCTCGGACGTGAGCTGAAGGTGAGGGGAGAATTCTGCGGGCAGAGGTTCAAGGGATTCATAGACCGCCTGGACAGCTTCAGGGAAGGACAGGCCAGGGTCGTGGATTACAAGACCGGAAAGGTGCTGGAAGATGATGAGAACATACATGACGGGAATGCGGAGGAGATTGCTGACAAGATCTTCCATCCGGATATGAAGAACTGGCCGAAGATCGCCCTGCAGTTCTATATCTATGACCTTCTGGCGGATTCGCGACCGGAGGTAAGGGGCAGGGAGATCCATAACTGTGTCTATTCTACGGCGCATCTTTTCAAGGAGGCTCCTGTGACCGTGCCGATGAACAGGAAGTTCTTCGATGCTGTTTCGGAGCGCCTGGAGGCGTTGCTGAATGAAATGTATGACCTTGAAGTGCCGTTCCGAAGGACGGAGGATGAAGGGACATGCACATATTGCGATTTCAGGATGATCTGCGGACGATGAATTTAAAAGAAAAGGTATTATGCTAGAGATAATGAAGGCTTCGGCCGGCTCGGGAAAGACATACAGGCTTGCCAGGAAATACATAGAACTCCTGCTGAAGAGCAAGGACAGGTATGCGTACAGGCATATCCTGGCGGTGACATTCACCAACAAGGCTACGGATGAGATGAAGGGCAGGATCCTTAAGGAACTCCATGTGCTTTCGACTGATCCGTGCAGTTCGGACTATCATGATCATTTCATTCCGTCCATGTTCGCTGATGAGGGGACTCTGCGGGAGAAGGCCGGGGCTGTTTTGAGTGATATGCTTCATGATTACAGCGCCTTTGCGGTAAGTACCATCGATAAGTTCTTCCAGCAGACATTGAAGGCATTCTCGAGGGAGATCGGCCAGTTCGCTTCATATCAGGTGGAGCTGGACAAGGATTCGCTGGTTGCGGAAAGTGTCGACCGTATCCTTGATTCATTGACGGAGGAGGATTCGAGCCTGCTTTCATGGCTCACCGACAATGTGCTGGAGCAGATCGAGCAGGGAGGACGATACAGTATGGATGCGAACCTTCTGGAGATGGCAAAGAGACTTAAGTCGCCTCAAAGACAGGAGGTTATGGAGAAGGCCGGACTTGATGGAGAAGCGGAATATCCGAAGGAGAAGCTTCTCGAGATCAGGGACATATGCCGCAGGATCGTGAAGGATTTTCAGGAAGCGGTAAGGCAGACAGCAAAGTCGGCCCTTGATATAGTAGAGCAGGCCGGTGTGGATCCGGCTGAAAGCAACCGAGGCTTCCTGAAGGCTTTGTATGCATATTCGGAACTGGAGGATGGGGACAGGATTGAAGTTCCTTCTGCTTCATTCATGTCCAAGGCAGTGGATCATGAGCAATGGTTCGCAAAGAGCAAGGCTGCAAAGCTGAAACCTCTTGTATACCCGTTCCTGGAGGCGCCTCTTGAAGATTTCTGCAATCTTTTCGACAAAGAGTTCAAGGTGTATAATACTGCTCTGATTCTTGACGGCCAGCTCTACGGACTTGGCGTTTCGGGAGAATTGAGCCGGGCTTTCAAGGAACTGATGAAGGAGAAGAATGTACTGTGCATTGATGATTCCAATACAATTCTTCGTGATATAATCGACGGTTCGGATGCTCCTTTCGTATATGAGAAACTGGGAGTCAGGTATGAGCATTTCCTTCTGGATGAGTTCCAGGATACGGCGAATGTTCAGTGGAGCAATTTCAGCCCTCTGCTTCATGAGAGTGATTCCAAGGGTGGGGAAAACCTTATTGTCGGAGACGTCAAGCAGAGTATCTACCGCTGGAGAGGCTCTGACTGGAAACTGCTGAATTCTTCGATTCCGGAAGAGTTCCCGGGTCATCATGAGGAGGTTCTCGATACCAATTACAGAAGCCTCTCGAATGTGGTCGATTTCAACAATCTTTTCTTCAGGTCGGCCGCATCCATCCTTGACTCCATGAACGGATCAGAGGAAGGAGGCCCTCTTACGGACATCTATTCGGATGTGAAGCAGCTTGTCGGAAAGAAGGCTTCTGCAAAGGGAAGCGTCAGCCTGACCTTCTGTGCGAAGGAGGACGAGCTTCAGAAGGTGCTTGACGCGGTAAGGGAGGCGCAGGCAAATGGAGCCTTGCTTTCTGAAATTGCCGTTCTGGTGAGAAGCAACGCGTCAGGAGAAGATGTTGCCATGTATCTGGTTGATAATGGAATACCTGTCATTACGGACGATTCTCTCCGCGTGAAAAGTTCCATGACTGTACGTCGTCTGGTGTCCCTTATGTCCTATGTCGATAATCCGCAGGATACTGTCAACGGTTATCTTGCAAGGTCGCTGAATGTAAGTCTTCCACAGGGATGTAGCTCCCTGATCGATATGGCGGAGCATCTTTTCAGAAGCCTGAAGGAAAACGATTCAGAAGGAGTATGGAAGGGTGAGGCCCTTCATGTCCAGTCGTTCATGGACCATATTCAGGATTATGTCGCCGCCAATGGCAACAGCCTGAGGGGATTCCTCAAATACTGGGAGGATGAGAATCCTTCGATCAGCTCACCGTCTTCGGGCGAGAGCGTGAGGGTGATGACCATCCATAAGTCGAAGGGCCTGGATTTCCCTTATGTGATAATCCCGTTCGCAGAAAACATAAATCTTTATAAGGCAGGGAATTACTGGTGTGTACCGGAACTGGACAAGACTCCATTTGAAGGTGTCGCGGACGGTGTCTATGACGTTACATTGTCGAAGTCTTCCGAGAATACGCTTTTCGCTGAAGACTACAGGAAGGAGAATTTCCTTCAGCAGGTGGACAACATCAATACGATATATGTCGCTATGACCCGTGCCGCGTTGGGAATGCACATCATTGCAAAGACTCCTTCAGCGAAATGCCTCAAGGCGGTTGAAGCTGGCGATACGTCTCAGTTCACTGATTTTTCACAGATGCTCTACTGGTTCGCTTCTGCTTCGTGTGGAGGTGATGTGCCTGGAAATGAGGAACTTCTCCCGCCGTTCAGCGTCAGCAGAAGTGCGTCGGATGATGGTTCCGAGCGTTTCGACGCCGGCGAAATCGTAGACTTTGAGGCTCATAGAAAGAAGGACAAGGAGGGACCGGACTCCTTTGATCTGTCCGCATATGATGAATTTCCTTCCATCCCTCTCAATCCTTATCCGGACGACGACGGGCAGGATGTACGCGAGCGCGGCCGCCTTAAGTTCACAGCTGATGCCCTTGATTTCTTCTCGGAGGATGGCGAGGCAGGTGTGACGGCGTCGAACAGGATAAAGGGCGTGGTGCTCCATGATATTCTTTCTCGTGTGAATGTCCCGTCAGAGCTTGAGGCTTCAGTGAATCTGTCGCTTCAGAGCGGCGAAATCACCTCTGCAGAGGCGTCGGAGGCAATGACCTTACTGGCGGAAAGACTCGATGCCGCTGCCTCCAGGGGATGGCTCCGTGATGATGCAGACAGGGTTCTCAACGAGGCTTCGCTGATCGATACAGATGGCGAGGTATGCCGTCCGGACAGGGTAGAGATCCATGGAGACAAGGTCATCATCATCGATTATAAGTTCGGTGAGCATTACCGCTCATATGAGCGCCAGTTAAGAAAATATGCATCGATATGGCGCCGGATGGGCTACAGCGATGTGTCTGCATATCTGTGGTATGTACATACCGATGAAGTGATGGAGGTTTCCTAAACATTTATTATATTTGCAGATTGTAGATAATTAAGAAAGAAAAGATATGGAGAACAACGAGATAGAGACCTGCAAGCTGCTGTACAATACCGAGAGGGTAAGGCTTTACATCCCGGAGTATGGCAGAAATGTGCAGAAGATGGTGAATTACCTGAAGACCATAGAGGACAGGGAGAAGCGTAACGAGCAGGCCAGGGCTATCATCAAGGTCATGGAGATCCTCAATCCGGCCGTGCATCTTGAGGAGGATTTCGAGCATAAGCTCTGGGATCATCTCTTCATCATTTCGGGCTTTGACCTTGACATTGATGCGCCATATCCGATGCCGGCTCCGGAAAGCCTGAACCAGAAGCCGGAGGCGGTTCCTATGAACGGCAGGCCTATCAAGGCTACCCATTATGGCCGTAATATCGAGAATATCATCGATCTTATCGCTGAAAAGGAGGATGGCGAGGTCAGGACGGCGATGATCCGTCAGCTTGCGGTCTACATGAGGCAGCAGTACCTGATCTGGAACAAGGATACCGTGGCGGATGAGACTATCTTCCAGGATATCGAGAAGCTTTCGGATAACAGGATAAAGGTTCCGGAAGGACTTCAGCTTTCAAGAGTGGATTCGGGAGCGACATTCGCAAGACCTGGCACAAATCAAGGCAAGGGCAAGATGCAGAACAACCATCGCTTCAAGAACAACAACATGAAGATGCGTAACAAACAGCATAAATAGCATATGGCTGCAAAGAAGAAAACTACGAAGAATGTAAAGAAGAAAGAGAAGCGTACCCGCTTCTCCTTCTTTTCTGATATGAACCCGGATACAAAATCCATCCTGCTTAAGTCGGCAGGTATCCTTGTGGGCGTGCTTACCATATTCACGCTTGTGGCTTCTGTGTCTTTCCTTTTCACATGGGAGGCTGACCAGAGTCTGATGTCACAGCCGGATATGCTTGACAAGAATGTGGATGTGGCTAATGCTGCAGGTAAGCTTGGATACAGGTGGGCGAATTTCCTCGTGTGCCGCTTCCTCGGTCTGGGAAGCTTCGCCCTTATATTCATCCTGGGTGCAGTGGCATACAGGCTTTTCTTCTGGAACAGGAGCATCGGCCTGCTCCGGACTACATTCGTTGTGGTCAGCGGAGCATTCCTGTCGTCGATGATTCTGGCTTTCGTTTCAATGCAGTTTACTGCCGACACCTTCTTCGGCGGAGGCCTGGGCGGTGATGCCGGTCATGCCGTGATCGCATGGATGAACAATCTTTTCGGCTCGATTGTTACCGCTCTTGTCATTGTTGTGCTTGTTGTCGCATGGCTTCTTCTTGCAAGCGGACGCTTTGCTCATTGGCTTGCGTTGGCAGGTACTGAGGAAAAGGAGATCCCTGATGAAACTATTGATGTCGAGGAAGCCGCCTCTGAAGATGCAGACGGCGACGGCATGACTTCAGATGAAACGGATATACTGACCGAGGATGAACTCTTCGTGGATCCGTCACTTACAGAACCGGATCCGGTATTTGATCCGGTACCGGTTGAGGACCTGTCCGTGTCATTTGACGGGCCTGAGCAGGTAGAGGTACAGCCTGAACCCCAGGGGGGGCAGCCACAGGATGGCATCGAGATAATAAGGAACTATGATCCGGATGCCGTTGTTACTGAGGAACTTGAGCGCATTGACAACAGGGCGGAACTGGAGAGATATGAGTTCCCTTCAATCGACCTGCTTGACGATTATGCCGAGGGACAGCATACAGTATCAAAGGAGGAACTTGAGATAAACAACAACAGGATCCGTGCAACCTTGATGAACTACAAGATTGAGGTGATGCAGGTGACAGCCGTCGTAGGTCCTACGGTGACTCTCTATAAGGTGGTTCCTGCTCCGGGAGTGAAGGTCTCTGCAATCGAGAATCTCCATAGGGAGATAGGTATGTCGTTGGGAGCCAAGGGTGTACGTGTTGTGGTGCTTCCTGATTGCGTCGGTATCGAGGTTGCTAACCGCGAACCATCGATCGTCCCTCTCAAGAAGACATTGAATGATGATTCGTTCAGGAATACCAAATATGAACTCCCGATTGCGATCGGTTATACTATCACCAGAAAGGTGAAGACCTTCGACCTTGCATCTGCTCCGCACCTTCTTGTTGCTGGTGCGACCCAGCAGGGTAAGTCAGTCGGTCTGAATGTGATCATTTCATCGCTCCTGTACGCGAAGCATCCGTCAGAGCTCAAGTTTGTCTTCATCGACCCGAAGATGGTGGAATTCACATCATATAATGCTCTTCTGAAGCATTATCTTGCCGTCATGCCTATGGCTGCCAGCGAGGAGGATGAGAAGGAGCATGCCATCGTAAAGGATGCGAAGCAGGCCGAACTTGTGCTCAATTCTCTCTGCATCGAGATGGATGAGCGTTATAAGCTTCTTGCCCTTGCCGGCGTGAACAACCTCAAGCTATACAACGAGAAGTATAAGGACAGGTATCTGCTTCCTACAGAGGGACATAAGTATCTTCCATATCTGGTTGTTGTCATCGATGAGTATGCCGATCTTACCATGGCGGGAGGTGCCGGTCCGGAAGCACGCAAGGCTGCAAAGAACATCGAGGCGTCGATCGTCCGTCTTGCACAGAAGGGAAGGGCTGCAGGTATCCATGTGATCATCGCTACGCAGCGTCCTTCGGTGAATGTGATCACAGGTCTCATCAAGACCAACTTCCCGACGAGAATCGCGTTCAGGGTGGTTTCACGCGTGGATTCAGCAACAATCCTCGATACGAACGGAGCCGAGAACCTCATCGGTAGGGGAGACATGCTTTATTATGCTGGTGTCGAGATGGAACGTGTGCAGTGTGCCCTTGTCAGCATGGCTGAAATCAACAGGATCACTGATTTCATCGGAGCACAGACCGGTCATAAGAAGTGCTACAATACTCCATATTATCTGCCGGTACCTGAATCGCAGGACGGTGAGACAAGCGGAGGAAGCATCGATATGCAGAACATCGATCCATTGTTCGAGGATGCAGCACGTATGGTGGTTACATCGCAGAAGGGATCGACTTCGGATCTCCAGAGACGACTCGGCATGGGTTATGCAAGAGCAGGAAGGGTTATGGACCAGCTTGAGGGTGCCGGAATCGTTGGCCCGCAGGAAGGATCCAAGCCGCGTCAGGTTCTCGTAACCACTTTCGAGGAGCTTGACGAGATACTTTCACATTTCATCCGTTAATATGAAGACTATCCTGAAATATACCCTTGCGGGTCTGATGATTCTCGCTCCGGTTTTCCTTCATGCCCAGGAAAAGAACAAGCTGGAGGCATTCTATGATGCTCTTGAGAGCTCTTGTCTGGAATTTACCTGTGAGTATACATTCACTCCTCCGAAGACTGCTGATGCTGTCGGGATCGGCAAGGTGGCAGGTGAGGCAAGGATAGAGATTCAGGGTGATGCATATGTCTTCGACGGTAACGGACTTGTCGTGAAATCGGATGGAAAGAGTGTCTGCATCATTGATGAAGGTGCCAAGGAAATCGTGTATGAAGCAATGCCGGAGACATTGTCAGAGGCGGATTTCCTTCAGAATCCGGCATACCTTGTAAGGGGACTGAAGGACAACTTCAAAGTGATCAAAGCTACAAGAGAAAAAGACTCATATGGCGATCATGTCTCGGATGATTTCGTGCTTGTCCCTCTGGTGAAGTGCGGTATCCTCAAATGCAGATTGTCTTTCGTGGTATATCAGGGCACTCTGCCGTATGTGGATCTTGATATGACTGACGGCAGCAGGTTGAAGGTTCTGATGTCTGAAGAGAATTTCATGCAGAAGAAGCCGTTGTCTTATTTCGCTCCTCCTGCACCGGAATCATTTGACAGTTCCTGGATAGTCACTGATCTTCGATAACACGCTATAGTGTTCAAATGCTCGAGTGGGTACGGTAAGGTTGGATTGGTTCCGTCGGAACAAGTTCCGACTTCATCCCTCCCACCGCTGCGCGGCGGGCCCCTCCCGTTCACGAGGCCACGGGCGGCCACGCCATCCAACCTTACCGTACCCACAGCTTAAAGGTGATACAGAAATCGGGTGTTTTATGTAGCACCGGTAGTAATTTAAGGGTAAATGATGATGTAAAAGATAGCGGTGCGACATGAATCAATGATTTCTTGTCGCACCGCTTATATGTTGTGGCTACCAGCTGCCGCCGGCGCCGCCACCACCGAAGGAGCCTCCTCCGAAGCCACCGAATCCGCCGCCAAAGCCGCCTCCGAATCCTCCACCGAATCCTCCGCCTCGAGGTGATCCCCAGCTTCCGAAATCGTCACCGATCGTGATTATCGGCCTGGTATGCACACGTCGTCCTCCGTTGCCTCCGCCATTGTTGCCACCGTTCTTTGTTGATGATGCAACGACGAACAGAATGAGCATGATGATGAACAATGTGAGGATTATATATGCTTCGTAATCATCGTCTTCTTCGTATTCCCTCATTACGGAAATCTCGCCACTGGCAAGCTTCATCAGCTTGTCGCAGGCAGCGCTTACGCCTCCGAAATAATCGTTTTCCATGAAATGAGGAATCATTTCGTTGTTGATGATCCTTTTGGCGTATGCGTCAGGAATCGCGCCTTCAAGTCCGTAGCCGACGGCTATGAACACCTGACCCGATGATGTGTTCTTGGGCTTGACCAGGATTACGATTCCATTGTTGAATTCGGATGACCCTACGCCCCAGTCGAGACCGATCTTCGTTGCATATGAGGCTGCGTCGTATCCTTCCAGATCTTCAACAGTGACTACTGCTATCTGGTTTGATGTGGAGTCATCGAAGGCGACGAGTTCTCTTTCAAGCATGCCGACCTGATCGGCAGTGAAGAGGCCGGCAAGGTCGTTGACAAGTCTTGCAGGCTCCGGCCTTTGTGGAATGGCGGAAGCGGGAAGGCTTGCAAGGCAAATGACGGTTACGGTAAGGAGGGCCGCCTTTGCCAGGACTGTATGTAATGGTCTTGAACTCATCCTGATCAGATCTTTTCTCCGAACGAGATCTCGTCCGGCTGTTCGTTCACGTCGTCAGACTGGTATGGGAAATATTCCTGAAGCTTTTCACCGGCCTTCAGGACAGCCTGTACAAATCCTTCTGTGAACCTGCCTTCACGGAATTCCCTGCCCATGACTTCTATTACGTCTTCCCAGAAATGCTCTGGAACAAGGTCGTTGATGCCTTTGTCGCCGATGATAGCGAAGACCTTTGTGTTGCATGCCAGATAGATGAGGATGCCGTTACGAAGCTCTGTCCTGTGCATGCCGAGCTTACCGAAGACTTCTTCTGCACGTTCCATCGGATTTCCTTCGCACTCTCCGTCGATGTGTATGCGGATCTCTCCGGAGGTCCTCTTTTCTGCAAGTCTGACCGCGTCCACAACAGTAGCCTGCTGGTCCGCGGTCAGGAATCTTTCCGGTTTCATAAGCCTTGAACTAGAATTCTACCTTTGGTGCTGTTTCAGCTCCGGCCTGTGCCTCGAAATATGCCTTCTTGTCGAATCCGAAGATTGAAGCTACGATGTTGTCTGGGAATTGTCTGATCCCTGTATTGAAATATTTTGCAGCTTCATTGTATTTCATTCTTTCTGTCGCAATCCTGTTCTCGGTGCCTTCCAGCTGGGCCTGAAGCTCCATGAACTGCTGGTTTGCCTTAAGGTCAGGGTAATTCTCCTGAATGAGGAGGAGCCTTCCGAGGGCTGATGAGAGCTCTCCCTGTGCCTCGTTGAACTTTGCGATAGCCTCTTCGGTAAGATTTGCCGGATCGACAGTGACCTGTGTGGCCTTCGCACGTGCTGAAATTACATTCTCGAGAGTAGAAGACTCATGCTCGGCATATCCCTTGACTGTAGCGACAAGGTTAGGGATGAGGTCTGCTCTGCGCTGATATACATTCTCTACCTGTGACCATGCTGCCTGTACGTTCTCGTCCGATACCACCATCTGGTTGTATACGTTCTTGATCCAGAAGAATCCGCCGAGTACAATGGCGGCGATGATTACGAATGTGATAAGTCCCTTTTTCATTTTATAACGGTGTTAAGTTGTCTGTTCACGGATTATTCTGCGTCCCTTACGCATCTTACGGATGCTCCGAGGGTCCTGATGTCGCCCTTTCCGATCTGCATGTCAGGCTGGTCGCTGATGAGATACCTGTAATAAGCCATGCCCTCTTCATTATCAACCATGTCTGCGGTCCAGAATACCGAATACTCGTTGACGCCGAAGAAGGATGCTGCCGGAAAACTGCCGTCTGAACTTCTGTTTCCAAGATTGGCATATCCGCTAGGGATAAAGGCAAGCCTGCTCCTGTTGGTGATCTCGCCTACTGCAGGCCAGTACTCCCACATGTCTTCCTGATTGAACTGAATGTCGGCCATAAGGTCAGCAGCAATGCCTGGTATTATTCCGTATGCATCTGCAAGTTCCTTGTTCTTGATGTATTCCGCCATTCCTATCCATTCTTCGTCGGTAGGAAGTCTCCATCCTTCAGGACATGCTCTGACGGCATCTTCGTAGCTGTAGTATCTTCCGAAAACGTCACTCATGGCCTCTGCGTTGACGTAAGGAACACCGTAAGCCGGATTAGCGAGATTGTTGCGGAACCAGTAGATGCCGTTGACCATAGCGTAGTAATATCTTACTCCGTCAGCCTCGATGAACTTGTCTTTCGGAAGAATGCCGGTGCCTGTGATCGATCCGTCAAGACCTCCCTTCACGACAGTGACATACTTTGAAGAATATGAACTTGAATAATCCTTCGCGAATCCGTAGCAGCTGACAGTATATGTTCCGAGGCTGTCAGGGAACCAGTATGTGAAGGTTCCGTCAGTCTCGTATCCGTCGCTGTTGAGACCGTTTTCATATCGGGTGGTGTCGGCGCTGGTCATTCCCGGAGTAACCTTCCAGTAATATCCGATACCCTTTCCGTCAGGATGCGAGATGCCGGTCGGGGTCATCTTCGCTACATATCCCGGAGTAACGTATTCAGGAACCTTGAAACTGAGTGAGCCGTTAAGTGAAGGGGAAACCTTGTCGTCATCATCCTTCTTACATGCGGCAGCGGCCAGCAATGCAACAGCCAGCCATAATATGCAGTTCACTTTCTGAAGCTTCATTTCTTATGCTTTTATTTTTAGTTACAATCTTGCAAAGATGCACATTTTAATTGGAAAAACCGCTACCTTTGTACAAATACTTTGCCTTACAGGACGTCATGAGAAAAATAATAGGATTTTTTTTGCTGCTCTCTGCTCTGGCAGCATTCATGTCATGTTCGCATCGTGACAGATATATAACCATCACGGGCTTTGCCCAGGGCGGCACATATGCCGTAAAGCTCAATCTGAACGGCGTGGATGTGAAGCCGGAGGAGATCCGGGATTCAGTGGATGCGATATTGGTGAATATCGACAAATCGATTTCCGGATATAACAGGAAGTCGCTTCTAAGCCGTTTCAATGCAGGTGAGTCTGTCGTCCCTGACAGGATTTTCCGGGATATATATGAACATGCATATGACATATATGAAATTACCGGGGGAGTGGTTGATGCTGCTTCAGCTCCGCTTTTCGACATATGGGGCTTCGGTTTCGCGAATGATTCGCTCCCGTCGGATGAAAAGGTTGCGCAGGTGATGGCGGCTTCGGGCATGAAGCTGCTTTCGCGGGATTTCCCTGATTCGGGGGATAACCGTCCGAAACTCAATTTCAATGCGATCGCCCAGGGCTACAGCTGCGACCTTGTCGCGGAATACCTGTATTCGATCGGTGTGAAGGACATGATGGTCGACATCGGTGAGATCTTCTGCGATGGAAGGAATCCTTCAGGACAGCCGTGGTCTCTCGGCATAGACAAGCCGGTGGACGGCAACAATGAGCCCGGCGCACAGATCCAGGGCGTTTTCCGTGCTCCGGAGGGCCCTCATGGCATTGTCACATCCGGCAATTATCGTAAATTCTATATCCGTGACGGAAAGAAATATGCCCATACAATTGACCCTCGCTCGGGCTATCCGGTGCAGCACAGCCTCCTGAGCGCTACTATTGTGGCTCCGGATGCGCTGATGGCCGACGCTTATGCGACTTACTGTATGGTCATCGGACTGGAGGCGTCTAAAGAGTTCCTTTCAGGCCGTCCTGACCTTGAAGGCTGTCTGATCTATGATGAGGACGGCGTCTTCAGGACATGGTGCTCGGAAGGTTTTGTCCTTGAAGAGCTCTGATCACATGCCTGAAATGACGCTCAAGGCATCCGTGAGCAGGCTTATTAGGAATTCCGTCCCCCGGATCATGAACCCCGGACACAGCCCCATGCTGCTGAGCAGCATCACGGCCAGGGCTGAAGGTATGATCAGGCCGGTCAGGGGCAGGGCGATCAGGTTGGTCAGCATAAAATGCATTGGGAAGGAGTTGAAATAGTACCAAGCAAGCGGTCCGGTCGTGATCTGGCATGATATCGACATCGATGCCGAATTCCATATCCACCTTGTGCATTTCGCCAAAGCCTTGTCTTCGTGCGGCTGTCCCGGCCATAAAGACTTCATCCATGGAAATATGAATGCGATTCCGGCCATCGCGGCATATGAGAGCTGGAATCCGACGGACTGTACAGATGACGGGGATATCGCCAGCTGCACCACGAGGGAGGTCATGAGGACCGATCCCGTGCTGTGATGGCGATGGGTCATGCGTGCGGCCTCATTGATGATTATGAACAGCAAGGCGCGGACGATGGATGCTCCGGCTCCGGCCGCAAGGGTATATGTCAGGCATATGGCTATGGTCGCGGCGGAGCGGGCGATGAGGGCTTGCCTGGTATTCCCGAAAAATGATGTGAGGTACCTTGTGATCCCGTATATGATGCCTAGATGAAGTCCTGAAAGTGCCAGTATGTGTGAGGCCCCGCTGTCGCGGAATGCGGCGGTTATATCTTGCGGAATGTCGCATCTTTCTCCTGTCAGAAGAGCTTTGACGATGGCGTTTGTGCTGCGGTCCGTGAACGGGACCGCGTCTGCCATTTCCTGCATCTTCATTCCTATGCTCCAGCCCCGTAGGTCTGCCGGGTCGATGGCGCTTATCCAGAGCAGCTTCCCGCATTCCCCGCAGAATCCGCCCAGAAGCAAGGCCAGGAATGCGATTGCTGTCCAGGAATGCGAAATCCTTCGTCCGGCCGGATGCATGGCGAGGCTTAAGGCTGCGGCAACCGCCGTCAGTGAGACGGATGCGTTTATGATATGGATGTCGTATGATGATGATCCGGCGTATGTCGCGAGTGCTACTCCGGCTGCGAAAGGTAACGAGAACCCCGCAATCTCTCTCTCCACTTTCATTTCGTACCTGTTTTTTGCGAAAGTAGCGATTATTTTTATAACTTTGCAAAGATGTGGTGGGATTTCTTTGAAATTTCAACCGGAACCGGAAAAATACAATTAAAAAATCACATAAAATGATCGTTTTAGTACTCAATTGCGGAAGCTCATCGCTCAAGTATCAGCTGCTTGATATGAAGAGCGACGAAGTCTATGATCTTATCGCCAAGGGTCTTGTCGAGAGGATCGGAATGGAAACAGGCTGCCTTAAGCATCAGGCGACCGGAAAGGAGAAACTTGTAAAGGAAATGCCTATCGAGGATCACACCGTAGGTATCAGAGCCGTGATGGATGCTCTCCTTGACAAGGAATACGGCGTCCTCACAACACTCGAGGACATCGAGGCTGTAGGACATCGCGTTGTACATGGCGCAGAAGAATTCGTATGCAGCCAGCTTATCACAGACAAGGTCATCGCCCAGCTCGAGAAATGCTCTGTCTTCGCTCCGCTTCACAACCCTGCCAACATCCTCGGTATCAAGGCTGTCTCAGCAGTCCTTCCTACAGTGCCTCAGGTAGGTGTGTTCGATACAGCATTCCACCAGACAATGCCTTCATACGCATACATGTATGCCCTTCCATATGAATATTATGAGAAGTACGGTGTACGTCGTTACGGATTCCACGGAACCAGCCACAGATATGTTTCTGCAAAGGGTGCGAAGTTCGCAGGACTTGATCCGGAGTGCTCGAAGGTGATTACATGCCACCTCGGAAACGGAAGCTCTATCGCTGCTGTCCTTAACGGAAAGTCGATCGACACGACAATGGGCTTCACTCCGCTTGAGGGTCTCATCATGGGTACAAGATGCGGAAACATCGACCCTGAGATCGTTACATACATTCAGGAGAAGGAAGGCCTTACTGCTGCGGAGATGAGCAAGGTGCTCAACAAGAAGAGCGGTTTCCTCGGACTTTCATGCGTTTCATCGGATGCACGTGACCTCAATGATGCGGCAAATGCCGGAGACGAGAAGGCGAAGCTGACTCTCAAGAAGCTTACATACGACATCACCAAATTCATCGGCGGTTATGCCGCTGCAATGAACGGTGTTGACCTCATCGTCTTCACAGGAGGTATCGGCGAGAACAACAGCCGTCTCCGCAGACGCATCTGCGAGAACCTTACATATCTCGGTGTCAAGTTCGATTATGACGCAAATGTGGCGACAGGCCAGGATGTGATGATCACTCTTCCGGATTCGGACGTGAAGGTTGCTGTCATCACTACCAATGAGGAGCTCATGATCGCTCGCGATACAATGAATATCGTCCAGAACGAAGAATAAAACCAGTCCCCGGCATGTCCGGGGATTAATTGCATATACGATGTTTACAAGTTTTGAAGAAATTTTCGCCGAACTTCGCGGCAGAGGTACCAGAAAGCGCATGATCGCTGCCTGGGGTGTTGACAGTCATACCGTTGCGGCTGCAGCAAAGGCTGTGGAACTTGGCCTGGCCGATGTCACTCTTGTCGGTGACGAGGCTTTGATCGCAGAGGCGTGCAAGGAGGAGGGTGTGGATGTTTCCATCTTCACTATCGTTCACAATCCCAACGAGCTTCCTGCCGTCGCCCAGGCTGTGCAGATGATCCGTGAGGGCCAGGGAGACTTCCTTATGAAGGGACTTTGCTCTACTGACAAGTTCCTCCGTGCCATCCTGAACAAGGAGACAGGTCTTCTTCCTCCGAAGGGTACACTTACCCATTGTACGACTCTGGAGATTCCGAGCTATCACAAGCTCCTCTTCGTGGGAGATGTCGCTGTGATTCCTGCACCTGACATCAAGCAGAAACAGATCATCATGGAATGTCTCGTGAGGACTGCAAAGTCTGTAGGAGTTGCAAAGCCGAAGGTTGCTATAATCGCAGCTACCGAGCAGGTGCTTGCCAGCCAGCCGGCTACAATAGAGGCCGCCATGCTTTCCAAGATGGTGGAGCGTGGACAGATCAAGGGATGCGTGGCAGACGGTCCGCTTGCTCTTGATGTGGCGATCGATCAGGAATCTGTAGACATCAAGGGGCTTGTCAGCCCGGTTGCCGGTGATGCGGATTGCCTTCTTTTCCCTAACATCGAGTCCGGAAATGTCTTCTACAAGGCTAATTCCAAGCTTGTTCCGGGAGTCAAGCAGTCGGGCATCCTCGTCGGAGCGAAGGTTCCGTGCGTGCTTTCAAGCCGTGCCGACAGCATCGATACGAAGCTCAATTCGATCGCGATCGCCGCAATGGCCGTGAACTAGTTTAAATCAGTTCGGGAATGTTCAATCAAGTAAAACTGTTGAAAATATGAAAGGTAGAATACTGGTTATCAATACCGGCTCCACCTCGACAAAGATTGCAGTCTATGACTCGGGAGAGATGATGTTTGAGAAAGGCCTCACTCACTCTGCCGAGGAAATAGCTTCTTACGAATCCGTGATGGATCAGACGCCTATGCGCCGTGATGCAATTACGGATTTCCTGATCGAGAAAGGCATTGCTCTGCATACCTTGGATATCGCAATGGCTCGTGGAGGACTCATAACCCCGATCAGAACGGGTGTCTATGAAGTGAATCAGGAAATGCGTGATGCGCTCATGGCCGCAAAGGAAGGCGCTCATGCATGCAACCTCAGCGCTCTGATAGCGGATGACATCGCTGTCATGGTGAACAAGGAAAGAGAGGAAAAGGACATTGCTGAAAAATGCCGCGCCTTCATCGCTGACCCTCCGATGGCAGACGAAATGCTTCCGGAAGTGAAGGTGGGTGGTCTTCCGGAGTTCCCTCGCAGGACTCTTTTCCATGCATTGAATTCCCGTGCTATGGTCCGCCGTTATGCCAGAAGCATAGGCAAGACCAACAAGGAGGTTACCGTTATCGTGGCTCACATGGGAGGCGGATCTTCTGTTTCTCTGCATCGTAATGGCCTTGTCATCGATACCAATGATGCACTTGGCGGAGACGGCCCTATAAGCCCTGAACGTGCAGGAAGCGTACCTGCATTCCCTCTTGTGGAGAAATGCTTCAGCGGACAGTGGACAGAGGCCCAGATCAAGAAAAGACTTGTCGGCCGTGGTGGTGCAGTCGCATATTTCGGCACCAATGACTTCCGTGAACTTACTGCGAGAGCGGAGGCGGGAGATGAGGCATGTGCGACATTCCTGAAGGGTTACTGCATCTCTGTCGCAAAGTATATCGCAGCGCTTGCGACAGTGGTATGCGGAAAGGTGGATGCGATAATCCTTACCGGTGGAATCGCGTACAGCAAGCCTATCGTGGCAGACATCAAGGAAAGGGTAGGTTTCATCGCTCCGGTCGAAATCTATGCCGGTGAAAATGAGCTTGAGTCGCTTGCGGAGAACGGATACGGAATCCTTGCAGGTGAGTTCGATATCAAATACTATCATCCGGACCATTTTTGACGAATAATCTATCCTTTGCGATAAAAAATCTTATGAAATAAGCCTGTTAATGGTTATTTTTGCAATAATCACTAACAGGCTTTTCTTATGACCACATTCAGCACAAGACTGATCAGGCTTGCTTCGGCCATCATCCTGGGCCTCGGCTTGCTTTCATGCAGCTCGGACTACGAGTTCGCTTACCTTTACAGGAATCTTCCGTTCGATATGGAGAAGGTGCATCGTCCGCAGATTCCGCCTCGCCAGATAAGCGTGGCAGACTATGGCGGCGTGGGTGACGGTGTCACATTGAATACCGATGCATTCGCAAAGGCGATCGATGTCCTCGTTGAGAACGGAGGCGGCAGGCTTGTCGTTCCTAAAGGTGTATGGCTTACCGGCCCGATCACTCTCAAGGACAATATCGAGCTCCATGTGACTCCGGATGCAGTGCTTTTGTTCTCTACCGACCGCAGCCTCTATCCTATTGTGGAGACTGTGTTCGAGGGACTGGACACCAGACGCTGCCTTGCTCCGATAAATGCCGACGGAGCGAAGAACATCGCTATCACCGGTGGAGGTACCATCGATGGAAACGGTGACTCATGGCGTCAGGTGAAGAAATCGAAGATGGCTCCTTCGCAGTGGAAGGAACTGCTCAAGAGCGGCGGATTCACCAACAGGAAGGGTGATGTATGGTATCCTGATTCGAGTTCTTACCGCGGATCGGTAGTCAGCGATGCATTCAATGTGCCTCAGGGCCTGACAACTGATGAGGAATGGAACAGCGTGAAGACATATCTCCGTCCTGTGCTCATCGGCCTGAAGAATTGCGAGAATGTGCTTCTCGAGGACTGCCTTTTCCAGAATTCACCATGCTGGAATATTCACCCTCTTATGTGCAGGAATGTGATAATCAATAATATAACCGTACGTAATCCATGGTATTCGCAGAACGGAGACGGCCTCGATGTGGATTCGTGCGAGGATGTGCTTGTGATCAATTCCAGCTTCGATGTAGGAGATGATGCCATCTGCATCAAGTCAGGAAAGAACGAGGACGGACGCAGAAGGGCAAGGCCATGCCGCAACCTTATCGTCGACAACTGCATAGTGTTCCATGGTCATGGAGGCTTCGTTGTGGGAAGTGAGATGTCCGGCGGCGTCCAGAACATCAGCGTCACCAACTGCCGTTTCCTCGGAACTGATGTCGGCCTGCGCTTCAAGAGCTGCAGAGGCCGTGGCGGAGTCGTAGAGAATATCCATATCAGCGATATCGTTATGATGGACATACCTACAGAACCTCTGCTTTTTGACCTTCATTATGGCGGAAAATCGGCCGTTGAGGCTGCTGCAGACGGTATGACTGCGTTTGATGTCGAGTATGTTCCGGCAGATGAGACCACTCCGCAGTTCAAGGACATCTATATCAAGGACGTAGTCTGCAGCGGAGCTGCCAGGGCGATGTATTTCAACGGAATTCCTGAAAAGAACATCGAGAACATCGTGGTAGAGAACTGCGAGATCGTTTCTGACAAGGGCGCGGATCTCCGTTATTCTACCGGCGTTGTTCTTAAGAATGTGCAGATCACTCAGGCTGACAGCCTCGGATACAGCCTTGCCAACTGCAAGAATGTGGTTATGCAGAATTGTAAGGATGCTTCAGGCAATGTGAAGCCGGATGTGTTCCAGTACAAGTCTGAAAATGTGGTGATTGAATAATCGTATACGATATGAAGAAGATTGCAGTTATCTTTTTTACGCTGATGCTTTCACTGGGTATGGCCGCCCAGGATAAGGTAGTCCTTCGTCTTATGGGTGATTCCACCATGGCGGACAAGGATCTTTCATATGAGAATCCCGAGCGTGGCTGGGGCCAGAGGCTCAAATCGCATGTCGATACAAATGTCATTGTCGCGAATTATGCCCAGAACGGCCGCAGCACCAAGAGTGTGCAGACCCTAGGCATATGGGACCGCGTAAAGACAGACCTCAAGGCAGGGGAGTATCTTTTCATCCAGTTCGGACACAATGACTCAAAGGAGTCCGATACCACCCGCTATGCCGCTCCATTCGGCGCATATCAGGATAATATCAGGCTTTTCGTGGACCATGCCTTGAGCGTCGGAGCAAAGCCTGTGCTTTTCACACCAGTGTCGAGAAGATGGTTTGATGATGAGGGAAAACTCAAGGAAAACTGCCATGGAGATTATCCTGCGGCAGTCATGCAGATTGCCGAAGAATATGGCCTTCCTCTGATTGACGCCAACAGGATCACGCAGGCTTGGCTGAAGAGTCTCGGCGATGAGCCATCCCGCAGATATTACATGTGGGTAGAGAAGGGTACGAACCCGAAGCATCCTGACGGAAAGATAGATAACACTCATACCAATGTGGCAGGAGCACGCCAGATAGTGAATCTTCTTCTTCCGGAGATCGTGAAGGTGATTCCGGAGCTTGCAGAGCATGTGGTTGATTATGACTTTGTCGTTGCAAAGGACGGCAGTGGAGATTTCTTTACTGTCCAGGAGGCTGTGAATGCCGCTCCGGATTATTGCAAGCAGGACGAGACCACGATCTATATCAAGGATGGTGTCTATGAAGAGAAGGTGACCATTCCGACAAACAAGCAGAGGCTTCATCTGATCGGTCAGTCGGCAGAGAAAACCGTGATCACGTGGAGTGACTTTGCCCAGAAGATCGGCCCGACAGGCTATGAGATGGGCACATCCGCGACCTCTACCGTCTTTCTTTATGCTTCGGACTTCCTTGCCGAGAATCTTACGATAGAGAATGCCGCTGGCGAAGGAAAGTCCATCGGGCAGGCATGTGCAATAACGGTTGACGGCGATCGCGTGGCATTTGTCAACTGCCGTTTCGTGGCCAATCAGGATACGATCTATACATACGGAAAGGGCCAGCATCAGTATTTCAAAGGCTGCTGGATAGAAGGAACGACCGATTTCATCTTCGGAGCATCGACATGCTGGTTCGAGGACTGCACGATCCTCAGCAAGAAGAACAGTTATGTGACGGCTGCTTCGACACCTGAGCGGGAAGAGTTCGGATATGTCTTCAACAACTGCAGGCTCATCCATGATGAAAATACGGACAAGGTCTATCTCGGACGTCCATGGCGTTCGTTCGCAAAGACCGTCTTCATAAATTGCGAACTCGGAGACCATATCCTCAAGGAGGGATGGCACAACTGGGGCAAGCCATATGCCGAGAAGACTACATTCTATGCTGAATACGGAAGCAAGGGACCGGGAGCGGCTTCGAAGAAAGAGCGCGTGAAATGGTCACATCAGCTGAAGGACAAGGATCTGGGTAAGTATACTCCGGAAAATGTCCTCCAGTGCGGGAGCGAGCAGGACAAGCATGGAAAGAATGTGAAGGTCGAGTGGTATTTCAAAGTCTTTTAATGGGAAGGTTCTGTAGGATATTGCTGCTTACTGCAGTATCGTTCATTGGGGGTGCGGCTTTTGCTGGAGCAAAGTCCGAGCCCCTTGAACTCATTTTCGAGCATTACACGTCTGACGACGGACTGCCTCACAATTCGATATGTGACATCCATCAGGACCGTGAGGGCTATCTATGGCTGTGTACGTGGTACGGACTGAGCCGATATGACGGCAACGGTTTCGTGAACTATACCATGCTTCCCGGGGATTATTCGAATCTGTCCCACAACAGGATCCTTTCGGTCGATGAGGATGCGGAAGGATATCTCTGGGTTACGACATATGATTATCATGTCTATCGCTTTGATGTCGATACAGAGGAATTTGTGGCTGTGCCGGCGGATCTGGAAGGTTTTCCTGACACAAACATGAAGGTCGGGGAAGTGCTTTGCGACTCGAAGGGAGATGTGTGGGTTGCAGTCGACGGAGCAGGCCTGCTGAGGGTGCGTCCGGATCTTTCGTACATTGCGTATTTCGGTACGAACGGGCCGGTGGGCAAGAATGTCTCGGACATTTATGAGGATTCCGACGGCAATGTCTATGCGGTCTCAGAGTCAGGTGTCGCCATGTTCGGCGAGGAAAAGCATTCTCTGCTTTCGCGTAATGCGGATGTGAGGGCCTTTGCCGAGACCGATGAGTCCATCTTCTTCCTGTCTGAAGACCATCTTCTTGCGATCGACAAGACAACCCGTGAACAGTCCAGGGCTGACCTCAAGTCGCTGGGACTTTCCGGTGCCGTGACGATGACCATTACCGGAGGACGTATATTTGTCGGTTTCCGTGACAATGCTGTGGCTGCAGTCGATTCAAAGACCTTGCAGGCCAAGGTACACAGGACGGACATGGGACGTGTCAGGTATCTTTTCCCTGATCCGGACGGACTGCTCTGGATCGCGACTGACCGTACCGGAATATGGTCATACAATCCATCGGGAGACCGTTTCAGGCATTATGAGCACAGCAATAACGTGATGTCATATTATGTCGACACTCTCGCAAGGGTCGAGACACAGGGAGACAGGACCTGGATAAAGATGAACAACTGGGGTTTCGGCTATTATGACAGGGCCCTTGATGAGATTGTCCCTCTGAACAATGTCAAGGAGCATGCGGACAACAGGTTCATGAACGGTGTTGCGTGCTTCGAGGTTGACAGATCGGGTGTCTTATGGATGTCGACGGTTGGCCGGGGCCTTGAAAGGGTGACAGCCATCAATCCGAGGATTGATGTGATCGTGCCTCCTGCATTGTCCGAGGACAGCTCTTCGTCGGAGGTGCGTGCCATGCTGCGTGACAGCAAGGGGCAGCTTTGGGTGGCGACAAAGAGCCGTGAGCTTTTCCGATATTCTCCGGACTTGAGTTCGTGCAGACGTTTCCCGGACGGAAAGAGTGGCGATATCGGAGTTATATATTCGATCTTTGAAGATTCGCATGGCAATATATGGCTTGGAACAAAGGGTGACGGACTCATCAGGATGAAACCGGCCGGACCGGACTATGAGTGGAAGAGGTTCAGATGGAATCCGTTCGATCCTGAATCCTTGAGCTCTAACAATATCTATTCGATTGAGCAGGATAATGACGGGCGCATATGGGTCGGGACATACGGAGGCGGACTTTCCATGCTGCCGGATGCCGACAGCGATGTCTTCGTTACTGTCCGGAATAATTTTCCGGATTATCCGCAGGTCGCAGGAGAAAGAGTAAGGTATCTCCATTGCATGCCTGACGGAAGGATGCTGGTAGCGACTGTAAGCGGCCTTATCCTTTTTGAACCGTCGGACAGTCCCGAACTTACTGTGTTCAACCTGATCACCAAGATTCCAGGAGATGGTAACTCGTTGGGAAACAATGATATAATACATATCTTTACTGATGCCCGTGGCAATACGTGGCTCAGCACCTTCGGCGGTGGACTGAACCGGATATATTTTGAGAACGGTCTGCCTCGCTTCGAGATAATCAGCTCCGAAAACGGCCTTGCCAGCAATATCGTCCATTCTGCAATGGCTGATGATGACGGTACCATATGGATAGCTACCGAAGCTGGTCTTTCTGCGTATGACCCGGAAACTTCCGCCGTAAGGAATTTTACCAAATATGATGGCGTGAGCCCGACGTCTTTCAGCGAAGCTACCTGCGTGGCCATGGATGACGGATGCATCTTGTTCGGAACATATGACAATGTATACAAGGTCGATCCGAAGCGCTTCGAGCCATCTCCGAGGGACAGCAGGCTTGTGCTGTCAGGCCTCAGCATTGACGGGGTCAGGACACCTTTCACTGACAGGATGGTCATTCCTCACGACTGCTCGTTCTTCAGGATCGATTTCGCGTCACTGGATTTCAGCGCCAGCGGCAAGACCTCGTTCTCATATATGCTCGAAGGTTATGACAAGGCGTGGATTTCCGGCTCAGGAAACAATGCGGCTACATATTCGCGTATCCCGCCCGGCAATTATGTCTTCAAGGTCAGGGATTCATATTCTGAAGATGTACTTCCGGAAGATATGGTAAGCATAAAGGTCAGGGTGAAGCCTTCTGTATGGAATTCCGCTCTTGCACGTGTCATTTATGTACTTCTGATTCTGGCTGTAGTGGCGTTGATAATCAGGATCTTCCTTGCATCGATGAAGCTCCGCAGCAATGTGAGGCTTGAGCAGAGCCTTAACGATATCAAGGCCAGGTTCTTTACAAATGTCTCCCATGAGCTTCGTACTCCTCTGACTCTTATCCTGGGAGGAATCGAGGACATAAACAGGAAGACTCCTTCCGGCGATCAGAATGAATACAGCGTCAATCTTGTCCAGAAGAATGCCAAGAGGATGCTTACCCTTGTGAATCAGCTCCTTGATACAAGATCCATCGCTGACGGAAAGATGAAGCTGAACGTGAGCCGCTTTGATGTGGTAAAGCTTGTTCAGGATGTATATGACGATTTCAGGGATATGTCTGTCGAGCGTCATATGGAGCTTCGTACGGTCAAGTCGGTGGATACCCTCATGGTATGGGGAGACGCGATGAGGCTTGAGGCTCTTGTCTACAATCTGCTTTCCAATGCATTCAAATATACTTCTGACGGAGGTAAGATTGAAGTGGGAGTCCTTTACAGGGAAGGCGATGCTGAATTCCGTATCATGGTGAAGGATAATGGAATAGGCGTGCCGAAGGAGAACCGCAGGAGCATATTCGAGCCATTCACCAAAGGCAAGGTTTCTGCATTCGGAGGCATGGCGAGCAGCGGCATCGGTCTTTCGTTCTGCAAGGAGATCACCGACATGCATGGGGGAGAGATCTGGGTTGAAAGCGCAGCAGGTGAAGGCTCGAAATTCTTCGTAAGGCTTCCTATGGACCGGGAGCGCTTCTCGAATGAAACGGCCCGTTTCGTCGATGCCGAACCGGAGATCCAGCCGTCCGAGACTCATGGCCTTAGCAGGTTCAAGGTCGAATCAAGCCATCCTGAAGGTGCATTGAAAGTGCTCGTGGTCGAAGATAATGCAGAACTGAAGATATACATATATAACAGTCTGGCGGGAAAATATGAGGTCAGGGATGCTTCGAATGGAAAGGAGGCATTGCAGGTGATGGCTTCCGGATGGATGCCGGATATGATCGTTACCGACCTTATGATGCCGGAGATGGACGGTATCGAGCTCATCAACCATGTACGCAGCGATTTCAGCACCAGTCACATCCCGATTGTCATGATCACTGCAAAGCATGAAGATGATACTCAGCTGAAGGCTATGAAATACGGTGCTGACGGCTATATCGCGAAGCCTTTTACCATGGAGCTTCTCATGGCCCGCATCGACAATATGCTTGACAGAAGGAAAGCATTGATCTCCAGGATGTCAGAGCAGAAGAAGGTGGACATTTCTCCGGAGGAGATAGTCATCACCGATAAGGATGAACAGCTGATAAAGAAGGTGATGGTATGGCTGGAGGAACATGTTGCGGATGCGGAAGTGACTGTGGATCAGCTCGCCGCGTATGTCGGAATGGGACGAACCTCAATGTACAACAAGGTGAAGGGCCTGACCGGAAAGTCACCTGTGGAGCTTATTCAGGAATTCAGGATGGAGAAGGCCACATATTACCTGAAGAGCGGACAGTTCTCGGTTTCCGAAACATCCTATAAGGTCGGATTCTCAGATCCGGGATACTTCAGCCGAAGCTTCAAGAAGCATTTCGGAGTTTCCCCTGCGGAATATATGAAACAGAATAAAAATTCATGACCATACTATGAAAAGGATCGCTTTACTTCTTTTTTCTCTTTCCGTTGCCTTTACGGTGATGGCCCAGACTCCTTATTCCGTAAGGATGATACAGTCTGAAATGAAGAGAAATCCCGATGCTACATATCTGGATGGCAGGAACGGCGAAAGAAAGTGGAACTATACGACCGGGCTTGAACTCAAGTCTTTCCTTGATGCGGCCAAGCGCTATGATATGCCGGAAGTCGTGGAGTATGTCCGTGCCTGGGCTGATACCATGGCGACGGAGAAGGGTGAAGTATATAAGTACAAGAAGTCCAATTACAATGTGGACCACATCTGTCCTGCACGTATATATTTCGATCTTCACGATATGTATGGTGATGAGGACAAGCGTTACCGCCGTGTGACCAGGATGATCCGTGAGCAGATCGACGATCAGCCTCGCACTCAGTCCGGAGAGTTCTGGCACAAGCAGATATATCCGCATCAGGTGTGGCTGGACGGCTTCTATATGGCTCTTCCTTTCTATGCCGAGTATACAAAGAGATATGCTCCGAAGGAGCAGAAGGATTCGCTCTTTGCAGACATCGTCCATCAGTTCACAGCAGGTGCGAAAAACACTCTGGACCCGGCTACAGGCCTCTTCCGCCACGCGTGGGACGAGTCGATGTCAATGTTCTGGTGCGATCCCGAGACCGGACTTTCCGAGCATGCCTGGGGACGCGCGAACGGCTGGTATGCTGTCGCTTTGGTCGAGGTCCTGGATTATCTTCCTGAAAAGCATCCGGGAAGGCAGGAGCTTATCGACCAGCTCAACTATTTCCTTGAAGTGCTTCCGAAGTGGGCAGACAAGGAGACCGGCATGTGGTATCAGGTACTTGACTGTCCGGAACGTGAGGGCAACTATCAGGAGGCTACCTGCTCGATCATGTTCACATATGCCTTCCTCAAAGGATTGAGAATGGGATATATCGATGACTCACATAAGGATTATATCCTCGGACTGTATCCGAAGTTCATTGACCGCTTCATTCGTGAAAATGAAGACGGAACAATCTCAATGACAGACTGTTGCGCTGTCGGAGGTCTTGGCGGAAAGCAGATGCGAAAGGGAGATTTCGAGTATTATCTCAGCGAGCCGATCATAGAGAACGACTGCAAGGGCGTCGGACCTTTCATCTGGGCGTCTCTCGAGTGGGAGGCAAGGCATAATATCGATTATTTTCCGGAGCGTGATCTTCCTGTAGCTTTTGAAGGAGCAGAAGGCTGCGGAAAATATACCGTCGGAGGCCGTGGAGGCAAGGAGTATGTCGTGACTTCTCTTGCAGATGATGGTTCGGAGGGTACTCTCCGTCATGCCGTCGAGGCCGAAGGACCAAGAACAGTGACTTTTGCTGTGAGCGGAGACATCCATCTTACCGCTCCGCTGAATATCCGTAATCCTTATCTCTCCATTCTTGGCCAGACCGCTCCCGGAAAGGGAATTACCCTTAGGGATCATAACGTGTTTATAACTGCCGATCAGGTCATAATAAGGTATCTGCGTGTCAGATTGGGAACAAGATACGGTGTGGAAGCAGATGCTATGGGTGCGAGACATTGCCGTAATATCATCATAGACCACTGCTCTATCAGTTGGGCTACCGATGAAAATGCTTCGTTCTATAATTTCAGAGATGCAACAGTCCAGTGGTGCATCATTTCAGAGGCTTTGAATTCTTCTGTCCATCACAAGGGACAGCATGGCTACGGCGGCATATGGGGCGGCAGGAATGTTTCCTTCCATCATAACCTCTTTGCTCATAACAACAGCCGCAACCCTCGTTTCGACCATCCGCGACTCTACCATGGATCGGATCTTCTGTATAACAGGGGAACGGTAGATTTTGTGAACAATGTCGTCTATAACTGGGGAATGAAGGCTATTTATGGTGGTGAGGAGGGCTGGTTCAACCTGATAAAGAATTATTTCCGTCCAGGTCCTGCTACTCGCAATCTTGACGGGGAATGGCTCGAAATGAGTACCTCGGAGACTACTTCCATGACTCCTGGGAACTTCTGCGCATATGGTAATGAATATGATATAAGTGCTGTGGAAGAAGGCGGATATGAGGGCAGAAAGCCTAGCAAGTTGAAGATAGCCAATATGGGGCATCATTATTATTGGAAATGCAAACCCAGACCGTTCCCTATCAGTGTATCTTTGGAACCTAAGTCCCAGTATGCTCCATATGCATATAAGGAAATCCTCAAACATGCCGGAGCCTCGAAGAAGCGCGACGCCGTTGACAAGCGTATCATAAAGGAAGTGAAGAAGGGCAAGGCGACATACCGAGGCTCCGTGACCGGCTATCCCGGCATCATCGACTCCGAAAAAGACATAAAATAACCTCTCTGTCATCCTGAACTTACTTGTCATCCTGAACTTACTTGTCATCCTGAACCTCTCTGTCATCCTGAACCTCTCTGTCATCCTGAACGAAGTGAAGGATCTTTAACCGAAACAATATGAAACTGAACAGAATAATTCCAATACTGCTTCTGACCATTCTCGCAGCCTGCCAGCCTGACGACCCTGTAGTCCCGCAGGAGATTCAGGCACCTGCCGGTGTGAAGCTTGTCTCCGCTACCCAGACATCCCTTGTATTCTCATGGAATGAGGTTGAAGGGGCGGATTATTATGTCGCAAGGCTTGAAACGGCTGACGGTACATTGGTACCCGGAGGGCAGACAAGCACGCGTGAAACATCGGTCGGCTATGAGGATCTTGATCTCGGCACAACCTATTCGTTCAAGGTGAGGGCAAAGGCCGGTGAACAGGATTCCCCATATTCTTCAGCAATTACCGCAAGCACATTGGAGGCGGGTGAAGAGCCTGTTCCAGGACCAGACCCCAAGCCGGAACCTGGCCAGGATCCGGTTCCTAATGAATATTATTCACAGTTCAAGATACCTGAACACGAGGACCAGCATGCCAGAGCGCTTGCATTCCCTGGCGCGGAAGGCGGCGGAATGTATACGACAGGCGGACGCGGAGGCAAGGTCATACATGTCACAACACTTGCGGATAGCGGCGCAGGCTCGCTCCGTGCTGCCTTGAACGAATCGGGTGTCAGGACTATCGTTTTCGATGTCGCTGGTCTGATCGAGCTCAAGTCGGGCCTGAAGATCGGCAAGGGAGATGTGACCATTGCTGGCCAGACTGCTCCCGGTGACGGAATCTGTCTGAAGAATTTCACTACCCAGCTGTCAGCGAGCAATGTCATAATCCGTTTCATCCGTTTCCGTATGGGAGATGAGGCGAAGCAGGAAAACGATGCCATCTGGGGACGTTATAATGAGAATGTAATCCTTGATCATTGTTCTATGTCATGGTCGACGGACGAGTGCTCGTCATTCTATGCAAACAGGAACTTCACGATGCAGTGGTGCATTCTGACTGAAAGTCTCAAGGCGTCCGTCCATGGAAAGGGAAATCACGGATATGGTGGCATATGGGGAGGAAAGGATGCGTCGTTCCATCATAATATGCTGTCTGACCATGACAGCCGCAATCCTCGCATCGATCATCCGCAGATCTATGGCGATTATGTCTCGACTCATCGTGGAAGCGTGGATTACAGGAACAATGCTGTATATAACTGGGGATCGAATTCCACCTATGGCGGTGAAAACGGATGGTTCAACATCGTCAACAATTATTACAAGCCAGGTCCTGCCTCAAAGAAGACCTCATATTTCGTGGATGCGTATGGCTCGTATGTCAAGGACGGGGTCACTTATGCTGACCGATATCCGGAACTCTACCTTTCCGGCAATGTCCATACGGGCAATGAGGGCATTACGGCCTCCAATGATGCGTCTGCCGTCTATTGGCATAACGGATCGGCATACGCAAACTTCAATACGGTCTTCTCTTCGCCTCATCTGCTGTCAGGTCCGTCTTCGGAGGACATATATACGACAACCCATTCCGCATCAGATGCATTCGCCCGCATCTGCGAGGTAGGCGGTGCCTCTCTTGCAAGGGATGCCGTTGATGCCCGTGCATGTTCCGATGCACAGAGCGGAAAAGTCACATTCACCGACGGAGGAAACGGATCGAAGAACGGTATAATCGATACCCAGACGGCTGTAGGAGGATGGCCTGTATATGAGGCGTCCGCCGCTGAAATTGAGAGAGTGAAGGATACGGACGGCGATGGAATGCCGGACTGGTTCGAGGATATGTTCGGCCTGAAGAAGTCTGATGCCGCTGATGGAAATGCAAAGACTCTGGATTCATACGGACGTTATACCAATCTTGAGATGTATCTCCACTATCTCGTGAAGGATATTGTGGAGATACAGAATGCCGGTGGCGAATACAAGAAATTGTCGTGAACGTGCACGGAAAATCGGGACGGTGACAAAAAGTACAAATAATGCGATAAAATTTACCAATTCACTTGGGCTATATTAGGTATTTTCGCATTATGAATGGAATTCATAATTATTAACAACAAATACTAACCAAACAATTTCTTTTATGAAAAATCTGACATACAAGATTTCTCTTCTGATCTTAGGGCTGTTTGCGACAATCATCGCAGCCAATGCCCAGGAGGTCAAAGGTGTCGTGTCAGACGCTAATGGAGAACCGCTGATCGGTGTATCCGTTTTCGTGGACGGCACAACTCTGGGAGTATCAACAGGAGTTGACGGTGACTATTCCATCAATGTTCCTGATGCCAAAGGCAAGACTCTCGTATTCTCAATGATCGGTATGGCGACAAAAGAGGTTGTCATCGGAAATTCTACGGTGGTTAATGTGACCCTCGAAGAGGATGCAAACTTCCTTGATGAAACTGTCGTTATCGGTTATGCAACTGTAAAACGTCGCGACCTCATGGGTTCGGTGACATCTGTAGGTAATGAGGCACTTACTCAGGTCCCTGTCGCATCAGTAGGCGAAGCCCTCACAGGTAAGATGGCCGGAGTCCAGGTTACAACAACCGAAGGTGATCCTGATGCCGAGATCAAGATCCGTGTACGTGGTGGCGGTTCCATCACTCAGGACGCATCTCCTCTCTACATCGTGGACGGTTTCCCGGTGGAAAGCATTTCTGACATCCCGGCTTCCGACATTCAGTCTATCGACGTCCTCAAGGATGCGTTCTCGACAGCGATCTACGGTTCACGTGGTGCAAACGGTGTAGTTCTCGTTACTACAAAGTCAGGCGCTGCCGGCAAGATCTCTGTAAGCTACAACGCTTATTGGGGACAGAAGACAATGGCTAACGCTGACGCGATCCAGACAGGATCATCATATGATTTCGTCCAGAACCAGTACGAGCTTGCAGTGCTTCGAGACAGGGTTGAAGACGATTTCATAAAGGTGTTCGGTGTCTTCGAGGATATGGACCTTTATAAGAATGTCGAGAAGAACGACTGGGTGAAGAAGGTTTTCGGAAATGTGGGAACAACCTTCAACCAGAACGTTTCGGTTTCAGGTTCTACTGACAAGGTGAAGTGGACTGCCAGCTATGCTCACGTTGGTGACAAGGCCATCATGATGAACTCGGACTATAAGAGAGACAACCTCTCGTTCAAGACCCAGTACAAGCCTATCAAGCAGATCACGGTCGACATCAATGCAAGATATTCGCATACAACCGTGATGGGCGCCGGTGCGAACTCGGTCAATGACGGCGGTTCGACTTCAAGCAACGGACGTCTCAAGCATGCGGTACAGTACACTCCATTCCCTATTACAGGTGTGGCTACTGATTCTGACCTTGCTGAAGACTATGGCGACAACGCTCCGCCTCTCAAGTCGGTTGCCGACAACGACAACAAGAGAATCCGTAAGAACTGGACTCTCAACGGTGCGGTTACATGGCACATCATCAAGAACCTCAATCTCAGGGCAGAGGGCGGTATCGATGACTATTCACAGGAAGACAACCGTTTCTATGGTCTTACAACATACTATGTGGGTAACTCTGCAACAATCAAGGGACAGCCTGCGACACAGTATAAGAACGCATTCCGTACAAAGTATCGTACAACCAACACCTTGAACTATAATTTCGCAGAGGTGTTCACCAATGACAGGCACAAGCTTGACGTTCTCCTCGGTCAGGAGTATATCCTTACCAAGTCAAACACTCTCTCATCTACAATCGAGGGCTTCCCTGTGTTCTTCGATTCCCAGATGGCCTGGAACTTCATGGCTTCAGGTACTCCGGTAGCTTCGAACAACTTCTTCAATCCTAACGAGCAGCTCCTCTCATTCTTCGGAAGAGCAAACTATGACTACGACGGCAGATATGCTGTTTCTGCAACAGTACGTGCCGACGGTTCGTCAAAGTTCGAGAAGGGCAACCAGTGGGGTATCTTCCCTTCAGCAGCAGCTTCATGGACAATCTCGAACGAGAGCTTCCTCGAGGATGCTGCATGGCTTGACAACCTCAAGCTCCGTTACAGCTACGGTACGGCAGGTAACAACAACATCCCTTCGAATGTGTCATCTCTCCTCTTCCAGGCGAACAATACGCAGTGGATCTCGATGGGAAATACATGGTGGGGAACCACTACAGTAGGCGGAAAGTCAATCATGCCTAACCCAGACCTTACTTGGGAAACTACAGTTTCACACAATATCGGTCTCGACTATTCGTTCCTCAACAGCCGTATCAACGGATCTTTCGAGGTTTACCATAATACAACCAACGACCTCCTTATCCAGTTCCCTGTGGCAGGTTCGGGTTATGACTATCAGTACCGTAACCTCGGATCGGTACAGAACCGTGGTTTCGAGGCTTCTGTTAACTTCGTGATCTTCGAGAAGAAGAACTTCGGACTCACACTCGGCGGAAATATCAGCATCAATGAGAACAAGGTGACTGATCTCGGTGGACTCGAAAAGATCGAGGCTACTTCAGAGTGGGCATCAACTGAAATCGGTCCTGACTATGTCGTTACAGTCGGCCGTCCTCTCGGAGATATGTACGGATACATTTCGGACGGACGCTATTCGGCTGACGAATTCACTCACGATGGTTCCGCTTGGGTAGCGAACGAGGGTACAATAGACGCTTCTGACATTCTTGGCAAGGAGTTCTTCCGTCCGGGTGCAATGAAGCTCAGGGATATGAACGGAGACGGCAAGATCACAGTAGATGACAAGACCATCATCGGCAATGCACAGCCTCTCGGAGTAGGTGGTTTCAACCTCTCGGGTTACCTCTACGGATTCGACTTCTCGGCTAACTTCAACTATGTGTTCGGCAATAATATCTACAATGCCAACAGGATCGAGTTCAGCCACTCACGTAAATATTCAAACCGTAACCTCCTCGCATCAATGAATGTGGAGAACCGCTGGACCAATATCGACTGGGCTACCGGTGAGGAGATTACAGATGCAGACCGTCTCGCTGAAATCAATGCAGGAACTACAATGTGGAATCCTGGTGTGAACAAGGCGATCTTCTCTGACTGGGCTGTCGAGGACGGTTCTTTCCTCCGCCTCCAGTCTGCAACGATCGGATATACCCTCCCTCAGAAGTGGACAATGAAGATCAAGATGCAGAAGCTCCGCGTATATATGACAGGTACCAACCTCTTCTGTCTCACCAAGTATTCAGGCTATGACCCTGAAGTCGACACAAGACGTAAGACTCCTCTTACTCCAGGCGTTGACTGCTCGGCATATCCGAAGAGCAGAGGTTATGTAGTCGGTGTCAACATCACATTCTAATTCCTCCAATGTCATTCTGAAAGACACAATGTCATTCTGAACGAAGTGAAGAATCTAAAAACCAGAATTTATGAAATTAATGAATAAAATACTCATTGGTGTAGGAATGCTTGCTGCTGCGGCTCTGACATCTTGCTCTGAGGACGGCCTCAAGACACCGACCCAGTCGTCATTCGATGAGTCTGTGGTATATTCAAACTACACACTTGCAGAATACAATGTATTCGGAATCTACGAGGTGTTCGGACATACGAACTGCCATCGTGGACGCTACTTGCCTTGGTATGGTTTCAATACCGATATCGAGCTTTATAACAATACTACAGCTGATGAGAAGTCAAGCATCGCAAGATACTCTATGACTGCAACCAACGGTCAGCTCAACCTCGCGAACGGACCGTACAATGAACTTATGGGTGGTATAGAGAGAGCAAACCTCGCGATCAGAGGTATCCGTCAGTACGGTAATCCTGCAGGCGATGCACAGATGGCAGAACTCCTTGGCGAGGCTCTGACTGCACGTGCTCTCCTTTATACCGAGCTCCTCAAGGCTTACGGTGAGGTTCCGGCACGTTTCGCACCTATCGATGCCGAGACAATCTATCTTAACAAGACTGATAAGGATGTGATCTACAAGCAGCTCCTCGCTGATCTTGAAGTGGCATTCCAGTATATGAACTGGCCTGGCAAGAGCGCGGCTACCGCTACAACCGACCGCCCTAGCCTTGCATTCGCAAAGGGCCTTTACGCACGCCTCTGCCTCATGGCATCAGGTTACTCTCTTCGTCCTGATGAGGGCGCTGTAGGAACTGGTAATGCTGGTTCAGTGAGACTCTCAACAGATCCTGAGCTTCAGAAGGAAGTCCTTTATCCGAAGGCTCTTGCAGCCCTCAAGGATGTGATTGACAACGCAGGTCTCTCCCTCATGGATTACACACAGCTCTGGAAGGAGTTCAACAATATGGACATCACAGCAGGCAAGGAGGTCATCTATGTGATCCCTTCATCTGACACCCGTGGACGTTGGAACTATACATTCGCAATCAGGACAGAAGGCAATCCAGACTGGAGCCAGGGTCCTACATCAAGCCGTGGCGGTACTGCAGGTCCTGTTCCTACTCTCTACTGGAAATATGAGGACGAGGATGTACGCCGTGACATGAGCTGCGTGAACTGGAAATGGGTCCTCGGCCCTGACGGAAAGAACATTCCTACCCTTGCAGGTCCTAACGACTGGTATTTCGGAAAGTTCCGTCTCGAGTGGCAGACCAAGTCTCCTTACAATGGAGGTAACGACGACGGTATCAAGCCTGTATACATGAGATATTCTGACATTCTCCTCATGGCAGCAGAGATCGCCAACGATCCTGCATGCGGAAACCGTGACGAGAACTTTGCAAAGAACTGCCTCCTCCAGGTCCGCCAGAGAGCATATAAGGGCAATGAAGGAATCGCTTCATCTTATGTGAACGGACTCAGCGGTCAGGAAGCTATCTTCAATGCAATCGTTGACGAGCGTGCTCTTGAGTTCGTGGGCGAGATGCTCCGCAAGCAGGACCTCATCCGCTGGAATCTCCTCAAGACCAAGATGGACGAGTCAAAGGCAGAGCTTCAGGCATGGATGGACAACGCAGGTGCACAGTTCGGCCCTGCAGTATGGTACAGATATGCGGCTGACGGTTCTATGGAGACTTATGGCTACAATGAGCCTTCAACTACAGAGGCCGCTCCTGCCGGAGACGGTTGGGAGTGCTACACCAACTCGAAGGGTGAGGTTTCAACATACTTCAAGTTCATTTCAGAGGATACAGGTGCATACAGCGAATCAGCACAGAAGAAGCTTGATTCATTCTATGACAACAACCCTGATACCAAGCAGTGGTGGCCTATTCCGGAGGCAACTCTCGTGAACAGCCAGGGAACTCTCTTCAATGACTATGGTTTCTAATCTTTTCATGTCATTCTGAACGGCTTCATGTCATTCTGAACGAAGTGAAGAATCTATAAGATAAATGAACAATAATATGAAAAGAATATTTTCAGCAATAATATTGGGAGTATCACTCATCGCCTTCGGAGCAGCTTTTTCAGGCTGCACCGAGGAGATGGTTGACATCAACGACGAGATCGCTCTCGGCCGATGCCTTACTCCTACTGAACTCTCTGCCAAGGTCATCAATGGAGAGTTTATCGAATTCTCATGGACCAAGTCCAAGGGAGCTACCGAGTTCGTCCTCGAACTTTACTCTGACGAGCAGATGAGTTCTCTCGTCGAGTCACTCACTATCCCTGCAACCGATATCCCTTATACGGCGGATCTCGAGGCTGATATGACCTATTATGCACGCGTTAAGGCTGTGAACGGAGAAGGCAGGATCGCAGACTCCAACTGGGCTGTCTTTGACCGCGCTCTCCAGACATACGCAATCAAGTCTTCTCTCAATCCTGAGCTTGTGGACAGGTCGGAGTCTTCAATCACAATCAAGTGGACGAAGGATCCTGAAGTCGATCATGTACGCATCACTCCTGCCCTCAACGCTGAAGAAGAGTACACCCGCTTTGACGTGGACGCTGCTGCAGTAGAGGCCGCACAGGTTGAGGTTACAGGTCTTAATCCGTCAGTAAACTATACACTCGCAGTACACTTCAAGAGTGCACAGCGTGGTACAGTTTCTGCCTGGACCCGCCCTGCAATCGACGGTGCAACTGAAGTCGCTACTTCAGAGGCTCTTATCCAGGCTCTCACAGATAAGGCACCAGTCATCAAGGTGGCTTATTCAGAGACTCCTTATGTGATAGGCAGTGTTGTCCTCGGTGGCCCTGTGGCTATCTATGGTGATGCTACAGCAGAAGGCGCACAGCCGACAATCCAGGGTGGACTCAAGATAGGTGCAGACGTTACAGGCATCCACCTCGAGGCAATCACATTCGACGGAGCAGGCCTTGCAGATTATCCGCATAATCTTACATTCGACGCTGCAGCTGCAGTTGAGAACATCACAGTGATCAACTGTAAGCTCAACAACTACCTCCGCGGTGTCCTCTATGAGAACTCAAAGGGTCCTCAGGTAGGTGCAATCAAGTATGACGGTGTTGAAGTGAACAATGTCGGTGGCGACGGTGGTGACTGCTTCGACTTCCGTGGTGAAGCTACCGTAAACAGCATCGAGTTCATTAATTCTACCCTCAATACAGGAGCCCGCACATGGTTCCGTATCGACGCCAAGACTGTTCTCGAGTCGATCAAGCTGACTCACTGTACATTCAACAACCTCTGCTTTGCAAACAACGGCAACAACAACGGTGTCTTCAATATCCGTGCTGTCAACGCAGCTGGTACAGCTCCGTCATTCGTGCTGACACACAATGTGTTCCTCAACATGAACGACGAGAACAAGAGATGCTGTCTCATAGCGAAGAACTCTACTTCAGCATTCCCTACAGAGCTTTCAGACAACTTCTTCTACAACTGCTACGACAGATTCTTCGTTGCTCAGAAGGATGGTTCATCACTCTCAGGTGACGATCTTAAGGCTGCTGCGGATGAAGGACGTGCACGCATTCTCGTGAACGGCAGCGTAGAGCTTGACGCTGACCCTTGCGTAGACAGCGCACGTGACAAGTATAATGTTACAAGCAAGGAAGTCATCGAGGCAAATGCAGGTGACCCAAGATGGTATGCTGTCTATGTCGAGATCCCTGAAGACCTTACACAGGATGTGACTGTGACAGGCAAGATCTGGGATCTTACTGACGGCCAGACTTTCAAGAAGATGGCTGACAAGGATATGGTGCGTGACGGTATCCGCTTCTTCGTGAAGAACACTCCTATCAACTTCACCAAGGAAGGTTTCGAGTTCACTGGCGAGGCTGCTCTCGAGGGCGGTATTCCTGTTGACGGTGCGATCGGAATCAAGGTCAACGAGCCGGGCTCAATCATCATTTCCGTAGCAGAGGCGACAGGCCATTCCAACCTTACGGTAAGCCTTGACGGAAAGGTTTCAGCTTCAGTTCCTGCAGGCGCAGAGTATCAGAAGGTGACATTCGCGAATGTATCAGGCGAGCAGATGATCTACATCTACGGCTGCCACCCTGCAACAATGACATTCCTCCAGTGGACATCAGACATACAGGTTCTTGACAAGGTTCTCGCAACTCCTCAGGTGAAGATCAGCAAGACTACCGTAAACGAGCGTGCAGAGGATGAGATCACCCTTACATGGGACGCAGTAGACTACGCTGGTTCATACAACGTTACAGTTGACGGAAAGAAGAAGAACGTTACCGAGACTACATACACATTCGCTACAGGCGGATATGCAGTGGAAGAGGCAGGCGGAGACTTCGCTATCCAGGTGACTGCAGTTCCTGCAGCTGACGACTACACACGCGTCGAGTCGCAGCCCGCAGAGCTTTCATTCCACGTGAATGACGTTCCTGATGAGCCAGGCCTCAAGGTGGTAAGATACAACCTCACATTCCCAGAAGGCGGAAACGCTGAAGAGAAGTATGTATGTGAGAACAATGCAGGCTTCTACGTACAGACAACAGGCGGATGGGTAATCGACGCTAACTCACAGAAGTTCGCTGTTCCAGGTGCATCAGAGTATGATTCTTATTCTACTCGTCTCAAGGGTTCGAAGACTTCTGACAGCAAGAGCATGACCATCACCGTTCCTAACGACGGTAAGCTCTATATCGCAGCTCGTTCAGCAAACTCATCGGCAGCAGACCGTACAATGGCCCTGATGCAGGGTGACAAGGAAATCCTTGCTCCTACTGTAATCCAGGACGCTGATAAGTTCACTGCAGGTGACGCTTCAGCATTCCCATATGTTGTTGTAGATGTAAAGGCTGGTGACATCCAGGTAGTACTCAATAACGGCATAAACTTCTACGGTATCGTTTACGATGCCCTCGAAGGTGGTCCTGCAGGAGTAGACTACGTATGGGATTTCTCAGCTCCAGAGTGGGTAGATGCTATGACCGGCAGCGGCATTGCGGCAAACACCAATGACTCTAACTGGGATCTCGAGGTTGATGGCCTCAGAGTCGTATCCGGAGGCGGTTCTATCAAGTGGAATGTTTCAGGCGAAACTTACTATTGGCAGCCAGGCGGCGCAGGTACTGATGCAAAGCGTTACTTCGAGTTTACCACTGACGTTGCCGGAAAGCTTACAGTATATGCTTCAAACACCGGCAGCTCAGAGGATCTTGCCCGTATGGTTACAGTGAAGGTGGGTGACGGTGAACCGGAATCCCTCCCTGGAGGTTACTCAAGTTCAAATGGTGCAGTCCCTGTGGACTTCAATGTTACCGCTGGTACTGTAAAGATATATCCGACCGGCAACGGTCTCCGTTTCTACAAGATAGAGTTCCACTCTCTATAATCAGTAGTAGTGTATATATAGCCGTGGTGGCTGCCCGACGGGCAGCCACCACGTTTGTTATAGGGATATCTGTTATTCGAAGAGATTCCGTTTCGGAAGCTTGTCGCTGTAAAGTTCCCTGCATTGCTTGAAGAGATTGTCGGTCTGACGTGACTGGCCCGGTCCTCTCCATGTGCTGGTGTTTGTGATCATTATCCAGCATTCTCCGTCAGGGAAATATTTGACGAGTGCCGTCGTGCCTGAAAGTGTGCCTGTGCGGCTCCATCCCTCTGCCGGGTCTGTGTCGTTCCATCCGAGGGAATATGTCTCCTTGTCGAAATATTCGGTCATCTGGGCCACGGCTTCAGGGGAGATGATGTCTTCCACTTCCGGACGTCCGTCGATCGATGCTACAAGTCGTGCGATTTCGGCAGGGGATCCGCACCACGCGCCTGCACCTGAAAGAAGAGGTATGTTGTTTCCTCCGTAGCAGCGCTCTACCATTATGCCGCTTCCTGTGTATTCCTCGACGAATTTGCCGTCTCCTTCATGGGTATAGTACCTCACTTCATTTTCAATGCGGTCGCTGTAATATGAGCCTGCAATATGCATGTCGAAGCATCCTGCAGGCATGAGGACATCTTCCCGGATGAACTGCTCATACGGCTTGCCTGATACCTTTTCAATGATCTCGGAAAGTAGGAGGTATCCGAAGTTGGAGTATCTTTCCCATTCTCCCGGCATGAAGCTCAGCTTATGCCGGAGTACAAGCCTGAAGAAATCTTCCTTTACCGGAGGCTGGTCAAGCTGCATCTGGTGCATCACGTCCTTTGACGAGAAAAGCGGGTCTCGGTAGAAGCCTCCCTGATGCCTTAAGAGATGCTCTACTGTGATCTTATGGTAATTCCTGTCCTTGATGGCCGAATTGAACAGAGAGTCGTTCAGGATGCCTGACGGACCGAATACGGTGTCCTTGATGCTCAATGAGTCCCTGTCCTGCAGAACCATGATTCCGGCGGCTGTGATGAGTTTTGAGACTGACGCCATACGAAGGATATGCGAAGGTTCCATCGGTTCCTTTTCGGCCTCGTCAGCCCATCCGTATCCTTTTGCATACAGAAGCGAATCGTTGCGCATTATCGCTAGCGATGCTCCCTTCATCTGCCACTCGCGCATATATCTTGTCACCTTCCTGTCCAGACCTTCCAGCTCCGGAATGTCCGACATTGCGTTGCTCAAGGTGTCGTTAAGATAGATTCTCGGGCCTTTCAGAGGCTCCGGCTTCGGTATCGGCTTGTGTATAATCATAAAAGCTGTCGCGAGTGCGGCAGCTGTCAATGCGAATGTTATGATTGAAAGTGTCTTTCTCTTTGTTCTTCTTCTCATAGCTTTCCTGTCTTGCGGGCAAAATCAATGATGAAATCTGCAGTCCCGTCGATGCCCAGCAGGCTCGAATCAATGCAGATGTCATAGGTCGAGGCAACGCCCCAGTTCCCGAATGTGTAGTAGTTGTAATATTCAGCCCTGTCCCTGTCTTTTTTCTCTAGCATGTCCATGGCTTTCTCCAGACTGATTCCGGCTCTTTCCGAAACCCTCTTCGCACGTTCCTCTGCCGGGCATGTAAGGAATACGTCGATGACGCAGTCCATGTCGCGGAGAATATAGTCCGAGCAGCGTCCTACAATGATCGCCGAGCCTTGTTCCGCGATTCTCCTGATGGTCTCGCTCTGCATCTTGAACAGACCCTTGTCGCTCATGTAATTGTCTGTGTCAGAATAGTTTCCGGCAAAGATGCTTGAAAGAGAGAAGAATCTTCTCTTTTCATCGCTCTGAACGAAAAGCTCTGCGCTGAAACCGCTGTCCTGGGCGGCTTTGGCTATCAGCTCGCTGTCATATACGGGAATACCTAGTTTGCGTCCTAGCGCATCAGCAACGCCCTTTCCGCCGCTGCCGAACTGTCTTCCGATGGTAATGATGATCTTCTTTTCCATGATATTGCCTCCTATAGCTGACTGCCTAACAAAGATGCGTCTTCGCCGTCCTTGAGCTGGCTGAATTTCTTGAAAAGTCTTCCGAGCATGAAGACCGTCAGAAGTGTCGCGAGGGCATCAGATATCGGGAAACTCATCCAGACTCCGTTCGCACCGAACCATAAAGGAAGTGCGTAAAGGAGAGGAAGGAGGAAAAGGATCTGTCTTGAAAGTGACAGGATCACAGATTTCCTTACCATGCCGAGGCTCTGGAAGAAGTTTGTCGCGATCATCTGGAATCCGACGATCGGGAATACCAGCACGTTTATCCTCAATGCTTTTGCAGAGAGTTCTACCAGTTCCTTGTCATGCGTGAATATGCCGACTGCGGTTTCAGGGAAGAACATTCCGAAGATGAAGCAGAGGGTAGTCATGACCATTGCCAGCTTTGCTGTCTTCCAGAACACTTCCTTCACTCTTGAATACTGACGTGCTCCATAATTGTATCCTGCAATAGGCTGCATTCCCTGATTGAGGCCCATGCATATCATGATGAACATGAATATGAAACGGTTGCATATTCCGTAGGCTCCGATTCCGAGGTCTCCGCTGTATTTACGGAGCTGCTGGTTGATGAAGAGGGTCACCAGGCAGGCTGCGGCGTTCATGAGGAATGGTCCCATACCGATTGACAATGAGTCCTTTGCGACCCTCATGTCAAGCCTCAGGATGCCTTTCTCGAAATGGAATGGACGGGTCTTGTCATTGAAATGGTGCAGTACGACGAGCATCGCTATTGTCTGCGCGATCACTGTCGCCCATGCAGCTCCTGCTATGCCCATATCCAGCACGAAAATGAAGATCGGGTCAAGGATCGTGTTGAAGACTACCGTGAATATGGTCAGTCCCATAGCCTTTTTCGGATTCCCGGATGACCTCATTGCCGCATTCAGGCCGAAGTAGAGGTGGGTGACGACGTTTCCGATGAGGATGATCGAAATGTATTCCTTGGCGTACGGGAGTGTGTTCTCACTGGCTCCGAAGAAATAGAGGATGGGGTCAATGAAGATCAGGGCGATGGCCATGAAGACCAGTCCGATGATGATGTTCAGGCTGACGACATTTCCGAGGACCTTGTTTGCTGCCTTGTAGTTCTTCTGACCGAGGAGCACGGAAAGCATGGTGGCCGCTCCGGCGCCGACAAGAGTGCCGAATGCGGTGGAAAGGTTCATGAGCGGGAATGTCACCGCAAGTCCGGAAATGGCCATAGGACCTACGCCTTGGCCGATGAATATGCTGTCCACCATGTTATACAGCGAGGATGCTGTCTGCGCGATGATGGCCGGCAAGGCGTACTGCTTGAGCAGCTTGCCTATCTTTTCCGTTCCTAGTTCTAATGGTACTGCCGATCTTTCTGCCATCCTAGTCCTCCGGTTCTTCAACTATCTCGATTTCGAAGATGAGCGGAGCATATCCAGGGATGCTGGCACCGCTGCCGTTGTAGCTGTATCCAAGAGAAGAAGTGAAGACTCCTATACCCTTGCCCATAGGATTCATATGCCAGAGAGTGAGGGCGAAACCCTTGATGGTAGATGACTTCGAGCTGCCCATGGTGATATCTGTATATTTCTCGCCCCAGTTGATGCGGGTAGGCTCGTAAGTCCTTGAAGATGAATAGATGCCATTATCCTTGGCGATCTTCTCGTCAGTAGTGTCGAATACCTGTCCGTTCAGGAGTCTTCCCGTGTAGTTGATGTAGATGGTAGTGTCCTTCGCGAACTTTTCGGAAGCGTTTCCGGCTTCGATCGGCTGATAATAGAAGCCGGTCGTGTCGTTTACGATCTTGCTGTTGAAAGTCTCCGGATTGGCCTTTATATACTTTTCGATCTGCGAGATCTCGTAGTTGTTGATGCTGTCTGCGAAATCCCTGACCGTGATGTCGTAGATGGTGTTGGTACCTGTCGATGAGTTCTTGAGATAATCGGCAGGGTCGTCATATGACTTGTAAGTCATCAGCCAGCTTGGGATGATGACCTTCTTTCGTCCGCCGGCCTTCATGCCGATCACCGCATCTGCAAGACCTGCCTGAATTGTGGTCTTGATCGTTGTGAGTACCTTTGGACCATAGTATGCTGTAGTGTCAAATGTACCGAGCTGCTTTGCGGTCTCCTTCGATGTATATGAAGATATGTTTCCTTCGAGATCAGTCACGGTGTAATCTGCGATGATGAATCCGTCTTCCTTCACCTCGGCGCCTGTTCCTTCCTCTTCTTCAATTACATAGATGCCGAGGCCGCTAGGCTGAAGGTCAGGGTAGTTCACTTCCATCCATGCGTTGAAATACCTTTCGTTGGCATCATTCGCTCCCACCTTGGGAGTCTTGGCGCAACCTGCCGCAACCAGCGCTGCAGCAAGCAGTAATATTGTCTTGATTGTCTTGTTCATTCTTGAATTGAAATATTAACTCGCAAAGATAGTAAAAAAAGTGATACCTCTAGTCATTGGATACTCCTACAACCCAAATCTGGAAGGCCAGGGCGGAATTTGCAGGAATTGTGCCAAAGACACTGTTGCCGAATGCATATTTCCCGGAGAAGAGGATGTCGCATCGCTCCCCGGCTCTCACGCCGATAAGTCCGTCCCTCAATCCTTCGATGAGTTCTGTCTCTCCGAGGTTTATTTCGTACAGCGAGTAGTCCGGGTCGGTAAGCAAGAAGTTGGAGCTTTCGGCGGTTGCCTGATGGTTGGTCACGAAGAGGTTCTTCTTGTCAATGCTTCCGCTGAAAGTGTAGCCGGCATAGTAGAACGATACGGAACCGTCAGGTTCGAGCATCGGACCGGTGCCTTCGATACGCACCAGTCTTGTCGATCCGCCGTTGTATACGACTCGCAGAGAATCAGTTATTGTCGTGTCTCGCTTCTGGGTCTCGTGCTTTACCTCGATTCCGGCAATGGTGGTGTCTATGACCATCTTGTCGTCGACATATGTGGTGTCAAAGACGAATGTAGTGTCGAGGTAGGTCCTCAACGTGTCGATGATGACCGAATCCCTGGTTCCTGTCGGGTTCTTGGCAATGTATGAGTCTATGTTTGCTTCCTGCTTGTTGTATCCTTCCTCCAGTTTTTCCTTGAGGCATGAACTGCCGGCGATGCAAAGCAGCAGGAGCGCGAAAATCCTATTTTTCATCTTCTTTCTTCTGTGTAAGGAATATATGTGTGTGTCTTTCAATGTATTCTGCTGCATCTTTGATGCCTGCGATGTCTCCCGGGATGTTCAGCTTTCCTCCGGCGGCATTCTCGTGACCGCCTCCGTTGAAATACAGGGAAGCGCATCTGTTGGCCGAAGTGCCTTTCTTCGACCTTATGGAAACCCTGACCTTGCTGTCTTCTTCCTTGAGAAGCAGGCTCATCCTGACTTCGGAGATGGAAAGAGGCATGTTTACGAATCCTTCCGTGTCTCCCTCTGCAACATTGTATCTTTCAAGCGTTTCCTTGTCCAGCACTATGTATGCGACTCCGTCTTCCGTAATGGTCATGAGATCCTTCATCATATGTCCGAGCACCCTCAGACGGTTCTCGCCGTACTGGTTGTAGAGGTGGGCGAGGATGCCGTCTCTGTCGACTCCTGCGGCAAGCAGCGCCGATGCCATGCGGAACGTGGACGGGTAGGTCGAGTTCGCGAAATTGTTTGTGTCGGTAGTCATTCCGGTCATGAGGGCTGTCGCCGATGCTGCCGGAAGCATGGATGCATCATGAGCGATGCGTCCGGTCTCCATGAGTATCTGATAGGTAAGCTCCGAAGCTGATGAAATGTCCGTCTCGGAGAATGAAAGGTCGAAGCATTCCCTGTCAGGGTTGAGGTGGTGGTCGATAAGGATCTTGTCGGCTTTAGATTCCTTCAGGGCGTCTTCAAGCTTGTCCGCGCGGTGGAATGCATTGAAATCCAGGCAGAAAAGCAGGTCGCTGTCGCGTACGGCGGTTTCTGCCTCTACAGGCTTCTCCTGGCGAATGATAAGGTCAGAGGCAGGGATGCCTTCCGTGAGAAACTGCAGATATGGAGGGCATGGATCGTTCAGGACAATCTTGGCGCCCGCGCTTGTGAATGTGCAGAGATAATGGTACATTGCCACACTGCTGCCCATCGCATCGCCGTCCGGTTTCATGTGGGTGACGATTGCTATCCTTCTTGCCTGCGATATTAATTTCTCAAGCTTGTCTATGTTGCATGAATTGATGTCTTCCATTGCTGATGTCCGAATTTTCGGTTGCAAAATTACAAATTATATTGCATTTCATAAATGAATTTTCTAACTTTGTCCGTTGTTTTGTAACGAAAAATATAAACACTAAAATAATGGGTTCAATTATTAAAAAGGTATTTACCTATCTGCTTCTCCCAGCGGCTATCGTGGGATTGACTTATCTTCTCGTACAGAGCGTTATGGAGCCTGTAAAGTTCAACAAGCACAAGGATTATCGTTCAGAGATCGCGGTTCAGCGTCTTAAGGATATCCGTGAGCTTCAGGTTGCTTTCAAGAATGTGAACGCTCGTTATGCTTCTACAATTGACTCTCTTATCCAGTTCTACAACGACGGTAAGATGCAGATCACTCTTCAGGTAGGATCAAAGGATGACTCACTCGCAATGGCTCATACTGAGCAGATCAAGAAGAAGTTCCGCGGCCTCAAGCCAGACGCTCTCAACAAGAAGCTCCATGAGCTTTATCTTGCAGGCGAGCAGAACCTCGTGTTCCAGGTGAACAGCGAGATCGCCGTTAAGGATACGCTCTTCAATGACCGTCCTAATTTCATCGTTGACTCTCTCGCATTCATCCCATTCTGCGGTGATTCAATCATCATGGAGTCTACAATCAAGAAGGTGTCAGGCGTGAACGTTCCTCTCTTCGAGGCGAAGATGCCTTATAAGAGCCTTCTTAAGGGTCTTGACAATCAGCTCCGTATCAACCTTGACGCAGAGCGTGAGGACAAGGGACACTACAAGGGACTTATGGTTGGTAGCATCGATGCTCCTAACAACAATGCAGGAAACTGGGAGTAGTCACCGACTATGACAAATATGAGAAACAGGATATCCATTCAAGTCGGCTTGAGTGGATATTCTTTTAAATTACAGGCCGATGGTGAAGAGCGCGTATCCGACTGGATGAGCGCGGAGAGGATCTTTACCACTCCGGAATTCCAGAAGAGGTATGACGAGGTCGAACTGGCTTTGTTTACGCCGAAATTCACGCTGATTCCGGCCCAGTTCCATCATCCGCTTCATGCCAGGAAGATGCTCGCGGATGTGGTCTCCATATCAGACGATGATGTGGTAGAGTTTGCGGAGCTGCCGGAATGTGCCGCCGTTCTTCTATATTCCAACACGATAGGTGAGACTCTCTCGAAGGTCCTTTCGGAGTCGGTGCTCACTATTGGAGGAGAACGCTCGAAGCCGCTTCCGGAAGCGTATTATCTCCTCAAGAAGATTCCGGAGATCACCGATTACAACAAGATCATTGCCTCCTATATGGACGGTTGGCTTTATCTTGTGATAGCGCAGGGCAAGAGTCTGCTTCTGTGTAACGCATTCCAGGCGCCGGACTTCACGACAGCCGAATACTTCATCTTCATGGCTATGAAGAAGCTTCAGATGAATCCGGAAGTGTCATCCATATGTTTCAGGACACGGCTTGAGGAAGACCAGGAAATGTCGCTTTACAGATATTTCAAGAATGTAGAGCATATATAAAAGGTATATGAGGATAATAGGAGGAAGATTAAAAGGCAAGACCATTCTGCCGCCGCAGGGATACAAGGCGCGTCCGACAACGGACTTCGCGAAGGAAGGGCTTTTCAATGTCCTTAATAATGAATATGAGATGGAAGGCCTGCAGGTCCTTGACCTTTTCGGAGGTACGGGCGCCATTTCATATGAGTTCGCATCCCGCGGTGCTTCCATGGTCTATTGTGTGGAGATGCTTCCGCTTCATGCGAATTTCATTAAGTCGCAGGCCGCGAAGTTCGGCATGAAGAATCTTACGGTAGTAAGACATAACGTCTTCGAATTTCTCGAGATATGTCATGAGAAGTTCGATATTATCTTTGCAGATCCGCCGTATGCCCTGGAGGATCTTGCAACCTTGCCTGACAAGGTTTTCGCCAAGGAAATCCTCCACCCTGGCGCGTATTTCATCCTGGAGCACCCGGAGGAGCATAATTTTGAGTCTCATCCCCGTTTCGTGAAGGAAAAGAAATACGGTAATGTGCATTTTTCGTTTTTCGAAATGCCGTCTTCAGAGACCGAAGCCTAAATGAATCAGACCATGAAAAAACTTTTTCTTGTAATATCAGCATTCATCATCACTCTTGCCGCATACGCTCAGACCGCAACCAGCCTTTTCTGGCGCAGCGACTCTCTTCAGGTAAACGAAATCGTTTCCGAGACTGGAGACCAGTATCGCAAGGTGGGACATCATGGCCCTGCGATAGAGAACAGCCATATGATTCTCCGCCTGTATTTCAATGACAGCGGAGCCATCGACCTGTACTCGAAGAGCGGAAGAGGCATGGAGCTCGAGAGGTACCTGTGGTATCCGGATGCAGAGCAGCAGGCAGCAGGAGCCGGGGTGGACGGATATATTGTAGGAAAGACAGTCGGATGTGGCGGAATCGCATTGTGGGACGGAGAGAAGGAGGTGAAGCTGGTAGCGACAAAGGGCCGTACCGCACGTGTCGGAGACACGAAGAAGGGCTCGTATGTCGAGATGATCGCATATGGAGTCGAGTACATGGACGGACTTGTCGACATCATGATCAGGATCGATGTGACAGCAAAGAGCCGTCTCGCTACAGTCACGGCTTCCGAACTTTCCGGAAAGAAGGTGCAGTTTCTGACCGGTGTGAACTATCATGAAGGACAGAGGGTGAGCCATGACAAGGATCATATCTCCGTGTGGGGACTCCATCCGGCAAAGGAGGCATCGCTGCCTATCGGCGCCGCATTGCTTTTCTCCTCGAAGGCATTCCCGACAGTGGAGAAGACCGGTGACATGGTAAGAGCGATTTCAGCTCCTTCATCGGAAATCAAGACAAGAATACTTGCCGCTTCGACAAAGGAAGCGGAATTGAACAGCGCAAGGCGCTTTGAAGAATATGTAGTAGATTAGTTATTGGTGTATTATGAACTTTAACCTGAAAGAAGTATTTCAGCCCAAGCTTTTCGGGCTGTTCAAGAAAGGTAAATACGACAGCAGGACATTTACCTCGGACCTCATCGCCGGCATAATCGTCGGCATCATTGCCCTTCCACTCGCGATCGCATTCGGTATCGCCAGCGGCGTGACCCCACAGCAGGGTCTCATCACCGCAATCGTGGCAGGTTTCCTAATTTCATTCTTCGGTGGTTCCAACTTCCTTATCGGAGGACCTACCGGAGCATTCATCGTGATTGTTGCGGGCATTGTAGGCCAGTACGGCATGCAGGGCCTCATCATAGCTACCATCATGGCCGGAGTCTTCCTTGTCCTGATGGGAGTGTTCAAGATGGGAGTGATCTTCAAGTTCATCCCTTATCCTATCGTGGTAGGTTTCACCAGCGGTATCGCCCTCACCATCTTTTCAACCCAGATGAAGGACTTCTTCGGTCTGCCTCTCGATCTCGCGGTTCCTGCAGGATTCATCCCTCAATGGATCTGCTATTTCCAGAACATAGGCAGCATAAACTGGGTCGAGCTGCTGATGAGCATCGTGTGTCTTGTCATCTGCTTCAGCTGGGGCAAGGTGACCAAGAAGGTGCCGGGCTCGCTGATCGCGCTTATCATCGGTACTCTCGCTTCAGTGCTTCTGAGCAGATTCGCAGGTGTCGAGCTTGCTACCATCGGCTCTAAGTTCCCGGAGCTTGCAAACGGTCTTCCTATGCCGAAGCCTGTGGCTCCCGAGTTTGACTATGAGACGATCAAAGGTCTTGTATCACCGGCATTCACCATTGCAATCCTTTGTGCGATCGAGTCACTTCTTGCTGCGATGGTCGCTGACGGTGCTACAGGAAAGCGTCATCATGCCAATACAGAGCTCATCGGACAGGGTATCGCAAACATAATCACTCCGCTTTTCGGAGGTATCCCTGCAACCGGAGCGCTTGCCCGTACAATGGCCAGCATCAACAATGGCGGAAAGAGTCCTGTGACAGGTATCATCCACGCTGTGGTACTCCTGCTCATCTATCTCTTTCTCATGCCATATGCGGTATATATCCCTCTCTCATGCCTTGCAGCCATCCTCGTTCAGGTTGCGTACAACATGAGTGAGTGGAGGACATTCAAGTATCTCCTCCGTGGCGACAAGTCTGATGTGGCAGTGCTCCTCATCACATTCTTCCTTACCGTGATCGTCGACCTTACAGTCGCAATAGAGGTGGGTGTCGTGCTCGCTATCGTGCTTTTCGTCCGTCGTGTCATGCAGACGTCGAATATTTCAGTCCTTGAAGGACATCACCTTGCAGCGACCGAGGATGATGAGGTCGCATCCATGGAGAATACCGATATGCTTGATATTCCGGAAGGCGTCGAGGTATATGAGATTGACGGACCATTCTTCTTCGGACTTGCCAGCCGTTTCGAGGAGCTTGAGCAGATGAAGAAGCCGGGTACAAAGGTGCGTATCATCAGGATGAGGAAGGTGCCTTTCATCGATTCTACAGGAATCAACAACCTCCGCAACCTCTGCGAGCGTACCCATAAGAGGGGAGTGACCGTGATCCTTTCAGGTGTGACCGAGAAGGTGCATGCGTCTCTCGTGAAGTTCGGTGTCGATCTTGAGATCGGTCCTGACTGCATCTTCCCTCATATCGTCCCAGCCCTTGAGAAGGCAAAAGAACTTGCACAGAAATAAAACAACGACCATATGTATACTAAAGAACATGGCCTTTATGTGGCCCATGGCCCGAACGGCCCTATCTCTATCTGCGGAAAGATGGCAAACCGCCACGGACTTATCGCCGGTGCTACCGGAACCGGTAAGACCGTGACTCTTCAGGTGCTTGCAGAGACATTCTGCCAGGCCGGAGTGCCTTGCTTCATGGCCGACATGAAGGGTGACCTTTCCGGTATCAGTCAGACAGGTGCAATGAGCGGATTCATCGAGAAGAGATGTGCCGAGTTCGGTATCGCGTCTCCGGAGTTCGGACCATGCCCTGTACGTTTCTTCGATGTCTATGGAGAGCAGGGACACCCTATGAGGACTACCGTGTCCAATATGGGTCCGCAGCTCCTATCTCGTCTTCTCCAGCTCAATGAGACCCAGGAGGGCATCCTCAACATCGTGTTCAGGATCGCTGATGACAGGGGCCTTCTGCTTATTGACATGAAGGACCTCCGTTCGATGCTCAACTATGTGGCGGAGAATGCCAAGCAGTATACATCTACATACGGAAACATCACGGCGCAGAGTGTCGGTGCCATCCAGCGTGCATTGCTGACTCTCGAGAATCAGGGTGCGGACAAGTTCTTTGCAGAGCCGTCTTTCGATATCTATGACCTTCTCCAGTGCGAGCAGGGCAAGGGAGTGATGAATGTGCTTGCAGCAGACAAGCTGATGCTCAATCCGAAGCTTTATTCGACTTTCCTTCTCTGGCTGCTCACCGAGCTGTATGCTCAGCTCCCTGAAGTCGGTGATATGGATCTTCCAAAGCTTGTGTTCTTCTTTGATGAAGCTCATATGCTTTTCGATGAGACTTCAAAAGCTCTTGTCGACAAGATCGAGCAGGTGGTACGTCTTATCCGAAGCAAGGGTGTGGGAGTATATTTCGTGACACAGAGCCCGACTGATATTCCTGAAGAGATCCTCGGACAGCTTGGAAACCGAGTGCAGCATGCTCTCAGGGCATTCACGCCAAAGGACCAGAAGGCGGTAAAGACAGCTGCAGAGACATTCCGTGAGAATCCGGCATTCAAGACTGCAGATGCAATCATGGAACTTGGAACAGGTGAGGCACTTGTGTCATTCCTTGATGAGAAGGGTGCTCCTTCGATGGTGGAGCGTGCGAAGATCCTCTTCCCGTTGAGCCAGATAGGTGCAGTGACTGAAGGTCAGCGCGGACAGATCATCAATCAGTCGCGTCTCTACGGAAAGTATGACAAGGTCATTGACCGCGAAAGTGCATTTGAAGTGCTTATGGCCGAGGCCGAAGCTGCTTTGAAGGCAGAGCAGGAAGCGGCTGAGGCAGCAGCTGCCGCAGAGGCAGAAGAAAAGGCTGCAAAGGAGGAAGCCAAGTCAAAGAAGTCCGGCAAGGGCGTCTTGGGCGGAATCTTCGGAGCCGTCCTCGGAGCAGCCGTAACCAGCGTTACCAGCTCTATCGGTACCGAAGTCTCAAAGAAGGTTACCGGCAAGAAGTCCAAGACCACAGCCAAGGACATCGCCGGCAAGGCAGTCGGCGCAGCCACAAGAAAGCTTACCAGAACCGTTCTCGGTACTTTGCTGAAGTAATGGTTTTCGGACCAATAGGAAAGAAAAGACTGTTTCTTTCCTGTTGATGCCGTTTTAAGCTGTAAAATGCTTGGAATACATAGTCAAGAGGGAAAAATCGCGTGATTTTTCCCTCTTGACTTTTTGTTTTTCTTTTTCTGAAAGGTTTTGAATGTTTTTGATATGAGTTTTTTCTTTTTCTGAAAGGCTTAAAGGATTCCTGAATGTACTTTTGGACAAAAAAGTATGATAGGGAATTATCATTTATGCATTTCGGGAGGAGATAGCGTCATCTTCCGCAGCGAGGAAGACTACATCCGGGGATTCAATATTCTGGCGTTAGCTGTGGCTGAAACGGACTCGCAGCTTTATGCAGAATCAATCATGTCGACCCATGTTCATCAATGCGTGCGCACAAAGGACATATATGCCTTGGCAAGCCGATTCTGGAGATCCTATACCGTATACTTCAATAACAGGTATGGCAGGAAGGGCCATCTGGGAGGCAGGCCTTTTATTGTAGAGCTGGACGGCTTCTACCATTGGCTTACTGCAATCTGTTATGTTTTGCGTAATGCCGTGCATCATGGGGTGGCTCCGACACCTTTTGCATATCGCCATTGTTCTGCAAATGCATTCTTCCGGAAAGAAACCGGCAAGATTGAACCGAATGACCAGCTTCCTCGCAAATCCTTTTATAAGCATCTGCCCAAAGGAGCTTCATGCCCTCCCGGATATAAGATGGACAAGTCGGGCCTGATTCTGCGGGATTCAGTTGTTGAGGTTGTTGATGTGGAGCACCACTTCTCCACAGCCCGTTCATTCCTTTTTTATATGAATCGGCTTTCCGGTGAGGAATGGAAAAGAGAGCAGGAAAAGGATGGGTGCGGACTGCCTCCGGTTACTTTGGAAACCATAGAAGGCAGGTCGTCTTTTCAGTCTCTTTCGGAAATGCTGGCTAACGAGCATGGCCGTTTTAACTCTAATGCAATGTCAGACATCGAATTGTGCACTATGATAGATCAGCAGGTCCTTCCGTCGTTAGGATGGAATTCCGTTTATGAACTGACAGACAAGGACCGGCTTCTTGTCATGCAGACCCTTGTCGAAGACTTTTCGCTACCGGCCCGTCAGGTGCGCCGTTGTCTGGCTTTAGCGTGATCTTGTTCTTTGGGATAGATTCCGGATGTTCGCAAAAGGAAAAAATCCGTCATTTCTTACCTCTTGGTAGCTGAAAATGACGGAAAATGTTCGGGAATGCCGTGCAAAAGGGAAAAATACGGCAATATTTGCCTGTTGCAGATTTACATAAGCCATTGGGACATGTCCTGGCCGGCGGCGATGGCATTGCGGATGATGGTTGACGAAATGTCAACCATTTCTGCATTCATGATGGTGATGCGGTAGGCCGGGTCTTCGGTCAGGAGGTCTTCCTTGATGGCGGCGAGGTCGAAGCCTTTGCGTGGGTAGACGGCGACGCCATATTCCTTGAGGATGCGTCTGTAGTCGCGCCATCTGCGGATGTCCGCCAGGTTGTCTGCTCCCATGACCAGGGTGAAGCAGTTGTCAGTTTCGCGTTCGCGCAGTGCATCCAGCGTTCTGATAGTATAATGCGGTGCGGGCATATTCAGCTCGATGTCATCTACTTTTACCCTCCTTTCCATGTCGGCAGGGGAATATGTAGTCGATGGAATATCCCCAGCCGATAGGGGCTCTGGGAAATGTCTCCTGACAGCCTCTACGGCGGCTTCGAACCTGTCCTGTCCGCTGGCGCTGTCAATGCCTTCCTTCAATGGATTCTTCGGTGAGACGATGAGGTATACGCAGTCGAAGCCTCCTTCGCCGATCAGGTATTTCATGATGGCGAGGTGGCCGATGTGCAATGGATTGAATGATCCGCTGTAAACTGCTATGTTCATGTGCTATTTCAGGAAATCTGCGACTATGTCTTCAGCCTCTGCGAGAGCGGTCTGGAGGTCGTCGTTCACAAGAACATAGTCGAACTTGCCGGCAGCGAACTCCATTTCAGACTTCGCCTTGGCAACTCTTCTCTCGATGGCTTCCATTGTGTCGGTGCCTCGTCCGATAAGTCTTTCGCGCAGAATCTCTACGGAAGGGGCCTGGATGAATACGGAGAGAGCCTGCTCGCCGAATATCCTCTTGAGGTTCACGCCTCCCTGTACGTCTATGTCGAACACGATTGCATTGCCTTTGGCCCAGATGCGCTCGACCTCTGACCGGAGAGTGCCGTAGAACGATCCCGGATATACCTCCTCATGCTCCACGAACTTGTCCTCTGCAATCATCTGACGGAATTCCTCTGCAGAGAAGAAATAGTATTCTACTCCATGCTGCTCCTGTCCGCGAGGCGCTCTGGATGTAGCTGAAATGGAAAATTCGAGGTCGTTCCTAAGACCTAAAATATGGTTTACGATTGTGCTTTTGCCTGCTCCGGAAGGGGCAGAGAATATGATGACCTTATTGCTCATGATATTTTAGACTCTCAATTCTTTTATTATTTGGCAAAAATAACTATTTTTGCAAAGATAAAGTGATTACGAAACGATTTTTAAACAATTTATAGATTATGGTATCTTACAAGGAACTCGGTCTTGTGAACACAAAGGAAATGTTCGCTAAGGCTATCGACGGTGGCTACGCCATCCCAGCATTCAACTTCAACAACATGGAGCAGCTTCAGGCTATCATCGCTGCAGCAGCTGAGACAAAGTCTCCAGTTATTCTTCAGGTGTCTAAGGGCGCTCGTAACTATGCAAACGGTACACTCCTCCGTTACATGGCAGAGGGTGCTGTAGCATACGCAAAGGAGCTTGGCTGGGAGAAGCCTGAGATTGTTCTTCACCTTGACCATGGTGATTCATTCGAGACTTGCAAGAGCTGCATCGACTCTGGATTCTCTTCAGTGATGATCGACGGTTCACATCTCGAGTATGATGAGAACGTAGCTCTTACAAAGAAGGTTGTCGAGTATGCACACCAGTACGATGTTACAGTAGAGGGTGAGCTCGGAGTACTCGCAGGTGTTGAGGATGAGGTAAGCTCAGACCACCACACATACACAAAGCCAGAGGAGGTTGTTGACTTCGTTACAAAGACTGGCTGCGACTCTCTCGCTATCTCGATCGGAACTTCACACGGTGCTTACAAGTTCACTCCAGAGCAGTGCACAGTAGATCCTGAGACAGGTCTCCTCGTACCTCCAATGCTCGCTTTCGACGTTCTCGAGGGTGTTGAGAAGGAGCTTCCAGGATTCCCAATCGTTCTCCATGGTTCATCATCAGTTCCACAGGACGAGGTTGCTACAATCAACCAGTACGGTGGTGCCCTCAAGGCAGCTATCGGTATTCCAGAGCCATGGCTCCGCAAGGCAGCTGAGTCAGCAGTATGCAAGATCAACATCGACTCAGACTCACGTCTCGCTATGACAGCAGCTGTACGTAAGGTCCTCGCAGAGAACCCTGCAGAGTTCGACCCACGCAAGTACCTCGGACCAGCTCGTGAGAACATGAAGAAGCTTTACATTCACAAGATCGTGAACGTTCTCGGTTCAAACGGAAAGGCTGAGTAATCTTAAGCTTAAAGAAACAAGGAGCTCCGGGCGCATAGACTGCTGTCCGGAGTTTTTTTATCAATCATGATATGAACCATACCGGTGAAATAATCGCTCTCCTGTCTGCCGCTTCATGTACTGTGACAGCCTTGTATGCATCCGAAGCCAGCAGCCGCCTTGGCACGATGACCGTGAATGTCATCCGCCTTTTCCTGGCTGTAGTCTTCCTGGCTGCATCCATGTGGATCGTTACAGGCTATCCCTATCCGGTCTATGCAGACGGCAGGACATGGATGTTTCTGGCGCTGTCTGCACTGGTCGGATATGTGTTCGGAGATTATTGCCTTTTCAATTCATATCTGGTCATCGGCCCCAAGACCGCACAGCTTTTCATGACCTTGGCTCCGCCGATAGCGGCTATAGCCGGATGGCTGATGTTGGGCGAGACCATGTCATGGAAATACATGCTTGCGATGGCTGTGACCATGGCCGGCATCGCCATATCGATATTGAGCAGGGGGGAGGACAGCAAGGTCAGGCTTTCAATCCCTTTCAAAGGAATCCTTCTTGGCATCGGAGCCGGTCTGGGCCAAGGTGTGGGCCTGGTGCTCAGCAAGATAGGAATGCGGGCTTATGAAGCTTCGATCCCGTCCGATGCGCCTGCAGTCATCGGAAACATGATGCCTTTTGCATCGACTATGGTAAGAGCACTCATCGGTTGCGCCGGTTTCCTGGCCATCATGATGATGACAAGGACAACTTCCGAACTGGGAGCTGCTGTCCGTGACAGGAAAGGCATGAAATACGCCGTGATGACCACCTTGTTCGGTCCTGTGATAGGAGTCTCATTGTCTCTTGCGGCCGTCAGCCAGACCAATACCGGCATCGCATCCACGCTGATGTCTTTGACTCCGGTACTGATAATCATTCCGTATGCGGTCATCTACCATCAGAAGATCACATTGAAGGAAATCATAGGCGTGAGCGTCAGTATGGCAGGAACGGCGATGTTCTTCATGCTTTGATAAATACAGACAAAGACCCCGTGGCTACGCTACGGGGTCTTTGTCTATTGATAGCATATTATTTCTTTGCGATATAATCCTGATAGTCTTCCATAGAGCGGAGGATAACATCCTTTGCCACTTCAGGACCGTAGATGCTTATGAACTGCATTCGGCTTGTGTGCTCTCCCGGAATATCCTTGTATGTGCTGAAATAGTGGATCAGTCTGCGGATGATGTCTACCGGCACCTGGTCTATGTCAGTCATCATTCCATATACGGCGTCGCTCTTGAGGACGGCGATGATCTTGTCGTCGGCCTGATTGTGGTCGAGCAGGCGAAGACCTCCGATAGGACGGGCATTGACGATTATGTCGCCGTGGGTAACATCCTTCTCGGTAAGGATACAGATATCCAGAGGGTCACCGTCTCCTTCGACATCAAGACGTACGAGAGCTTTGTTGGTCAGTTCCGCCATCTTCGGACCGCAGTATGTTCTCGGAAGGAAACCGTAAAGCGACGGAACTATATTCGAGAATTTCTGAGGACGGTCGAGGGAAAGATATCCTGACTCCTTGTCCACTTCATATTTTACAGTGTCTGTCGGCACGATTTCAACGAATGCCCTTACTTCTTCGGGCACGCTGTTGCCCAGGCTGATTCCATGCCAAGGGTGAGCTTTGTGTGCATTCTTATAATCCATGCAGAATAATTTTATCATACAAAGTTAGAAAAAAGATTCTTGACCCCAAGGAAAAAACTTATTTTTTCATGGCCGCGATCTTTTCGCCGACTATTCTGGCTGAAATGCCGACCAGTTCCTCGCAAGGTCGTTTCTTATAATATTCAGGGGTCCTGTCAGAAGGTTCCGGTGATTCCGGTGAGGGAGCAGCCCCGCTGCCTGTCGGCACGAGTCCGAGAAGCTCCTTGCATATGATGGAACCGTTGATGGCCTTGAATTCGCCGGCCATTTCCTGAACAAGAGCATAATTCCTGGTCCTGTCTACCTTGATTGAAGGATCAGCCGCCGGAGCGATGAGGCCTGCAAGCATGACCATGCCGCTCACGCTTCCGCATACCTCGCGCATCCTGCCCATGCCTCCGCCAAAGCCGGAAGCCATGGATGCAGCTGTCACATCATCGATTCCGAACACATCATTATATGCCAGAACAACTGCCTGACAGCAGTTATATCCGCCTTCCTTGAAAAGCCTCCTCGCTCTCTCCACCCTCTCTTCTATATTAATTACCATAGTGTTATAATATTTAAAATGTCCAGGTGTATGGATGGTGATGTCATAGTGACATGCCACCCCCGGCTAGGGGGTGCCTGCCGTCAGGCAGGCGGGGGTCACGGTGACATCACCATCCATACACGTTACATTCTGGAAATCTTGATAACATTCCTTAGATTCCTGATCTGCGAAGTAACCTTATCCAACTCCAGATTGCTCGGAACAGCAATCTTCATCGTGATCTCATAGGTACTCTGCCTGTCATTCTCCGTCACATTGAACATCCTTATCGAAGCCCTGAACGAATTCACGATATCCATGATCTCATTGATCACAGACGGCTCCAGAGCAGCCGTCACACGCAGACCGGTCTGGAAATTACCTGTGCTAGGATTGTCGCTCCACTTGACTTTCTGGATACGATACGGGTACATATCAATAAGACGACTTGCATTAGGACAAGACATCCTGTGGATCTTGATACCCTCTGTCCTGGTCACGAAACCGAATACATCGTCGCCGAATACCGGATTGCAGCATTTTGCCATGCGGTAATCTATACCCTTTACGTTCTTTGCATCAATGACAAGGATGTCGTCGTTATTGCCGCTTTTTTCCTGGATGCCGGATCCCGTCTTTCTTTCTGTCTCGACAGATGCAGGCCCGGCCTCGACATTCCGGATCTCGTTGATCATGTTCTTGATGTCGGCCACATCAAGCTCGCCTTCTCCGATCGCCGCATAGAATGCATTGATGGTCTTGTAAGGGAGCTTCTTCATCATTGTGGCCATGGTCTCGTCGTCGAGCTCCATCTTCCAGTTCTTCAGCCTTCTGCCAAGCAGTTCCTTGCCGTCGGCGGCCTTCTTGAACTCGGCCTCGCTCAGCTTCTGCCTGATCTTGTTGCGGGCCTTGTTGCTGACCACGATATTCAGCCAGTCCTGAGACGGCTTCTGATTCTTGCCGGACATTATCTCCACGACATCTCCGGTCTTAAGCTTCTCGTTGATCCTTACAGCCTTTCCGTTGACCTTTCCACCGGTACATCTGATACCGAGATTGGTATGGATGTCGAATGCAAAATCAAGGACTGTCGCTCCGGCAGGAAGTTTCCTGAGCTCTCCGGAAGGTGTGAACACGAAGATCTCCTTCGTAGGCATTTCCATGAGCTCGTCCTCATAGTAGGCTGCCATAGGGTCCCCTTCAGAGCCAAGCGGGTTCTCAAGTGCCTTTCTGACGGCAGTCAGCCATTTGTCCAACGTCGCCTCGTGGCGTATGCCCTTGTATGACCAGTGCGATGCAAGACCGCTTTCGGCCATGTCGTCCATCCTCTTCGTCCTGATCTGCACTTCAAGGAAGCTGCCTTCCTTGTTCTTGACGGTGATATGAAGGGACTCATAGCCGTTAGGCTTAGGATTCGATATCCAGTCGCGCAGACGCTTTGTGTCCGATTCATACTCCTCGGTCACATATGAGAACACCTTCCAGCAGAGAGCATGCTCAACAGCCCTGTCTTCCTCGCAGTCGATGATGAAGCGGATGGCGAACACGTCGAATACTCCTTCAAACGGCACCTTCTGCTTCTGCATCTTCTTGTAGATGGACAGAGCGGTCTTGGTACGTACCTTCAGCTTGTACTGGATGCCCTCGTCGGAAAGCTTCTGCTTCAGAGGCTCGATGAACTGCGTCATGAGCTTCTGGCGGTCCCTTTCCGTACTTTTAAGCTTGTTTGTGATAGCCCTGTACTGCTCCGGCTCCGCATGCCTGAAATAAATCTCCTCCATCTCGCCCTTGATGTTGTAAAGGCCGAGCTGGTGGGCAAGCGGAATATAGAGCATCATGGTCTCCAGGACCTTCCTCTCGCGTGAGAGCTTCGGGAACATGTCGAGAGATCTCATCACCTCAAGACGGTCCGCAATCTTGAGCACCGTCACGCGAGGGTCCTTGGAGTATGAAACAATCAGCTTCTTGTAGTTCTCCGCTTCAAGCTTCGTATCCTTTGGCTTGATGGTGGAGATCTTGTTGAGGCCGTCGACTATCGTGTAGACATCTTTTCCGAATCCCGCCGACATTATGTCCGTCTCCGGGAAGAACCTTGTGGCTTCATGGAGATAGACGGCAGCGATGCATTCCGCCGAAAGACCGATCTCTTCATATGCGATCCTTGCGACGGCGTCGGGGTGCTCGATGAATGGATTTCCATTGCTCCTTTTATGCTCTTTAAGAACTTCTGCTGCAATGGCATACGCAGAGCGGATCATTTCCTTTCCGCCCTCGTCAAAACGGGGATAAAGTTCATCAAAGCGGTCCATAAGTGTTCGTCAGTTTAAAATCAGTCGTTATATGGGAATGTGTAGACAGCAAATGTCTTCGGGCCGATACGGGTCCTGAGGTTGTTGTCCTTCCACTCTTCTGGTCTTACAGATACTGTGACAGGAACCACAAGATCAGGATTCTCGATGCTGTTGTCCGCCACATTGTTGTCTGAATGGATGCTGGTGCATGTGATGTCGGAACCGAGCTTCTGCTTGCGCGGGAGCTTGTCGAAACCGATGTTGATCTCCTGCGAGTAGTATGAAAGGTTGGCAACCTTCACGATATACTGCTTCTTCTCCACATCCTTCACAACCGATGCGTAGAGCTGCTTCTGGCCTTCCTTTCCTGCCACAACCTTGCCGTCCATGGTGATAGGAAGCACATGTGTACCCTTGTTTGTAGCATAGAGCTGCTGTACATAGTAGCTGCATGAACGTACCACGTTGAGGTTGTCGAACCATACGAGGTCAGGTCTCCACTGCCATCCCTCCACATGAGCGAGGAGAGGAGCATATGTAGCCATATATACAACGTCTGCGTTACGCTCGATTCCGGTCATGTATGCAGCTTCCACGAGTGCGGCGTTGAAATGGTTCCATTTCTTGTTGTCGCTGCCGTGGCATGCATATTCGCCTGCGAATACCTTCGGGCCGGTGCGTGGATAGCTGTCGTAGCGGTCGGCATTCTCTTCGAAGAAACGCTCTCCTGCATAGTAGTGCTCGTCAACGAGCTGGACGTCCATTGTGCGCATTGCTGCCCAAAGGTCGTCAAACCATTCTCCGCCTCTGTATGGTCCTGATGAACCGATGATGTTGATGTCAGGATACTTTTCGCGGATGGCCTTGATGAAGACCTCGAGGCGCTCCGGATATTCCTTGCCCCACTGCTCGTTTCCTACGCCGAGGTACTTGAGGTTGAACGGCTCCGGATGTCCCATTTCTGCACGTACCTTTCCCCACTTGGTATCAACGCCGCCGTTTGCAAACTCGATGAGGTCTACAGCATCCTGGACGAAGCACTCAAGGTCGTCGAGCTCTGCATGCGGATGCCATGCAGGGTCGTTCTGGAACTGGCATGCCATACCGCAGCTGATCACAGGAAGCGGCTCTGCGCCGATCTCCTCTGCAAAAAGGAAATATTCATAGAAACCGAGTCCATATGACTGGAAATAGTCAGGGAAAAGACGGTGAGCGAAAGAATAGTTCCAGCGGTTCACGTTGATAGGACGGTTCTCAACAGGGCCTACGGAATTCTTCCACTGGTAGCGGTTGTCGAGAGTTGTTCCTTCCACGATACATCCGCCAGGGAAACGGAATACGCCCGGATCAAGGGCCTTGAGAGTCTCTGCGATATCCTTGCGGAGACCGTTCTCGTGGCCGTTGAATGTCTCGACAGGGAAGAGCGAGATGTGCTCGAGGTCCACAGCCTGGGTGGCGTCAGGCTCCTCACCGTTCCACTCGAGGAAGATACGGAAAGCTGCCTTTGGCTCTGTTACAGGCGATGTGAATACTGCCTCGTATTTCTTCCACTCCTTCGAATCAACCTCGATGGTGCCGTGGCTGAACATCTGGTCTTCGCCCATAGTGGCGTTCTGGCAGAGGTGGAAGCTGATGTATTCCTTATCCTTTGTGCCGGCGGTACGTGCCCATACTGTAAAGCGGTACTCCTTTCCGGCCTCTACTCCGATGCCGAAGAAACCTTCGTTCTCGATTCCGGTGAATCTTACAGGATGGCCAGGGTATCCGAGACGTACATAATGAGGATTCCTTTCGAAAGGTCCGTCATTCATGAGCTTCACGTTTCCGAAAATCTCCCATCCCATGAACGGGTCATCGAACTCGAACGAACGGTTCTTGATCTTCTCTGCATAGAGACCGCCGTCAGCCGCGAAGTTGATGTCCTCGAAGAAAAGGCCGTACATGGTCTCCTGAACAGGAATTCCCTTGTTTCCGGCATCGATTGTCATTACGTTCTGCGGTCTTGGCTGCGCAGCTGCTGAGAGGGCGAGGAATGCCGCTGCCGATGCCATGATGTACTTCAATGTTTTCATGTTATTCTGCAATTATGTTGTTAACCTTCTGATGTGCCGATACGCTCTGCTCTGTAGCAGGGAAGTACTTGGCGATGATGTTGTAGAGTGTCGGGTCGTAGCTCTGGAGTTCCTCACGTGTGTTTACAGCGTTGTGCACTCCGTCTACCGGATCCCTTTCCTTGTTGACATTGAACCAGCTCTGCACGCCCTCTGCCCAATATTCATAGATATTGCTTCCGGCGTAAGTGTCGACCCATTTGCCTTCCGCGAGGGCTGCGTCAAGTGCATTCTTGAGCTCTGTGTCAATTTCGGGATATACCGGCACGATGCCGAGCTGATGGATGGCATGAGCAAACTCATGGACAAGGATGTCCTCCTCCCAGTAACGGTCGCCTTCAAGGCAGAGAACATTCTCTTCCGCACATGATGTGGTAGGGTCCTCGCGGTCTCCGCCGAGTCCTCTTGCGCGTTTGTCCCAGTCTGTCTCCGGATCGTTCTTGAGGAACGCGTGTTCAGGGACGTCTGTGGTCACTTCGGTCTTGGCCATGACCACTACCTTCGCACCCCAGTCAGACATCGATTTTACAACTTCCTCGGGAAGGAGATCGGTCATTGCTGTAAGGGTCTTGTATGCCGCGTACATTGCTTCGTCAGAACATACAGGCGAGGAAATCAGGTGGATTCCCTTGACGTTCAGATACTTTGCATAGAACGGATCGAGTCCGAGCTCTTCAGGCGGAGCTATGATTGATGGCTCCTGTGTCTTGGTACCGCATGCCGCGAGCGAGAGTGCGGCAGCGAGTATGATCAATGCTTTCTTCATAAATTTCTTTAGTTTTCAAATGAACTCCATGCTGGAGGATTTACTCCGTGAAGGTTGCGTACGAAGAAGTCGTAACGCTTATGCTCTCCGAATGCTTCTCCCATCGAGTGAGCCACTCCCGGCATCACTACGAGCTCGAAGTCCTTGTTTGCCTTGATGAGGGCGTCAACGACCTGCATTGTTGAGGCTGGGTCTACATTGTCGTCAAGTTCTCCGACCATGAGCATGAGAGGACGCGAGAGGAGATGTGCATTCTCTACATTCGATCCCTCCTTGTACTGGTCGCCGATAGGGTAGCCGAGCCACTGCTCGTTCCACCAGATCTTGTCCATGCGGTTGTCGTGGCATCCGCATGCTGAATATGCGCACTTGTAGAATTCAGGATGGAAGAGGACGGCTGTAGTAGACTCCTGTCCGCCGGCAGAGCATCCGAAGATACCGACTCTGTCGATGTCCATATATGGGTATTTCTCTGCAGCAGCCTTGATCCAGAGCTTCCTGTCAGGGATTCCTGCGTCCTTGAGGTTCTTGTAGCATACCTCCTCGAATTCCTTCGAACGATATGATGTTCCCATGCAGTCGACCTGAACCACGATGAATCCGAGTTCGGCGATTGCGGACATGTATCTGTTGAAAGAGAAGAAGCTTTTAGGTACATAGTGGTCTCCAGGGCCAGAATAGATGTACTCGAGGATAGGGTATTTCTTCGATGGGTCGAAGTTTGTCGGACGGATGATGATACCCCACATGTCGGTCTTGCCGTCGCGTCCCTTTGCTACGAATACTTCCGGAGCCTTCCAGCCGTTTTCGACGATTTCAGAGATGTCGGCAGTCTCGAGGTCCATCACAAGCTCGCCTGTCTCTGCGTTCCTCAAGACGGCAACCGGTGCATCTGCGACTGTTGATGTCACATCCACGATATATTTCTTGTCTGCAGAAAGCCATGCATTGTGCATTCCCTTTGAAGGAGTCATGTCGCGCATGTCGCTTCCGTCGAAGCCGATGCTGTAGTATCTGATGAAATACGGATCTTCATCCTTGTTCACTCCGCTGGCCTGGAACCATATGCGGCGTGCATCCTCATCCACGTCGATGACGCTGCGGACATACCAGTCTCCCTTTGTGATCTGGTTCTTCACCTTTCCTGTAGCCTTGTCATAGAGGTAGAGGTGGTTGTAGTTGTCGCGCTCGCTCATCCAGATGATCTCGCTGTCATCCTCAGTGTGGTGGCAGAACTGGCGTGAGTAGTTCACGAAAGTGTTGCTTGACTCCTCGATCACGGTACGCATCGCTCCGGTCTCGGCATCAAGCTCGAGTACGCGGTAGTGCTGGTGTCCGCGCTCGTTGAACTCGAATGTCGCAGCCTTGCTGTCCTTGTTCCAGCGGAGGCTGTGGAGCTCGTACTGTGGCTTGAGCTGGTCTTCCGGTGCAGCTACATATGCTCCGGTCTCCACGTTGAAGATGCATGGGAGGTGGAAGTTGAGCTCCTCGCCCGGCTTTGCATACTCCTGCTTGTGGAGCTTTGGCTGAAGCTGATCCTTTGGAGATGACTCTACATAATATACATAATGCTTCTCTGCAGGACGAAGCTTGTTTGTAAGCACATACTTCGAGTCAGGTGACCACTGGATATATGAAGAATAGTAGTTTCCGAGTGCTCCGTCGAGGCTGAGCTCGCGCACTTCGCCGGTCTCGACATTTCTTACAGCTACATTGTGGTTGCGGATGAATGCGACATATTTTCCGTCAGGTGAAGGAACAGGAGGGAAGTCCTTCTCGTCACTCACCACCATCCAGTGCGGCTGCGGCTCACGCTCCGGAAGCTGTCCGAGATCCTTGAGTGTGGATTTTTTGATTCCGTACTCCCATGAATGGTTGTCCATTATGAATGTAAGGGTGCCGAGGTCGTCTGAAACCCTCAGGTAACCGAGGTTGAGCTTTGCAGGGTTCAGCTCCTTTCCGGTAGCCTCCTTTACGGCCTTGACGAACTTCGCCTGGTCGAAGAGCGGCTTCCTTGTCTTCTTGTCGGCATTCACGAGTACATACTCGTCTCCTTCAGGTGTGTGGCGTACATACCAGAAATTGTGGGTCTCGCCGATCCATGAAGGTCTTACGTTCGAGTAATAGACCTTGCTTGCCGAGAATTTCTCTCCGAGGGAGAATGCTCTCTTGTAATCTTCTACAGTACCCTGGGCTGACGCCTGAAGAGCCGTCGCCAGAAGTGCTGCAATAATAAGAATCTTTCTCATGATACAGTATTGGTTATTTAGTCAGTTATGATTTCCATACCTTAAGGTATTCCTGCAGGGCCCACATTTCGTCGCGGTATTTAGCCGCTGCAAGGAAGTCGAGCTCTGCCGATGCCTTTTCCATGTTCCGCCTTGCATGCTCGACGGCCTTCTCTACCTGAGGCCTTGTCATCGAGCGGATTACCGGATCCTGAAGCACGGCTGCAAGGTCTGCCTGCAGATAGCCGTCCACATATGCGGAATTGGTTTCTCGTTTCGAGTCGTGTCCGAGTCCGACGCTGATCCTGCCTTTGCCGAGATCGGTCGGGTCGGGGATGAATATAGGGGCGTCGTATGAATTCGCGGCCGTAACCTTTCCTCCGCCTCTCTCTCCGAATGCAACGCTCTTCTTGACAGCAATCTGGGTAGGAGTTATGCCATGGAGCTTGTTGTACTCCATCTGCTTGCTCCTTCTTCGGTCTGTCTCGTATATGGTCTTCTGCATAGACTCCGTGATGGTGTCCGCATACATTATCACAAGGCCGTTCACGTTTCTGGCCGCTCGTCCTGCGGTCTGCGTAAGCGCCCTTCCGCTTCGGAGGAAACCCTCCTTATCGGCGTCGAGGATTGCCACAAGCGACACCGTAGGGATATCGAGTCCTTCGCGGAGAAGGTTCACTCCCACGAGCACATCGAAGAGTCCGTTCTTGAAATCATCGATGATCTGCACTCGCTCCTTAGTGTCGACATCGGAATGGATGTAACGGCATCGTACTCCCATCTTCGTGAAATACTTCTCGAGCTCTTCCGCCATCCTTTTGGTCAAGGTCGTGACGAGCACTCTCTCGTCGCGCTCGGCCCTTACCCTGATCTCTTCAAGAAGGTCATCGACCTGATTCTCTATCGGTCTCACCTCGATAGGCGGGTCAAGAAGTCCGGTAGGACGAACGACCTGCTCCACGACAAGTCCCTCCGACTTTTCAAGTTCATAATCGGCAGGAGTCGCGCTGACGAATACCTTCTGTCCTGTAACCTCCTCGAACTCATCGAATTTGAGTGGTCTGTTGTCGGCGGCCGCAGGAAGCCTGAATCCATATTCCACGAGCACCGACTTGCGCGAGTGGTCTCCTCCGTACATGGCCCTGATCTGCGGCAGGGTCACATGACTCTCGTCGATGAATGTTATGAAATCCTTGGGAAAGTAATCGATGAGGCAGAACGGTCTCATGCCTTCGCTTCTTCCGTCGAAATATCTCGAATAGTTCTCTATGCCGGGACAATATCCCATCTCCTTGATGAACTCAAGGTCGTATTCCACCCTCTGCTTCAGGCGCTTGGCTTCCAGGTGCTTTCCGATCTCGTTGAAGTATTCGCACTGGGCCACCATATCGTCCTGGATCTGGCTTATGGCCTTGATGCTCCTTTCCTTGGTCGTCACGAAATTGCCGGCAGGGTAGATCGAGATTTCATCAAGTTCGTCAATGAATGCTCCTGTAAGCGGGTCGATGATGGATATCTGGTCGACCTCGTCGCCGAAGAACTCGATGCGCACGGCGTTCTCTCCATAGCCGATGCAGATGTCGACAGTGTCTCCACGTACTCTGAATGTACCCCTCTTGAAGTCAGTCTCGGTACGTGAATACAAAGCATCCACAAGCTGATAGAGGAGTCGCGTCATGCTCCGCTGTTCTCCACGTTTTACCGTCACTGTCTGTTCATGGAAATCGGCAGGGTTTCCGATGCCGTAGAGGCACGAGACGCTGGATACCACGATCACATCACGTCTGCCGGAAAGCAGAGACGAGGCCGCGCTGAGACGCATCTTTTCGATCTCGTCATCAATGCTGAGGTCCTTCTCGATGTATGTGTCGGTGACAGGAAGATAGGCTTCCGGCTGATAATAGTCGTAGTAGGATACGAAATATTCCACGGCATTCTTTGGGAAGAATGTCTTGAATTCGCTGTACAGCTGGTACGCAAGTGTCTTGTTGTGACTGAGTATGAGTGCCGGCCTTTGGAGCTTCTCGATGACGTTGGCCATCGTGAATGTCTTTCCCGAACCGGTCACACCGAGCAGAGTGACGGCGTCAACTCCGTCATTCAACGCTTCGCATATGCCTTTTATCGCCGCCGGCTGGTCGCCGGAAGGCTTGTATTCCGAATCAATCTGAAATTTCATATCCATGCAAATATAACCATTATTATGCAGAATTCCCCGATAAAAATCACTAACTTTACCGACATACCAACTGATTCTCATATGAAACTGAAATCATTTCTTGCAGCCTTCTATGCTGCATTGGCCATAATGTCCTGCAATACAGGGACTAATGGCGACTGGGCTCCGGCAGGAGACCGCATCATGACCGTATGGGGTGAAAATCTTGACCCTTCCGAAGTTCTTCAGGAATATCCGCGTCCGCAGATGGAACGTCCCGAATGGCTTAATCTCAACGGCCTCTGGAAATATGCTATAGTTCCGGCTGAAACAGAGCCGGAGAAGATGGATGGAAATATCCTTGTGCCTTTCGCAGTGGAATCCGCGCTTTCGGGAGTTGGACGCGCGGTGGCAGAGGATGAGGCTTTGTGGTATGAGAGAGAGTTCTATGTGCCGGAAAACTGGACCGGACAGAGGATAATGCTGAATTTCGGTGCTGTGGACTGGAAGGCTGAAGTGTTTGTGGATGAGCAGCTTGTGGGCGAGCACACAGGAGGATATGCTCCGTTCTCGTTTGATATCACGGATGTGCTGAATGAAAAGGACAGTCATGAACTGAAGGTCAAGGTGACGGACCGTACGGACAAATGGTTCCAGCCTCGCGGAAAGCAGGTTTCCGAGCCGGGAGGCATATGGTATACGGCTGTGACTGGAATCTGGCAGACTGTATGGATGGAGCCTGTTCCGGAGTCTCATGTGAACTCGTATGTGGCTGCTGCTGATATAGATAAAGGCGTGCTGAATGTTTCGATCGATGCCGATCTCGCCGAGGGAGATGTGTGCGAGGCCGTGCTTTATGATGGGGACATTCCTGTTGCGAAGGCGGAGGGCAGGGAAGTGGCTCTTGCCGTGCCGGAGATGAAGCTCTGGTCTCCGTCGGATCCATATCTTTACGGCCTGAAGATAAGGGTCGTGCGTGATGGTGAAACAATCGATCTGGTGGACGGATATGCTGCCATGAGGAAGATCTCATATGCTGAAGATGCGTCGGGACATAAGCGCATGTGTCTTAATAATGAACCTTTGTTCCAGTATGGACCTCTCGATCAGGGATGGTGGCCGGACGGTCTTTACACCGCTCCTTCTGATGAGGCACTTGCATTCGATATCGAGAAGACCAAGGAGATGGGATTCAATATGATACGTAAGCATGTGAAGGTGGAGCCTGCGCGCTGGTACTGGCATTGCGACCGTCTCGGTATGCTCGTATGGCAGGACATGCCGAGCATAGCGGACAACAGCACGAACGTATGGGACAACAGGACATATGACAACGGTACGGACACGCCGGTGACCGAAGAGGGAAAGGCTAACTACTATAAGGAGTGGGGCGAGATCATCGCTGCATTCAAGGGCTTCCCTTGCATAGTGACATGGGTGCCTTTCAACGAGGCATGGGGCCAGTTCGATACCGAAGAGGTGGTGAAGTTCACACGTGAGCAGGATCCGTCCCGTCTGATCAATTATGCGTCAGGCGGAAATTTCGTCCGTTGCTCGGGTGATATCCTTGACCTTCACAATTATCCTGATCCGCAGATGTATCTGTATGACGCCGATTATGTAAATGTCCTTGGCGAATACGGCGGCATCGGATGGCCTGTAGAGGGACATCTCTGGCAACCTGACCGTAACTGGGGATATGTGCAGTTCAAGAGCGCTGATGAAGTGCTTGACACATATGAAAAGTATGCAGGTCAGCTGATTGACCTTATCGATGACGGCTTTGCCGGAGCAATCTACACGCAGACCACCGATGTGGAGATCGAGGTGAACGGACTCATGACATATGACCGCAAGGTGGTGAAGCTCGATATGGACAGATTGAGTGCGATAAATCGCAAAGTCATCGAAAGCATGTAGCGCGTATTTGTTTTTTTATTATATTTGCACGATTGCTATGTCATCCCGACATTGACGGAAGTCATCCCCGGCCTGATCGGGGACCTGTCATCCCGAGCTTGACGAGGGATCTGAACGAAAGTTACGTTTTAAAACTAATTTATAGTACTATTATGGTTTATTCACACGAAGTGCAGCAGATGTGCTGCGTAAAGAAGGGACCTAACCACGGTCCGGCTCCAATTCCTGAAGAAGGAAAGTGGGTAAAATCAAAGCAGATTACTGATATTTCAGGCCTTAC
>JAFTWQ010000065.1 GCA_017465225.1 Bacteroidales bacterium
GTAAGCTTCCAGTAAAGTGCATCTTGCAAAGTTTATAAAGTTATCCCGACTCTGATGAAGTTGATCAAAGTCGGGATAACTTTATTGAAGTCGTTTGACTTTACTCAAAGTTGATTAACGTTGATTACAGTCGTTGAAGTTGCGTTTCCAGTTCTTGGGAAGCAGATGAGTGACATCAGATCTGCCATTCTCGTATTCTGGGATTCGTCTGATTACATCCTCGAACCATTCTCTTGGTTCGACGCCATTAGCTTTGCAAGTTGCGATGAACGAGTAGATCATAGAGGCTCGTACAGCAGATGCATCGCTGCCACAGAAGAGATAGTTCTTTCGACCTATGGCCAGCGGTCTGATTGCATTCTCCACTCCATTGTTGTCGATGTTCCAGCTTCCGTTTGTTACATACATGGACAGTTTCGGCAGTCTCTTGAAGGTGTATTCTATGGCTGTCCTCATCAGCGGTCCTATCGATGGGTCGAAGTACTTGGCCTGCATCCACTCCTCGAACTTGCGGATCTGAGGATAGGACTTCTCCCTTCGCATCTGCATACGTTCTTCATCGTCAAGATCGGCTGCAAGGGTCTCAACATGATACAGGTCGCCGATATACACCAAGGCCTCAGAAGCAAGCCTCTCATTCTCCTTCATAGCTTCCACGAACTTGCGTCTTGCATGAGCCCAGCAGCCCAGCATGGTCTTGCCCTCCATACCTGTGAACTTGTTGTACACATCATAGCCGTCGCTCTGGATCGCTCCCTGGTAGTCCTTCAGCAATGACATCGCTACCTGAGTGCCTCGAGAACCCATATCGTAATGGAAGAACACACCTGAACCTGATGCATCCCTGACACACCACATGTATCCCTTCCTCGTCTTTGATTTTTCGTTGTCAATGACGGGAATCGTGCTTTCATCAACTTGTATATATGGGCATGACAGGATGTCTGACTTCAGCTTGTCATACAGGACTTTCAACTTCTCGCATACCGCCGCATACCATCCACCCAGTGTTGAGTCACTGACCGTGACTCCCATCTCGCGATATTTCTGTATGACTCTGTAGAACGGAAGGTGATATACGAACTTCTGAACCAGGATGTCTGCAAGAACGGACTCTGACGCCATACACTTGTGGATGGGAGCAGGAGGCAAGGCAGCAACTTCGAAGACCTGACGTTCCGGATCAGCCTGCTGAAGAAATGTCTTCAAGACATACTTGTGGCGTACGATTCTGCGGATGTACATCTTCTGAGGGACCAGGACAAGACTTTCAGTAATGAGCGGCTCCACTTCGTTATAGTCATCAGGATTGATACCGTCTGGATATATGTGTTCCTCATGGACTTCCAACTTTGATGTGTCAATCGGCTTGCGGACCTTGCGCTCGTAACCATCTACCTTGAGAAGCTTTTCACGCCTTTCCTCATCCTTGGCGATTGCTGCATCAAGACGTTGCTGTTCCTGAGCGTCAATCTCTGCCGAGAACAGACTGAGTTGAAGGGCATCAGGATTTATTGGGAGACGCTTTTCCGAGCGGCTGCCATAGAGCTGTTGCTCCAGGTAGGCGATGCGGTTGTCCTTTGACACTATCTTGCGGTCGAGGTCAGCGATACGGCTGTCCTTGTCTGCGAGTCTTTTTTCTAGCTCCGCATTCCTCTCTTCTAGCTGCCTTATGCGTTCTTCCAGTGTCATCCTGTGCCTCTGTTTCTGACTACAAGATACGAAAAAACAGCCACACATGCAAGTGTAAAGCCGTTTTTCTTCTATCTTTTCAGTAGATTTTGACACCGCTTCGCAGGCATCGCAAACGGTAGTTCGGATCTTCTATCACATGGCGTATCATACCGGACAGGTCACGCCATTCAAGTGCCCGACTGATGGCTCCCTGCTCAACTGAAGGCAAACGGAGACGACCATAGTCAAGCATCATCGCATAGATCACAAGACCTCCAGGTTCTTTACGCAGAAGCTTGATGCGGTTGCGGTTCTTGTTGACGAAGATGAACACGTCTCCGTTGCGCAGATCTGCTGACATCCGGTTGTTGACGATGCCGCTCAGCATATGGAAGCTCTTGCGCATGTCGGTAGGCTCGGTA
>JAFTWQ010000023.1 GCA_017465225.1 Bacteroidales bacterium
AATTAATAACACTAAAACTAATAACCAATAAGTTGTGAGAGTTTCAGAATAACTCTCTGATCAACTCGAATGCAAAGGTACTGCTTTTTCAGACATTATCAATAACCGTTCCATACAACTCCGACGAACGGTTAAAAATCGCATATGAACAAAATACCTAATATTTACAATTTTCAACAAATCAGGTATATAAATATCGAATCTGTAAATTTAGGGTGGCCCAAATTTACGGATTCAATATTTTTACATACATCAAATTTCAAACAATAAGTTTATCCCAAATCCGACGAATTGAAATCAATCTAGAAGATAGATTCCTGCGTTGCTGTCGTAAGCAGTTCAAGAGCTTTCATTCCCATGACCGAATTGCCTTTCGAATTCAATCTGGGACTCCATACTGCAACAGCGTAACGCATTGGATATATGGCAACTATGCCACCGCCGACGCCGCTCTTTCCAGGCAGTCCGACCAGATACGAGAACTCTCCTGCCTCATCGTAAAAGCCGCAAGTCTGCATCACGGCATTCATTCTCTTGATCTGCGATGGACTCAACTTATACCCTGCAAAATCGAAAGGACAGGCATTCGTGAACGCAATGAACGCAGATGCGAGTTCCCTGCACGTCATTTCCACCGAGCACATCTTGAAATAGAACATCAGCACATCTTCGATATCATTATCTATCGTGCCATGATATTTCAGCATATTGGCGATCGCAGCATTCAGATATCCTTTCTCACGCTCCGACAATGCCACCTCCATATTATAATCTATGGTATCGTTCCCGGCAAGCGCACGGATGAAATCAAGGAATTCCTTTTCCGGATCATCAAGTTCCGTCATCAATATGTCCGCAATCACGATGGCTCCGGCATTGATGAACGGATTACGGGGAATGCCCTTCTCGACTTCAAGCTGGACGAGCGAATTGAAGGAAGTTCCAGACGGTTCCTTTCCAACACGCTTCCATAAAGCCTCGCCCTTGAGCGACAGCGACATGGCCAGGGCAAATACCTTCGTGATACTCTGAATAGAGAAACGCGTATCAGCCTGACGGAAAGGATAGACCTCTCCGGAGACTGTCTCAAGGCACATTCCGAACTGGTCGGGATTCACTTTTGCCAAAGCCGGTATATAATCCGCCTGCTTTCCCTTGGATGCGAAAGGAAGAATCTCCTGATAGATATCTTCCATTATTCTTTTATAGTCCATCTGATTGTGATACTAAACGATTACAAAAATACAATTAAATCGGAAGAAACATCAAGGACAACAAATGTTTTTCGAAAGCATTTGCTTCAATATTGCTATGAAGACATAATTAATTAGGATATATTTGTAATCATAACACAGAATTGTCATGAAAAGAATCATTACAGTCATCGCAGTCAGCCTTTCATTGGCTGGATTGAACCTTTATGCCCAGACTCCGGTAAAGACGGAAGAAGGCAGATACACCCTCACAAACGGCGAGGTGACAATGACGGTCGACGCACAGCGCGGAGGCAAGATCATTTCATTCAGGCATGCCGACACAGAGATCCTGTCACAGACACGGTTCCCGAATTCGTTCGGAAGCACATTCTGGACAAGCCCGCAGTCGGAATGGAACTGGCCTCCGGTTCCGGAATACGACAGGAATCCGTTTGAAGCGGAGATTGTTTCCGGCACTCTCGTCCTGAACGGTCAGAAGTCCGAACGCTTCGGCTACAGGATAAGAAAGGTATTTGCTGTAGATCCTAAAGACAATGCCTTCGTCATCACATATACCATCATCAACGGATCAGACCAGACACGTAAGGTTGCACCTTGGGAGATTTCACGCGTACCTAACGGTGGCATACTATTCTTCGATGCAAAGGAAGCTGTGCCGGCGAACAACATGGAAGGCCTTCCGTTCGAGTTTACAAAGAAAGCTGCATGGTATACATTAGATGAGGCACGTGTCAACCGCAAGATCAATGCAGACGGCAAAGGATGGCTTGCATTCAGCGACAAGGGACTTCTCTTTGTAAAGACTTTCCCTGACCTCAAGGCATCTGAACCAGCTCCGGCTGAAGCAGAGATCCAGATCTTTGCAAATCCAGGCAAGACATTCGTAGAGATCGAGGAGCAGGGAGCATATACCACCTTGCAGCCTGGTGAAGAGGTCAGCTGGACAGTACGCTGGTATCTCGTTCCAAATGACCTTCCGGCAGTTCCTTCAAAGGCACTTCTGAAAAAAGCTATCAAGATTGCCAGGTAACTGAAACGATTACATGCAGTCTACGGGCTTGCATGGCACATTTTGTGAGATTCCGTCCATAGTTGTTAATTTTTAATTATTATAAGCTATGGACGGAAAACTTTATAATCTTCAGGAGCCGGCTCCGACGGAATTCATTCCGGAACATGGAACATCGGCTGAAAAGGCATATCAGACAGTCAAGGACGAAACATTCCCCCAGACACAGCCTAGGCTGAATCTGGCAACTTTCGTCACAACATATATGGACGACTACGGCACAAGACTGATGAACGAGGCCGTAGGAATAAACTACATCGACGAGACGGAATATCCACGTGTCGCAGTCATGTGCGGGAGATGCATCAACATGGTCGCAAACATGTGGAATTCACCAGAACAGAACGAATGGAAGACCGGTGCGGTCGGCATCGGATCTTCAGAGGCATGCATGCTTGGCGGAGTCGCGGCATGGATACGATGGCGCGAACGAAGGAAAGCAGCAGGCAAGCCATATGACAAACCGAATCTGATCATGAGTTCGGCATATCAGGTAGTATGGGAGAAGTTCTGCCAGCTGTGGCAGATTGAATTACGTACTGTACCTGTCTCACGGAAACACCCGACACTCGACATTGAGACTGCCATAGAGATGTGCGATGAGAACACTATCTGCATCGTACCTATCGAAGGCGTGACATGGACAGGTATGAACGATGATGTAGAAGCTCTCAATGACGCCCTCGAACAGTACAACAGGATCACCGGCTATGATATACCGATACATGTGGATGCCGCATCGGGAGGCTTTATTCTGCCATTCCTGAATCCGGACAAGAAATGGGACTTCAGGCTGAAATGGGTTCTCTCGATATCGACATCAGGTCATAAATACGGGCTCGTATATCCCGGCCTGGGATGGGTGGTATGGAAAGACAAGCAGTATCTGCCGAAAGAGATGTCATTCAGCGTCAATTATTTAGGGGCTAGCATCACCCAGGTCGGCCTGAATTTCTCACGCCCGGCAGCACAGATTCTGGCACAATACTACAATTTCATCCACCTCGGAATGGAAGGATACAGGGAAGTACATTCCGAATCCATGGCCATAGCGGAATATTGCCATGAAAAGATCGGTGAGATGGACTGCTTCATGAATTATGCAGACAAGCTCGACAATCCCCTCTTCATATGGATGATGAAGCCGGAATACGAAAAGAAGGCAAAATGGACTCTCTTTGACCTTCAGGACAAGCTGATGCAGAGCGGATGGATGGTTCCGGCATATACGATGCCGAAGGACATCGAAGATATGGTCGTAATGAGGATTGTTGTGCGGCAGGGAATGTCGCGCGATATGGCGGACATGCTCATCGGAGACATCAGGAATGCTGTCGCAGAACTTGAGAAACTGGAATATCCTACTGCGTCAAGAATTGAGGTCAACGACGGAAAGAAGCATAAGGGGCACGTATTCACACATTAAATCCGCTAGCTATGAAGACACAGAAAGGAAACGCGGGTACAGCGGTCAAATTAAGTGTGGCTACGCTCGCAATCATGAATATAACAGCAGTAGTGAGCCTCCGAGGACTGCCATCGGAGGCCATATACGGACTGTCATCTGCATTCTATTACCTGTTCGCGGCGATAGTGTTTCTCATTCCGACGGCTATGGTGGCAGCCGAGCTGGCAGCCATGTTCTCCGACAAGCAAGGCGGAGTCTTCCGCTGGGTCGGAGAGGCTTTCGGTCCACGGGCCGGATTTCTGGCCATATGGCTGCAATGGATAGAGTCGACAATATGGTATCCTACTGTCCTGACCTTCGGAGCGGTCTCATTCGCATACATCGGTCTGAACGGAGCTTCTGATGCCGTGCTTGCCTCGAACAAGATATTCACTCTCGTCACAGTTCTTGCCATTTACTGGGCAGCGACCTTCATTGCGATGAAAGGAATTGGATGGGTCGGAAAGATAAGCAAATGGGGCGGTCTCATCGGAACGATCATCCCGGCAGGACTACTTATAGTACTGGGTATCATATACATAGCTACGGGAGGACACAATTATATGGACATGAGCCAGAGCTTCATTCCGGACCTCACCAAACTTGACAATCTTGTACTGGCAAGCAGCATCTTCCTGTTCTATGCGGGTATGGAAATGATGGGCGTTCACGTGATGGATGTAAACAATCCGTCGCGAAACTATCCCAAGGCCATAATCATAGGATCGCTCGCGACGGTATGCATATTCGTATTGGGAACATTCGCCCTTGGAGTCATAATTCCGGCAAAGGACATCAACCTGACCCAGTCTCTGCTCATCGGTTTCGACAACTTCTTCAGGTACTTCCATATCCCATGGGCAGGTCCTGTGATAGCTGTAGCCCTCATGCTCGGAGTACTGGCAAGCGTGCTCACATGGGTTGCAGGCCCTTCAAAGGGTATCTTCACTGTCGGAAAGGCAGGCTACCTGCCTCCTTTCTTCCAGAAAAGCAACAGTCACGGAGTGCAGCGGAACATCCTGCTGGTACAGGGAGGAATAGTGACCCTGCTCTCGCTTCTGTTCGTGGTAATGCCTTCCGTGCAGTCCTTCTACCAGATCCTGTCGCAGCTCACCATCCTGCTTTACCTTATAATGTACATGCTGATGTTTGCTGCTGCGATAACATTGCGGTACAAGATGAAAACGGCTCAACGCCCGTTCCGTCTTGGCAAAGGCAATGCTCTGATGTGGATTCTTGGCGTTACAGGCTTTTGCGGTTCGCTCCTGGCATTCGTGCTGAGCTTCATTCCACCGGGACAGATCAACACAGGCAGCAGCACGGTCTGGTATGCGGTCCTGATAGCAGGATGCGTGATAATGGTCATCATACCATTCATCATCTACTCGCTGCGCAAACCGTCATGGCGTGATCCGTCATCAGAATTCGCCCCATTCCACTGGGAGTCCTGACAATCAGAGAGTTTCGATCACGACTCCGCCGTTGCAAGGGATTTCAAGATCGAAGCGACGCTTCTTATTGACCTTGATTTCAGATGCCGAACCATTGAGTCCGGCATCATCTGTATACAGACGTACCCTATCGCCGGCATTGAACATAGGAAGCTCGAGCTTCACCTTTACAGTCTCCTTCTGCGCATTGATTCCGACAACAAACCACTTGTCTGCATGACGGCGCGCCATGATGACGTATTTTCCAGGGTATCCGTCGATGAAGCGGACCTCATCCCAAAGAGTAGGAACATTCTTCATGAAATCGATGGCCCATGCGGGAGCATCAGTCAGGTTGTTCGGAGCGAGCGCGAAATGCTGTACCGGACTCTGGAACATGACCGCAGTCGCAAGGGCAAAAACATCAGATGTGCGTCGTACGCTTCCTCTCGGAGCATTGTCAGCGTTGTAATACTTGTTCAGGGCACTGCCGCCGAAGTCCATGCTTCCGACAGTATTGCGGATGAACGGATGGATACATGCGTTGAAGGCCTCGTTATCGCAGGCTCCCTGCGAGAAATGCAGGTTTTCACTGGCAAGCACAGCCTCGCTTGAAGCATAGTTAGGATACATCCTTTCCCAGCCACGTGGCAATGTACATCCATGGAAGACGCAGAGAATGCCATAATCGTTGGCATCTGCGAGGATGTCCTCATAGAGCTTCATGGTCTCCTGCTTGTCACCGCCGAAGAAATCGACCTTGATTCCCCTGATGCCGATGCTCTGCATCCATTTCATCTCGCGGCGGCGGGCGATAGTATTATCCATGATACCCTTCGGGCCCTGAGGGGCATGATTCCAGTAACCGTTAGAGTTATACCACAGATAAAGGGCTACGCCTTTGCCTGCAGCGTATTCAGCAAGCTCTGCAATCCTGTCTCTGCCGATCTGGGTGTCCCAAAGTGCATCGACGAGAACAGTCCTGTATCCCATTTCTGCTGTGAAATCGATATATCTCTTCTGCTCGTCATAATTAGTGCTCGGATCCATTCCGATGATCCAGCTCCATGATCCCGGTCCATAGACATACTCCTTGGATGCCTCATACAAAGGCTCCACAAGGTCGAACGGAACGGTAGTCTCCATGATCGGAGCGAGTGAATTTCCAAGAGTGATGGTACGCCAAGGAGTCATGCCAGGCAATGGTATTCCCGGCGCAGCAGAACCGTTACCGTTATTCTCGCCTTCCTGCGGGTATCCGATGGTATAGAGTCCGTCTGGCTCTCCCATAAGGCGGCTTGCGCAATATGCGCTGCTTACACCGGTCTCAGATATAAGGATCCACCCCTTGTCCTCGTTCCTGAAAAGGCATGGGAATGTATAGCCTTCTCCCCAGCCGTTCTTTCCGACAGGTTCGTCAAGGCTGTAGCCTGTCTCATAGCTAGGATATGTACCGGCAAATCCGCCGCCCGGCTTTACCTGCGGGCAGAGGAATGCAGTTGCCGTCTGCGGAAGCTGGAATCCGGTAGCTTCGCTGAAGATCACACATGAAAGTGTGTTTCTGCGCGGGTACAACCTGTATCTGAAAGCGACGTCACGGTCTGAAACACGGAAGATCACATCATAGACAGGTCTCTCATCCTTTGCGAATGTGAATACGGCCTCGACTGCCTTGTAGTCGACCTGGCTCTGCTTGATGGTCTTCAGGCTGTATTGTTCCTCAATAAGTCTTGGAGCCTCTTTTTCCGGAAGCATGGTCATGCCTGACATATACTCACCCATGCTTGTATTGAGTCCGAGAGGAGACGGAAGAATGAATACGTTTCCGTCATATGTCACGCTATAGTCTGGAGTCCCGTCCGAATCAGAAACGGTCACCTCTATCCTACCGTCCGGGCTGGAGAATTTCCTGTCTTCCGCCACAGCATTAAAAGCGATCATCAGGCCGATCAAGCCAAAGAATACCTTTTTCATAGCAAACAATATTATCTTGTATTACAAAGATAAATATTTATTTCACCATGAAAAGTCATGAATGGGCCAATCCCATACGATGTTCAATTATTGCAAGATTATGATTGAAATCTACAAGTTCAGCATTGGCAGACTGTAGCAAGGAAGATGAGATCCTCTGCAGAATCAGCAGGATTCATGAGACTGTGCGAGCAGCCTTTCGGACAATAGAGGCAATCCCCCGGAATGACCTTGTTCTCCTTGCCATCCTCAAGGAGAAAACCTTCTCCGCTCACGACATGAATGACCTCGCAGCTGTCTTCATGGGTATGGAAGCCGATAGATGCGCCCGGAACCAGGCAGCCACGGAAAATACGGTTGGTGCCGTCGAAGAACATATTGGCGGCCAGTTCCTTCTCCCCTCCCTTGAATTCAGGAAGATGGACCATAGGGATCTCGTCAAATTTAAGTATCATGTTTGTCAGCGTATATCAAGAAGGGTTATATCGAATATGAGTGTAGAGAATGCCTTGATGGCACCGGCAGGACGTGAGCCATATCCCAGATTGTACGGAATCACGATCTCCCATCTTGAACCGCACGGCATCTCCCTCAAGGCTGTGATCCAGCCGGTTATGAGTTCATTGAGACGGAAAGTCGCCGGCCTGCCTTTCTGGGTCTGGTCGAAGACCTTGCCGTTGATCAGCTTGCCGACATAATGTACTGTCACGAAGCTTTTCGGAGAGGGCTTGGGACCGTTTCCCTTGGATAGTTCGCGGTACATGACTCCGTTGAACATTATCTTCACGCCAGGCTTCTGGGCATATTCCTGAAGGAACTCCTGATTCCTTAACTTATAGGCATTATCTACAGATGGCATATTCAAATGGTTTCAATAAAGTACGCAAATATAGCCAATAATTGCTAACTTTCGGCAAAAACAGATAAAGCATGAAAAAGACATTATTTCTTCTTACTCTGCTCGTCAGCTTTACCCTGACGGCACAGGAAACGGAATTCAACGGACAGAGCTGCACCAGCATCATGGTCGGCCGTCTGGCATCAGCTGACGGTTCGGTCATCACGTCACACACCTGCGACGGCAGATACCGCACATGGTCATATATGGAGCCTGCCGCCGACCACGAACCGGGAAGCATGCATCAGGTACTTCGCGGAACGATGCATACCGCATTCCGAGGTGACACGACAGGGGTCAAGGTCATGGGTGAGATTCCCCAGGCCGCACATACATATGCGTACCTTAACACCGCCTACCCATGCATGAACGAAAAGCAGCTGGCAATCGGCGAGACCACCTTCACCGGACCGGAAGACCTCATCAATCCGGAAGGATGGTTCACCATCGAGGAGCTCCAGAGAGTCGCTCTTCAAAGATGCGACAATGCAAGGGATGCGATCCGTCTGATGGGTTCACTTGCCGAACAGTATGGATATGGAGACGGCGGAGAATGTCTTACCATAGCTGACAAGAACGAGGTCTGGCAGTTCGAGATCGTTGGAATTGGAAAGGACAGGATCGGTGCGGCATGGGTAGCCCAGCGTGTTCCCGATGACGAGATTGCCGTTTCCGCCAACATCCCCCGCATCGGAAAGATGAAGCGTCGCGACAAGGACAATTTCATGGCATCGGACAATGTGGAGCAGGTCGCAAAGGACAACGGGCTATGGGACGGAAAAGGCACATTCATTTTCTGGAAGGCCTTCAACACCGACTATGCGAAAGGAAAGAACTTCAATGACCGTGAGTACTTCATTCTCAATCATTTCGCTCCGTCTCTCGGTCTTACATATGAGATGGATGAACTACCTTTCTCGGTAAAACCGGAGAAAAAGGTGGATGTGCGCGATGTTATGGCAATGCTTCGCGAAACATACGAGGGAACGGATTTCGACATGACAAAGAACATCCTGACATGGCGCCCTGAAGCTGAGGACCATCCTGCCGACACCGTGAAGAGCCCGATCGCAAATCCATGGCTGACAACTACCGAGCTGCGGACGCTCAATACGATCGCTCCGGAAAGCGTGGAATTCAGAAGGACAGTCGCAGTCGCATGGTGCGCTTATTCCCATGTCACCCAGCTCAGGAACTGGCTTCCTGACGAAGTCGGAGGCATATGCTGGTTCTCTGTGGACAACCCAGGCCAGAGCCCGCGAATCCCGATATTCTGCGGCACGACCGAGCTTCCTGAATCATTCAGCATCTGCGGACAGAAGACCTACTATCCGGACTGTATCCTCTGGCAGTTCAGAAGAGCCAACAGACTGGCGACCATCCAGTGGCAGAGCACAAAGGACGGTTTTAACGAGAAGATTCTCAAGCATGAAGAAAACGCAGTGAACGGTATACCACAGGCCGCAGTCTCCCCTGCCGTCCTCAATGCATATACGGAATATGTATATGATCAGGCTGTAGAGACCTGGAAAGAGATGGAAGGAGAATACTGGGTCAAGTTCTGGGCTGGATTCTGATTACCAGCTGTCAGTTCTGAATGGCGAGGCCAGAAGCCCGTCCTTATTGCAGAGATTGGCGCCTTCAGGGTTGTCACACCATGCATAGCGGACAGCGACCGGCTTCGCCACTTCTTTGCTGCTGACTACCACGGTCTTTCCTTTGATCACGGCATCAGCCCATACGAAACGGCCGTCTTCGCCGGCAATGGCAAAACCCTTAAGTTCACCGCCCTTGGCCATGAGGCCGCGTCCGGTTTCAGTAAATGAAAGGATGATCTTGTCCCCGCTCACAGTCATATCCTTGTAGACAGGACCGGAAGCGGTAATCTTTTCGCCATATACGAGCTTGCGTGCGGCAAGGAAAAGTCTTTGAGCGACAGCCTTCTTGTTCAATGGATGGATATCATTCCATTCACCTACGTCATAAGTCACGGCGAGAGCTGTATTAGGCACGGTCTTGAAAGTCTGAAGCTGTGCCTCACGGATCCTGGCCCATCCGCTGTCAGTCGGCTGGTCATGCTTCTGCATGAAATTAGGAAGCTGTACAAGAAGGAACGGCATGTCAGGCATCTCCCATAACTCACGCCATCCGTCAATCAGAGATGACATCATAGCGCCATATTCATGCGCTCTTCCGGCATTGCTTTCACCCTGATACCAGATCGCGCCCCTCACCTTGTAATTCCTTATCGGCCAGATCATTCCGTTATATAGGCCAGAACCTGCATCATTACGGTTCCTGAGGCGTTCGCGGTATGGGGCAGCATCGCTAATATCAGTTCCGACCTTATATTTCCATGTACCTGTAAGGTCGATTTCAGCTGCATCACCGATCACCTTGTACGGCTTGTCCTTGACGAACTCACCATTGCCGCCAGGCGCATTGAGCCTTACGGCAATCGTATTCTTACCCGCCTTGAGCACACCTGCAGGAATATGATAACGGCGCGGAGGATACTCGTAGCCTGTGCTTCCCACAAAGACTCCGTTCACATATACCTGATCATTGTGGACAAGAGTACCCATGCTCAATCTCGCATGTCTTCCAGCCATTTCCTCCGGAACCTCGAAATCCTTGCGCATCCATACTGTTCCACGCACATTCAGTCCGTTCTCACGCCATGTGCCAGGCATCTCCATGGTATCCCATTGAGAATCATCCCAATCAGCAAGATTCCATTTTCCCTGACCCTTGTCGGCCATAGCCTCATCCATCAGCCTTACAGCCTCCTTATCAAGCAGCAGTCTAGGGAAATCCTTGAGATGTTCCTGACTTACCCAGCTTTCGATAGCAGAGCCGCCAAGGCTGGAAACAAGCATTCCCTGCGGAACTCCGGTCTTTGCATAAGCTTCCTGTGCATAGAAATATGCCAATGCAGTCCAGTTCATCACCTCAGATGCGACTCCCGACTGCCACTTCGCATTACCCGCGATCTCTTCCTGAAGAGACTCCTTCGAATCCTGTGTAGGAACCTTGTAATGACGGATCATATTATTGTTGGAAAGATCGATCTCGGGGAACATTTCCACAAGCCTGTGGATAGGAGTCTCCTGATTTGACTGGCCCGAACAGAGCCAGACATCCCCGACAAGAATATCACGGATCGAAATCTCGTTCACTTCCATGATATATGGACCACCGGCCGGCTGTGGCGGAAGAGTGACCGTCCATCTGCCGTCATCCCCCGTCATGGTCTCATAATAGCTGCCGTTGAATCGTACGGTAACCCATGTGCCGGGATCTGCCCATCCCCAGATATCAAGTTCGACATCGCGCTGAAGGACCATCTTGTCGCTGATAAGCTTCGGGAGACGGATCTTTCCGGGCTGGGCATCAGCAGAAGATGCCATAAGGAGCAATGAAATCAGAATGAAGAGAATTCTTTTCATGATTACGGATGATTATGATTTATTCAGTAAAAATATTAAATTTCGTCGATATGGCCATGGATTTACGGTCATATCGACGAAAACGCAGTTGTTTCATAGGATGTTTATTTCCTGAAAAGCATCGGAGCCATTTCGCGGAGTGAACGGCGCCATGTAAGGAACTCATGGCCTGTTCCAGGAGAAACGTAACCCTTTGCATTGAAGCCTGCCTCCTGAAGAGCCTGGGCTGCCTGCATGATGCGGTCCGGACCTTCCTTGCCGCCGCAGCTGATGAAGATACCCTTCACCTGATTCGGATCCTTGATGTCCTCCGGTGTATAGACGCCACCTGAGAGGAGACCATAGTAACCGAATACCTCCGGACGAGCGAGAGTGATGTTTCTTGTCTCCATACCGCCCATTGAAAGACCTGCCATAGCGCGGTAGTCCTTCTTTGCGATGGTCTTGAAGTTTGCATCGATGTAAGGAACAAGCTCGTCAACGAGAACTGTCTCGAAATCCTTGAAGTTGAATCCGCCGAGGCCGCCGAACTTCACGTCATTTGTCATACCGTAGGTCATTACGATGATGAATGGCTCGCACTCGCCTGCTGCGATCATGTTGTCCATGATGAGGTTTGCATGTCCCTGACGGCTCCATGCTGTCTCATCCTCACCCCAGCCATGCTGAAGATAAAGAACAGGGAACTTCTTTTTTCCGTTGTACTGTGGAGGGAGGTAAACGTATGCTGTACGTGTCTGATCTGTGCTAGGTGATGGGAAAAGAACCTGAACGACCTGTCCGTGAGGTACGTCCTTCACCTGATAGAAGTCCTGATCGTGTGCCGGAATCTCGATACCGCTTTCCCAACGTACCGAACCATAATAATTCTTTGCACCAGGGTCATTTACAACGCCGCCGTCGATTGTAAGGTGATAGTAGTGGAATCCCTCATCCATAGGACCGCCGGTTGTTCCTTCCCATACGCCTTCCGCATTCTTATGGAGAACTGTACCGCCCTGTCCTCCGAGACCTAGGCTGACGATGACTGACTTCGCCTGTGGAGCCTCTACGCGGAAACGTGCATAGCCCTGTGAGTTGACCATAGGATACTGCTGACCTGGCTGGTTCATTACTGAAGGAACGAAATCTTCCTTGATCTCTGCATTGTCAAGAGCAGGATCGAAGTTCTTGATAATACGGTAAACGTTCTTCGGCTTGTACTCCTTGTCGAAAGGAAGCGGATAGTTGTTCTGGCCGAGCCATGAATCCTTATCGCTGAGGTTCCAGAAAGTAACGTTCTTGATCACATCCTTATGTCTGCGGAGGATCTTGAAGAGGTCTGCATACTTTGCCTCGTGAAGAGTCTTGATATAACCGGGAACCTCACCTGCCTGACCGCGGCTGAACTGGAGCTGTCCGCCCATTTCCTCATTGATACGGATATCAAGCTCTGTGAAATGGATATGGTCCACAAGCTCTGAATACTTCACGATCGCAGCCTCGATGTCCTCGTTGCTTGGGCCGTAGATATTGTAGTGGCCCTGCATTCCGATACCATGGATAGGAACACCTGCATCCTGCATCTTCTTGACCATGTTGTAGATACGGTCACGTTTTGCTGGAGTAGCGGCATTGTAGTCGTTGTAGAAAAGGAGAGCGTCAGGGTCAGCCTCATGAGCAAACTCGAAAGCCTTTGCGATGAACTCGTCGCCGCAGAGCTTGAAATGTCTTGACTGACGGTATGGGCTAGGCTCCTCTCTCATCCATGGAGACCTGCGGCCGTCGCCGTCCGCCATTGCCTCATTGACGACATCCCATGCATAAACGATATCCTTGTAGCGGTTAACAACGGTATGGATATGAGTCCTGAGGCGCTCGTAGAACACTTCCTTCGGTACATCATTTCCATTCTCATCCACAAACATCCAGTCTGCGAACTGGCTGTGCCAGCAAAGAGTGTGGCCACGGAGAGGAATATTGTTCTCGCGGCAGAAGTTTGCGATCTTGTCGGCATTCTCCCAGTTCCACTCGCCTTCGCGAGGCTGGAGAGAAACCGGCTTCATGTCGTTCTCGGCTGTGATGCTGTTGAAATTCTTCTTGATGAGTGCGATCTGATCAGGATCAGTCACATTTCTCATGTTGACAGCTACTCCGACTGTAAAATAGTCCTTGTAAGTGTCCTTGTACCCTGTAGGGTCCTCGACCGGGCCTCTTCCCCAGAAGCCTTGAGCGAAGACAGAACCTGCGCCCATCAAAAGGGTAAGGGCGATAGCAGAAATTCTTTTCATCATATCTTTAGTTTAGTGTTAAAAATCTCGATATACAAAATTAAACCTGAAACGTATTTATACCTATCACAAATGATTTTTTTACTTATAAAATTGTATCATAAAAAGGATTTTTCATACATTTGCGCAAATCGAATGCTTGACCCATGAAAAAGACACTGATTACAGTACTGCTCCTTTTCGCCTCTGCATGCATCTTCGCACAGGAAGACAACGGACTTGTCAACCTTAGGATCGAGGCAAGACTTGACTACACCCAGGAATATCTCCAGGGCACAAAGAACAACAGCAACAGCGGATTCAAAGGAAAGTTCCTGAACATAAGAATGGACGGAGATCTCGGCCAGGGATTCACATATTCATACCGACAGAGACTCAACAAACCAAACAAGGTCATCTCATTCTTTGATGCAACAGACTGGATAAACGTCACTTACACCCATAAGAACTGGAGCTTTTCAGCAGGAAAGCTGGTAGTAGGAATCGGAGGATACGAATATGACGTAGCTCCTATCGACCTATATATATATTCAGAATTCTGGGGCAACATCCCTTGCTTCAAGATCGGAGCCAGCTCGTCATACACCACTGACGACAAGAAGGACAAGTTCATGCTGCAGTTCACGGAAAGTCCGTTCAAAGGCAACGAGCACAACATCAACGATGAGGAAATGTTCGCCTACAACGCCGTATGGTACGGAAACCACGGATTCTTCAGCACTATCTGGTCTGTCAACATGATGGAATATGTTCCTGACAGATACATCAACTACATCGCTCTCGGCAACCGCTTCACATTCGGAGACTGCTTCGCGGAAATCGACATCATGAACAAGGCTCTCAATGTCAAGGACTTCTTCGGAAAGGACATGTCCTTCATGTGCAAGTTCCAGTGGACTCCTGTCGAAAGCCTCAATGTGTTTGCCAACTTAACATATGACTTCAACAAATGCAAGGAGGAAGGCGACTGGACCGTTCTTCCGGGCACAGAAGTCATGCGCGTCGGCGGCGGTCTCGAGTACTTCCCGATGAAGAATTCCAAAGATCTTCGTCTCCACCTCGCATACTGCTGGTCAGACGGAGTGAACACTTCGCCTGCAGGAGCGCTCCAGCCGAAGCAGAGCATCATCGACGCGGGAGTCACCTGGAGAATGAACCTATTGAAAATCAAGCATAAATAACACACATGAAAAAGCTTTTCAGCCGCATTCCATCAGGAATCTGGTGTCTTCTCATCGTATTCGGACTGTTCACCTACCTCGGTTCGCAGATGGGAACAGCAAACATGCTCAACACTCTCATGAACACAGCGCACGACCTGCTGCTGAACACGGTATTCTACATCATGGCTATCTGCGTGATAACCGGTGCCATCGGCCGTATATTCGTGGAATTCGGAGTCGTCAGCCTGCTTGAAAAGCTTCTCAGGCCTCTTATGAAGCCTTTGTTCAATCTGCCCGGAGTATCAGCCCTGGGAGCCATCCTGACCTTCCTTTCAGACAATCCTGCCATCATTTCGCTTGCACAGGACAAGCAGTTCAGCAGATATTTCAAGAAGTATCAGTTCATTTCGCTCACAAACTTCGGTACGGCATTCGGAATGGGCCTGCTCGTGATCGTGTTCATGATCGGCCAGGGCTTCTATGCAGAGCCTTTCATCGGCCTGTTCGGAGCGGTATGCGGATGTATCGTATCGACAAGAATCATGCAGCGCTTCATCCTCAAGGCCTATCCGGAATATAAGGAAGAAGATGCCTGCATAGCCGAAGTCAAAGAAGAGGTGACTGTAGAGGAAGAAAAGAAACCTATGTTCCAGAGGATCCTTGACTCTCTGCTTGACGGAGGCCGCACAGGTGTGGACGTAGGTATCGCGATCATTCCGGGAGTGCTCATAATTTCCACTCTCGTCATGCTGCTGACGTTCGGCCCGGGAGCAAACGGAGAATATACCGGAGGTGCATATGAAGGAACAAGCCTTCTTCCTTGGATAGGAGGAAAGCTTGAATTCCTTTTCAAATGGCTCTTCGGATTCACCGACCCTCACCTCATCGCCTTCCCTATCACAGCTCTCGGAGCTGTAGGAGCGGCTCTCGGACTAATTCCGAACTTCATGTCGGCCGGATGGATAGACGGAAACGCCATCGCAGTATTTACAGCAATCGGAATGTGCTGGAGCGGATACCTCAGCACCCATACGGCAATGCTTGATGCACTCGGCTATCGCAAGCTTACTTCAAAAGCCATCATTGCCCACACCATCGGTGGCATTGTCGCAGCTATAGTCGCTCACTGGGGATACGTGCTCTACTCATTGTTATAGAGCAGAAACTTCTTTATCTGTTCCAGCGACTCATCAAATTCGTCCGGTTTGAAACCATGCCCAGCTCCTTCAATGATATGAAGGGATGCATTGTCATACAGACCTATCGCACGCTTTGAATCATCAATGGACACAACAGGATCCTGATCACCCTGGATTATGATCACCGGCTTGCCGAATCTTTCCATACGGGTAAAGACATCAAGATCGCGTATTTCGGTAAAGAATCTGCGTCCCATCGGTACGTCCCAAAGTCTGGTAGTATCTGGGATATCCTCCACAGTCTGGTATCTCTTGTTCCAGTTGTCAGGGATACACAACGCTGGGAATATCAGGATAAGTCTGCTGATCTCTTCAGACATCTCATCAGCGACCAATGCCGACACCAGACCTCCCTGACTCTCGCCTAAAAGCACGATCCTGTCCGGATCGACATCCGGCTGCGTCCTGAAATGTTCTACAACTGCCTTAAGATCAGAACATTCATCAAGGATGGACATCTCCATCGTATTGTTGTCACTCCTGCTGTTTACAGAGCCGCAGGCAAAATCAAAGGCAAAGCACTGATACCCCAATTCATTAAGAAGAGGGAAATAATTCATTCCGAAATGATGTGTACCGTTAAAGCCATGCGATACAATAAGCACAGGCTGCTTCTTCGCTCCATCAGCCGGACGGCTCAATACGCCATAAAGCGTTCTCTCGCCATTCTTTATCCACAATTCTTCAACCTGATCCTTTTTCTGACAGGATACAGAAAGAATCAGTGCAACTGACAATAATAAAAGATTCTTCATGATAATCAGGTTAATTTACTTTCCACCAATCGAAATCGAACATCTGTCCGTCTCCACCTCTGAAAAGGATATACACGTCGTGCCTGCCGGTTACCGGGCGAAGCAGCTCCATCGTAATCACCTGATCTGCAGTCACATTGAACGAAGCAAAAGGATTGCCGCCTAGAGAATCAAGATAGAATTCCACAAGTCCGGAAGCCTTGTAATTAAGGACCTCGATGGTCATATGTTCAGGTGAAGCAGCACCGAATTCCACTTCACGCACCTTGATCCAGTCACCGTTATCGATCTTTGTTACATAATGGTCCTTTCCGGCAAGCCTGTCGGTCTTCACGCCCCATGACGATGCCATAGTCTCCGCTTCTACCCTTTCATATGGATTGAGTGTTCCCACCGGCTCCGGACCGCTCTTTGTGAAAGGGATGAACGGAATGGTTCCGTCTTCATTGTATGTAAATTCCTCCACACATGCAGAGCGATGGAATCCGCCTCCGTTCGGAAGGGCACCGTTATGATAGAACATATAGTTCCTTCCCTTGTACTCGACCTCGCCGCCATGAATCGTGAAAGCATTCTCAGCCTCATCCATGATACGGCCTCGATATGTCCACGGGCCATCTACCGAAGGAGCAGTCGAATATGCCATATGCTCAGGGACACCGCCAGCAGGATAGGTCATGTAATAGATGTCTCCCCTTTTGCTCACCCATGGACCTTCCTCATATCCGACCATCATCTCTTCCTTTCCCTTTGCCCAGTTCATCTTCATGGATTCAGGTCCGAAGCATGCAGGATCGTGGAAACCAGGCACTTCCTGATAACCGTTCTCGAAAGAGACCATGTCCTTTCCAAGCTTTCCGTACCAGCATCCCTTGTTGCCCCAGAAGAGATATGCGCTGCCGTCGTCATCAATGAATACTGTAGGATCGATGAACGACCATCCGGTAGCCAGAGGGCCGCCGATCGCATCGACATATGGCCCCTGCGGATCATCAGCGACCGCTACAGCCAGAGCGTCAGCCCTTGTCGCAGCTTCGGTAAGGCATACGTACCAGTACCATTTTCCGTCATGTTCCACAGCCTGCGAAGCCCATGCACGGTCGCCCTGGAAAGCCCACTTGAAGGTAGCGGTAGAAATCGGAGTACCGAGATAAGTCCAGTTCGCCATATCCTCGGTAGAATAAAGCATCCAGTCCTTCATCTTGAAATATGTGGCGTCATCCTCATCATGACCGGTAAACATATAGAGTGTACCGTCATGAGCGAATGGAGCCGGATCCGGAGTATAGGCTGTCGTGACGATCGGATTCTGCGCCAGGCAGAGAACCGACAGCATAAGCAATGTAATGGTTGAAATTACAGATTTCATAGTATCAGTTTCTGATTGAATCATTTACAAGCGGAGACTCATTGCCCATGAGATAGCTTTCCCTGTAACCGCCGAAATCAACGACAATCTTCTCGAACACGATGCCCGGATCGAGAGGTTCGATCACAAGTTCCTTGACAGAAGCCCCGGACGGTACCTCAAGCTCGATCTTCTCGATGGCAACTCGCTTTGCAACTGTAGGATAATAGATGCTGTAGATATTCTCCGGAGCCTCATTGAGCTTGTCGTTGAAGCATCTTTCCACAGCTGGAGCACCCTTGAAGCCTATCCTGTAGCTGTGTCCCTCTGCATCGTGGAAAGCAAGTGTAGACTTTGTAGCCACATGAACGGTCACCTTCGAAACATCCTGCGGAAGATTCATGCGGTATGAAAGGGATGCACCGTCAACAGGGACATCATAAGGGAAGAGAGCGACGCCGCCCAATGTCCTTCCCATATCCTCAATCAGAGCCCATTTACCTTCTGCCGAATCATTTACAGCATATGCGTGTGGAGCCTCGATCGCGACATATCCCTCAGACGGAGAGAACACGAAACCGCCAGGAAGAGGATCGGTCTCACCGAAACGGAAGATGAAAGGAAGGGTGTCCTCCGGGAATGAATCATTCCACATTGTATATCCGATATGCTTCTGGATCATCATGTTCTTCCATTTTCCGTCAGCCATTTCATTGTTGTACTGATCTGCAAGGAACTTGTCACGCGCAAAGCATGCCTCCACCTTGTCAGCCCAGTCATTGGCAGCAGGATCTCCAGCCTTGTAAAGGGCATGGTTCATAGCCTGTGCATAATACATCTCATATACATTTGCCAATGCCTGAATCGGGAAGAGGATGATCTGGAAATATGCGTCTCTTGTCTGTTCAGGAAGAGTCAGATACTGACGCAAAGCCTCCGCTTCAAGCTTGATGAACTCGTCGGAAACCTGTTTCCACTCCCCTGTTGCGAGATTATATGTATTCCTGTCAAGCATCTCAGCGGTGATTCTTCCGGCATATTTGCTATAAAGGTTCAGGATTCTGGCAGCTTCAGCAGCATGGTCTTCACCGAATTGCTGTCTGCAGAATTCTACAGTGTGTTCCTTTATGTTGGATGCAGTATAGCGTGTAGGATTCCATGCAAGGTCAAGGAAAAGAGTGATAGGATATTCCATTGGCTTGAGGTCACCAACATTCAGCACCCAAAGCTTGTCGACGCCATATTCATAAGTAAGCTGCATCTGCTCCCAGAGATTCTGTACCGGGGTGATATTCAGCCACTTTGAGTTACGCGGAGCGCCCACATAGTCTACATGATAATACATGCCCCAGCCACCCTTATGAAGACGCTCGGTCTCGTTCGGAAGCTTTCTCACATCGCCCCAGTTGTCATCGGAAAGAAGAATGATTACATCTTCCGGAACCCTGAGTCCCTTCTCGTACAAAGTCTGGACTTCCTTATAGAGTGCCCACACCTGCGGACGCTCGCTTGCAGGCCTGCCAGTCACTTTCTTAATGATTCTGCGCTGATTGTCGAATATCTTCTGCATCAGGCCGATCATATATGCATAGTCGGGAACGAACTCATCATCATGTCCTTCCTTGCCTCCCATGGCCGCATCACCGTCTCCACGCATACCGATAGTGATGAGGTCTTCTGTGTCCTTTGCACGCTCAATGCCCTCACGGAAGAACTTGTCGAGCACCTTCTTGTTGGATGCATAATCCCAGACGCCATACTCCTTGCGTCTGCGGGCCCATTCCTGATGGTTGCGGGCCATAGGCTCATGATGAGATGTACCCATGATCACGCCCATCTCGTCAGCTACCTTGCTGTTCAACGGATCATCCTCATAGAAAGCCCAGCTCCACATTGCAGGCCAGAGGAAATTACCCCTAAGACGAAGGATTAGCTCGAATACCCTCTCATAGAAGCGATGATCGCCGTAGTCGGTTCCATATGTATGTTTCACCCAGCCGGTAAGGCATGGAGCCTCGTCATTAAGGAAGATACCGCGATAACGCACTGCCGGCTCTCCTGCGGTGTATGTGCCTCTTGCAATAGAGAGATTCTGCTGTCTTGCCACAGGCACATCGGCCCAGTCATACCATGGAGAGATTCCGATCTGCTCCGAAAGCTCATAAATGCCGTAGACAGCACCTCTGCGGTCACTTCCGGCGATGACGAGAGCCTCACCGACGCCTTCGACCGGATTCTTGACCGTCGTGATGATATATTTCTCGACGCGGCCTTCAAGCTCTGTCTTATCGAACTTTCCGTTTGCTATCATTCCCTTGATGATCGGAGATTCAAGCGAACCGACGATGATGGCGCGGTCAGCGGCAAGGGTCTCTGCCGTCACCGGCCTGTTACCTGTAACCCTCTCGAAGTCTTCGACAAGATCGGCCGCCGCATGCAGCACTGCCTTATCATCGGCCTGCGACACGATGACCGGAACCGGCTGTCCGTCGGCTACAAGAGTGAACCTGTCAGCAGAAATGAACGGACGGGTCGCAGAAGGATGGTCTATCGCAAATGCATCAGTAATCACGAACAATGCAAATACGCAGAATAGAAGTCTGGAAAAATTAATCTTCATAGCAATTTCTTATTATATGACTACAAATTTACCAAATATCGGTGGATTTCACTTTCCCCACGTTGCAAATCCTATCACTATTGATACTACTTTGTAACTATTGTTCACAAATATGGAAAGAAATGGTATTTTTGCCGGAAGAAATTCTCAATTAACACATACCATGAAAATCAAGCATCTTCTGATCTGCATTCTGCTTCTTGCGGGTTCATATCCGGCCCTAGCGCAGATTCCGGCAAAAGTGGAAAGCTTCAGCGTCAACGACGTCAAACTTACACCGAGCCCATTCAAGCACGCCGAAGATATGGACCTCCAGTACCTTCTCGGCATAGATCCCGACAGGCTTCTTGCTCCATACCTGAAAGAAGCAGGCCTGCAGCCAAAGGCTGAAAACTATACCAACTGGGAGAACACAGGTCTTGACGGTCACATCGGAGGCCACTATCTTTCCGCGCTGTCCTACATGTATGCAGCGACAGGAAACCATGAGATAAAGGGCAGGCTTGACTATTACATCGCAGAGCTCAAGCGCTGTGCCGACGCAAACGGCGACGGATATCTCAGCGGCGTACCGGACGGAAAGCAGATTTGGAAAGAAATATCGGAAGGAAACATCCGCGCAGCCTCTTTCGGCCTGAACGACAGATGGGTACCTTTATATAATATACATAAGATATATGCAGGTCTTCGTGACGCATACCTCATAACGGGCAGCAAGGACGCGAAGAATATGTTCATCGGGCTTACAGAGTGGATGTACAATCTCACTTCCGGACTTACATACGAGCAGATGCAGGATATGCTCCGAAGCGAGCATGGCGGACTGAACGAGGTGTTTGCGGATGCAGCTGCAATCAGCGGCGACAGGAGATATCTTGAGCTTGCGAAGAAATTCTCGCACACAGCAGTTCTCGAACCGCTTCTCCGTGGTGAGGACAAGCTCACAGGAATGCATGCCAACACACAGATTCCGAAAGTGATCGGATACAAGAGGATCGCCGACATCGAAGGCAACAAGGAATGGGACAAGGCTGCAGACTTCTTCTGGAAGACCGTGGTCGAGAACCGAAGCATCACCATCGGAGGAAACAGCGTGAGAGAGCATTTCCACCCTGCTGATGATTTCTCAAGCATGCTTGAAAGCGAACAGGGTCCGGAGACATGCAACACATACAACATGCTCAGGCTCACCAGGATGCTCTTCGAGACCAGCGGAGACTCACACTACATGGACTACTATGAAAGAGCCCTCTACAACCATATTCTTTCTACAGTCAACCCGATCCAGGGCGGCTTCGTTTACTTCACTCCGATGCGCTCCGGCCACTACCGCGTCTACTCACAGCCGCAGACAAGCTTCTGGTGCTGCGTTGGTTCAGGAATGGAGAATCATGCGAGATATGGAGAAATGATATATTCCCATGTCGGAGACAATGAGCTGTATGTCAACCTCTTCATACCGTCTGTACTCCAGTGGGGCAAGACTGCCATCGAGCAGGTGAACAACTTCCCTGTGGAAGAAGGGACAACGATTATTGTAAATCCAAAGAAGGCTGCGGAATTCACTGTCGCCGTACGAATCCCTGAATGGACTTCAGGCAAGGCCTCAGTCACGGTAAACGGAGAAAAGGTTGAAACTGCTATGGAAAACGGCTACTGCAGGGTCACACGCCGATGGACCAAAGGCGACAGGATCAACGTATCGCTGCCGATGTCATTGAGAGCCGTATCTCTTCCTGACCATTCTGACAACTATTCATTCATGTACGGCCCTGTCGTACTGGCTGCGGAACTCGGAAGGCAGGACCAGCTCGGAATGTATGCCGATGACAGCCGTGGAGGCCATATCGCCTACGGAAAGCAGCTTCCTCTTCAGGAAATGCCGATTATAGTCGGAGACAAGGATAATATCCTCTCATATATCAGCAAGGTCGAAGGCAAGCCTATGACCTTCCATCTCGGAAGCCTTGCGCCGCTGAAATACCAGAAGGGCCTGACACTCGTGCCGTTCAGCTCTCTCCACGAATGCCGCTACATGGTCTATTGGCCGGTTGTTTCGGATGACGAATGGAAGTTGAGACTGGCAAAGCAGGAGATGGACGAAAAGGCAAGGATAGCACTTGAGATGGTGACATCCGACAAGGTCATCTGCGGAGAGCAGCAGCCAGAAAGCGACCATTTCGTTGAAATGGAGAAGACATTCACAGGAGACCATAACGGCCGTCATTGGAGAGCTGCCGACAAAGACGGATGGTTCAGCTATGTCCTCAAGACATCAGGCACAGAAGAGCCTTACGTCAGATTCACATGCACGGGCAGAGAAGGATCCGAGGCGATTGTGGAGATAAACGGCAAGGAAGCCGGACGCATCAGGATTGCGGGCATCGCTCCGGAAGAGATCCATGGAGTCTTGATTCCAGAAGAGTTCAAGCCTGAAAGCCGCATAACCGTGAAAGTGAAATCGGCTGACGGGAAAAGGACTCCGATGTTCTACGAAGTGAGACTCATCAAGTAAAACAGATTACATATGACAAAGTTAAGAGGCGCCCCCTGCATGGGCGCCTCTTACACACTAACCAACATAACAACCATTACTGATAATGATTCGTCTGTACGACAGTACTACTGTACAATGCAAAATTAGCAAATGACATGCATGGAAAATATCTGAAATGAAACAATACATTTAAGATATCTTTCAAGGCATATCAAAATTGAGACAAAAAATATTAATGCCGATACCTGTTATTTTCCTGTACAATCCATGCAGTTCAAAAATCGGTTCTGAAAATATCAAAATAAAGCATATTTTAAGTTAATCACGGATATGCATTATGATAATCAGATATATAAAAGTAACTTTGTAGAAACCACATAAAGACATGAAACGTATATTGTTCACATTGATCTTCCTTGTATCTGTCCTGTCGATTCAGGCAGAAGATCGGAAGAGTCCGGTTTCATTCGACAGATATGAATGGAACTTCGGCACCATCGATCCGGCCGACGGAACGGTCTGCCACACTTTCACATTCACAAACAAGTCAAAGTCAGCAGTAAGGATCGCAAAGGATATCCCAAGCTGCGACTGCATCATGGCCTTCTACGACGACGAGACCGTAGAGCCGGGCGGAAAGGCAGAAGTCATGATCGCCTATTCACCTAAGAAGGACAAGGGCAGAAGCCACAGGAGAGTAGAGCTTCTTGACGCCGACGGCAACACGCTGGCATCGCTTTCTGTAGAAGCAGAGATTCTGGACGAAGGCGCAAATGCGGAGAGGAAATACCCGTACCTCGACGTGAATCTTTCATTCCAGGAGCGTACCGAAAACCTCATCTCCCTCCTCACTCCGGAAGAGAAGGTCGGACTTATGATGAACAAATCCATCTCGGTCGACAGACTCGGCATACCGTCATACAACTGGTGGAGCGAGGCATGCCACGGTATCCGTCAGGACGGCTATACGGTATATCCGCAGCCTATCGGACTTGCCGCAGCATTCAACGAACAGATGATGTATGACATCTTCTCTACTGTTTCAGATGAGGCACGTGCGAACTGGAACCGTTCTGACCATGACATCTTCAATGTCCCTATGGGAGTGATCTACTATCCGGGCAATCCTGAGCTTACTTTCTGGTGTCCTAACGTGAACATCTTCCGTGACCCACGCTGGGGACGCGGACAGGAGACATGCGGAGAAGACCCTTACATGAATGCTGTCCTCGGATTGCAGACCGTGCTCGGAATGCAGGGCAATGACGACAGATATTTCAAGACACATGCATGTGCAAAGCACTATGCGGTTCACAGCGGTCCGGAGCCATTGCGCCACACATATGACGCATCGGTTTCGATGAGAGACCTCTGGGAGACCTACCTTCCTGCGTTCAAGACGCTTGTGAAGAAAGGTAACGTCCGCGAGGTGATGTGTGCATACAACAGATATGAAGGCGTTCCATGCTGCACAAGCGACAGGCTTCTCGTGGACATCCTCCGCCGCAAATGGGATTTCGACGGTATCGTCCTCACAGACTGTGACGCAATCAACAATTTCTACAACAAGGGACAGCATGAGACCCATCCGGATCCGCTTTCAGCATCGGTAGACGCAGTCCTTAACGGAACAGACCTTGAGTGCGGAAAGGTATTCATGGTCCTTACAGAAGCGCTTGAGAAAGGTCTCATCGACGAGACTGTCCTCGACGGCCACCTCAGAAGGACATTGTACGGCCGTTTCGAGCTCGGAATGTTCGACCCTGCCGACATGATTCCATGGGCCAACATGAGTGAGGACGTGATCAGCAGCGAGGCTAACAACCGCCTTGCGACTGAAGCTGCGCGCGAATCGATGGTTCTCCTCAAGAACACAGGCATCCTTCCTCTCGCAAAGAATCTCAAGAAGATCGCGGTAGTGGGTCCGAACGCTGACGACGCAGGAATGCTCAACGGAAACTACGGCGGTACTCCTACTGCAGAACACACTCACAGCCTCCTTGAGGGCATCAGGGCAGCGGTACCTGGCACAGAAGTGTTCTACAGCAAGGCCTGCGAGCTTGATGACGACTATGAGACAGTACGCCATCTCCATGAATTCAACGGCGGAAAGGGTGCATATGTAGAGTTCTACAACAACAGGAACCTTGAAGGCACACCTGACAGGACCGGCTTCTACAACGAGCTCAACTTCTCTACTTTCGGAGCATGGGGATTCGCTGAGGGCATCAGCACAGACAATGTATCCGTAAGAGTATCAGGAGAATACGTAGCTGATTTCACAGGTGAGATGAAGTACAGCATCAACAGCGACAACGGCTATGTGCTCAAGATCAACGGTGAAGTGTTCGAGGATGCAAAGCCAGGCGGAATGCGACGTGGATTCGGCTTCAGAAGACAGGTTGAATACAAGTCATTCAACGTAGAGGCAGGCAAGACATATGACATCGAGATCGAGTACAGACGCGGAAACGGCAACTTCGCGATGTTCCGCACCGAGATCTGCGAAAGAAGACTCATCGAATTCGACGCTCTTGCAGCTGAAGTGGCTGATGCAGACGCAATCATCATCATCGGCGGTATCTCCGCACAGATGGAAGGTGAAGGCGGCGACAAGGCAACAATCGAGCTTCCATCAGTTCAGCAGCGTCTCGTGAGAGCAATGCACGCCACAGGAAAGCCTGTAGTGTTCGTGAACTGCTCAGGATCTGCAATCGCATTCGGATGTCTCGAAGACCAGTATGACGCTCTCCTTCAGGCATGGTATCCTGGCCAGGGAGGTGCACAGGCACTTGCTGACGTGATCTTCGGCGACTACAACCCTGGCGGAAAGCTTCCTGTAACATTCTATGCATCAAATGACGATCTTCCTGACTTCCTTGACTACAGCATGGAAAACCGCACATACCGTTATTTCCGTGGTACCCCTCTCTATGCATTCGGTTACGGACTTTCATATACCGACTTCGAGGTAGGCAAAGGAAAGGTATCTAAGAAGTCAATGAAGGCTGACGGTTCAGTGAAGGTTACCGTTCCTGTAACAAATACAGGTGACAGAGAAGGAACAGAGACTGTCCAGGTCTACATCAAGGCTCTTGACTATCCTGAAGCACCGATCAAGTCGCTCAAGGGCTTCAAGAAACTTTATCTTGCACCTGGCGAGACTGCAAAGGCTGAAATCATCCTTGACGGAGAGTCATTCGAGTATTATGACCCTTCTATCGACGAGCTCTCGACACGTCCGGGAAGATATCAGATTCTCTACGGAACTTCTTCTCTCGAGAAGGACCTCAAGTCTATCGACTTTGTAGTCAAGTAAAGACGAACCAGACAAAACACTATGATATACAACTATTTAGGCAAGACCGGACTCAAGGTATCGAACCTTGGGTTCGGTGCCTCTTCTCTAGGAGGCGTATTCAGAAACATTGATGAAGGAGAAGCTATAAATGCCGTATTCACCGCTGTCGAGAACGGTATCAACTTCATTGATGTTTCGCCGTATTATGGCCATTACAAGGCTGAGACAGTACTCGGAAAAGCTCTTAAGGAAATTCCACGGGACAGATTCATCCTTTCCACAAAGGTGGGACGTTACGGCAAGGACGGAGTGAATACATGGGACTACTCCGGCAAGAGAGCCGTAGAAAGCGTCTACGAAAGCATGGAAAGACTCAACGTTGATCATATCGATCTGATCAATGTCCATGATGTGGAATTTGCAGACCTTAAGCAGGTTGCTGAAGAGACTCTGCCTGCGCTTACCGAACTGAGGACAAAGGGAATCGCTGGACATGTCGGCATCACCGACCTTCAGCCCGAGAATCTCAAATGGCTGGTGGAGAATACTCCGGAAGGCACGATAGAGACGATATTGAACTTCTGCCATTACTGCCTCAATGATGACCTTCTGACCGAATACATCGGCTTCTTCGAATCCAGAGGAATCGGTATCATCAACGCTTCCCCACTCTCGATGGGTCTGCTCTCTGAAAGAGGCACTCCTGACTGGCATCCCGCAGTACAGCCGCTCAAGGATGCATGTGCCCGTGCAGCGGAATACTGCAGACAGCAGGGCTATCCGATCGAGAAGCTTGCCGTCCAGTATGCTACAGGAAACAATCCTCATATCGCCACTACCCTGTTCAGCAGCGCCAACCCTGCAAACGTCCTGAAGAACATCTCATATGTGGACGAACCTATCGACATGGAGCTTGTCGCCAAGGTAAGGGAAATCATAGGCGACCAGATGAGGGTAAGATGGAAGAACAGCTGATGTCATGAAGATAATCGACACTCACAGCCACCTGTGGCTCAAGCAGGACACATCATGGAACGGCCTGCCTATCAGGACATTGAAGAACGGAAGATCAATATTTCTCGGAGAAGAAGTCCAGATGATTCCTCCTTTCATCATCAACGGCGAGAACTCGGCCGAAGTCTTCATTTCTAACATGGACTACGCCCAGGTATCTGCAGCCGTTGTCGTGCAGGAACTCATTGACGGCTTCCAGAACGACTATCTCCTGGAGGTCGGAAAGAAATATCCCGACAGATTCATCACATGCGGAATGTGCGACTGCTTCTGTGAAGACGTTGCCGGGCAGGGAGCCTCGCTCATCGGCAAAGGATTCAAGGGCATCGCAATCCCGGGACATCGCCTCATCACCGACAACGGCCGCGTGATGCTGAATTCCCCGAAGATGATGGACCTTTTCAAGCTTATGGAGAAGGAGGATGCATTCCTTTCGCTTACCCTCGCTGACGGAGATGTACAGGTGCCGGAGATGAAGGAAGTGATACAGGAATGTCCGGGCCTCCGCATTGCCATCGGCCATTTCGGAATGCCGACACGCGAAAGATGGCTGGAGCAGATCAGGCTTGCGGAAAACAGGAACGTATATGTGGAATCCGGCGGAATCACATGGCTCTACAACAGCGAATTCTATCCTTTCGACGGTGCTGTCCGTGCCATCAGGGAAGCGGCTGACCTCGTGGGAATGGAAAAGCTCATGTGGGGCAGCGACTATCCGCGTACGATCACAGCCATCACCTACCGCATGTCATATGACTTCATCCTCAAAAGCAAGGAAATGACTGACGAGGAGAAGGCCATGTTCCTTGGCGGAAACGCCATAGGATTCTACAGGATCGAAGATCCTATCGAACTGCCATACATTAAAAATATGTCTGAATGATGAAGAAAAAGCAAATTCTGCCTCTGGCACTTGTATTCTGTCTGTTCTTCCTGTGGGCAATAAGCAGCAACCTGCTTCCTACAATGATCCGGCAGCTGATGAAGACATGCGAGCTGAATGCATTCGAAGCCTCTTTTACAGAGACCGCGTACTGGCTTGCATATTTCATCTGCCCTATCCCTATAGCGATGTTCATGAAAAGATACAGCTATAAGGCCGGAATCATCTTCGGCCTTGCTCTGGCCGCAATGGGAGGACTCCTCTTCTTCCCTGCCGCCATGATCAAGGAATACTGGGCATATCTGGGCATCTTCTTCATCATCGCTGCCGGAATGTGCTTCCTTGAGACAGCGGCAAATCCTTATGTGACTGCTCTCGGAGACGCTTCATCGGCTCCTCGAAGGCTCAATCTTGCACAGTCATTCAACGGCCTGGGAGCATTCGTAGCCGCAATGTTCCTCAGCAAGCTTGTCCTCAGCGGAAACAGCTACACACGTGAGACACTACCGGCCGGATTCGAAGGCGGATGGGAAGGATATATCCAGATGGAGACCGATGCGATGAAGCTGCCATATCTGATTCTGGCAGGCATCCTTATCGTCATCGCTATCATGTTCATCATTGTAAAGCTTCCGAAGATAAAGGAAGAGGAGGACACGGATGATGATCAGCCGCTCATAGATTTCAGCGTACTCAAACGCCGTCATCTGCGCTGGGGTGTGATCGCACAGTTCTTCTACAACGGAGGCCAGACTGCATTGAACAGCCTATTCCTTGTATACTGCTGCAATTATGCCGGACTTCCTGAAAGCACTGCAACAACCTTCTTCGGACTTTATATGCTCGCCTTCCTTCTCGGAAGATGGATCGGAACAGCACTTATGATACGCTTCAAGCCGCAGAACATGCTTACAGTATATGCCATAGTCAACGTTGCGCTGTGCGGCGTAATCATCGTATTCGGCGGAATGACAGGACTTTACGCCATGCTCGGAGTATCATTCTTCATGTCGATCATGTATCCTACGCAGTTCTCTCTCGCCATCGACGGTCTCGGGAACCAGACAAAGAGCGGCTCGGCCTTCCTCGTCATGGCGATTGTCGGAAACGCATGCCTCCCTCAGCTGACTGCGTATATAATGCATCACAATCCACAGATCTACCAGATCGCGTATCTGGTACCGCTGGTATGTTTCATATTCTGTGCATACTACGGATGGAAAGGTTATAAAGTAGAAACAAAATGAAAGCGATAAGCATTGACGGACTTCAGCACATGGAAGTCATCGATCTCCCGCAGCAGGAACCCGGATGCGGTGAGGTGCAGATAAGAATGGAATATGTCGGATTCTGCGGATCAGACCTTAACACCTACATGGGCAGGAATCCGATGGTCAGGATGCCAGTGATTCCGGGACATGAGATAGGAGCGGTAATCGAGAAGACCGGTCCTGATGTCCCTGATTTCCTCAAGCCGGGAATGACGGTGACCGTGAATCCATATACAAACTGCGGGAAATGTGCATCATGCCGCAACGGAAGGGTCAACGCCTGCCAGTACAACGAGACGCTCGGAGTGCAGAGAAACGGCGCCATGAGGGAAAATATGGTCCTTCCATGGACAAAGATAATACCCGCCGAAGGCCTTACGTCCCGCACATGTGCCATTGCAGAGCCTATGAGCGTAGGATTCCATGCGGTTTCACGTGCAGAAGTCACAGACATCGACACTGTCATGGTCATCGGATGCGGAATGGTGGGACTTGGCGCTGTCGTGCGTTCGGCGATGCGTGGAGCGACAGTCATAGCAGCAGACATTGATGATGACAAGCTTGCATTGGCAAAGGAGCTCGGAGCCGCCCATGTGATAAACACATTGAGCGAAGATGTCCATGAGAGGCTGGCAGAGATTACAGCCGGTCTGATGCCGGACGTGATCATCGAGGCGGTAGGCAGCCCGGCCACATACCGCATGGCAGTCGAAGAGGTAGCCTTCACAGGAAGGGTCATCTGCATAGGATATGCAAAATCGGAGATTTCCTTCCAGACCAAACTCTTCGTGCAGAAGGAGCTGGATATAAGGGGATCAAGGAATGCACTGCCGGCAGATTTCCGCGCTGTGATACATTATCTCCAGCAGGGTACATGCCCGGTCGACAGGCTGATAAGCATGGAGGTGAAGCCGGAAGAAGCGGGAAACGCCCTGAAACAGTGGGCTGAAGCTCCGGGAAAGGTATTCAGGATACTTGTAAAGTTCTGAAATGGAAATTAATCTGGAATTTTTGATAACTTTGCACTCGATTTACAGTGCAAAGTTTTTTTATGGAAAATACATACGAAACCCCGTCTGTCGAGATTCTTGAAATGCATCTCGAGCAATCAATCCTAGTTACAAGCGACCCTAACGGCCCTTTCCTCGAACCTGGTGAAGACCTCTAAAGCTCTGAAGACATGAAAAGGCACAACAAGATCATAGGTATCATCGCTGCTTTGATTGCAACGGGCTGTACCGGAATAACCGAACCTGAAACACCGGCAGGAAACATAGATTCCGAAGAAGATACAGGAATGACAATCACCGTCGGACTTCCGGGAGGAGAGACTGACACCCGTCTCGACTTCGCTGAAGTGGACTTTGAGGGACGTAGAGCCATCAGGACATATTGGGAAAAAGGCGATATCATAATCGCGAATGCCAATCCAAGTTCCAACAGCTACGCCTACAGTTTCAATCTGGCAGAAGGCGACGGTACTTCGACCGGAACATTCAAATGTAATGACGGGACTCCGCAGAGCCTGTCATCAAACGCATGGACAATCTATCTCCCGGGATCATCAGTCAAGTGTGAAGCGGATTATCTCAACCATACATATACAGGTCAGGTCCAGAAAGGCAACGGCAATATGGATCACCTGAAGGATTTCCATACACTTCGCATGAGATGCACGGACCTGGCCACATCAATCAGATTCAACGACAGCTACATCGAGCTTTCCGGAGAAAACCTTGACGAGTCATCATGTCTTAAGCTCAACCTCAGCGGCCTTCCGGAAACCACTCCGGTAGAGATAACCGTATCATACACAGCACCAAACGGTTACAGTTCCTCTTGCTTCAGCACTCATAACAGACTTACCGAATGGTTCGGGGGAAGATCTCCAGTCAATACAACATCAAGCAAAATGACACTCGGGCTTGAGGATTTCGGTACTTGTTCAGACATTGAAGCCTACATGATGATGTCAAACTATCCGGTCTACCTTCATAACGGAGGCAAGCTGAAAGTGACCGTGACTTCAGATCAGGGCGTTCGATACAATTGCATTAAAAGCATGACCAGAGATGTCACCCTTCAGGGAGGACGTTTCCATACCATAACATGCAAGGAATGGGGAAAAGAGGCCATCTCGAATTTCGATGGTTTCGATCATCCGGAAGACGGAATCATAGTCCTTCAGGAAGCTTCAGCCGGTAGCGGAGCGGACATCGTCATTATGGGAGACGGCTTTGCCGAAGACAAGTTTGAAGACGGGACATACGCGGAAATCATGACCAAGGCATATGATGATTTCTTCAGCGTAGAGCCTTACCGGTCTCTCAAGGACTATTTCAATGTATATTACATCAATGCCGTTTCAAAAGACAATCACGATGCAGAGCCGTATTTCGGCGTGGGAGGAGCCCAGAACGGAGCTGTAAACGGCTCAGCTACAACAGTTTTCAATACCACGTTTACTCCAGGGACAACATCAATCACAGGCGATGACTCGATGGCTTTGGAATATGCGATGCAGGCCATCAGGACAAAGGGCGGCAAAAACGGCACGGCATGTACTGATGAAAATGAAGTGAGCTACAGGGCAAACAGGGCATTGATGATTGTAATGGTCAATGTACAGTGCCATGCAGGTACATGCTCGCTGGTATGGACGACAGGCAGCGACTATGGAAACGCGTACTCAGTAGCATATACGGCATTGGGCAACAATAGCGAGGAACAGCGCAGATGGACTACAATCCATGAAGCGGGAGGCCACGGATTCGGCAAGCTCGGCGACGAATACGGTGGACTGAAAATCACTGGATTCAATACCGGAGCTTGGCACAACCTCGACATTTACCATCAGCTAGGTATCCATAGAAACATAAACGAATACTGGGGACCGGAAGAAAGAGCTGACGGATGGTCTTTGTCATGGGAAGACACGACCGAGGACAATGTATACTGGAACGAGCTTCTTGGCGGCTACGGCTACGAAGAAAGCGAGGGACTGGGAGTCTATCGTGGAGGATACACATATGAAAACTTCTTCTGCAGACCTACCCCGAACAGCGTAATGAGAAGCCAGTTCAGCAATGACGGCAAGTTCTTCAATGCGATTTCAAGATGGGCGATCTGGTATCGTCTGATGAAGCTTACCGGCTGCACCAACGCTTCAGACTTCAAATCATCGCTCAACGAGTTCATAGCGTTTGACAGCACTATTTCAATTGAGACAGAGCCTCTTACAAGAAGCGCCGTCTATGACAACGGCATGCTTCCGCTTGCACCACCGGTAATGATTCAGGCTGAATGGACTGATGGGGGCACGAGTCTCAGGACAATACGGTAACTGAATTCTATATTGCCTGGGTCATCACATCCAGCATCCATAATGCGCAGCTGATTTCATGTTCGAAGGACAAGCCTTTGACCAGGGTCACATGCCCATCACCAAAGGCATCCCGGACTGCCATGGAGTTCTCAAAAGGAACCACAGAATCAGTCTCGCTGTAATAAAGCTTGACTGGATGTGATGGAGTCCAGCCTGTCGTCAGGTCGTTCATTTCAAGACATCTGTAGAATGCCTTGAATATTTCCGAGTTTCTGTCCATGATTTCCTCGCTCAGAATATCATTGACAGATATCTCGTCATATGCCAGACCTGAAGAATGCATGTCTGTTCTGAAGTAATCAATGCACATGCGATTGAGTTTTGCGACGGACAACTCCTTCTTGCTTATGGTATCATCAATTTCCTGTTTCCGGTTCAGGTAATTGTCACAAAAGAAATCCTCTTCTTCAAAACCACCGAGAATTTCAGGATACGAATCATACATAGACTTGATGGTCAAAGGGAAAAGCACAGGAAAATCAGTCTTGCCATACTCCAGATACATATCTACAGTCAAAGCAGGGTCATATGGCCCTGCGGCACAATATGAAGAAGCGAAATGCCATTTTTCCGCAAGTCCGGGATCTTCATCCATCATTCTATGGACAGCAAGCGCATTACCTCCTCCCTGTGATGCACCCATGACTGTCATTTCCCAATCTTCCGGCATATCGGACATGGAGAGGTCGTCAAAAGCGGCAAAGCCGGCAGCTAATGCATCGACAGAATTCAATGCACAGACTTCATGATTCATATACGGATGAATCATGTCAGCCGAAACGCCATAACCGATATAATCCGGCATTATGACAAGAGAATTGCCATTTACGAATGCCTCGAAAGGAAAACCTTCGCTAGGGCACTCCTCATTGCTGGTAACAGTAAAATGCTCCACAAGAGCAACGGCATCAGGAGAGAGATCATGCCATTCATCTTTTTCAAAATATCCAAGCCACAAGGCCATTGCGGAGAGCTCTGCCGGCTCCCCATGCTGGTCAATGCTGTCATAGGCGTACGCAACCTTGCGGAATCCAAGGGTCTGGTCTTCAAGTCCGCAGCTGCTCCTGATTGACTGCAGATACTTGTCAAAGCTGCCTTTAAGCAAAGTCTGGAGCAGAGGATTAAGTCCTGATGCATCAGCAAAACGATCAATAAGGCCGGAGACGAAGTCCTGATAGTCATAAGTCGTGTCTGACAAGACTTCAAATCTGACCTCTTCTTCTACCGGAATATCCGTTCCAGGAATTTCATCTTCCGGGATGTCTACGTCAAGCCTGTCTTCAGATGAACATGACACGACAAATAAGACCATAAGCATCAAAGCGACATATCTTGACATACTCAAAGAGTTTTATATGAAAGGATATGAATGGTGATTGCTGCTGCCAGAATGATGAAAAAGGCTCTGAAGGCCCAATGATCAGCCACAAAGATCGCACAGTTAAGAAGCGTGATCCATACAAGACTTACGGAAACCACCTTGACCTTCAACGGAATGGCCTTATATTCCATGAAATTGCGGATATATGGTCCAAGTTTCGGATGGTTCAGAAGCCAATCATACAGTTTCATGTTGCCGCGCAGAAAAAGGGCGGCAGCCAGAAGCAGCAGCGGAGTGGTCGGCAGCACGGGAAGAAATATTCCCAGCACTCCCAGCCCAAGGGCGATTATTCCAAGTATGGTAAGCAGGATCTTCATCATCTGTTAAAGAAAGAAGCCAGTTCCTTCTCGTCAATTGTAGTATAATCATATTCCTTCACGACTTCCCCATCCTGCATGAGTACAACTATCGGCATGGCTCCGTCTGTAAGAGGTATGAATTCATATGGATGCAGATACGAATATGCAAGTTCCAGGCCTTCGCCATGTTCGGAATAGAATGCGACGGATACGGAATCCTGATTGACGTGTGTCTGCATGAAAAGGACATACACGGAATCTGACGGTATATCATGTCTTCTGATGATGCCTGCCATCTTGGAAGCACAATGCCTGCAATGTTCGCATGTAGCGCTGTAGAAACATACCGCACGTCTGCCGTTGCTCAGGCCGAGACTGTCAGCCACCGGACGGAAAGCATCAGCGGAAAGGTCATGCGAATCTGTTCTGGTTCTATGATAAAAATCCGGAGGAGACATCATGAAGACTGCAGCTGCCGTCAGAGTGATGGAAACCAAAGTGACAAGAGGCTGACGGCTCATGGTCTTGCCATGATCTTTCCATATAAAGGCAAGCAGCAGAAAAAGTACAGCATTCTTTATAAGAGACTGAACCGGGTTCATATCGGCAATATCTCCCATGCAATGGCATGACTCCGTATCTCCGAGAAATGCCCGCCATATCAGGAAGGCAGAAAAACCGGCCAGGGAAAGGGCTGTGAGGCATTTTATCAGACGTGGATAAACGTTCAGAGCAAGAAGAAGGCCAAGTATGAATTCAGCAATGACTATAGCTCTGGCTGCTAAAGAGCATTCATCGAAACCGGCAAAACCGAAGGAGAATATATATAACTCGAAGCCCTCCATAGAGGAGAGCTTCGCAACTGCAGAGAGCATAAAGAATGCTCCCAATAAAATTCGTGAAATGCCTTTCAAGATTTATTCCTGATAATTCACACAATCAATCGAGCCGATCTTTGAAAGATCAATCGATACGATCTCACCCTTGATGTCCTCAATCTTGATCTGAGAACATTTCTTGTCTTCAGGACGCTCGATGATCTGATCCTTGAGAGAAAGATCAAGCGCACCGGCATTCAACTCGAACTTGCATTTGCATTTATCCGGCTTTGCACATGAAGAAAGTGCCATTACAGCCAGAACGATAAACAATACTTTTTTCATCTTAATCTGTATTTGGTTAACCTAAACCTTTGATAAGGTCTGCAAATTTAGATAGATTAAGCATCAAAAGCAAGACGCGTTTCAGCAAAAGAAGCTATATTTGCATAGGATTGCGATGGAAAACATAGTGGAAATATTTCTTCTGACAGTCGGTGCAAGTTTCGTCCAGAGGACCACCGGCTTCGGTTTCGGCATCTTCATAATGACCATGCTGCCTTTCCTCATGCCTTCCTATGGAGAAGCCACTACCTTGTCAGGTCTGCTCGCTCTAACCACATCCGCCTTCATAACTTTCAGGATGCGCAAATATATATGCTGGAAAAGACTCGTGCCGATTCTGATCACATTCATCATCACCTCTGCGATCGCAATCTGCGTGCTGACAAGGATCCATGACAACACATTAAGGAAGATATTGGGTATAATACTGATAATCACCGCGTTCTATTTCGCGTTCTTCAGTACCCGCATCAAGCTCAAGACAACTCTGCCCTATCAGATCGGCGCAGGTTCCATAAGCGGAATCATGGGAGGATTCTTCGGAATGCAAGGGCCTCCTGCCGTCCTCTATTTCATATCTTCAGAGCCTGACAAGAACCATTACATGGCCATGGTGCAGACTTATTTCCTTATCGGGAACTCCATGATGACCATAGTCAGGGCCTCGAACGGTTTTCTGACCGCTACGGTCGGCCGCAATTATCTGTTCTGCATAGCGGCTGTCGCCATCGGCACATTGCTCGGCTCATGGGCATTCAAGCATATACCAGGAAAGATTTTCCCATACGTGGTTTACTCATATATAGGAATCAGCGGATTGATAATATTACTGACATCATAAACAGCGACTATGAATCTCATCGAATTGTTTAAAAAGATCAAGCCATACGTATATCCATACAGATGGCTCGTCCTCATCACACTCATCCTTACTCTTATCGGCTCTCTGATTGCCCAGGTCAATGCCATCGTCCTGGACCGAACTGTAGATGCAATCAATGCACTGATAAATCCGGACGGTTTCGCATGGTCCAAGGCAGCACGGATACTTACCATCATAACAGTCGTACTCCTGGGAAAGGAGGTTCTCTCGGCAGGTATAACCTTCGCACAGAACTTCTTTGGCGAAAAGATGAGGATAAACGTATCCAAAGATCTTTCGCAGGCAGTCATCGACAGGATGCTTACCTATAGAATGGGTTTCTTCTCAGCAAAAGACAATGAAACCGGAAAGCTGCAGACAAGAATCGACCAGGGAGTCAGCAGTCTCTCATCCACAGTGCAGAATTTCTTCATCGACCTTCTGCCACTGTTCATGAGCGCCATTCTTGCCCTGATCCTCATGTTCGCAGCAAACGTTTATGTAGGACTTACCGCCCTGATGATCGTGCCTATCTACATTTTCATCACCATCCGACAGGCGCGGAGGCTCCAGGGATGGCGCAGGAACATGCGTACATACAGGGAGCAGAAAAGCCATGGTGTCAAGAACATCATCGACAGCATGAACGTTATCAAGTCCTTCAACAGAGAAGGTATCGAGAGCGAAAAGCAGTGGAATATCCAGACAGAATACTCTGACAATCAGATGCTTGTACGCAAGACCTCGTTCTACTATGACGGACTCAAAAGCTTCGTCAGACAAATCGGAACCGTGCTGATCATCATCCTTACCGCATATCTGGTTCTCATAGAATATCCTGGCATGACCATCGGTAAGATCATGTACCATATCATGCTCTTCTCGAATGTCACCGCCCCTATCACCCAGCTCCACCGCATCTTCGACCAGATGAACGATGCGCTTATCTATGCTGAAGGATTCTTCGACATCCTCGATGCAGACGACCAGAAGGAGCCATCCGGAAAATACCGTCCTGAAAAGGTGGAAGGCCGTTTCGAGATCTCGAATGTCGATTTCACATATCCTAACGGAACCAAGGCTCTCCACGACATAGACATGACCATCGACAGCGGAAAGATCACAGCATTCGTCGGACTGTCAGGAGCCGGAAAGTCCACGATCCTGAATCTCCTAGTACGTTTCTATGATCCTGATTGCGGCTCGATCAAACTGGACGGCGTGGACATACGTGATTACGACATACATTTCCTCCGCGAAAACATCGGAATGGTCCTCCAGAAGAACCATATCTTCGACGGTACGATAGAAGAGAACATACGTTACGGCCGTCCGGGAGCGACAATCGAAGAAGTACATGAGGCTGCCCGCAAAGCCTACATATATGATCAGGTCATGAAGCTTCCTATGGGCTTCCAGTCAAAGGCACAGCTTCTCTCCGGAGGACAGCAGCAGCGAATCGCAATCGCCCGCCTCTTCCTCAAGAATCCGCCGATCATCTTCCTCGACGAGCCGACCGCCAGTCTTGACGCCATAGCTACCGAGCAGATCAAGGCCAGCATCGATGCAATCAAGCGCGACAGGACAGTAGTGGTCATCTCACACAGCATCTCCCAGATCATCGACAGCGACATCATCTATGCCCTTCGCGACGGCCGCGTCGAACAATCCGGAGATCCTGACGGTCTCTACAAGAAAGGCGGCATCTACAAGGACATCGTCGATGCATCTGCCCGCTCCCTCAATATCGAGAAGCTGGCTGATACGCTGGATATCGACTAGGCAGCGCCGCACCCAGCAACCGCCTGACAATCAACATATTAGAAAAGCCTCCTGCTCCCTTTGGACGGCAGGAGGTTTCAATAAAAGATTAGTAATCAACAACTTACAAGATACGGTTATATGGCAAAGATATATGTAGCAAGCAGCTGGAGGAATCAGTATTACCCGGAAGTGGTAAATAAGCTCCGTGAAGCAGGGCATGAAGTATATGATTTCCGAAATCCGCCTCATGGACAGGGCGGGTTCAAATGGCAGAATCTGGATCCGGATTTTACCAGATGGGACGTGAATGAATACAAGCAGGGTCTGAAGCATCCGTCTTCAGAACTGCAGTTCAATACAGATCTCGACGCATTGAATTGGGCAGACACATGCCTGCTGGTGCTCCCATGCGGCCGAAGCGCACATACCGAAGCCGGCTGGATGAAAGGTTCCGGCAAACGCACGATCGTCTATATCCCCGAAATGCAGGAACCGGAGCTAATGTACAAGCTCTTTGACCTCGTCAGCGGAGATATGGAGGAAGTTTTATGGTATTTGAAATATGGTGAGCCATACTCGGGTGATTCGAGATTTGTTGCAAAGTGCAGATTGCTGCAATCCATATATAGAGAAGAGTCCGGCCTGGCAATAAAGCCATACAAAGGTCGCGATGGAGTCCATTATTATGGAAATTATATTGAAAACGGAGAAATCACCGGAGCGAACTTTCTTGAAGAGTATATATTTGACTATGCAAATAAACGTGTCAGAAACAAGAAGAATTATGAAACCATCGAATCTGACAGACTCTTCAACAATCTCCTTTCAAGTCAGCCTATGGCTTTCAACCTTTTCTATCCATTGATGAAAATGCTGAAAGAATCACCGGCTGAAGCAACAATGGCAATCAGAAAAGCACTGCCTATGTTCCCGATTCATAAAGTGACTGAAATAGACCTGGAATTCATACCTGAAAATTACATGGACCTTACAGGTGACAAGAGCGCCATGGATGCCATCATCAGATTTGAATCAGCAGGTGGTAAGAGGGCGTTCATAGCTATTGAAACCAAGTATTCAGAAAATCTTGGCAGCAATGAAGCTTCAGACAAGAGCAAGACGATTGAAAAAATAAAGCAGTTGAAATGCTTCAGGCCTGACATCGAGGAAAGGATCAACGACATAAAACTCACCCAGATCTATAGGAATTTCCTTTTGAGCGAATGTTACGGGAAAAAGATTGACGCTGAATCATATTCGATAGTTCTTGCGCCAATGGATCATACTTCTACGGATAAAGAAGTCAAATCTCTTACTGATGAACTGCGCGAAGAATATCGCGGAAGAATTCAACCTGTCGCACTGGAGGATTTCGTAAACGCCCTTATATCGAATTCTGATGGAGAATATAAAGCAGTATTCCAGAAGTTCTACGACAGGTATCTGAATTTTGCCAAAAACTATAGCAGATAGTATTTGACGGCATAATGCCGTGGAGCACAAAACCCTGACCACCAAGCAATTAAAGATACCCACGTGCTGTCCAAGGGGAGCACGTGGGTAATAGTATATTGCTGATAGTCAATCTATTAAGCTCCACAGCCGAACATTACAGGCTGCTGCCGCCGATGAAGCTGCGAAGCAGTGAGGTCGAAGGAACGTCCTTGTCGGAAACAGGGGTGAAATAGCTGAGGAATTTCTTGAGGCGGTGGACCTCGCTGTATTCAGGACAGTTCTTCGGGACAGTCATGAGGATGCGCTCCGCATGGGCACGTATCACGGCAAATTCGACGAGGTATGCAGAGTTGAAAAGGACATCCGCATTTTCCTGATATGGGTATATCCATTTCACTTCAGAACGACGGACGTTAGGCCAGTGCATTATCGACTCGCGGGCCGTGAATGCTCCCTTATTGAAATCACGTACTATACGACGCAGAAGACGGTTGTCGCTGGTCGGGATGCAGTTGTGGTCATCAAGCGAAATGCTGGTGATCGTATTGATGAATATCCTGTATTTCGATGATTCGGCAACCTGATCGGTAAGACGCGGATTAAGGGCATGGATACCTTCAATGATGAGTATTGATCCCGGCTCCAGGCGGAGCTTTCTTCCATTGAATTCACGCAGACCCGTAACAAAGTTATATTCAGGCACATCCACAGTCTCACCTGCCAATAGTTTCAGGACATCGCTCTGCAGATATCTATGATCGACAGTCTCGAAATTGTCAAAGTCAAATTCTCCGTTCGGAAGCCTTGGAGTATCTAGACGATTAACGAAATAATCATCGGTCGAGAATGATATCGGACGGATTCCGCACGCCTTGAGCTGAATGCTGAGACGTTTGCAGAATGTGGACTTTCCGCTGGAGCTCGGACCGGTGATCAGAACCAGACGGACAGGATTTTCCGGATCATTCACCCTTCTTTCTATCTCTTCCGCTATCTGTACTATCTTCTTTTCCTGAAGAGCCTCGGCAATCTTGATGAGGTCGCTCGCCTCTCCCCTCTGGCATGCCAGATTGACGTCTCCTACATTCTCCAGGCCCATGATCCTGTTCCATTTGAGGTTCTCGGAAAATACGTCAAAGGTCTTCGGCTGTTCTACGAATGGAGCAAGTTCTTCAGGCTTATGCCTGCTCGGAACCCTAAGCAACATGCCTCCCCGGTACATTTCGAGACTCCATACCTTCAGATAGCCTGTACTTGACAACAGGGCCTCATAATAATAATCCGGAGTATCTTCCAATGTATAATAATTGACATACACATCTCCCGAAGTCTCAAGAAGCTTGACCTTGTCTTCATATCCGAGGCTGCGGAAAAGGCCGATGGCCTCTTCAAGAAGGACCTCATGACGACGGAACGGGATGTCAGCCTCCACAAGTTCATTCATACGAGCCTTGATCAGCTCAAGATCTGCAGAAGTCATCTCACCGCCGTCACCTTTGGAAATGGAACAGAAATAACCCTTTGAAATAGGCCTTCTCAAGACGACACGGCAGTTCGGGAACACATCCTTTGCAGCCTTGCAGAGAAGGAAGCAAAGCGAATTGCAGTACACGCTCCTGCCTATGTATGAGGTATAGTCAAGAAACTCGACCTTCCTGCTGTTGAAAGCACGGTACTTGAGTCCCTGGCTTACATTGTTCACCTTAGCACAAAGAATCGGGTATGGCTTTTCAAATTCAAAAGCCGGGAGCATATCCATTAATGCAGTACCTTCAGGGAAGGTCATGCTTGTCTGCGTGTTGACACAAAAAATCTTCACCATTGGAAATCAGTTTTGGTTCCGGATGGTGAAGATACGAATATTTTTTGATATGATATTACTCTTTGACCTTAATGTCGAGTTTGACAGGCTTGATCATGTTCTCCGGAGAGAGGATCGTGTCAAGGTCTTCCTTTGAAAGGATGTCATGCTCAAGGACGAGGTCATAGATGCTCTTTCCTGTCGCCATCGCTTCTTTTGCGATTCTTGTAGAATACTTGTATCCGATCACAGGATTGAGTGCGGTAACCACGCCGAAGCTTGAGTGGATGTACTTGTCACACTGCTCCTCGTTTGCAACGATTCCGTCCACGCAGTTGACACGGAGAGTATCGAAACCGTTCATCATGATGGAAGCAGACTCGAAGCAGCACTGCGCCATCACTGGCTCCATCGCATTGAGCTCCATCTGCGCTGCCTCGGAAGACATTGCAACGCAAAGGTCGTTACCGATAACCTTGTAGCAGATCTGGTTCATGACCTCCGGAATCACCGGATTCACCTTACCCGGCATGATTGAAGAACCCGGCTGACGTGCAGGAAGATCGAACTCATGGAATCCGCAGCGAGGGCCCGAAGAAAGAAGACGGAGGTCGTTGCAGATCTTGTTCATCTTGGTTGCCACACGGCGGAGTGCAGATGAATAACCTACCATACACGAAGTGTCAGAAGTAGCTGCGACGAGATTATCAGCAAGCTTGATGTCCCAACCTGTTATCTCACGGAGTGCTGCAATACACTTGTCGGAATATCCTGGCTCTGAACAGATTCCGGTACCGATGGCGGTCGCGCCCATATTGACTGTAAGGAATTCCTCCGCAGCGAAATTCAGGTTGCGTATCTCATCGCGGAGAATCGAAGCGAATGCTCCGAAAGTCTGACCGAGAGTCATAGGAACAGCATCTTCAAGCTGCGTACGTCCCATCTTGAGAATGCCTGCAAACTCCTTTGCCTTAGCCTCGAACGAATCGATAAGCGGAATGAAATGCTTCATGAACTCAAGGTGAGTCGCATAAAGACCAAGATGGATTGCCGTAGGATATGCATCATTTGTAGACTGCGAGCAGTTCACATGGTCATTAGGAGAGCAATGCTTGTATTTGCCGAGAGGATAACCCATTATCTGGAGAGCACGGTTTGCGATGACCTCATTGGCATTCATATTGGTGGTAGTTCCGGCTCCTCCCTGAATCATATCGACAGGGAAATGCTCATGATGCTTTCCTTCAAGGATCTCGCGGCATGCCTGTGTGATGCCGTTATATTGTGAGTCAGAAAGAAGGCCAAGCTGATAGTTAGCCTCGGCAGCGGCCAGCTTTGTCATCGCAAGGCCGTTGATGAAAAGAGGATAATCATTGAGATGGAAACAGCTGATAGGGAAATTCTCAATACCTCTCAACGTCTGGACACCATAAAGGGCATCGGCAGGAACCTCAAGCGATCCTATCAAATCGCTTTCAACTCGAACGTTTTTCAAACAATCTTCCATAATTTTTGACATATTGATTACAAATTATCAGAAAAACAAAGGTAGCAATCAAAATCGAGAAAACAATCAAAAGCAGGAAAATAAGACATTCACAACGTATTTTTAATTATATTTGCATGAGATAAGAACATCGATATGGAATACATAAGCTTAAACAACGGAATAAAGATACCGGCTCTCGGCTATGGAGTGTTCAAGGTCGATCCTTCAGAGTGCGAAAGATGTGTGACCGATGCCATCAATGTGGGATACAGAATGATAGACACAGCACAATTCTATGCCAATGAAGAGGCTGTCGGAAATGCTGTCAGAAAAAGCGGAATAAGCCGTGAAGAATTCTTCATCGTCACAAAGATATGGATATGTAATTCCGGTGAAGCTAAAGCAGAAGAATCATTAAAGGAAAGCCTCCGGAAGCTTCAGACCGACTATGTGGACCTTCTGCTTGTCCATCAGCCGTTCGGCGATTATTACGGCACATACAGGACTTTGGAAAAGGCATTGGCTGACGGCAGGGCCAGAGCGATCGGAGTGAGCAATTTCTATGCAGACCGATTCCATGACCTTGCTTGCCATGTGAAAGTCATGCCTGCCATCAACCAGCTTGAAACAAATGTATTCAGCCAACAGACCGAAATGAGGGAACTGCTAAGCCAGACCGGAACGAAGGCGATGGCATGGGGACCGATGGCTCAGGGAAAAGAGAATTTCTTTGACCATGAAGTTCTCAAGGCCATAGGCGCAAAATACGGAAAGACAGCATCACAGGTAGGATTGAGATTCCTCGTGCAGCAAGGTATTCCGGCAATCCCGAAAACAACAGACGTCAAGCGAATGAAGGAGAATATCGACATCTTCGACTTCGTTCTTGACGAAGAAGACATGACTATCCTTATGACCTTGAACCTCCACGATAAAGGGACAAGAGATTATACGGACCTCACATATGCAAGCAGGATAATAGCTCAGAAATTCTAGGGATAAAGCAAAATATGAAATACACTGAAATCGAAAACTGCGAGGCCTTGAGAATCGCCCTCGAAGCAGGAGGAACATTGAGACATTATGCCTTCCAGGGCATTGACTTCAACAAGTGCATGGACATGGCAATGCAATGCCGTTTCTCGGACTGCCTTTTCCTTGGCGGTTTCGGAGTCGACAATCTGAGGGACAGGATGGACGATTCGTGCTCGATCTTCCCCCGTTTCCAGGGACTGCCTTTCAGGGCGTTCCGAAGCGGTCTCTACAGCGCTAAATCGTTGTATGAAGGTTACCGTCCAGGAGATCCCGATTCATACAAGGACTGCTACGACAGCAAGGTCTATGAGCATTATCTGAAGGCCGGAAAGCAGACCGGAGACATCAAGGAGACCCTTGCCCGCATTCTTCATGACCATTCGATGAATGACGGCCTTGACGATTTCCTCCGCTCATTCGATGAAAAGAGCATCGTCGGCATAATGGGAGGCCACGGTCTTTCGCGTTGCGACGAAAGCTACAGGAAGGTCGTGCTGGTGAGCAAGAAGCTGACCGAAGGAGGAAGCCTGATGGTCAGCGGCGGAGGTCCCGGAGCCATGGAGGCCACACACCTCGGCGCATGGATGGCAGGACGCACGGAAGCCGAAGTGGACGAGGCTCTGGCCATACTCTCTGCTGCTCCGTCATACAAGGACAGGCTCTGGCTCGACACAGCATTCCAGGTTCTGGAAAAGTTCCCGACTTCGGAATATGTCAGCCTCGGAGTGCCGACATGGCTTTACGGCCATGAGCCGGCAACCCCATTCGCGACCCATATCGCAAAATACTTCGACAACAGCACACGCGAGGACACGATCCTCACAATCGCCAAAGGAGGCGTGGTCTACTCTCCGGGCAGCGCCGGCACAATGCAGGAGATATTCCAGGATGCTGTCCAGAACCATTACTTGAGCTTCGGCTATGCCAGTCCTATGGTCTTCCTTGACACAGAATACTGGACAGAAGAGATGCCGGTCTACAAGCTCATGCAGTACCTTGTCGACAAAGGCAAATACAACAACCTCCTGCTGTCCATAACCGATTCCATCGACGACATCGTCAGAACTCTCGAAGATTTCCGCAGATAGCATATATCTCATATCGGTTTCTTTGCCCGGTCCTGAAGCAAAATGGCACAAGCATTGCTTTGAGACCGGGCAAAGAACTTTTATTATGAGCAAGATCAGCGAAAGGATCCGGTACATCGGTGTCAATGATGGCGAGAAGTCTCTTTTCGAAGGGATATGGCCTTTACCTTTTGGTATAAGTTACAACTCCTATATCATTGTAGATAAGAAAATTGCACTGATTGATACGATAGATGAAGGCTTTGAAAGGGAATACCTCGAAAAGATCAAGGAGGAAATCGGCTCGAGAGCTATAGACTATCTTGTCGTCAACCATATGGAGCCGGATCACTCTTCGCTGATTTCGCTCATTCTAGATATATACCCAGGCATTCTGGTCGTAGCCGACGCAAAGGCCTTGCCGATGCTCAAAGGATATTACGGACTCGGAGAAGACGACGTGCTCGTTGTAAGAGACGGGGACAAGCTGAACCTCGGTTCATGCGAACTCACATTCCATATGACGCCGATGGTCCATTGGCCGGAAACGATGATGACATGGCTGGGAGCTGAAAAGACATTGTTTTCAGGTGATGCATTCGGCACGTTCGGTTCATTGAAAGACGGAATCACCGATTCGGAATACAGATGCGGATGCGGCGATGACTGCGACTGCGATGATGGCCATGGCTGCGACTGTCAGGAATTCAACGAAAAAGGAGAATGCATGCATTATTGTTCGGAGGGATTCAGGAACGGCGAAGCCGATGCATTCGGGATGTACCGCAACGAAATGATCCGTTATTATTCCAATATCGTCGGAAAATACGGCGGAGCTGTGCAGACTGCCCTCAAGAAGATTTCCGGCCTTCAGATAGAAAGGATATGCAGCACACATGGTCCCATATGGGAAAAGCAGGTTCCAGAAGTCATAGGACTCTACGACCGCATGAGCCGCTATGAAGCCGAACCGGGCGTATGCATCGTATATGGCTCCATGTACGGAAATACAGCGGAAGCAGCGAGAAACCTCGAACGCGAACTCATGGCCCTGGGCATCCCCGTCGCATTGCACAACCTCAATGTTGAGAATTGCTCGGCCGCCCTGCGTGACGTATTCAGATACAGCACTTTAGCCGTCGGCTCCCCCACCTACAACGGAGCCATATTCCCGCCCGTCGAAGCCTTCATGCATGCACTATCCTCCCGCATGATCAAAGGGCGCGGCTTCTTCGCATTCGGTTCATACACATGGGCTGCGGCAAGCGTCCGTCTACTCAACGACTATGCCTCGACCCACGGATTCAGCCTCATCCATCCGGGCATATCCTTCCCGCAGGCATACTCCCCCGACAAATGCGACATGAAGGAAATCGCACGCATCATATCAGGAAACATATAAAACTACAGACAAATGGACACAAAGACACAGAAGTACAAATGCGCCAAATGCGGCTGGATCTACGACCCCGCCATCGGCGACCCCAAAGGAGGCATTCCTCCAGGCACACCTTTCAAAGACCTTCCTAAAGATTGGAAATGCCCTGTCTGCGGTCAGCCGAAGAGCATGTTTTTCCCGACGGATTAAGGAAGACACAGCAAAAAGCGTTATATTTGTCTCATTATCAGACAGGCTATGCTATACATCGAAAAGATCTATATTGATGATAGTCCGGAAAAAAAGGGACAATACTGGAATGACATTCCAGTAATCAAAGCTGTCACCAAACATGGAAGTCTCCGGTTTCATAAGCCTGTAACCTTTATCGTGGGTGAAAACGGAATGGGTAAATCCACCCTGCTGGAGGCAATTGCCGTATGTTGGGGATTCAATCCGGAAGGAGGTACAAAGAATATGAGGTTCGCGACACGGGAATCTCACTCTACCCTGTGTGATTATCTCAGACTGGCCCGCGGACCTCATTATGCGCGTGACGGTTTTTTCCTCAGGGCTGAAAGCACATACAACGTAGCCAGCGAGATAGACAGGCTCAAGTCTTCCGGTGGAAATGGAGAGCTGTTCATGAAATCTTACGGTGGAGTATCCCTTCACAATCAATCCCACGGAGAGAGTTTCATGGCCATAATGAAGAACCGGTTCAGCGGACACGGTCTCTACATCCTGGATGAGCCTGAAGCTGCACTTTCTCCAAGCCGACAGATGGCAATGCTTGCTCTGATGAAAAGACTTGTAGATCAGGATTCACAATTCATAATATCAACCCATTCCCCTATACTTATGGCCTACCCCGAAGCCGAAATCATCGAGCTTGATGAAACCGGCTTCAGATCGACGCCATACAAGGAAACTGCTCATTATCGACTTACCAATTATTTCCTGAACAATACAGAAATGATGCTGAAGGAGTTGATGTAATTCTGACAGGCTTTATGGTCTTTCGGTGCAGGACGCTCACTGAGGTAACATTTGGCGTGGTGCCTAATCACTTGACGATTAAGCAGATAGCTGCACAATGGCAGGCAAAAACTCCCACCATCGCACATCTAAGCTATTGCCATACAGCACTTTAAGCGCCACGCAAAGCCATCAGTATTGCGTAGTCAGTTCCTGCAATGCGCGCGGAGAGGGATCAGACACGGTTCCTCGTCACAGCAATTCTTCAGCCGTACAGTAAGAAGACTCTTAAGGCTACGGATATCGTGCGTTTCCCGTGGGATGAGAAAAAAGAAGAGGTGCCTAAGGGCACCAGCAGCAGGAAGAGGATGGAGGAAGTGCGGAAAAGACTCAGAAGATGATTATTGATCTGTTTTCTTAGGATTTGCATCCGCATTAGGAAGATCCCACAAAAACCAAAGGAATAGAATCCAAAGGAATGTATTGAATAAGCAAAGTCCAGGCATAGTAAGGAGGAACTCCCACCAAGCAGAAAAGAAATCTTTGAAAAACTCAATCATACGGCAAATATATAATTAATTTCTTATGTCTGAAACAGTTTCGATAAAAAACAGGATTGATGGCAAGGATGGATTCAAAAGTGTGAAGGTTGATATTGCTGACTTGAATAAAGCAACAAACTTAGCAGCTCTAGATTCGATGATAATCCTCCGGCCATCACTCACACCAAGGATGATGAGCTCATTCTGGAATGGAACGGAGCGGAAATGCCGATCGAGATAGCAATTGAATATATGGAGGAATATGGGTACATCACTCCGTATGACTTTTAAAGTAAAGCAGTCATCTTTCACAAGGTGACGGCTTCTTCAATACGAAAATACAGAATATGAAAAATGTTTTCAGTATATATCTTTTATGATCATAGGCATTGGATTTGAAAAAAGTTTGTATATTTGCCAAGTCAAGATGTCGCCGAGGGTGGCGCGATAAATTCAAGCCGGGCCTTCTTGATAAAATTAGCAGGGTTTACTCTGCTATTTTTTTAGTTCATTACGTATTAGTTCTTGATTCCCCCATCGGTCCTTGGCGCTGAAATGCGATTTGTCAATAAGAACTGATTTTCCGTGATATATAACATATCATCCAACGATTGTATCGTTCTTGAAATCAGCATATCTGAAACTGAGATTCTTGGCAAGACTATTATATCTCATAGACTTGTCTGACATATTGGCATCTAAATCCAAGACTATTATTCGACAGGTTTGCTTTATACCTTTACTAAAACCGCTTGACACTCCGTCTTCTCCTTTTAATGCCCTTTCGATCTGCAGTAAGTCCGTTAATTTCATATTCTGGATTCTTTTTATAATCTTTCAAGATATGAGGTGCAATCTTCATCTTCATATCCGGGAAGGAATCAAGCAGTACCTTTGCAGCCCTCGTATTTGCTTCTATCTCTGACTTGTCAGCGCAAACACTGACAAGGAGTCTGTCGCCATATTCTTTGTCAGGAGTGAACCTTTCAACAATAGCACAGTTGCGCACCATCTGGCACGCCGCACAGAGTTCGTTGTCGGTGACTCCGGATGCGAGGTTGAGCTTTGCAAGGTCACAGGTTGTACATCTGCTGATAGTGTACGGGTTGTGAGCCGGGAAGGATGAGCCGGTCTTTCCTGGATTGAAGCGGAACATCTTCTGCTTGTCGGTCTGGAGGACCTGCTGCCCTCTCTCCATAGCTTCGTTGTGAGGAGTCTGCTCATAGCGTGACTTGAGAACCTGAACTGGGGTGTGTGGGGATGAGTCTTGAGGACTTTGAACGATGCCCCCCCTTTTGAGTTCAACGAAGTGATGCTTCAGTGGAGGGAGAACCAGAAGAGAATTGTCAGGACGACGTGGGATCAGACACGGTTCCTAGCCACAGCAATGCTCCAACCGTACAGCAAGAAGACTCTTAAGGCTACGGATATTGTGCGATTCCCGTGGGATGACAAAAAAGAAGAGGAGCCTAAGGGCACCAGTAGCAGGGAGAGGATGGAGGAAGTGAGGAAGAGACTCGGGAAATGAGCATCAATGAGAGTGCTTCTCATCTAGTCCCTTGCATATTGCACGGGTAATAACCAGTAAAATGAAACCGCATATCACAAGTGATATACAGGTGGCTGGGGCTGAAATAAACAACTCCCTACACTTACTTGAGAAATCTGTAA
>JAFTWQ010000066.1 GCA_017465225.1 Bacteroidales bacterium
ATAATAGGTGTTTTCGTAGGTGCAGGACACTTGATCACCCACACACCAATCGTCTGACAGGGTTCCGTTCAGTTTAATCTCGTAGGGCATCGGAATGACTGTTCTGGCGAAGAAGCAGTTCTTGTAGATCTTCGTGATCGTGATGTGGTCAAATACACGGTTGTCGTACTTTTCTGCCGATTCTTTATCCAGCCACTGCTCGGTATATTCCAAATGCCGCATATTGCCGGAAAGCTTCCAACTCAGTACATTGGAAATATAAGCAGGATCCGAATATAGCACCGCACCGGCATAGGTGATTTCGACGACGCTGCCTTGCTGGGCACCGATATCCGGTAAATCAGCTCTTGGCATACGGTATCTCGCGCCATTGCTGACCGCTTCCACGATAACCTCTGTTTCAGTGAAGGATTCTACAGTGGCCAACAGCTTCGTTCCGACATTTTCTTTTTCCTGCTCCCACAGAGCATCGAGAGACTTGAAGTTATTAGGGAACAGATAAACCTTGGTTTCATCATAGACAGCCTCACCTGTGATACGATTCCAATCTACGATCTTGTAGGTCAGTGCTGTATATGTTCTTGTGCCGCCATCCTTTACCACTCCAGTTGGAATCGGCACGAAGAGAATCGCAAGCAGAAGAACACCTGCGAGGATCCATACCCATACTTTCTTTTTCATAAGGACACCCCTTATTTGCCGGGCTTTTCTTTCTTAGCCCATTCGATGATTGAACGAATCTGATCTAACTGGCCTGCTGTCAGATCAGCCTGGCCTTTCTCGCACCGGGCATAGCCCTCACTCAGGTTAATTCCGTAACCTTTCCCAAATTCTGTGTCCACGGTATATTCAGTAGCGCAACGACAAACCTTGTTGGGATCATAATCGAGGTTGGTCAGGATATCCGTCAGCGTTACGGATTCATCGTACATAAAGGTATAGGCTTCACCGTCAATGTAAAGTGTCGTCTGAGTATTGCCGCAATATCCGGAAACAGGATCGTCTACTGTCTGGGGTTCAGATGCCGTCTGATGGGTATGCTCTTCGCCCGCAATGATGTATGCATAATAACTTACGGAGCCGAAATGCTCGATCTCACTTTCATTCCACTTGGCAGTGATTTCATAGATATATCCGCCCTGCTTGAGATCGAATGCCGTATCGTAGCTGTTCACGCTCTCGCTCTCTGAAGTATTGCTATTCCAGGCTGTATCCGGCCAGCACTGGATCGAAACAGAATCCGGATCGTCCTCAAAAGCAAGCTTTACGTAGTCTCCGGTCACATAGATGGGATCCAAGCTATCTTTACAGAACAGCGGATGCGCGTGATCCACGATCACAGCAGCCATCGTTCCATCCCCGTTGGGATACATCCAGTTACGGCCTGCTGTCAGTAAGGGCGTGCTGCCGTTGCCGTGCAGCAGTTTTGCTGCAGGCGGCTCCTTGAAAACATGAGGAGACTGGGTTCCAATAACCTGCGAAACAACAGCACCTTTATCATAAGCTAATCTATTATCCAGATAGACCTGTACGCTGCCTTCGCCTTTCACTTCCACTGCATTGCTCATTTCCAGAATGATATGCCACTGAGCCATATCGCAAGTACCAACCTCAGGGCTGATAGTCTTAATATAAATCCCGAGCTCGCCATCCGAACTGATCGTGCTGCCAGTCACCTCGTGACGGATGGAGCCGCTTCCCTCTTCCAGAAGGACAAACACCAGGTATCCCTTCTCGAAATATGCTGTGTCGTATTTATCACAGGCATCCAGGAAGCCAATCGTGGTATCAGAATAAACCTTGTCTTTTCGTTCCAGATCATAGGTGCCCTTATTGGCTTCGTAATAGTTGTTCAGTTCAGCAAGGCTGCGGATGATCACCACATTAGGGAACTCTGCGCCTTCCATATACCCGTTTGTGCGGATATATTGCACGCCATAATCCACTGGTTCCTGGGTCTTGATCTGGTTTTCGTCAATGTCGCTGCTCAATGTGAATTCTGCCCAGACTGTCTGATTGTTCTTCTCGTCAATGGAGAAATCCGACCGGAAACGGTAAGTACCGGCTTTGGAGACATCAAACATTTTGGATACATGATAGGTTTCTTCTCGCGTCTGCATTGGAGAGAGTTCATAGGCCAAAGCAATAAAGGTCAAATCATCTACAGTTTGGCAGCTGACCCATTCATCGCCTTCTTTGCGCTCGATGATATAGGATGCGCCAAAGATACCTGCCTTCATTGTCTTGTTGATCCAATCGACTTTCAAGACAAAACCGTTATCATCCCAGTAAGCATTGCTGATCTGGACGGAGACTCCGTCATAGTCGGAATAGGTGTTTCCCATTGCCATACCCATTTCATCCGGATCGATCCTTGCATTGACTCCGGAGCTTGAAGGCTGACAGGCTGCCATGCTCAGCATCATAATGATCGTGAGTAGTATGGCAATTATCTTTTTCATATCCGTCAACTCCTTTCGGCGGAATATTCGCTTAATCGAGAGGAATACCCAAGGCGTTCTTCAGGTCTTTCATGGTATCCTCCCTAACGGGATATTCTTGCTGTGTAGTCTGATCAATCAGCAGCGAGCCTAAAAGCAGATACTCTGTACTGGATCCATCGCCTCGCTTCAAGAGAATCGTGTACCCTTTTTCCTTTTGGTTTTCTTTTTGCTCCGTTGAATGGTTTTCATCTGCTATATAATCCCTATCATCGCTGCCGTCACTTTCTGTTTCAGGTATGGCTACGATGCCGTTGATCAGCTGCATAATTTCCAGTACATCCTCTTCCGTTGAGTAGAAACTGGAAATTCCGTTTCCAGATACCTCAACCGAGCCGGTGATTACTCCGCCCATTGTATCTGTTCCCATCGCACCAAAATACTGCTCGTTGCCGCTCTCCGGCGCCTGCTTTAAATCATCCATTTGAGGAAAAAGAAATGCACCGAAAATCGTAAGGCATAGTACCAGCGGGATGCAAGCCATCAGAATATGATTTCTGCGCGCTCTGCGCTCCTTGATTCTCTTTTCACTTCGGCGGAAAACTTCCGCCTGACATTCATGTAATTCTCTCATAGTAACAGCTCACCATCCTTTCCCAGAATGATGCGAAGCTCCTTCTTTGCACGATACAGCAGGTTATCCACCTGCTTACGGTTCTTCTTCATAACCTTGGCCGCTTCCTCATAGGTCATTTCTTCAAAATATATGAGATGGACCACCACACGCATATC
>JAFTWQ010000024.1 GCA_017465225.1 Bacteroidales bacterium
AATGGTATCTGTACTTCAATGACGAAAAGAAGTCCAAGAAATGAGAAGATGTTTATATTGCTAAAAGTGGTTGGTGAACGAGCTCGTTCACCAACCACTTTTGTCATGATCACCAACCAAAAATGTCAATTATACCAAAATTGACAGGTCTGCGTGTATTTGTTTAGTTTTGCCGTTGAGCGGAATTTGTGGGCGGTATTGCTCTCTGCCCGCTCGACGGGTTGCAGTTTGATACCGTTGAGCGACGGGAGGGTGATCAGGGCAAGAATTTCCGCTCAACGGGATTTTGACAGTATATGTCCAATTCCCTCCGATGAGGGTCCCGGAGCATTGTCATTGACAATCATTCTCTTCTGGTCGATGATCATGTAGCGGGGGATGATTTGGGTGTTGTACTCGTACTTGAACTTTATACCTGCCTACCTCATTATGTGGTACTCTTACCACCATTTCATGTGGTAAAGACACAAAAGTGATGCGAATTGCCAAAGAATATATGCACCTTGCTACAATATGTTCATCCCGCTTCCCGTCAACAGCTCTTTCAGGGTGGATTTAACGCTTAAGCAACTTCTTAAAGACAATCGGTGTCTGAAATGTTTTTTTGACATGCGTCAAATAAATCGGCGTTTTTGAAAAATACCGGCATGAATTCGAACCATTGAATCTGCAAATCCATAATTTTGCTCCCGGAAATTAACACCCGCAAGGGATAAATGATTAAAGATTATGAATAAGATTGCAGCAAATTTTGGTTCTGCCTTTACAGACCATTCAAAGGGATACATGCTCTGCATAATTCTATTTGAAGTGTCTGTGCTTATGGCTTTGATGCTCAGCCTCTAAGAAGGCTTTGCAGACGCGTGATGGACAATGTCCGGTAATATTTGATTGATTATGAAAAAGTTAATTAATAGGTTCATCAGCGGGATGATTCTTCTCTCCCCGCCTTGTCCTACTCCGATCATTTACATAAAATATCGAAATAAGATTTTAGTAGTGTGAGAGTACATTGTACTCAAGATGAAAATCATTAGTGGTCGAGGATGTCGTGAAGACATCCTCTTTTTCATGAATTCTGCTATGTCAGATAGAGGCTCTGACACGACTGAGTGTCTCCAGCGACATCTGGAGGTACGAAGCGACATAGGTGAGGGGAGCTCTCTGGATGATTCCTGGGAACATATTCATCAGTCTCATGTATCTGTCCTTGGCTGATTCAAAACGGAGAATGTCCGCCTTGATCTGCGATAGCACCAGGGAGTCCTCCATAAACCGTCTGTACAGATATGCAAGGTCTGCGTTGGTCTCTGATAGAGCCTCCATCCTGTCGCGCGGTATTTCCCAGATGACTGTCGGTTCCAACGCTTCGATCACAAGATGGGTAGGGGTTCCGTGAAAATAGCTGTCGATGCAGAAAACGACACCGCCCTCACATGATATGTGTTCTGTCATATCCTTGTCGTGCTTCACATAATGCTGACGTGTAAGCCCTTTTTCAATATAAGACAGGCAGGTGCAAACCTCTCCGTCTGCGAGGATAATGTCTCCCTTGTGGAATTTCCTGCATCGGATTATTTCGGAAAACATCTGTATGTTTTCCAGCTTCAACCTTCGTTGAGGACAGGTTTCCTCTACAATCTTTCTTGCAATTTCCATACAGTCTGTCATATGCTGCGATCTTTAAAAATGAAACAATCACAGCAAATATAGAAAAGTTCACCGATTAATTGCCCGCCCTAAAATCATTATTAAGCACTTTTGAGATTCCAGAAGAGGCCTTACAGAATGATTCCCGGGTCTGCGGAACTGATCTTCCTGTAAAGGTAGATAGTGAGTACGGAAAAGTCGGAAGTGTTTTCCGGACCGATGAATGCTCCGGTCATCTCGTTGTCCTTCAGGGTGATAAGGCGGAATTCCGGGTGGCAGTCAAGGACATCGGTAAAGGTGATGGTTCCGTCTGCCGGATCATATGAATATGTTCCGTCTACATATGATCCCTTGCCGTCATACTGACGGATGATGCCGCCTTCCTTTATGGAAAAGGTCGGTTCTTCTGCCAACAGGCGCTTTGTGATCTTGCCTGTAGATGATACATGGCAGATCTCGTTCAGTCTCCATGAGTCCTTGAACAATGCGTCAAATGCCTCCGGACTTACCGGCTTGCTTGCAGGGACATATTTACCGTCCTTCAATTCAAGCTCTACGGATCCTCCGGCTTCTCCGAATTCGTAATGTTCCTTTTCAGCAACGATTGTCTCCTCGCATGAAACTGCGGCAATGGCGATAAGTGTCAGTAAAATGATTCTTTTCATATTTCGGTCGTTCTATAAATTAAGTTGTTTTACCGATAAGACGTAAAGATGCTTCAAATGTACTATGCCGACTGCATGATTTTTGAAAAATAATGTGGAAAACGAGCATGACATGAAGGATATTCTGAAATTTTCGTCCCATAGCGACGGGCTGGGCATAAGCGTGATGAACGTCTGTCCGGAGGGGAAGGTGAAAGCCGTGCTGCAGATAGCGCATGGCATGTGCGGACGCAAGGAAAGGTTCCTTCCGTTCATGGAATACATGGCTGAAAATGGCGTGGCATGCATCGCAAACGATCATCGCGGCCATGGAGACAGCGTGCTTTCAGACGACGATCTCGGGTATATGTACGAAGGCCGAAGCAAGGCCTTGGTCGAGGATATGAGGGAAGTGACCTGGATGGCAGAGGAAAGGTATCCCGGGCGTCCGATATATCTGCTTGGCCACAGCATGGGTTCTCTCGCGGCAAGGGCATATCTCAAAAGGTATGACAGCGCTCTTGCCGGACTGCTGATCTGCGGAAGTCCGGCATATAACCCATTGTCCGGATTCGGCAAGGAGATGACAGGACTGATGGAGGAACTGGGAATGGGCCATATGCGCCCAAGGTTCATACATAGGCTGATGTCAGCAGAACTGAATCATGAATTCAAGGCTGAAGGCCCGCAGGCATGGACATGCTCGGATCCGGAGGTCCGGCAGGCGTTCTCGTCCGATCCGAAAACAAATTTCAGGTTTACCGTCAACGGGTCACATTGTCTGATGGAGCTGATGCAGGAGGCCTACAGCCGTGACGGATGGAATGTAACGAACTCTGACCTTCCGGTCATCTTCATGTCAGGGGAGGACGATCCTTGCATGGGAGGAGCATCCGGCCTGGATAAGGCGGTATGTGCGTTGAGGGAGGCCGGTTACAGGAATGTCAGGATAAAGACATATCCTGCCATGCGTCATGAGATCCTCAATGAAATCGGGAAAGAGCGCGTCTGGCAGGATATACTTTCTTTTATCCAGTGATTTATTGAATGTCTTTCTTCCAGTCAAACCAGTTCATGTGAATGTCTGCAGGAACAGCTCCTTCACTGATTTTAAGGCGATAGTCATATTTCATTTTTCTGATTTCGCTTTTATATACGAAGTCAGTATTGCAGACTACAGCAAACACGACGTTATTAGCCGGTTTGTCCGATGACAGATCCATGACATAGCTTCCCGAAGAGAATGGTTCACCATAGACTGTCTTGCCCTCTTTTGTGCGGTAGCACAGCTGGCAGGACATGTTTGTTTCATTGGAGTTCTTTCCTTCAGGTCTGAATGCTGTAACCACCTCGTCCATACCGGTTACGTCGATAGGAATGATGTTCGCTCCCGTCCATCCCGGGAGGGTCAGCTGGTCCGGTACAAGCCATCCGCTTTCATCCTCAGTGACATTGACGTAAGGAGTGGCTTTCCAGTTGTCGATCTTGACTCCATTGATGTCTGATCCGATGATTTCTCCCATGTTTGCCTTATAGATTTTCAGGGTAGCATTCGAATATCTTCCCATGTCGCAGAGTGCTATTCGTGCACGGTATTCCTTCACCATCCTTCTTACCTGCTCTTTTCCCATCTGCTTTGAAATACCTTCCAGGACGTAACCCTTACAGTTCTGCCATACCCATGGGACAGATCCTTTGCCAAGGAATTCTCCCATGAAAGAAGGGAATACCTCGCTGTACTGTACTCCTCCAAGGATTCTTCTTGTGTTGTTGTTTAGGCCCTGATTCATCCAGTTCGGGCCTCCGAACGAACCGTCGTGAAGCCAGCCTCCATAGCATTCGATAGGGATGAAAGGAGCTATGATGCTGCCGGCACAAAGCCAGCCGAACTCCTCGATCTCTTCTGCTCCTGCCCTGTGTGCATCCATGAGCGCCTGAAGCCAGCAGTCAGCTCCCTCATGGAACCATGAGGCGTTCCGGCATCCCGGCATGGAGTTGAATATCACATGGATGTACTCATGAGTCACTGCATGAGTGTGATAGTATGAATCACTGTATTTGCCATTTGGATCGAAACAGTCTATAGGATAATATGAAAGCAGAAGAATAGGGTACTCTACGCCGTATACATTCACCCAGCTCTGCCATCCTCCTGTTTCCGTATTCTTGGCATTGTCTGTAGTCATGCCGGAACCATATAGGAATACAGCGTTCCTGTAACCCTTGGTCTCCAATACGGTTGGAGGCCATCCCATCACTTCGCGAAGATAGGTCGCATCGGCCTCCAGCTGCTCAAGCATCAGTCTTACTGCCACCGTGTCCTTGAGAACTTTGGAGTTGGCATTCGGCCCTGCAAAATAGCTCCAGTTTCCATAGGTGTATTCCATGGTCAGATCCTTCTTTTGCGATTCCTTGAAATATTTCGCATAAGGGAGGTTCTTTGTCGGGGCTGTATATTCTCCTCCGTTTGCAGAAAAGTCATAATTTATGACATCATTGTATTCTGGCCACTCATAGAATGTTCCGGACAATGATACCTCCGGATCGAGGTCTGGATCAGTAGCAGGACCTTTCTCGCATGAGCATATAGCCAGAATGACCGTAAACCAATAATACTTTTTCATAGTCAGCATAGTAAAAAGGGCGATGAATGCATAGCTCCATCGCCCTTGAAAATTATTCGGATGTGATTACTCAACATACTTGAATGTAACTGTCCAAGGAATGTCGTTGATCATTGCCTTAGAAACAGCTACGTCACCAGCTACAGGAACACCTGGGCACTGGCCGATGATGAGAGCACCAGGAACAGCGATGTCATAGTACTGACCCTGTGTGTCTGCATAAGCGTGAAGCTGCCAGAAGCTATGGTTAGCAATGTCACCCCAGTTTGCTGGAAGACCGTCAATGCTGATCCACTCACCTGGAGCATATGAATTCCAAACTCTTGACTCAGTACCGTCTTCAGCTACACTTACAACTGGAGTTCCGTCTGGGTTGAGAGGGTAGAAGTTTTCCAGAGTTGTATTGCAGATATCCATACCGATGATGTCGTTGAATACAGAGTAGTCGAACTTCACATAACCGACACCCCATGCTTCACCAGCCTCAGCGATTGATATTGTTGCCTCGAAATTGAAAGCCTCAGCAGAGCAGTCCCAAGCAAGCTTTGAGTTCTCAAGTACAGTGCTCATGTCGAGTGAAGTAAGGTTAGCTTCACCCTTAGCCTCTGTAACAGCCTCAGATTCATCCTTAGGAGCCTCATATGCGGCACCGATGTACTTTGCTGTGATGATGAAATCGTATGTGACATCGCCTGCTACGAGCTTGTTCTCAGAAACAACTGTTGTACCTGCATAGAGGTTGGCTGTACCAGGAGCTGCAACAACGTAGAAAAGGCCAGGATACTCTTCCTGTGAGTAGTCATAACCGATTGTATTTCCGTTCATGTCAGCCTTGCCTTCCCAGATATACCACTGCCAGCAAAGAACTCCCGGATACTTAGGGCCACCGTTCTCGTCAAGCCAGCATCCTGGCTTGTATGAGTTGAACTCAAACTGCTCACCGGTAGCCGGATTTACTGGATAGAATGCAGACTCATCAAGATCTGTAACGAACTCTCCGATATACTCATTGATAGAACCTACAGGGAGTGTGAATGAACCGATCTGCCATGACTGATAACCCTCATATTCTTCGTTGTTATAGTCGTCAAGATTGATGACGAGGTCAATGGTGATCTTGTTGTTCTCATTGTCACAAGCCCACTTGTAAGTGTGGTTTGTTTCGAATGTACCTTCTTCGCCAAAGTACTGAAGCTTGCCTTCTCCCTCGTATGTTGTCTCCTCGATGATAAGCTGAGGTCCTTCAGGCTTCTTCTCGCAGGCAGCGAAAACTGCTGCGATTGCTGCTAAATAAAAAATCTTTTTCATTTTAATGTTTGTTTTAATTAAATATTTGCTCCGTTGAATCTGACCTTGTATGGCCAATGAATATCATTTGCATTGTTTTCATCCCAACCATGAGTGAAATACTCGGAAGGAGTGCAGGCAACCACAGCCCATAACTTCTCGCAGTCTGCAGGAATCTCCCATGATATGGAAGTCTCCAATGATGCGTCAGTTACCGATGACGGACTGTACAGACGGGTCTTGCCATCCTTGGACAATGCTGCAAATCCTATAGTCCAGCCCGCAACAGAAGAGTCCCCGGAAGAATTATAGCCCGGTTCGTCAGGAAGTCCGACCAGTTCAGCTGTAACAGTCTCGCCTGGAGTCCAGTTCTTGAGACTGATGATGTTGAATCCGGTAGCTTCCACGCAAGACTCCGGCTTGACCTGGCAGAATCCATCTTCCAGCTTCTTGTACTTCCATGGAATCCTGTTCAGATATTTCAATCCATTATCTCTGATGCCTATGAGATCCCATGTAGCTACGCGTGATGCGAAGTCATATACATGTGCATTGAACTCTTCCAGTGAAAGGTCAAATACATTCATATATGCCTGGCATGCATCTTCAGGTGCTCTGGCACCTCTCCAGATCTTGCCGACTGCGTCGATTCCGTACTTCTCAATCCAGTAGTAGTGGAAGAAATAGCTTCCGTATCTCATGTCTTCATGGAGGAAATGACGGTTGCAGTTATTGCAGTATACGGAGAAGTAATAGTTCTCGAAAGTGGCTTCCGGACACATCATATGGGCCTGCCATTGAGCTGTCTGCTCCCATATGCCGCTTCCTTTAGGACCCTGAGAATATCTCCAGCCGCTTTTGCTGTTGTTCTGGACCTCTCCGGTGAGGACCTGGTCACAATATATCTGATATTGGAATATGTGTCCGATCTCGTGGGCCAGTGTCGCATAGTCATTGGCGGCATCAGGATTGACGGTGAGAAGACCGATGACATCGTCTACGCCGAAACCTTCAGCCTTCCAGGTTGTGCTCCTGTTGAGCTGGATGATCATCTTATACTTGTCTGTATAGGATTTTCCCTGTCCGTGGTCGACGAACTTCAGAGTCTCTGTATAATATTCAAAGCACTCTTCTGCCCATGCAAGGAGAGCGTCAATGTCCACTCTATAGCGTCCTTGTGACTTGTCTGACGGAAGAATGTCTCCATACTCGTCGTATTCCTTTGCCCAGAAAATGATAAAGTGTTCAGACTGTCTGCTTCTGCCGAAATACCAAGGCTTGTCACTCTTCAGGTATCCATATGACGAATAGATGTCAGGAATGTACAGCTTGTCATAGTTCGGTACATCTTCCGGTTTCAGGATTTTTGCTGCTTTCCCCTGAGTGACCTTGATCTGCTTGATCCATTTGCCTGAGATGATGTTCACCATGCCTTCGCGGATTTCGAAATCCGGATTACTGTCGGCAGAAACGATCACCTTGTATTCCTGGCCTGCTTCGCCTTCAGGAATGGATACATGCAGCCAGTCGACTGTAGGTTCTGCTTTCCATTTATATGTTGAAGAGATTTTTACATATGCCTTTGCGGCATCTTTGTCAGCATCAAATTCAAGCTCTGTCTTATTGAGGGTTATCTCGGAATCAACGGAATAATCCATATCATCCTTTTCAGAGCAAGCAACCGCAGCCGTCATGATCATGACGACTGCAGCGCTGAATCTTGTAAACAGTTTGAACATCTATCTTAGTTCTTTGGCTTTACCGCTACATCAGCTGCCATCTTGCCGTTTGCTGAATCATATCCAGGGTTCTGGCCGATGTTGCTGTTGGTGTTCTGTGTTCCTTCATCATGAGGGAAGAGGGCAGTGTGACCATCGGTAACAGCCTCATGGTTATACCAGTTTCTGGTTGAGAATGTTCCGAAACGGATCATCTGCTGACGACGGATACCTTCAAGTGCGAACTCCCATCCCCACTCGTCATACATACCGCCAAGCTCAAGATCCTCGTTGTCCTTGCCCTTAGGCTGAGGTGTCTGAGATGCCTCAAGCTGCTCGGCATACTTTGACCAGTCGTGTGTGATGTTGCACTCTGCAAGCATTTCAGATGTCACGTCACCCCATGGAACGAGTCCGTACTGCATCTTGGTGTCAGCTCTGAGGTCGGCGTCGGTAAGATTTGAAACGCCATCCTCCATTGAACGTGCGCGGACTGCATTCACATATTCAGCAGCACCGCCCTTTCCAAGACGGAGAAGACACTCAGCGGCGGTATAATAAGCCTCTGAAAGACGGAACCATGCGAAGTCATTGCCCCACTGGTTACCGTATGCGGCCTCGACATCCTGCTCATACTTGTTCTGGCGACATCCGAAGTCAACGCTGAGGATAGACTCGGAACCCTTCTTTCCGTCGATAGATGGAAGATAGTTGAGTGCTGTCCATGCGATTTCGCTAGGGTTGTTCTTCTTCATCATCTGACCATGAACCCAAGTCTTCTCCTTGCGGAGGTCACCAGGCTGGTATGATTTGATGAACTGTGGGTTGCCGCAGCTTCCGCCCCATGTGCCGAATGTCCAGCCGAAGTGGTCACGTCCTTCATTAGGTGGATACCACTTCATACCCATACTGAACACATGCTCACCCGTAGTATAAGTGTTGTCATATGGAATAGCGAAGATAACCTCTGTGTTTGATGGACCGAGGTCAACCTTGAAGTTGTCGCTGTAGTCTGCAGAAAGTGCATATGGGCTCTCCTTGATTACAGTTTCTGCAAGAGCAAGGGCCTTGTCATACTGAGGTACACCTGTGTAGACCTCAGCATTGAGGTAAACGCGCATAAGGGCCATTACAGCACCCCAATGGTTGAGACGGCCGTAGAAGTTTGCTGAGTTCTCTTTTGAAAGAACTTCAGAATCGATCACTTCTGTGAACTCTCTTACAACGAAGTTGTATACACTGTCGCGACTTGCCTGGACAGGAACTTCATCTGAGTATGATGTCACGATAGGAACGTTTCCGTGGCTGTCAAGGAGAATTGCATACCAGAGTGCGCGTACAGCCTTGAGCTCGCAAAGAACGAGGTCCTCGAGATCACCGCAAGGAAGTGCGCCGGAAACAACCTGGTCGTTCACACGGTTTGCAGCGTTGATACCCTGGAAGCAATAGTAATAGAGTGAAGAAGGGCTGCCTGGATCATTTGCCTTCCATGTGTGTTTGTGCATACGCTGGTATACTCCACCGTCATCCCATCCGTTTGGACGAACCGGAGTGATGATCACGTCGCAAGGCTCTTCCTGTGCGTCGAACATTCCATACCAGTCAAAGAAAGCACCGAACTCAGAATAGGTAGAAGCCAACAGGGCTGCAACATCCTGATCTGATGGGACAAACTGCTCCTGAACCACCTCTGAAAAAGCCTCTTCGTCGAGGTTGAAGCAGCCGGTGAACATGAATGCAGAGGCTGCAAATATTGAAAGAATGTTAAATATCTTTTTCATAGAACTTCAAGAAATTAGAAAGTAAGGTTAACACCGAATGTATAAGAACGGATAGTAGGATACTTGTCACGGCTGTCTGTACCTGGATCGAATCCGCCGAAGCTTACTTCTGGGTCAAGGCCTGAGTAACCTGTGATGGTAGCAAGATTGTTTACTGTAACATAAGCACGCACTCTCTTGATGAACTTAGAGTTGAATCTGTGAGTGTAACCGAGAGTTACGTTGTCGATCTTCCAGTAGTCTCCGTTCTCGATGTAATGGCTTACGAAACGCTGTGAGTCAGAAAGCACGGCCTTCTTTCCTGTAAGCTGGCCTGTCTTTGCGTCAACAGCATCAAACTCGTCAAATGCGCAGTTCAGCACATTGTAGAGGATGGTAGGGTTGCCATAATACATCTTCTGGTAGTTGAGGATCTGATGACCGAATGCTCCACGCATTGTAATGTTGAGGTCAAATCCCTTGTAACGGAATGTGTTGTTGAAGTTCGCGAAGAAATCAGGAACACCGTTTCCGAGAACCTGCCAGTCATTCTGACCCGCATTTGCAGCATAGTCATAGTACTTGCTCTCCACCTCTCCTTCCTTATTGTAACGGAATCTCTCTACAACCCACTTTCCGTCGTCGTCAACACCGATTGACTTGAGACCAAAGAAGTTACCGATTGGCCATCCTTCCTTAACGCGGTGTGTGCTTGTCTGGATAGGCTCACCTGTATGTCCGGCGCTGAACCAGTCAGTTGAAGTCTGGAACTCGTCGTTCTGGAGGGATACAAGCTTGTTTGCATTGTAAGAGAATGAAACTGAAGATGTCCACTCGAAGTTCTTTGTGCGTACAGGAACTGCATTGATCAGAACCTCGACACCCTTGTTCTGGAGGTGACATACGTTAGCCATGATAGTACCGTACTGGTAAGGAGGTGTAGGAACTGAATAATAATACAGACCATCCTTTGTATCACGCTGGTAAAGGTCGATGCTACCGCTGATTCTTTCATCGAGGAATGCGAAGTCGAGACCTATATTATACTCATACTTCTTCTCCCAACGGAGGTTAGGGTTGTCGTTACGGGCAGGAACGAGGGTCTGGATCCACTCACCTGCATACATGTATGAACCGGCATAGTTCAATGATGCGAGTGACTGGTAAGGTGAAGATACGTCGATACCTGTGATACCGTAACCGGCACGGAGCTTCAGCTGGTTGAGCCAGCTTGCGCTCTTCATCCAAGACTCGTTGTGGAGGTTCCATCCGAGTGATACACCAGGGAAGTTACCCCATTTGTGGTCTGCACCGAACTTTGAAGATCCGTCACGACGGTAAGATACCATCAGGAGGTAGCGGTCTGCATAGTTGTATGTCGCACGTGCGAAAAGACCGATGAGCTTGGTCTTTGACTTGTAAGATGACATGCTTGCGTTACCCTCCTTGAGAGCGTTACCCATTTCAAGGGCGTTGTATCCGTAAGCGTCAGTAGGGAAGTCCCAGTTGCTTGCAGAGAAGTTCTCTGAAACATTATCCTCGTAGCTGTAGCCGGCGATTGCAGTGATATGGTGGTCACCGAAATCCTGTACATAGTTTGCACTGAGCTCGGCCATGTTGTAGATGTACTCGCTTGCTGAACGGCTTGCGCTACCGTTTGTACCGCCCTCTGTGGTGCTGGCGTCAAGACGTGAAGTGTAGTAGCCGCTGATTGAGTTCTGGCCTTTGCGCACATAGAGAGCCTTGATTGTGAGCTGATCGATAGGCTTGAACTCTGCAACACCGTTGAAACGGATGCTTCTGTTGCGGTACATTCCGTCGCGCTCCTTCATCATTCCGATAGGGTTGTCATAGTTGTAGATCGCTCTTTCGCAATATGTGCCGTCCTCATTGTAGATAGGCTGGGTAGGGTTCTGGATGCATGCCATACGGTAAACGTATGTAGGAGAGAATCCTGAATTGCTTTCGCTTTCGCTTGCCATTACCTCACCTGTGAGCTTGAGCTTGTTGTCAAGGAGATACTGCGATACCTGTGCACGTGCACGGAGATGAGTCCTGCCTGTACCAGTGATAGTACCCTCGTTGTCTCTGTAAGTAACGTTTGCAGTGTAGGTGTTGTTCTTTGAACCTCCCATGATCGAGAGATTGTGGTTGTGTGAAACAGCAGTCTGGCTGATTTCGCTGAGCCAGTCTGTGGTAGTACCCATGTCAGCCTCGTTTGCACCACCGAAGATCCATCCGTCCTTAATGCGTGCCCTGAGGTCATCAGCGTCCATGAAGTCCGGAGTCTTGAGCCATTCTGACATAGAAACATAGCCGGCATACTCTACAGTTGCAGGCATTTCACGCTTTGCGTTCTTTGTTGTGATGATGATCACACCGTTGGTGCCTCGTGTACCATAGATCGCTGTTGCAGAACCGTCCTTGAGGATGTCGATGGATTCGATGTCTTCTGGTGCTACAGTGTCGAGATTTCCAGGTACGCCGTCAACGAGCACGAGTGGAGCTGTTATCCGTAAAGAGATGAAAGTCCACGGAGTGACATTGATGAGCTTGATGTAGGGTCTCCTGAAGCGATTGTGATCTGAAGACCGGCAACCTTACCCTGAATCAACTGTCCGGCATCAAGAACTGCACCTTTGTTGAAGGCGTCTGACTTGACACTCTGAACAGATGAGGTGATGTCCGCTTTCTTCTGGCTACCGTAACCGATGACTACGGTTTCCTCGAGGAAAGAGGTCTCTTCATTAAGAACAACATCGATAGTGGTTCTTCCGTTAAGTTCGATTTCAACGGTCTCATAGCCGATACATGAGAATTGAAGAACTGCATTTTCAGAAGCAACGGTAATTGTGTACTGTCCGTCAGCATTGGCAACTTGTCCGTTGTTTGTGCCGACTTCGATCACGGTCGCGCCTGGGATTGGCGCGTCGTTGCCATCTTTAATCGTTCCCTTGACCTGTACAGCCGCCCATGAAGGTATGGTAGCGCACAGAGCCAAAAGAACCATGAATGATTTAAGAATACGATTCATATTCCTTGGCGTTAGTTGGTTAATAATAAAAGGTTAATGTATGTTAGTTCATTAAAGATTATAGCAATACAATCTCATACGCAAAAGTATGAGAAATAGTAGATATCGTATATAACAATCGTAGAATTAATAAAAATATTGTTCAAAAGACGTATTTATTTGCAGACCATGATGTCGAGGATCATGTTGTCGGTGTTCTGCATGCCGACTGATCCGATGCGGCCGAGATTCCGGATTGTCTTCTCAATGTCTTTCTCGATGATACCGTCATGCTCTGAAATGCATATGCCTTCACGAGCGAGGACGGCTGACTGAAGGGCGCTTGACACTCCCGATGCCACCTTCATGGCGCAGCCGACCTTGGCTCCGTCGCATACCATTCCGGTGATGTTTCCGATCATGTTCTTGATTGCCGCGCATATCTGCTCATAGTCGCCTCCGCGAAGGTATACAAGGCCGCAGGATGAACCTGTAGAGGCGATCACGCAGCCGCAGAGGGCTGAAAGCTTGCCGAGATATCCTTTGATATGGATGGCGATAAGATGGCTCAGGACAAGGGCTCTGGCCAGTCTCTCATCATCAGTGCCATATTTCTTTGAATATGCGATCACAGGCATGGTCACGGTGATTCCCTGGTTGCCGCTCCCGGAGTTGCTCATCGCGGCAAGCGTACATCCGGCCATACGCGCATCCGAAGCCGCTGCTGTCAGGGACATTGCGTAGCTTAAGAAATCCTCTCCGAAAACCTCCTTGTTCGCACTCAGGTTGATGGCATATCCTACCTTAAGGCCATACTTGCCTTTCAGGCCTTCCTCTGCAAGGGCCATGTTGAGAGTACGCGACTCAAGGATGAACTCGATGTCTTCATATGCCACGGTGGATGCAAAGTCGACTATCTCCCTGACTGTCAGCTTATAATCAAGTGTGGACTTCTGTGCTGCAGCGTCAGCTCCTTCGCATTTGTGAGAGGATGTCAGCTGGGCATGGTCGAACCATGTCTCCACGATATTGTCATGGTCATCCTCGATGACAGCGCAGGCGCTATGGCCGTCCTTGCAGAGAACGGTAGCCTTTACATAAAGCTTGTGGTCGGTTTCTGCCAGGCCGACGGTGACATCCTTCGCTTCGACCATTTCCTTGGCCTTTGCGATGGAATCCTCATCGAGGTCGTTCAGCACTTCAAGCCCGTAGCTTGATTTGCCGCAAACTGCACCGAGAGCGGCGGCGATATGAAGTCCCACCATTCCTGTGCCAGGGATTCCTACCCCCATGCCGTTCTTCAGGATGTTTCCGCTGACTTCGATGCAGAGGGAATATGCTCCCTCCATCCTCCAGTCCGGACCTGAAAGTCCGCACTTTTCTTCAACGGTTTCCATTGCCTTGGCAACTGCAAGGGCGACTGCAATCGGCTCGGTACAACCGAGGGCCGGCTTTACTTCTTTTCGGATCAGTTCTATGATCTCGGCTTCACGTGCGGTCATTTGCTGAAAAATTGTAAGGTTATGTTGATTATCTGGTCAATGTCTTTTTCTTCCTTCAAGGTCTCGACAGGGAATCCGAGGCATACGGTCCTGTATCCTTTGCCTTCGTGGCATATTCCTGCCGAAAGTTCCGTGTCGGTATATCTCATGAATGTGCTTCCTGTCTTCGATGATGCAGGGGATATACCGTCAGGAGTCTCCACGCAGTAGCAGTCCTCGTTGATCTCATTATGGAACTCCCATTTCGCGTCTGGCTCCACTCCCATCCTTGTGCTCTTCACCATGGATACCTTGCCTTTCCTTCCGGCAAAGTTGGAAACCCATCTGTATCCGAGTATATCTTTGACAAATTTCTGGGTATCAGCCCTATACGCGCTGTCGACCTGGGCCGGATAGATCTCGTCCCATACGTCTGTAGCGATATGTGCTCCGCTAACGAGTACATTTCCTCCTGCAGCCGTATATGCCTTCAAGGCCGCCTGGAGGGCGACAGGGAAGACCTGATATTTCGCTTCAGGATTGCTTCCGATAACGGTCGTGACCTGCTTACCGCAGATGATGTCGGCGCTCCATGCTCCGCTGCGGAATGTCGTGTCGCTGCAGAATGCCTCGTTGCTGCATGAATAGAACGGATATCCGGCCTTGAGTATGGCCTTTCCATGTACATATGGGTAGTCGAATGTGTTTCCGGCAACAGTCTTGCCTGCATAATCGGAATCAGATGCACCGAATCCAGGGTTGTCATTAGTGATGAACTCGGCAGACCTTCTGAACTGGTACATTTCTCCTATATAGGCGATATCCCTGATATGAGGCACTCCGCTGTCAAGGCTGTTGTCGAAGCCTGCGTATACCGGTGTGTCAATGAATGCAGGACCGCTTACCCTGTCGAAGTTGTTCACTACCAGTACCTTCCTGCTGGTCATGCCTTCGGCTGGAATGCCGATGCTCATGGTCTCCGAAGGGAAGCTTCTGCCGCCGTCATTATATGCCGTGATGCGGAAGCTGTAGATGTGGCCCGGCTCTATGCCGACTTCTGTGCTGAGCACGCCGTCGCCATCTTCAGAATATCTGATGACCTTTCCGGTGTCGAAGCCTCCGTCGTCAACCCTCGTGTAAAGGATATAGCCCGTAGGGACGGCTGTAGGCTCGATCCTGTCTTCTGTTGCAGTCCAGCTTATCCTGGCTTTCCCGTTGCTGCAGAACTGTACTCCCATGTTGCTGACAGGGAGAGGCTGTACTGCATATGGGATGCCGTATCTGTCGCTCAGATACTTGAGCATTCCCTTGTATACGGCTCTTCCGACGGTAAAGCGGAACGACGGGTCAAGACCATATTTCATGTCGGCGAAATTCTGGTGGGACAGGAGTTCGAGGAGCATGGCCGGTGATGACGGGGTCCTTGACTCTCTGTAAGATCTGTCCCATATGCACCTTCTGCTCCAGTCTTCGTCGAATTCCATCCTTAAGTCATGGACGATCTGGCTCTGAACCATGTCGGCATATTCCCTGCTTGCCATCCTTTTTTCACCGCCCGGCAGAACGCTCTTGCCTTCTGATTTAAGCGTATAGATGGCCAGGGTTCCGACTATGGAATCGTTCGGAGTCACTCCAGCATCTGAATGGAATCCCAGAGAAAGATCGACTGGAATTCCCTTTCCTTCCTTCTTTGAAGGGTTCATGTATGAGCCTCGGCTCAACCATTCCACCCAGTCACCTCTCGACATGAAGTCATCCCTGTAGTCGTTTGTAAGCTCGTTCTGGCTGAAGATTGAAGGGTCGACTCCTGACCACTGGAGCCAGTATCTCGCTCCTTCTGCCGATCTCGGCATGCCGGATGTCTTCGGTTCTTCGTCACTGTTCTTCCTTCCTCTGGCTATATTTCCCATTCCGCCTCCGAATCTCACGGCATCTGCCGTTACGACACTGCCTTTCTCATGCTCGTAGCCTACAGGGGTCATGCTGCTGAGGGTCACATATCCTTCCGAACCTTCCCCGAACTCGAATGTGCCGAGATATATCCATGTGCCTCCTCCCATCTTCTGGTTGACCACGAATTCGCTCTTGCCTCCGAGATGGTGAACGGTATAATGAGCTGCGGAAGTGCTTTCAGGCAAGGTCTTGTAGGAAATGTATACGGCATATTCACCTCTTTCCGGAATTTCCGGACGCCATTCTGCTGTAGCCTTGCTCTTCGACCCGTACATGACGCAGTCGCTTTTTCGTACGGAGCCTGTTGTGAACGGATTCTCCTCTCCGGTATAGAATGGCTTCATGGCTGCGAAACCTGCTCCTGCATCCTTCCATCTGCCGGTTTCCTTGTAATATGCAGTCCCGTACGCTTCATCGATCACGTCGAAATCCGCTATCACTTCATTCCTCTGGACATCTCTTTCACGTGGAAGCATCACATATGCTCCCGCATTCTCAAGCATCGGCACGAGATAGGGGAGGACGAAGCTTTGGGTGAACATGTCTTCCACCGTCTGGAACAGGCATGGCCTCTGCCATATCCATCTTCCTGTGCCTTGGTCGAAGTATCTTCCATGGCTCTGCCATACCGCTATCGTCCTGTCGCTCAGGCCTTTGCTGAAGTCCATCGCGCCGAGTTCCTTGACGGGGCCATATGGGCCGGCAGGGGCGCTTGTCGTGTTCCCGGACCTGACTGGCTTGCCCTCGAAATGCAGGGCCGGTGTCGGAAGATCCTCCAGCTTTGTCTGCTTGCTGTAGATGATGCCGATACTGTAGCCTCTGTATTTTTCCGGAAACAGCTTGCGGAGCTCTGCCCTGAACCATTCCGTGTCACCTTTTCTCCATGGGAAATCTCCGAGGGATTCGGTGAAATAGAAATCCAGGACATCGCCTCTTTTCATTATGCTCTTGATCTTAAGCTGTCCATGATTTATGCTGTGTCTTTCCTTGATCATCGCATCAAGAGAGTCGCAGGCCGGCTTGAAATCCTTTCCGATGGTTCCCTGGGCCCCTGCGCTGATGCAGAAAGTTATGAGTAGTGCGGCTATCGCAGATAGTCTTTTCATAGTCAGTTTTTCCTGTCTTTTTTCAATAGAATGAATAATGCTGTCAATGCGGCTCCGGTAAGGATTCCTGTCATGTCGGCGGCAAAGTCCCTGATGTCTCCGGTCCTGTAGCCGGTCATTGCCTGTATCCTCTCGGTGGCGACCGCCATTCCTGCTCCGAATATCACTATGACAAGAAGCACAGCCATTTTTCTGATCCTCCCTGCGTCAGCCGGCCAGAAGGTCATGTAGGCCAGTATGGAAAAAGGAAGGAACATGATGAAATGCACCACCTTGTCCATCGGGATTCCGAAGAAATCCAGCTCCACCTGCGGTAACGAGGATGGCTTCATGAAGCATAAAGCCGCCACCGTCACGATATACACGCAGAGTAAAAAGGCGGATATGTATCTCATTTTCAGCTGCATAAGTCTTTAGAGAGCCTGCATGTCGTTGAGTTTCTTATAGTAGCCGTCCTTGGCAAGCAGCTCTTCATGCTTTCCTCTTTCAACGATCTTGCCTTCATGCATGACGCAGATCTCGTCCGCGTTCTTGATTGTCGAAAGACGGTGCGCGATGGCTATGGTTGTCCTTGAAGATGTAAGCCTGTCAAGCGCCTCCTGGACGATCTTCTCTGACTCTGTGTCGAGAGCGGAAGTGGCCTCGTCAAGAATAAGTATAGGAGGGTTCTTGAGGATGGCACGTGCGATGCTGATGCGCTGTCGCTGACCTCCGGAAAGCTTGCTTCCACGGTCGCCGATATTGGTCATGTAGCCTTCCTCCTTCTCCATGATGAAGTCATGGGCATTTGCAACCTTGGCGGCTGCGATTACCTGCTCCATGGTCGCCCCCTCTACTCCGAAAGCGATGTTGTTGAATATCGTGTCGTTGAACAGGATGGCCTCCTGGTTGACGTTTCCGATGAGGCTGCGCAGATCCTTGACACGCAGATTGCGTATGTCGGTGCCGTCGAGGGTTATCGAACCTTCGCATGCATCATAATATCTCGGGATGAGGTCCACAAGAGTGGATTTGCCGGATCCGGACTGGCCTACAAGCGCTACGGTCTTTCCCTTCGGTATCTCGAGGTCTATGTCATGAAGCACTTCCTTGCCTTCCTCATAGCTGAACGACACTCCCTTGAAGCGGATCATCCCGTTGAATCCGTCGAGTTTCACCGGCTCTACAATCTCCTTGATGTCGTTTTCGGCATTCATGATCTTGTCTACTCTTTCCATCGAAGCGAGTCCCTTCGGGATGTTGTAGCTCGCCTTCGAGAATTCCTTCAGAGGGGCAAGCACGCTGTAGAGTATGGTCATGTAGAATATGAAGGTCGGAGCATCGATCGGAGCCTTGTCGGAGAGGATGAGCGTACCTCCGAACCAGAGGACGATCATGATCATGATGGAGCCCAGAAGCTCGCTCACAGGATGGGCAGATGCCTGTCTTACAGCCACTTTCGATGATGCCTTCCTGTACTCGTCTGCGGTGTTGAAGAACCTTTCCTTCATCTTGTCTTCGGCGATGAATGCCTTGATCACACGGAGTCCGCCGAGGGTCTCGTCAAGCTGTGCCATTGTCTCGCTCCATTTCTCCTGTGCCTCCAGCGACCTTCTCTTCAGCTTCTTTCCGATCGCGCTCATGCCCCATGCCATTGCCGGGACCACGGTCACGGTAAAGAGAGTGAGCTCCCAGCTGAGGTATATGAGTGCCGCGAAATAGCAGATGATGAGTATCGGGTTCTTGATCAGCATGTCGAGCGAGCTGATGATGGACACCTCTATTTCTGTCACGTCGCCGCTCATCCTCGCTATGATGTCTCCTTTCTTCTGCTTCGAGAAAAAGCCCATAGGAAGGCTCAGGAGCTTGTTGTAGACCATTGTCCTGATGTCTCGCACGATACCTGTCCTGAGCGGAACCATGACTGCGGACGATGCGAAATAGCAGCTTGTCTTGAGCACGGTGATGGCTGCAAAGAAGAGTCCCAGAAGAAGCAGGGTGGTCGAACCTCCGAACTTGTCGATCATCTGGCTGACATAGTAGTAGAAGTTGTTCATGATCTGCTCCTTGGTCGGAGTCCCGCTCCATGGCATGAACTCATATACGGTCGAATCCATCTTGAACAGGATGTTCAGGATAGGGATGAGCAGGGCGAACGAGAATATGTTGAATACCGCTGAAAACAGGTTCAGGACCACTGAACCTGCAAGATATTTCTTATAGGGTGCGGCGAAACGCTTGAGTACTTTCCAGAATGCTTTCATAAACGGCAAATATAGCAATATTTTCCGTTATAGCATCTTCTCTATCCAATGATACATAAGATAAATCCTTTTCTGCAGAACCTTCATGTCCAGTGTGCCCACCTTGTCCCATGTCTTGTTGTTGTTCATGGTGATCCCGGATGTGAACATGACTGCAGGGATCCTGTTGTCGACGAAGACTCTCTGGTCCGAAAGCCTGTAGAACATCTTCGTGAAATTTTCGCTTCCGTAATATGTGTCGCTTATGTCCATGTCCAGGTCGTAAAGCGAATTGCAGTTCTTCAGGATCTCGAATCCGTGCCGGAGTCTGCTTGAACTTCCTCCCAGCATGATCAGGAAATCTTCACGGCCTTCGTTGAGCGGAGACATGGTTCCTCCGACCTGGTCTATGTTGACCATGAACGATATCTTGTCGCGAGTGATGCTCTTTCCGCTCTTCGGGTCCTTCAACTCACCTCTTCTGATCATCTCCCAGAGCGCCTGCGAGCCCGCCATGCTTGTTTCCTTGCCGTCAAAACCTACGAAGATCACATTGTGGCCGTAATTCCTTCCGATGGAAATGGTTGTGGAAAGCATCTCTGCTATGCTTGTCATCGCAACGGCACCGGATGCATTCGCATCGGCTCCGTGGTAGATCTTTCCGTCGAGTACCCCGAGGTGGTCGAAATGGGCTCCGACGATGACGTATCTGTCTGATGTGTATTTGTTTGAGCCGTATAGCAGACCTATGATGTTTCGTCCGACATTGCCGTCCGGGGTCATGAAGCTTTTTCCCCATGAACCGCCCATCTTGTGAAGCCCGATGTACTCGAATCTTCTGGCGATCCAGGATGCTGCCTCGCTTCCGCCAGGTGTCCCGAGCCCTCTTCCCTGACATAATGAGTCGGACAGGAAGCCGACTTGTGTCTCAAGCCTTTCCGGAGTGACGGTATTGCGTGCAGGAACGTGCATTGTCAGCCATGCATTCTGGCCATGTGCAAACGTGCAGATTAACAATGCCGAAAGCACTGTTGCAGCCGTTTTTGCGTATTTTTTAACTTTTTTTGCCTGCATGCGCGCGAGAATGATTATATTTGTAAATTGCCTTTAAGGCGTTTTGCCGTTTGAGGGGCCAAAAATAGGAAAAAAACATCAACTGCTGAAATTATTTTGACTGATATGCATAAAGTTCTGAAGTTTCTTGCCATGCTGGCCATACTTGTATGTGCCTCCCTGCATGAGCTTCACGCGCAATATGACAAGGATATGTTCATGATGCGTGGGCGTCATGCCCTTTCTGAGGGTAAGTACGCCCAGGCCATAGAGAACTTCAATGTCCTTTCCCAGCTGGACACAGCCGATTACTGGACATTCTTCTTCAGAGGCATCGCCAAATATAACCTCGGTGACCTCCGAGGTGCAAAGACGGATTTTGACCGCTCGGTGCAGCTGAATCCAATCTTCACCAACGGATACCATTACAGGGGCATCACGGAAAGCCGCTTCGGCAATTATGAATCAGCGCTTGCGGACCTTCAGCAGGCCATTGACCTCCGTCCCGGATATGTCGGCCTGTATTTCAGCCGTGGAGTGACATATTTCCTTGCCCAGCAGTTCGACAAGGCCATCAAGGATTTCGACAGATACATAAGGAAAGAGCCGAAGGACCCATCCGCATATCTCAACAGAGGCGCAAGCTATCTTTTCCTCGGCGATACCCTCAAGGCTGTCAATGATTACAACAAGGCCATCAAGCTTGACAGGTTCGATCCGGAGGGATATGTCAGGAGGGGGCGCCTATATGCAAGCCAGAAGATGCATGACCTGGCCATCGAGGACATGAACAAGGCGATCGAGCTTGATACTTCAAATACATTCGCTTATTTCAACAGGGCCATAATGTATTATGAGCAGGAAAAGTACCAGGACGCGATGAATGATCTCAACAGGGTTCTTGAAGACGAGCCTGGCAATGCCCTGACGCTTTACAACCGTGGTCTCATCAGCGCTCAGCTGGGTGCCTATGATGATGCCCTGAACGATATGGACAGGGTGCTGAACATCAATCCCGAGAATGTGCTGGCGTATTTCAACCGTGCATCCATCTTCATCGAGATGGGTATGTATGAGAATGCCCTTGAGGATTATGACAGGGCGATCGGACTGTATCCCGACTTTGCCAAGGCATACATGAACAGGTCGTATGTGAAGAATCTGTTGGGACGTTACAAGGATGCGAAACGTGACTATGACACGGCACAGAAGAAGGTCGCTGAATATCGTGCAAAGAATGTTTCGGATGCTGGGTCATTTGCGGATACTACCAGGAAATACAGTTCGCTGCTTTCTCTGGATGCTGAATTCGCCAAGAAGGATTTCAATGATGAGCTTCTTCAGCACCGTGACATAGACATAAGGCTCAGGTCTTTCTATAAGTTCGTCCTGACGGGAGAAAAGGATAATGTCAGCTATGCATTGAATCGTGGGTATGAGAATCCGCTTATCGGAAGATTCGAGAATGAACTGCCTGTGGGAACCGCTGTAAGAAACGTGGATGTGACGCTTCCGGAAAAGGAACTTCAGAAGGTTGAGGCTGCAGCCTGGGAGGGTGATGCTACTCCGGAAAAGCTGTTCCTGCGTGCCCTGTATGATAATGACGGAAAGCAGTTCAATTCCGCATTGAATTATTACGGTCAGGCTATTGATGCCGCTTCGGAGAATGCGTCCGGCTTCGATGCCCTGTATCCGGCATTCTATCATATGAACAGGGGAGTGCTCCGCGCCGAGATGATCGAATTCATCTCATCGATAGAGAACAATGTCCAGGTGCTTTCGATGGATGACAGCGGAAACACGAGGGCGCGAGTGAGGGATCAGGTAGTGAGACAGTATGACTATACCGATGCCATCGATGATATGAAGAGGGCGGCTGAAATAGTGCCGGATCTGCCGTATGTGTATTACAATCTCGGCAATCTGTACTGCCTGTCTTCAGAACATATTAATTCAATAGAGAACTATACGAAAGCCATAGATCTGTATCCATATATGGGAGATGCATATTTCAACAGGGGCCTTGTGCTTATCTATCTGAAGGATAAGGAGAAAGGCTGCATCGACCTTTCGCGTGCCGGTGAGCTGGGAGTGCAGGATGCATATGGCGTGATCAAGAAATATTGTGAGGATGAAAATGAATAAAGGAAACATAAAGGCCATAATATTCGATATGGGAGGAGTGATTGTGGACCTCGACATAGAGGACTGCAAGAGGGCTTTCAAGGAATATCTGGGCTATTACAGGATAGATGAACTTATAGATCCGTGCCATCAGAAGGGCATTTACGGAGATCTCGAGGAGGGAAAGATTTCGGGTGATGAATTCAGGAGGATAGTACTTCAGGATTCCGATCCGGGAGCTCTTGCGGAGAATGTGGATAAGGCCATGTGGCATATCCTGACGGGTATCAGTCCGTACAAGGTCGAGATGCTCAAAAGGTTGTCGGAGTCTTACGACCTGTATCTTCTCAGCAACAACAACCCTGTCTGTCTTCCTCGTGCCAAGGCCATATTCGAGGATGCGGGAATCCCGCTTGAGAAGATCTTCAGGAAATGCTTCTATTCATTTGAAATGAAGGCATTGAAGCCGTCCAAGGCTTTCTACAAGGCTGTAGTCAGGGAAATCGGTATTCCGGCGGAGCAGATGTTCTTCATCGATGATTCACAGAAGAATGTGGACGGGGCCATCGCTGCCGGTCTTCCTGCTGTATATTATGAACCGGGAACAGATCTGGAGGCATTGATAAACAACGTTTTGGAGGAGGGCCGCTGATGGTGAAGTTCATGAGCCTGTCCAGCGGAAGCTGCGGAAACTGCTATTACCTCGGTACTGAAAGCGGAGGCATAATCATAGATGCCGGTGTGAGCCTCAGGAGGTTGAAGAAGGTCCTTCAGGAATATGACCTGACCACGGATTCCTTCTCGGCCGTGCTCGTCACCCACGACCATCTTGACCATATCCGCCACCTAGGCTCATTCTGCAAGCGCCTGAACAAGCCGGTATATACCGCGCCGGCCATTCATGATGCTCTTGCGCGCCATACATTCACGGCTCCTACCATATCTCCTTGCAGGAGAGTGCTTCAGGAAGGGGAGTGGAATGATGTGGCCGGAATGAGGGTGAGATATTTCATAGTCCCTCACGATGCGACCCAGACCGTGGGTTATGCAATCGAGGTGGAGGACCATAAGTTCGTGATAATGACCGATATCGGAAGGATGACCGACGAGGCTGTGGAATTCGCCCGTCAGGCGGATACGGTAGTCGTAGAGTCAAACTATGATATGGACATGCTTATGGCAGGTCCGTATACATATGAGCTGAAGATGCGTATTGTCCAGGGATGCGGTCACTTGAGCAATGACGAGTGCGCGAGCGCCATCAAGCGGTTCTGGCATCCGGGACTCCGCAACATCTTCCTTTGCCACTTGAGCGAGAACAACAACACTCATGATCTGGCATACAGATGTTCGGCTGCCGCGCTTCAGGAAATCGGCGTGCAGAAAGGCACATTGTCACTCCGATGCCTTCCAAGGCAATACCCGTCGCAGATGTTTAATTTGTAATGATAGTTGACATGAACCATAACAAGACCATATCTCTGGAGATGAGAGAGAAACTCAGCAGGATAAAGCATCTTGCTCTGGATATGGACGGAACCATATATATGGGAAGCACTTTGTTCCCTTATACCTTGAAATTCCTGTCCGACATGAAGGAGGCCGGTATAGGGTATTCTTTCCTTACCAACAATCCTTCCCGTTCGGTGGCGGACTATCTCAAGAAACTGGAAGGCCTTGGCATACAGGCGGATGAGGATAACATGTATACAACATCCCTTGCGGCTATAGACTATATCAAGACTCATTATCCTTCTGCGAAAAGACTTTTCATGCTTGGCACTCCTAGCATGGTCTCGCAGTTTGAGAAGGCTGGGTTCGAGGCTTGTGCAGATGATCCGGATGATGTTCCTGACGTTCTGGTCGTGGCTTTCGACATGACATTGGAATATAGCAGATTATGCCGTGCTGCATGGTGGGCGTCACAGTGCGTTCCGTATGTAGCGACAAACCCGGACAAGGTATGCCCTACCGATCAGAGGACGGTTCTTGTTGACTGCGGCTCGTTGTGCAGATGCATTGAGCATGCTACCGGACGCAGACCGGACATAACGCTCGGCAAGCCTGATCCGAACATGCTGAAAGGAATACTTGACCGACATGGCCTGCAGCCGGATGAAATCGCTATGGTGGGTGACCGCATCTATACCGATACGGCTATGGCTCACAATGCCGGAGCCTTCGGAGTGCTGGTGCTATCCGGCGAAACAACGCTGGAAACTGCAGAGGCTGTAGCGGAGGATGCCAGGACCAATCCTGCTCCGGAATTCTTCCCGCCTGACCTTATATGCCGGGATATAAAGGAACTTGGCGAACTGCTCCTTATGGCAAGAAATAAATAAAACCACATAAGATATGAGACTCAAAAGATTATTTATGCTGACTGCAGCAGCTGCTGCACTTGCATCATGTTGCACTTCTCCGAAGGTTGCACCAGCGATCCCTCAGGACAAGGAGATCGAATCAAAGGTTGAAAAGACCCTCAAGGGCATGACTCTCGAGGAAAAGGTCGGCCAGATGACACAGGTTACGGCTACAGCTGTGGCAAGAGGTCTTGAAATCACGCCGGAAGGTGAGGCACTTATCAGAACCTATAAGGTGGGCTCTGTGCTCAATACTCCTGGCGACATCGCACAGTCTCCTGAAGGATACGATGCTTTCATCAAGGAACTGAACCGCATCTCGATGGAAGAGATGGGTATCCCATGTCTCTATGGCCTCGACCATATACATGGCACCACTTATGTTGTCGGTGGTATCCTCTTCCCTCAGGAAATCAATATTGCGGCTACATTCAACAGGGAACACGCATTCAACATGGGTAAGGTGACCGGATATGAGAGCCGTGCTGCCAATGTCCCTTGGACTTTCTCTCCTACAATGGACCTCGGCCGTAATCCTGAATGGCCTCGTATGTGGGAAAGCTTCGGCGAGGACACATATGTGAATGCACAGATGGCTGTGGCTGAAGTACATGGAATGCAGGGTGATGATCCAAATCATGTCGGACCATACAACATCGCTGCATGTGCGAAGCATTTCATGGGTTATGGCGTCCCTGTGACCGGACAGGACCGTACTCCTTCTTCAATCGCTGCTTCAGAGCTCCGTGAGAAGCATTTCGAGCCTTTCAAGGAGGCTATGCAGGCAGGTGCCCTCACAATCATGGTGAACTCCGGAAGCAACAACGGTATGCCTTTCCACTGCAATACTGAGCTCCTTACCCAGTGGGTGAAGGAAGAGCTTAACTGGGACGGTATGATCGTTACAGACTGGGCTGACATCAATAATCTCTATACACGTGAGCGTGTGGCTTCTACACAGAAGGAGGCCGTGAAGCTTGCAATCAATGCCGGTATCGACATGTCCATGGTTCCTTATGACTGTCAGTTTGCTATCGACCTCAAGGAGCTTGTGGAAGAGGGTGAAGTACCTATGTCACGTATTGATGACGCCGTACGCCGTATCCTTCGTCTCAAGTTCCGCCTCGGTCTTTTCGACCAGCCGGATACAATGCTTGAGGATTATCCTGAATTCGGCGGTGAGGCTCATGCGAAGCTCGCTTATGAGGCAGCCCTCGAGTCAGAGGTTCTCCTCAAGAACAACGGCATCCTTCCTCTCCGAAAGGATCTCCGTATCCTCGTTACAGGCCCGAATGCTAACTCTATCAGAACCCTCAATGGCGGATGGTCATATACATGGCAGGGCCATGGTGCGTCAATCCCAGAGTTTACTGATAAGTACAATACCATTTATGAGGCGCTTTCAGCAAAGTTTGACAATGTCACATATGTACCTGGAGTTGAGTATGACCTCATGACTCCGAACTGGAAGTTTGATGAGGCTACAAGCGTCAAGGAAGCTGTCGCTGCGGCGCGCAAGTCTGATGTGATCATCGCATGTATAGGTGAGAATACCTATTGCGAAACTCCGGGCAATGATGAGGATCTTAATCTTTCTGCAAACCAGAAGGAGCTAGTGAAGGCTCTTGCAGCTACCGGCCGTCCTCTCGTACTTGTTCTCAACGGGGGTCGTCCTCGTATCATACGTGAGATCGAACCGCTTGCAACAGCTGTGGTAGACATTATGCTTCCAGGTAACTTCGGAGCTGATGCTCTTGCAGCCCTTCTTTCAGGCGAGGAGAACTTCAGCGGAAAGCTTCCTTTCACATATCCTAAGTATACCAACAAGTTCGCTGTATATGATTACAAGCCTGCTGAAAACCAGGGTACAATGGCCGGTGTATATAACTACAATGCCGTAATGGACGTGCAGTGGCCTTTCGGACATGGACTCAGCTACACTACATTCGCTTACTCGAACATGACAGTTTCAAAGACTTCTTTCGGTGCTGAGGATGTGCTTGAGGTGACGGTAGACGTTACAAATACCGGCGAGGTGGCAGGTAAGGAGAGTGTGCTTCTCTTCTCGAGCGATATTTACGCAAGCTCAACTCCTGATGTCCGCCGTCTCCGTGCATTCGAGAAGGTCGATCTTGCTCCAGGCGAGACAAAGACCGTTTCGCTCGAGGTTACCGCAAAGGATCTTGCTTTCGTGAACTATTATGGCAAGTGGACTCTTGAGGCCGGAGACTTCGCACTTTCTGTGGGAGATCAGAATGTGAATGTCGCTTGCGTAGAGACAATCGTATGGGATGAGCCGAACATCGACTAAATCCTATATGTAACGATATGCTCCGTCTTCCGGGTCTTCGGGAGACGGAGTTTTTTTATTCATATTCCTTCAGGAGATTCTTGATATAGATGCTGATGTTTGTATCGTGCCCGTTAAGTCCCAGCTTTTTCCTGATGCTGCTCCCGATATGGTAATGCCTCTTCATGTTGGTGAAGTTCGTCACCATCTTTCCGTTAAGTCCTATGGCATACAGACAGCAATGCCCTATTTCCATGTCAGTCAGTTCCCTTGTTTTCAGGAAATCAATGAACCTTGGGCATGACTGATTGAATATCAGACGGTTCTGTCTGATGAATTCTTCCCTGTCGCTGATGATCTTTTTCAGTGTTTCCGATGCCTTCTGTTCAAACATATCATCCTGAAGGACATCGCTGAAGACGAAATTGTCGATGATACGCAGCCTTTCCGATATGATTCTTCTTCCTTCCTCATTTTCAGTGTATGTCCTCGCAAGCTCTTCCCGTTCCATCATCAGCCCGTCCAGCTGGGACTGAAGGATGATCTGCTCGTTTTGTTTGATTGTCAGCTGGTTGCGTATGGATGCTATGATGAATAAGGCAAGAGTCAGGGCAAGCAATATAACTGTGATGGAAAGAATGAGTATACTCATGCGTTCCTTAGCTTTTTCATGCCGGGTCAGGTGACTCTGTCTCTCCTCGATAAACCGGGTGTCCTGTGTAATCAGATTTTCTCCTACGATCCCTCCTAGCTTGATATAACTCTTATATGCATTCAATGCTTCTGCGGCCCGTCCCGATGATTCAAGTGCTTGTGCCAAAAGATAGAAGTAGCCGGGATCTTCCCCTCTGTACCTTTTGTGAGCCTCCAGGGAAAGTATAGCTTTGCCAGCCTCTCCGTTTTCAATATGCAGCCGTGATACGGTAAGCTGATCAATCAGTCTGTCGTCATTTATGCGCGTGAAATATTCACCCATCAGTTCCATTGTTTTCTCCGGATGAAGATTCCCGTATATGTTCAGCATCAGAGGGTAATATTTTGCCATTGTCCTGATTGAGAGTGAATCCTTGATCTTTTCTACATATTCAAGCGACTTAAGTGCTTGAGCATATTCCTTGCTCATGTAGAGGCAGGTGGATTCTCTTAGCTTGCAAGAGGCGAATCGTTCGATGTCATTGCTGCTGATATGACATCCGGCTGCGAGCCTGTAATTGCATGCGGCTTCGTCATACTCATGTAGATTCAAGTAAATCCTTCCCTTGGAAGAGTATATAAGCGCAAGAAGATTATTGTCCCTGTTGTTGCCGAGTGACGATTCCGCTTTACACAGCCATTCCATGGCCAGATCCGTTTTATCGCTGTTCTCATGTATTCTTGCTGTATAATAATATACCTTGCTCTTCTGCTCCTTGCTGCCTTTTCTGGAATAATAAGATAATGCCGGCTTGATTATACTGTCGCTGGATATGTCAATCCCGTTTTTGTCTAAAGCGATAGAGTGAATCAAGGCCAGTTCGGCCTTGCCTCTTTTCCCCTTGACTTTTGATCTGTCCAATCTTGTGATGATGGCCAATGAACTGTCTGGAGCGATGTTCATCAGCCTTTCCGCTTTGTCGAGATCTGCTTTTACGGATGTCCCGACGGTGCAGGATGAGCTGGACAGCACCGCAAAGACTGTTGCGCAGATTAGCAACAGAAATTTCATGTCTGGTATGTTTTTTAAACGATCAGGAATATAAAGGTGCAGGCAACAGTGATCAGCTCATCAAGTGGTCGAATACTTCAGTGGTATCATTGCTTTCTGCACCTTTTGCTGTTTTACCTTATTGTAAATGTGTCTTCTCCATGATATTTCTCTGAATCAAGTACAATTCTGTATGTGCCAGGAGTTAGACTTGAATACAAAGTTGCGTCTTGAGTGATTTCAGAATCAACTGTGGTCATGTCAATTACTCTTCCGGTATTGTCAAGCAGATAAAGCTCTGTCTGGCTTCCTGTGCCGTGGCATGTGACATATACTGCCCCGTTGACAATGTCGCAGGTGTATTCGCAAAGGGCAAGTGACCTGTCGATATCAAACATGTCTTGCGGTATAAGGATAATGCTTTCAGGACTCGGCAATACCACAGGTGGATCATCCTGAGTGTCCGCTGCCCTCAATGTCAATGCTGCCAGCATTGCTGCAAAGATAAAAAATCGTTTCATAATGATGAATGTTTTAAGGTTGATAATAATGTTTATACAATATCAAAGTTATGTCAATACGTTGTTTCAGTCAAGGAAAATAGTTTGACAATGATGAAAAATCCTGTCTTGTAACCGATTGGTAATCAGTCTTTTGATTTGGTGTAAGGGTATTGGTGGCGACTGAAGTTTGACAATCCCTGAAATGCCTGTCTATATGTGACAATATGAGTGTGGGGATGTTGATTTCTCGAAGAATATCCGTATATTTGCAATGACAAGGTCAAACTTTACAATTACATATAGGTTCCTGTAGTCACCACCTGAAATTCGACACTTTGACTGATGAGCAGGATGAACGGGAAGCGCGTGCTGAGGCACGGGCTTGTTTCCGTTTGCTCATAAGTGGTCGAATACTTTGGTGGTGCGGTTCGGGTCCGTGCTTCTTTATATAGGAAAATATGTTAAATTTGCATCCTGCAAATCATAATCAAATCCAAGACATCATGACAGTCAAGATCGTAAACAAATCAGCATGGCCTACACCTGCTTATGCGACAGAAAAGTCCGCAGGTATGGATCTCAAGGCAAATATCACCGAGCCAGTAACATTGAATCCTCTTGAAAGAGCGATGATCCCTACCGGACTTTTCATCGCTTTGCCGGATGGTACAGAAGCCCAGGTGCGCCCTCGCAGCGGTCTTGCTGCCAAGCATGGCATCTCTGTCCTGAATTCTCCGGGAACGATCGATGCTGATTATCGTGGCGAGATCAAGGTGATTCTTGTGAATCTTTCCAATGAGCCTTTCGTGATCAACCCAGGCGAGCGGATTGCCCAGATGGTAGTGGCCCGTTACGAGAAGGTCGCGTGGGATGAGGTAGAGGTGCTTGATGAAACCGAACGTGGTGCAGGTGGGTTTGGTTCAACCGGACGTTAGTTATGGAAATCATTTCAATATACAATAAATTCAAGGAGTGCGGCGTTGTGACCACAGATACACGCACTCTCAAGGGAGGAGAGATGTTCTTTGCCCTCAAGGGCGAGAACTTTGACGGTAATGAATATGCGCTGAAGGCTCTTGAGCTCGGAGCTCGTTATGCTGTTGTAAATAAATCTTCGGCAGCTGCTTCTTCTGATGACCCGCGTCTTGTAAAGGTAGATGATACCTTGAAGACACTTCAGGATCTTGCCCGCTGGCACAGGTCTATGACAATCGTTGATGGCAAGCCGTTGACTGTCATCGCTTTGACAGGTACCAATGGAAAGACCACCACGAAGGAACTTATACGCGAGGTGCTGTCTGTGAAGTATCGTGTTACTGCTACCGAGGGAAATCTTAACAATAGTATAGGTGTTCCCCTTACCCTTCTGAAAATCAATCAGGATACGCAGCTTGCTGTCGTCGAGATGGGAGCCAGTCACCCTGGAGATATAAAGGAGCTTGTGGATATCGCTCTTCCGAATTATGGTCTGATAACAAATGTGGGAAAGGCACATCTCCTCGGTTTCGGTAGTTTCGAGGGTGTGAAGAAGACAAAGGGTGAACTCTATGATTACCTCCGACGCACTTCGGATAAGGTGTTCATCAATGCAGACAATCCACATCTTTGCCAGATGGCCTCGGAACGCAATCTGCAGAGTGATCCGGAGCGCCCATATTCGCTGCTGATTCCTTATGGTCTTGAATATCAGGGGGCTGAAGTGTTGCCATCATCAGCAGAGGAGCCTTTCCTTCGGATTCGTGTACCTGTCATCCCGAGCGTAGTCGAGGGATCTCTTCTCATAAGAACTAACCTGGTAGGCTCATACAATGCAGACAATGTCATGGCCGCCATTGCCGTCGGTGCGCAGTTCGGTGTGTCTCTTGAGGATGCAGTCCGTGCGATTGAGGCATATGTGCCGTCGAACAATCGTTCTCAGATGACAAGGACGGAGCATAATACGCTTATCGTCGATGCATACAATGCAAATCCTACCAGCATGGCTGCTGCGTTGGAGAATTTCTCAAATGTTTCGGCAGACTGCAGGATCGCGATGCTGGGTGACATGCTTGAGCTAGGAGAAGATTCTGCTGCAGAACATAAGGCTGTCATTGAGTCGGCCTTGTCACGCGGCTTCTGCAAGGTGTTCTTTGTAGGCAAGGAGTTCGCTTCTGTTTCTGTCGCTTCTGACAATGCAATGTTCTTCCAGACTTCAGATGAACTGGCAGATTATCTCAAGGCAAATCCGGTTCATGGCACCACCATCCTGATTAAAGGCTCCCGCGGCACCCGTATGGAGAAGGTGATTCCAATGCTTTAAATGTTTTTCTGAACTATTTGTGGATCAATTGTTTACAAAAAGTTCCTGCTCCCCAAAGGGAGCAGGAACTTTTTATAAGTTATTGAGTACTAGGTGGATGGTGGACTGCAGCTATCTGGTTCTCTGAACGATATATGAGGCTAGATAGGCGAAAGCTATTCCGGCGAGGGAGCCGACGATGATGCCGGCTATTACATCTCCCAGATAGTGTTTTCCTACGAATATACGGCTGACCGCTACCATAGTGGCCCAGAAGAACATCCAAGCTCCATATGCCTTGAGCCATTTTGGCGTAATGCTGGAGCCGGAATCACGGAGACATAGCTTCATGCCAAGGAATGTGCTGAAAGCCAGGCCGAAAGAATTTGCAGAATGTGCTGAGAAGAAACTGTATCCGCCTCCTTTTTCAAGTATATTCAGACCGTTGCTGACCATGAATTCGTCATGCAACGGTCTGATTCTTTCTACTGCGTGCTTGATGAGATTGGAAAACTGATCGCAGAATACGAATGTAAGGAGAGCTCCGGCAAGGACCAGAAGCCCTTTCTTCCAGCCGAGTTTCCAGATCAGAAGAGCTATGATGGCTGCATACATCGGAGCCCATACCAGTTTGTCCGAAAAGAACTGCCAGATCGGATCTGTGATAGGGGAGTCCCAGCTGTTTATTTCAAGTGTGACAAGCTGGTCGATGTGATGGACTTCTTCCCAGAACATTACATTACGGTCTCATTGTCATCGCCAGGGAAGAGGACAACGTTTTCTTCTTCTGCAGGCATCTCTTTCTGCAGAGCTGTCCAGAGCATGTCCTTCAGCTCCTTGATGCCTTCCTGGGTGAATGATGAAATGAATACATGAGGAATGTCTTCCGGAAGCTGTGCCTCGATCTCGCTCTTGAGCTGGTCGTCGAGCATGTCGGACTTTGTGATTGCCAGAACGCGGTCCTTTACAAGTAGCTCAGGATTGTATTCGCGGAGTTCGTTGAGCAGGACTTCATATCCTTCGCGGATGTCGTCCTGATCTGCAGCGACCATGAACAGAAGTATCGAATTTCGCTCGATATGTCTGAGGAATCTCATTCCGATACCCTTGCCTTCGTGGGCTCCTTCGATGATTCCCGGGATGTCAGCCATCACGAAAGACTTGTCGTCATAGTAGCTTACGATTCCGAGGTTAGGCTCAAGAGTCGTGAAAGGATAGTCTGCAATCTTCGGACGGGCAGCTGAAACTGTCGAGAGCAGAGTGGATTTTCCTGCATTCGGGAAGCCTACAAGGCCGACATCTGCAAGCAGCTTGAGCTCAAGGATGAACCATCCTTCCTCGAAAGGTTCTCCCGGCTGCGAATAACGTGGAGTCTGATTTGTCGCTGTCTTGAAATTGTTGTTTCCAAGGCCTCCACGTCCGCCTTTCACGAGGATTCTTTCCTCATGCGGCTCGACAAGCTCGAACAGTATCTCACCTGTCTCGGCATCCTTTGCAACTGTTCCGAGCGGAACATCCAGGTATATGTCCTCTCCGTTCTTTCCCTTCATCAGCTGGCCGCTTCCTGCCCCGCCATGCTCAGCCATGATGTGCTTGCGGTACTTCAGGTGGATAAGAGTCCAGAACTGCGGATTCGCTCTCAATATGATGTGGCCTCCACGTCCGCCGTCTCCACCGTCAGGACCTCCCTTCGGGATATACTTCTCCCTCCTCATGTGCGTAGAACCCGCACCTCCATTGCCCGAACGGCAATAGATCTTTACATAGTCTATGAAATTTGAATCCGCCATAATATGCACTAGAATTTATCCATTACAGAGAAGATACGGTCACGTACTTCCTCGATGGTGCCGATGCCGTCAATCTCGTGGTATTTCTCAACCTTGCTGTAGTATTCGATGAGAGGCTCGGTCTGGTTGTGATATGTCACGATGCGGTTGTTGATGATGTCCTCGCTGGCGTCATCAGCGCGGCCTTCCTTGAGGGCGCGGCCTTTGATGCGCTCCATGATCATTGCATCAGGAATCATGATAGATACGGTTGCAGTAACCGCTTCGCCTGTTTTTGCAAGAATCTGGTCGAGCGCCTCTGCCTGCGGGAGTGTGCGTGGGAATCCGTCAAGAAGGAAACCGTCAACACCTGTTACCGTCTTGAATTCGCTTTCGATCATTCCTTCCACAACTTCGTCCGGAACAAGGCATCCCTGCTCGATGAGGGCCTTTGCCTGAAGTCCGAGCTCTGTACCGGCAGCAATCTCCTTGCGGAGAAGTGCTCCTGTAGAGATGTGGTGGAGATTGTATTTTTCAACCATTGCTGTGGCCTGTGTGCCTTTGCCTGCACCTGGAGGGCCGAAAAGAATGAAATATTTCATATCAATAATTATATGTGTGTCTACTGATTGTCGTCATCCGTGTCGAGTATGTAGATGTCTCTGAAGTTACGGCCGAGCTCATCGTAATCAAGGCCGAAGCCGACGATGAAATCGTTCGGGATCTCCATCGCTACGTAGTCGATTGCAACGTCTTTTTTGTATGCTTCTGGCTTGAGAAGAAGCGTGCATATGCGTGACTCTGCTGCCCCTTGCTCGGCAAGTATCTCCTTCAGCTCCACGATTGTATTTCCCGAATCAACAATATCCTCCACGACTATGACTCTCCTGCCTCTGATGTCAGCAGTCAGTCCCATGGCCTGTTTTACACGTCCTGTGGTGTTTGTACCTTCGTAGGAAGTAAGCTTGATTGATACTATCTGGCAGTTGAAGTCGAGTCGCTTCATAAGCTCGCCCATGAACATTATCGATCCGTTCAGCACGCAAAGAAGTACCGGGACATCCTCGCATCCTGCAAAATCCTTGTTTATCTTCACTGCGACATCATCGATCGCACTCATGATCCTTTCATTAGGTATGAATGTCTTGAATGTCTTGTTGTACAATCTGACCTTATCCATGGCGATAATAGTTAATCAATCTTACAAATTTATGATAAACCTTTCAAAAAAAGAAAAATATCGGGTTGTTTTTGGTAAAAACAACCGGAATGTCAAGCATGCCTCATAATTTTGCTTCAAATGGTGGAAAAGATATGAGGAGGTTGGTGTCAATATGCATCTTTGCCATATATTCGCTGTCATCCGTGGCGCAGGACATGACGGATATGGAAAAGATATTGAAGCTGAAAGGCGAGGACTCGCCGGAGAATCTTGATCCATATGATGTGGAGAAGCTGGAGGAAATGCTGGAGCATCCGCTGAAGCTTAATTTCATGTCGGTATCACGGCTGAAGGAATCGGGATTGTTCACACATTATCAGGCTGTTTCATTTGTCGATTATCGTTCCAGGCATGGTGACGTGCTGTCTTTTGTCGAACTGGCTGCCGTTGATGGCTTCGGACAGGATTTTGCTGGACGTATCGCTCCGTTCGTGTCACTGGAAAGTCACTCCCTTCCCGGTCAGGCAGGAAACAGAGGTGAGGTGTTCCATAAAATGACGGCCCGGACTGCTGCCAAGGCCTCAGCCGGTGAAGGTTCATGGAATTACGGGATGAAGTATAATGTCGAGGTCGGGGAATATCTTTCCGGTGGACTGGCGATGTCAAGGTCATATGATGCCGATGACCTTCTTCCGGAATCCGTCTCCGGCCATGTGCGAATGGATTTCAAAATGGCGCGCGGCAAAGTGATACTGGGAGATTTCAATGCCCGTTTCGGGCAGGGCCTGGCCTTATGGAACGGCCTGGGCCTGAGCGGATTGGCGGCTCCTTCAGGATATATGAAAAGAGCTTCAGGACTTTCTGCATCATCTTCATTTACGGGGAATTATGCGATGAGAGGTGTCGCTGCAGACTATTCGGTAAGGAGGGTCAGGACAGCTGCCTTTATGGCTGTATCGCGATCCGAAGAGGGATTCACGCTCATTCCGGCTGTCAATCTGGCGTGGTTTGGCAGAAACGGCCAGGTGGGACTGACTCATTATGCTGAAACTGCAGGTGTTCCTGAGGCGTTCCATATCCCAGATATGAAGACATCGGCGGATATCGGTTTCTGTTTCAGCGGCGTCGATGTTTTCGCAGAGTGTACATATGACTGGGTGTCGGCCTCGACGGCAGCATTGGCCGGAGTTGTTTTCCCTGCCGGGGACAAGCTGAAGATGGCATCCATGCTCCGGTATTATCCGTCCGGATTTACACCAGGCAGGAGTTCCGCTGCCAGAAGCACGACCCGATGTTCCAATGAATATGCATTCTCTTTCAGCGGGGAGACATCTTCCGGTACATTTTCCGCGGATGCCGCCTATTTCCCGGAACCCAAGTCTGACGACAACCTTCATGACCTGCAGCTTAAGTTCCAGACCGAATGGTCATTGGCGTTTTCTGAAAAACTGAAAATCAAGCTCCGGTTCGCAGAAAGGATACGTTCGTGGGGACAGCCCTTCAGGACCGATCTCCGGGCAGACATGTCTTGTTCTTCCGGCAGATTTATCATGACCATGAGACTTAATGGAGTGAGCTGTAAGGAAGCCGGCTTTCTTGGATATCTTGAGTGCGGATACAGATCATCTCAAATTTCCATGTATGCAAGAGCCGGGGCGTTCCGGGTGGACGAATGGGATGACAGGATATATGCATATGAAAGGGATGCTCCCGGTTCATTCAGCGTACCAGCATATTACGGCAGGGGAGCGTGGACGGCCTTTACTGCCGCCTGGAGGTTCGCCACATCGGGAAAGATATATGTGCGGGCTGCATTCACGGCTTATCCATTCATGGAACAGAAAAAGCCCGGCAAAGCCGAGCTTAAACTGCAGTCAGTATTTGATTTCTGATTATTTCTTCGGGATCTTGATCGTCATTCCCGGCTTGATCTTCGAACTGCTGAGGCCGTTGAAGTCCATGATGTCCTGCGCACTGACTCCCGGATAGTTCTTGGCGATGCCGTAGAATGAGTCGCCGCTCTTTACGGTGTATGTGGTATATTCACCAGCAGCTGATGATGTGCTTTGGCTTGATGAGGCTGAAGATGAGCTGTTCAACTTGAGCTTCTGGCCTATCTTGATGTTGTTGCTTGTGAGATTGTTCCACTGCTTGAGCTGCGCTACAGTGACCCCATGTCTTGTAGCTATTCCAGAAAGAGTGTCACCTGACTTGACTGTATATGTGCCGGTAGGTGCAGGACTCTGACTGCCTGAAGCAGTGGATGATGAGCTCGTTGATGCGGAAGATGAACTGCTTGAAGGTCCACCGCCCTTGTAGATGACAAGCCTCTGCCCTACGCGTATGTTGTTGCTTTTCAGTCCGTTCCAACGCTTGATCTGCGCTACTGAACATCTGTGTCTGCTTGCAATTCTGCCAAGATAGTCACCGCTCTTTACACGGTATACGATCCTCTCTCCGTCTCCTCCGTCCTGGATCTTCTTGATTGTGGTCGGATTGAAGAATTCGTCGTATTTGTGAGTGTATACCGAGTCTTCATATTCGATGAAGGCATTGGTGTATGTGTATGGCAGCCTGAGGATATATTCCCTGCTGTTACCTGGGATGATCTCGTGACGGTACTGCGGGTTGAGGTTCTTGAGCTCTTCAAGAGGTGCGCCAGTCAGTTCGGCAACCTGCTTGAGATGGAGTTGCTTGTTGATCCTGAATGTGTCCACATGAACCGGCATCTCGACTGCCTCTGGCTTGATGCCGTGCTCCTTATGGTATGTCATCGCGTACAATGCGCCTACGAATGCAGGTACATATCCTCGTGTCTCACGTGGGAGGTATGGCCATATGTCCCAGAATGCGCGCTTTCCGCCGCTTCTGCGGATCGCCTTGTTCACATTTCCTGCTCCGCAGTTGTATGATGCGATAGCGAGGTTCCAGTCTCCGAAGATCTCATATGAATCCTGAAGATACTGTGCTGCCGCTTCCGCAGATTTTACGGGGTCGAGACGCTCGTCCACGAATGAATCGATATGAAGTCCGTACATCTTTGCGGTCGAGTACATGAACTGCCACATTCCTTTTGCACCGGCCCTGGAAACTGCCAGAGGGTTCATTGCAGACTCGATCACGGCCATGGCCTTAAGCTCCTCGGGAAGGTCGTACTTGTTGAATGTCTCCTCGAAGATAGGCATGTAATACTGACAAAGACCAAGCATGTGGGACATCTTGGTCGGCATCTTTTCCGAATAAAGGATGATGTAGTTCTTTACGATCTCGTTATACGGAAGGCTGATGAAGGAATTCATCTTCTTGAGTCTCTCGATGTAGACTTCGTCCGGTACATTCGACTGGAATCTTATGGAATCCATGTCGAATTCCTCTATTCCATCTTCCGATGCCATCCTGTGGGCATACCAGATGTTCAGAAGGCTGTCGGAAACCTCGGCGGTATAATCTTCCGGACCGATCCCGATGGCACTCTGCCCTTCATTGTCGCCGTAAAGTTCGATCATCTCGTTGGCGATGCTGTCTGAATACTGGAGGTCTGCCTTGTATCTCTCGAGCTCCATCTTCAATGAATCAAGCTCCTGCCTCAGTCTCTTGTTCTCTTCCTTGATCTTTGTCCTGCCTCTTTCGTCAGTACGCTCTGCCGCCGCTGCCGGTCCGGCAAGAAAAACAGCCGCAAGTGCGACTGCGATGATTGTCTTTATTCTCATAGTCATTTTGTTTCTGTGTCATAGGATCAGAATGTGAATCCGATCCTCATCCCGACTGCACCGGAGCTGTTGCTGCCCGAAGACATGTGGAATGCGTAGTCATTGTAAGGAGCGATCACGGCAGGGGATACTTTCATGGTAATGTCGTCCGTGACCTCGAAATCGTGCATGTATGCAAATACGTTGGCATCTATCACCTGAAGCAGGTATACGGCTGCCGTGGCTACTATCGAGTAGTCCCTGTAGCGTCTGTAGACATCTCGGTACCATTTCGCTGTCTCTCCGGAAATCGATTCGTTGTATCCGCTGTCAGGCGTGGTCGCTTCGTTATGTATCCTCTTGAACCTCTTGTAGTTCATGTTGTTCTTTATGAGGAAATCCACCGATACCATTAGTCCTCCCCAATATATCGGAGCCTTGTACAGCTCTCCGTTGTATATCTGTCCCAGTCCGGGAAGCAGTACCGAATAGATGGTTGCCCTTCCTGGATCAGGTTCCCTGTCGGATTCGTAACATACGACACCGTCAAGGAGAGTCGCCCAATACATGAGACCGGCTCCGGCCATGAGCCATGTACCTGTCTTCTTGGCTTTCATGTCTACTGCCGGCGGGTCGAAAGGATATGAGACGCCGTTGTATTTCTTTTCGAATTCAGTACGGGCGGCATCGAAACGGTCATACGCCTTCTGCGTTACGCTGTATTTGTGCAGATAATATCCTCCGGTGCCGGCGAGGGCTCCGATTCCTCCGTAGATGACGGGAAGCTTCCAGTAATCCTTGTTGTAGATCTGGGCTGTGCCTGGAAGTACGACCGAGCCGGCGAACATGGTGCCGATCTTCAGCTTGTTCTTGTGGGCAAGACCTCCGAAGAATTCCTTGAAGGAAAACAATGCGGCAGAATCGCCCGTCGCGGTAGTGTCGTTCGGGTCGTTATATGTCTGCTGGAATGCTTCCTCCTTGAACTGGGCCTCGCTTCTGACAGCGAATCCTGCAAGGCATACGATCATTGCAAATATGTATCTGATCAGTTGTCTGCGCATCAGGTAGTCCGTTTCTTAGAAATTCGAGTCCTCAAGGGCTTTGAGGAATCTCCTTACCTCATCGTCCGAACCGAAATGGATTGTCATCGAACCCTTTCCGTTTCCTGAACGTTTCAGGCTGATGTTGTTTTCAAAATACTTGCCTACGATTTCAAGAACCTTGAAGTACTCGTCCGGAAGATCCTGCTCTTCCTGAGGTTCTGCCTTCTTCTGCTCGGTAAGCTTCTTGATCTTGTCCTCAAGCTGACGGACGGAAAGATCTTCCCTGATCACGAGGTCGCAAAGATATTCCTGAAGCTTGAGATCTTCGATTCCGAGGAGAACCTTTGCGTGTCCCACGCTGAGAAGACCGACCTTCAGGTCGTGCTGGATCTTTGCCGGAAGCTTGAGAAGACGCAGGAAGTTGGTCACAGATGCGCGCTTCTTGCCGACTCTGACAGCCATCTGCTCCTGTGTGAGGTTGCATTCCTCTATGAGTCTCTGGTAGCTCATGGCGACCTCGATCGGATCGAGATTCTCTCTCTGGATGTTCTCCACGATAGCCATTTCCAGCATGCCCTGGTCGTTGGTGTCGCGGATATATGCCGGAATCATGTCCATGCCGGCCTGACGGCAAGCCCTGAATCTGCGCTCGCCGCTGATGATCTGATATCTGTTCTCGGATGTCCTGCGTACTGTGATCGGCTGGATGAGACCGAGCGTCCTGATAGAATCCGCCAGCTCTTCAAGAGCTTCCTGGTCGAAGTTCATTCGCGGCTGGTACGGATTCGGCTCGATCATGTCGACCGGAATACGGAGTATGTCTGATGTGTCCTGGCTTGGCCTCTGTCCTACCACTTCCTTGTTGACATAACCTACGGGCTGTCTGAACGGAGCGAATTCGTTTTCGCCTCCGAGAAGCGCGCCTATGCCTTTGCCAAGTCCTCTCTGCTGTTTTGCCATTTTCCTGTTTCTTTAGTTGATTCTTACGGTAAGGCCGTTCTTTTCAAGCACTTCCTTCGCAAGGTTGAGATAGTTGGCCGTGCCGTTGCATACCACGTCGTAGAGGACGATCGGCTTTCCGTGGGACGGAGCCTCGCTGAGACGGATGTTCCTCTGGATGATCGTGTTGAATACCATGTCCTTGAAGTGCTCGCGCAGTTCGTTGAGGACCTGGTTGTGGACCTTTGTCCTTCCGTCGAACATCGTCACCACGAATCCCTCGATGGTGAGGGCCGGGTTCACGCCGCTCTGGACAAGCCTGATTGTCTGAAGAAGCTTGCCGAGACCTTCGAGCGCGAAGAATTCCGGCTGTACCGGAATGATCACCGAGTCAGCCGCGGTGAGCGAATTGACTGTGATGAGGCCCAGGGACGGAGAACAGTCGATGACGATGAAGTCGTAGTTGTCCCTGATGGCAGACAACGCGTTCTTCAGTACGGATTCGCGATGTTCGTCTTCAAGCATCTCGATCTCTGCTCCGACAAGGTTGATGTGTGACGGAATCATATGCAGGCCGGCTATCTCGGTCTGGATAAGCGTGTCGCGTATGTCGCGTTCACCGATCATTACCTCGTATAGAGTCCTCTTCTGATCGTTGTCCGGAGAAAAGTTCAGTCCGGATGTCGTGTTCGCCTGGGGATCGGCGTCGATGATGAGCACCTTTTTCTCCAGTACGGCCAGCGACGCGGCCAGGTTGATTGCTGTGGTTGTCTTCCCGACACCACCCTTCTGATTTGCTATTGCTATAACTTTTCCCATGTTCGTTTCTTTAAGGACATAATCCTCGCAAAATTACAAAATTTATTTCATTCGTCGGCTTTATTTGTTACTTTTGTTGATAAATTGTTTCGGCGGAAATAAGTGTACTTTAACTAACTGACTGTAAATCATGGAAGTCTCCGGAAAAATGGAAAAATGGTGCGCCGTTGTCAATATATTTGCCGCCTCCAGAAAGGCGGTGAACATGTGGCGTAAGGCCGAGTCGCATCTGAAGAAAGATGGGGTCCCGTATGAAGCCTTGATGACAGGTGATGGCGGCAATGCCATGAACCTCACATGCACTGCCTGCGGCGAGGGCTACAGGAAATTCATCGCCGTCGGAGGCGATGGTACTGTCCATGATGTGCTTGAGGGAATCATGTTCTTCATCGAAGGCCGGAAGATTGCCGGCGAAGAGGTCTCCCTGGCCGATTTTACACTTGCCGTCATACCGGTCGGATCCGGAAATGACTGGATCAAGACTTCTGGTGTTCCGCGTGACATCGCCAAGGCGGCATCACTCTTCTCGAACGGAAGGATAGCACAACAGGATGTAGTCAAGGTAAGCCTTCTCGATCCGTCCGCTTTGCCGGAGGAAAGGGTTCTCAGGATTTCATACATGGCCAATGTGGGAGGAGTCGGACTCGATGCAAAGGTCTGCGAGATGGTGAACCGTGACAAATGCAGGGGCAAGAGAGGCAAGATTCTGTATGTCAAGGCATTGCTGTATCATATAATCCATCGTGTCCCATCCTTTGCAAGAGTCGTCTGCGACGGGAAGAAGGTCTTTGAAGGATCATATCTTTCGATGGCTCTCGGTATCGGAAAATATTCCGGAGGCGGCATGAGACAGACTCCGGAGGCTGTCATGGATGACGGTCTTCTCGATCTGACGATAATACCGGAACTGCCTATGAGCATAATTGCCAGGAAAGTGCCGAAACTCTTTACCGGAAAGTTCCATACTGTCAGGCAGCTTGTCCTTTCGAGGTCGCGCAGCATCGTCGTTGTTCCATATGATGAGGCTCTTCCATGTGCGGCTGTTCCGGGGGATCCGGTGGAAGTGGACGGGGAAGTTGTGGGACATGCTCCCGTGAAGTTCGAGATAGTCCCTTCTCAGCTTAATATCCTGACGCTATGACGGGTCGACGTTGATCATTATGTGACCGTCATATTTCTGGCTTTTTTCAAAATCGCGTACAGCTTCCTTTATAGCTTTCTTGCCTGTGGAAAGGTTCCTGTCCTTCTTCAGGCTGATCCTTATTGTGCGTATGTGCTGGTCCGCTATCTTGCTTACTACAGGTGGGTACGGCCCGGTCACAGGACTTCCGAGTACCGGAGATCCGTCAGGATCGAAAATGTTCCTCAATGTCCTGCCGAGTCTTTGCGCCATCCTTTCGGCCCTGTCCTCGTATGTGTCCTTTACTATAATCTCCACGATTCTTGAAAAAGGAGGGAAATTGAAGTCTTTCCTTTCCTGCATCAGTCCGGCGTTGAGTCCGGCCGGCTCGTTGTCTGCAATCTTCTTATATACAGGATGTTCCGGCTGTGAAGTCTGGATCACGAACAGTCCCTTGCGGTCCCTTCTTCCGCATCTTCCCCTGAACTGTTCCAGCAGCTGGAAAGCCTTCTCGTCTGCGCGGAAATCCTGCATTCCAAGCAGGGCGTCAGCGGCAATGACCGCGACAAGAGTCAGATTGCTGAAGTCGAAGCCTTTGGTCACGATCTGCGTACCGATGAGGATGTCGATCTCTCCCTTGGCGAATCCCTCGATCGTCTTTGTCTCGAAAGCCTTGTTCTGCGCCGTGTCGCTGTCGAGTCTGGCTATACGTGCCTTGGGGAACAGCGCGGCAGCTTCCTCTTCGATCTTCTGTGTCCCCGCTCCGAGGCTGATCAGTGTGCCGGTACATTTGCTGCATCCTCCGGTATATCGATCGCTATGGCCGCAATAGTGGCAGACCATGCGTCCGTCCTTGTGGTAGCTGAGGCTTACATTGCAGTGAGGGCATTTCACGATCTCGCCGCAGCTGTCGCATTGCATGACCGGTGCCCATGCCCTTCTGGACCGGAGGATCATTATCTGTCCTCCTTGCTCGAGAGCACGGTTCATATGGTCTATCAGCTTGCGCGAGAAGTTGCCGTTCATGCCTCTTTTGCGACGCTCTGCCTTTGTGTCAATTATCTCAATGTCAGATGATTCCGATCCATGATACCTTTCCTTCAACTCCACGAGGACATGCCTTCCGGCCTGGCAGTTGTACAGCTCTTCGAGGGAAGGCGTCGCCGAACCGAGGATGATGTCGCAGCCATGAATCTGATGGAGGATCAGAGCCGTGTCACGGCCGTTGTATCTCGGTGCAGGGGAGTCCTGCTTATATGAGTTGTCATGTTCCTCATCCACAATGATCAGTCCGAGATCGTGGTGGGGGAGGAACAATGAAGAACGGGTTCCGAGCACGATGTAGCCTTCGCTGCTGGTGCGGATCCTTTCTGCGACATTTCGTTTGCTGGCCGCACTTTCCGCTGAATGGAAGACCATGAGCCTTTCTCCGAAATATTCATAAAGCCTGTCTTCCAGCTGACGGCTCAAGGCAATTTCCGGAACAAGGTACAGGACGTTCCTGTTTCTTGAAAGGGCATTGTGGGCCAGCTTCATGTATATTTCTGTCTTTCCGGAACCGGTGACGCCATGGAGCAGAACAGGTTTCCTGGCCTTGAAACCTGCCTGTGTCGCGCTGTATGCCTTGTTTTGGGCATCTGATAATGTGATGCCGGGAGCGTCGATGCTCGAGTTGTCGTCTGTGCCGTTTAGGCCGCTACGGCCAGCAGCCTCCAGTGCCTCTCTTGCACGGCCGATCTCTGCCTCTATTTCAGATATGTCCTCTGCATACCCTTCCTTGACAGACTTCTTACGCGCCTTGGCAAGCAGCGCCTTCTTTTTCTCCAGCCTGACCTCCAGCCTGGAAATCTTGCCACGGATACTTTCGAGAAGCTTCTCTCTTCTTTCGCGCACCTTCGACTTTGCCGCGGCCCGCGCCTCTTCCAGATTTATCTTGCCGTATGGATATGCGGCCTTGTATACCTCTCCGACCGTGCACAGATAATAATCCGCAACCTTACGCCAGAGCTCGATCTCTTCAGGGAAAATCTTCTCCATGTCCTTTTCAAGGTACAGGATCGGCTTGATCTTTCCCGGATCCGTGTCAGGCGTGATTCCCGTTGCGCTGATGACTCCGGAATATTCCCGGTTCGCGAACATCACCTTCACCCTGTCTCCTCTTCCCACCTGTCCAGGATCTGTCCCGTCCGGCAAGGCATAGCACGGCTCCCACTCAAGCTTGAGCGGCAGGATGACCGATATGTAATGAGCGCCTGTCATAGGACTGCGAAGATACGAAACTAATTCCGAAAACCGTCAATAATCTGAATCGTTCAGTCGTTCTTATTTGTATCTGATGTTTCTTCGTCCTGTGTGTCGCCTTTTTGTGGGTTATCAAGTACCAACAGGTAAAAAACGATGACTTTTTTCCTCTTGAAACCATTATGACGTCTGAAATGTCCATAAATGTGCATCAAAAGGGAAAATATTGCAGGATTTTTCCTTTTGCATTATAATTAGCTGGACACTAGTGCTTAAGGTTGCCTTCCGGGCTTGTTTTCTGTATGGGTTTTGACAGGAAAAGTAAAAATATTCGTCAAAAAGTGCGGGAAAAATTTGCAGGTTAAGAAAAAATGCCTACCTTTGCAATCCCAATCGAAAGATAGGGAAGTTCAAAAACAAAACTGGTGTCATAGCTCAGTTGGTAGAGCAAAGGACTGAAAATCCTTGTGTCCCTGGTTCGATTCCCGGTGGCACCACAAAAAACCCTCGTAGATGCATTCTACGAGGGTTTTTGTTTTAAAACGTTACTATAACGTTACTATGAATCTAAGGAGAACGAAAAAGTCCGAAATCCCAATGGAATTCCGGACTGGTGGATATTAAAA
>JAFTWQ010000067.1 GCA_017465225.1 Bacteroidales bacterium
CGAGAATAAGCCGACTCTGCACGCTGATTGTTATATATCCACCGTTCCTATCGTGGAGAGTGTGTCGTATATACCTGATGCGTGGACCGTTGCTTGTTTTAGTCCGAGGGTTTTACCAGAACCTGCTTTCATAAGGCAAGCTATGGGCCACGCTTTTTTGTTTTTGCAGGTTATGGACACATTTAAAATTTCTCGGATATGAAAAGACTGGTTATGATGTTGCTGGCACTCGTCGCAATCGGCGGGGCAACAGAGATTAATGCTCAGAGCTTTCTGGACCAATTAGGCAAGAAGGTCAAGGAAAAGGCTAAGGACAGGATCGAGCAGAGAGTCGAACAGAAGACAGACGAACTTATCGATAAAGCTTTCAATAAGGCTGAGGATGCGGTAACCGGCAAAGGCCGAAAGAACAAAGGCGTAAAGGAGGAAACTGCTGTAACGCAGCCGGTTGCAGAACAGCCAGCAGTCATTCCGGAGGAAGTTGTTGCCGGAAATGATGCACCTGCACAGAGCGGACAGCAGAAACCGCAATCTTTGGAAATGTCATACGCCAAGAGCGACTTTGTGGCGGGTGATGAGATTATCTTCGACGACCCGATGGACAACGAACAGCTCGGTGAGTTCCCAAGCCAATGGGAATTGATAGACGGTGTTGCCGAAGTTGTTTCGATCAATGGTAAAAAGGCAATGCTCATTTCGGAGTGGGGCACCAAGGTCTGTCCGCTTATGAAGGAACCGCTTAATTATCTCGGTGATGTGTTCACAGTCGAATATGACCTGATGTTTCCTGTAAAAGAAGGTGATTATACTTGGCTTCTCACTAAGTTCATGAAAGCGGACAACAAAAGCGAGGAAGATGAAATGATGTATTTTGAGCGGGCTGCATACGACGGTAGAGATGATGTTCATTGGTACTGGGAAACAAGTAGGGGGGACTCTAATGGAGAGTATGATATTGCACTTCCGGCAAACGAATGGAATCATGTCGCCATTTCATTCAATAAGCGAGCATGGAAGGTTTATTTTAACGGTATCCGCGTGGCAAATGTTCCTAATGTCCTCGCGCCTCCGGGATGGTTGCTGTTTCAATTGACCAATGGAAACGGTGATACCTATATCACCAATCTCCGCATCGCCAAAGGGGCCGTACCTCTCTACGACCGTATGATGTCGGACGGCAAGTTCATCACCTACGGCATCACGTTCGACGTGGGCAAGGCCACTATCAAGCCCGAATCGATGGGTGAAATCAACCGTATTGTTCAGTTGATGAATGAGAATCCTACGCTTAAATTCTCGGTAGAGGGTCATACCGACTCTACCGGCAATGCCGCAAGCAACCAGACCCTCAGCGAGCAGCGTTCGCAGGCAATCGTGGATAAACTTGTCGAACTTGGCATAGCGAAGGACCGTCTCACTGCTGTGGGCAAGGGTCAGAACTCGCCGATCGCCGACAACAGCACCGACGAAGGTCGTGCAAAGAACCGTCGTGTCGAATTCGTGAAGATGTAATCCTATGAAAAGACTGATCGCTCTGTTGTCACTGCTTGCAGCTCTTGCGGTGGCAGCCCCGGATATATCCGCGCAAAACTTTCTCAAGAAGCTGAAGGATAAGGCTGAAAGCGCTGTAGAAGGTGCTATAATGAAGACTCTTGGTCTGGAGGATACCAAAGAGGAAATCTCGTCCGTGACTCAGAGCGCTCCTGCAGAGCCGGAAAAACCGTCAGGTCCGGTAAGCGCATCCGACCAGATTCCGAAACTTCGTGTCAGTTCGGTCGTATGGGAAGGCCAGGTGACTCCAAGCAAGGCTGTTGATGCGTATGGTCTCATCGACGATCTTCCTTCGCTGCCGACTCCGGAGCAGATCGCCGATTTCGACGAATCTGCCTACAAGGCATATTATGACAAGATTGCGGCAGTGAGCATGAGGGTCAACGAACTCGACAGTCAGAACTCGTGCAGCGATGAGGTCATGATTGCAGCCAGAGAGGAACTGATGAAGGATCTTGCGGATCTTTTCGGCCTTACAGAAGAGGAGATGAGGCTTCTCGAAGATCCGGACATATCACCTGCCGAAGAGGAACGCCTGAACCAGAAGATGATAGCCCACATGACCGGAGGAATGGATATGGATTCATTCTCCTCAAAGGCGCAATCCTCTCAGGCCCGTATAGAGGAGATAAGCGAGGAACTGGATGTCTATGAAAAGAAGGCAAAGAAAGGAACCCTTACAGAGGCCGAGCAGAAGAGGATGCAGGAGCTGAATCAGGAGATGATGGCAATGACCCAGGATCTGATGGGCGGTATGGGCAATATCATGGCGACGGCTTCAAAGGCTGCGGAGATCTCAATGAAGATGAGTGCGGAGCAGACGCGTATGCAGAATGCCTTGAAGCAGTATACGGAAAAGGTCAGGGCCATAAGGAAGAATGAGGAAGGCGTTGTGAAGACATGCGAAGAGATAGCATCCGAATATGAGGCTGACCTGAGACGCATATACTCGCAGGTATACCGTACTTCCGACGCGGACAGCGTAAGGACCCTTTATGATCAGGCGGATGCCATGATGAAGGATTATCGTCTGCGTGCGGCAAAGGTGTGGCTCAAGGGCCTCCAGCTGAGGTTTGACAATATGGTCAAGCTCATTCCGGAAGCGGAAAAGGTGTATGCGGACATGGCTTCCGGCGGCATCATTCCGGCTTGCGCTGTGGGCAGGGCACCGCTGAACGTGGTTACCGAGTGTACTGATATCCTGAATCAGGCATATGCCGATTTCCCTCAGCCTGAGGTGCTTCCTGTGAAGATGGAAGTGATTTCCATACTCAATGACAATGAGAGGCTCATGCATGCCGAGAGTGGTTTCCCTCGCGGATTCAGTCCATCTTCCGGCATAGGCGACATCCGGGATGAGTTCATGAAAGGAAGCTGTCTCCTTGTGTGGAATGATGCAGAGTCGGCGTATTACAAGATCGAGAACGGAAGAAGGGTAAAACTTTCAGGAGATGGCCCGTTTGACTTCTACAAGACTTCTCCGAAGCCGGATGAAAGCGTCTATGGAGACATTCCTCACCGCAGCGGAAACCGCAAGGCAACATATACCCGCAGCGGCAGTCTGATCCTTCATGACGGAACATACATGTATCCGATGTTCATGTGCCGTTATTCGGACAGGCTTGAATTCGTCATCTACGATCGTGTTCCGGGAACGGATAAGGATGGTTTCCTGAAATGTACATACAAACTCTGATACGGGTATTGCTGCTGATGTCCGGTATGGCAGCCGCTGCATCCGCGCAGTCATACCGCCATCAGCTGGAAGAAGAATGGAAGAAGGCGGAGGACATGGTCAGCAGCTGCCATGAGGCTTGGGAGGAGATCTTTTCGAGTCTGGACGCTGACAGCAGGGTATGTGAGGCGATAGTGTTCCCGGAGATCCTCCGGTGGTCGAAGCTCAAGGATATCTTCGAGCAGGCGGCCCTGAGGGACAGATATGTAAGAGAAGGGACTGCTGGAGCGGATTTCTCCATCGGGTATTTCCAGATGAAGCCGTCTTTCGCCGAGAAGGTGGAGAAGGCATGGATGAAAAGCCCGCTGCGCCATGAATACGGACTTTTCTTCGATCTTCAGGACACGGATGAAGCGCGCAGGCAGCGGATCGCGCGGCTCTCCGATGAAAAGTGGCAATGTGTCTATCTTGCAGTCTTTGTCCGTCTGATTCACGAACGGGAACCTTCGATCGCCGAAATGCCGGAGGATGAGCAGATATCCATGCTGGCGACCGCCTACAATCGCGATTTTCATGCGCCGGTCGATTCTCTCCGCAGATGGGCTCGGGTCCCGACATTCCATCTTGACATCCTTCCCTCGAAATCCACTCAGTACTACCCCTATGCCGCCATAGCAGCTGAACGTATAAGGACATATAAGTTTAAACACTAGATCAGAGCAACATTATGAAGAAGTTTATTTTTACAGCAGTCTTGACTCTGGCATTGATGGCTCAGTCCTATGCCCAGAGCGCATATTTCCTCTATAACGAGGGAGCTAAGCTTACCATAGCCAATACTGATGCAAAAGGTAAGCATAC
>JAFTWQ010000025.1 GCA_017465225.1 Bacteroidales bacterium
AATCTTCTGAAATAGTCCAATTCTATGGTGCCCATTCATTAGTTCTTCGTCATTTAAATTACGTTCTTTTGCAAAATTGCAAAATTTTGTCGATTAACGAGCCGTTTTTGCAAAATTTTGTCGATTAAGACACTTTTCAAATTCCCAAAGTCTTTCGATAGCGGGCTAAACAGGTCTTATTTCGATGAGTTTAGCCCACTATCTCGCACTTTTCCCGATTCCCCCGAGATTTTATTTACCCAAATCCCCGATTCCCCCAAGATTTTAGGATTTCGCCCGTCCGTAAAAACACCTGATTTACGGATGGCATACGACAAAACGCCCCTCCCGTCCGTAAAACAGCCAGTTTCACGGATGACATACTGATCCACGAAGCGTGTAATAATTACCCACGCTCCGGATCCACGCTTTTCTCGTGCTTACTGATATAGTAGAGCTGGACCTTGTCCATGAGGCGGGGGAAACGTTTGTAGAGCCAGACGTCCAGACGGCCGACGGTGGTGAGGATCATTTCCCTCCTGCGTTCGGACAGGCCTTTGGCCAGCTTGAGGGCGACGGCGTCGGCGCTCATGAGGTTGTTTTCGTCTTTCGGGGTGGAGCCTTGCGGGGTGCCGTCGGCGAGAAGGGCGGCGAAACGGACATTAGAGGCGGTGTAGCCGGGGGCGAAGACAAGGACATGTAGGCCGTCGTCCTGATGCTCCATCCTCAAAGTCTCAAGAAAGCCTCTCACGGCAAATTTCGACGTCGCATAGCCTGTCCTTCCGGGAAGGCCGGCATATCCCACGACGGAGATGACCCCGGCAACGGAGCCATGTGACTTCAGGAGCCATGGAAGGGCGAATTTGGTGCAGCAGACCGTGCCCCAGAAATTGACATCCATGAGCCTGCGGATGACGGAAAGGTCCACCTCCTTGAAAGAGGCGCGCATGGAAAGGCCAGCATTGTTGATGAGGATGTCGATGCGTCCGAAATGCCTTACGGCCTCGTCAATCAGCCTGCGGCAGTCTTCCTCGACCGAGACATCGGTCTTTACGCATATGATCTCTGAAGGGTCGGAGGAGAGCTCCGCAGCGAGGGCATGAAGCTTATCTATGCTTCTTGCCGCGAGTACGAGGCATGCTCCGTATGAGCTGAAAAGTCTTGCCGATGCAAGGCCGATGCCCGAACTGGCGCCTGTGATGATGATGACCTTGCCTTTGAAATATCCGCTGTCCATAGTGCAAATCCTATAGGACAGACCCGTCTAAAAAACGTGCCACAGAGGGGCTCAAGGCCTCGTTTTCGATAAGAATTCATCTATTTTACCATAGATTCCGTCCTGTATCTTATATGTGACATCCGAAGAGAACACCTTCTGCTGTGCGGCGGCAAAACGCGCGCTGGCCTCGTTCATCAGATCGAAGGTCTTGGCCACATAATTGCCGATCCTGTGGGATTCCAGACGGAAGCCGGCACGTTCACGAAGCTCCCTGAGAGCGCGTCTGCGGGCGAATATCCCTGACGTTTTCCATATCTCGAAGACCTCTTTGGCGAATTCATGAAGGCTAGCCGCAGCAGCAGCCTCGAAGCGGGCCTCATGGCAGGTTTCCTCAAGTGGTTTGAGCGCCGCCTTCGCCTGCGCGACGAGTTCCTCACCATTCCATGCAGCCTTCAGCCGACCCTCAAGCCTAGAGTATGCCGAACGATACTCCTCAACGGAAGAAGGCATATCCCCATAATGATCGTAGAGGCTTTCAAGAAGGTCATAAGCCCTGACCTGCGCCTCCAATGTATATTTTCCTGAAGCCGCTACAGCCTCCATGTCTTCAATCGCTTTCCTGATCCGAGTATCCATGATTTCCAGTTTGACGCAAAAATAACAAAAAAACAGGGATGAAATCCATCATCCCTGCAAGAAGTTCAACATAGTTTCACCAAGCATTATTCGGCAAGCTTTTTCGCTGCCTTGATGATATCCACAAAATCCGCCCTGTATCCGAACGGATCGAAAGAAAGTCCGCTTTGGGCAAGTTCACATGCCATATCGAAGTCCGCATTACCCTTGTATGGAGAGTCACGGAGGATCATTCCGTATGCAGCCACGCCTGCCGCAAAATCAAATTCCGACGACACCTCCTCCGGCATGGTCACATCAAGTGTCAACGGTATGCTTTCAGCACCAAGAGTCTTCTTATATCTGAAATCAAACACGGCCAGAGAGCCTTCAGAGGCAGTTTCCTCGGCAACCGGAACGATTTCATAAAGAGCCGTGATTGTCTGGCCCGCTCCGATCTCTCCCGCATCCTTATCGTCATTCTCGAAGTCTTCATTGCTGAGCACCCTGTTCTCATAGCCGATGAGGCGGTAGCTGTCAACCTTTGCAGCATCGAATGTGATCTGGATCTTCGCATCGTTTGCGACCGCAAAGAACTCCGAACGCTCGTTCACGAACACCTTTGTCATGTCATCCTCGGTCGAGATATACTCGTAATTGCCGTTTCCATTGTTCGAGATGCTCTCCATCATCGAGTCGTTGAGATTGCCTCGTCCGAAGCCGCAGACTGTCATGTACACGCCCTGCGAAGCATAATCCTGCACCATCTCCACGAGCGCATCGGTCGATGTCACTCCGACATTGAAGTCTCCGTCAGTACCGAGTATCACCCTGTTGTTTCCGCCTTCGATATAATTGTCAAGAGCCTCCTCATATGCCATCTTCAGAGCCTCGCCGCCAGCGGTCGAACCGCTTGCAACAAGCTTTGAAACCGCTTTCTTTATACTCTCCGACTCCTTGACGAGAGTCGACTCGAGAAGTTTCTTCACCTTTCCGGAATATGTGATGATGGAAATCCTGTCAGTCGGGCGAAGCTGGTCCACAAGAGTATTCATACACTTCTTGAGAAGGCCGAGCTTGTCATTCGAATTCATCGATCCGGACACATCGATAAGGAATACGAAGTTTGCATCAGGAATCTCGGATTCCGCCATAGAGCGGCCTTTGATGCCGAGTCTCATAAGACGATGTTCCGGAGCCCAAGGGCACGGGCCCACCTCGGAATTGATCGCGACGGTATTGTCATCAGTCGGATCGGCATAGTCGAATGTGAAATAATTCAGGAATTCCTCGATGCGCACGGCTCCGCCATAAGGAAGGGCACCTTCAGTGATGTATCTGCGCATGTTCGCATATGAAGCGCCATCTGCATCCACTGAAAAAGTAGATACATTCTCATCGGCTGTCTTGATGAACGGATTGTCCTGATAATCACCATAGTTGTCTCCTCCCGGATTATCCTGTTCCATGTCCATTCCCGGAGCAGAAGCATCCGGAGCACCAACCATTCCGCCATTGTAGAACTCATCCATCGGTCCCATCGAACATCCTGCAATCATAAGGCACATAGCTGCCGCAGCAGCGATAAAAGACTTTTTCATAATCTATCAAGTTTGACCTATAGATGCATAAAACCCTTAAAATGTTGCATGGGAGATTACAAATAAATCAAAAGAATGGAGTATCTTTGTATTCTGCACACTTATACTTAAAAATCATGATGAAAAATACATTTGCGGCCATCCTGGCAACAGGTGCCATAATGCTGGCATCCTGCGGACAGACGCAGGACAAGGCTTCAGGCAACGAAGAAGCCACTTACGAAACATTGGAAATCGCTCTCGGCGACAGGACACTCACCACGGAATATTCCGCAGCGATAAGCGGAGTACAGACTGTTGAGATCCGTCCACAGGTAAGCGGAATGATCACCGACATCCTCATCGAGGAAGGCGAAAGCGTAAGCAAGGGCCAGGTTCTTTTCGTCATCGACCAGACCCCGTACAAGGCGGCATATGAGATTGCCGTAGCAAACGTAAAGAGCGCGGAGGCCGCCCTTTCCACAGCGCAGCTTATCCTGCAGAGCAACAAGGACCTCTATGCACAGGATGTGGTGTCGGAATTCGACCTCATGACGGCGCAGAACGACCTGACCGAGGCAGAGGCGAGGCTTGCTCTCTGCAAGGCCGAGGAAGTGAACGCAAGCAACAATCTCTCTTATACAGAAGTACGTTCGCCTGTAAACGGAGTCGCATCCATGATCCCATACCGCGTCGGAGCCCTCGTAAGCAGCAATATCGCACAGCCTCTGGTGACCGTATCGGACGACAGCAGGGTATATGCATATTTCTCAATGGCGGAGAACCAGATGCTTGACATGGTCCAGCAGTACGGCTCGCTCAACAACGCGATAAGGCAGATGCCGGAGGTCGAGCTCATCATGAGCAACGGCGACCTCTATGAACATACAGGAAAGATCAACGCGATCAGCGGTACCATCAGCGAAAGCACCGGTTCCGTCAGCATCAGGGCCGTCTTCAACAACCGCAACCACCTTCTCCGCAACGGAGGTAGCGGAAAGATCGTGATCCCTGTGACCATGACCGACTGCATCGTTATCCCGAAGGCAGCTACTTATGAACTTCAGGACAGGATCTTCGTTTACAAGGTAGTGGACGGAAAGGCATCGGCTACCGAAATACGTGTAGCTCCGCAGGACAACGGAATCGAGTACATCGTCACAGACGGGCTCGAGACAGGAGACATCATCGTGGCTGAAGGCGCCGGACTCATCAAGGAAGGCACAGTGATCAAAAGCAAGGAGGGACAGGAATAATGAACATAAAGACATTCATTGACCGTCCGATTCTTGCCGGGGTGATCTCCGTGGTCATCCTTCTGGTAGGATTCATCGGCTTGAGCCAGCTTCCGGTCGAACAGTTCCCGGAAATCGCTCCTCCTACAGTCAGCGTTTCGGCAGCATATGCGGGTGCCAACGCAGAGACCGTGCAGAAAAGTGTGCTCGTACCTCTCGAAGAGGCCATCAACGGAGTGGAGGACATGATGTACATGGTATCGTCAGCCACCAACTCCGGATCCGCAAGCATCCAGATCTATTTCCGTCAGGGTACGGACGGCGACATGGCCATGGTCAATGTCCAGAACCGTATCGCATCGGCGCAGAGCCTTCTGCCGGCCGAGGTGACCCGAAGCGGCGTGACTGTAAGGAAGCGCCAGACCAGCCGTATCAAGACCCTTGCGGTATACAGTCCGGACAACTCTTTCGACAGAAAATTCATCAGTAACTACCTGAAGATCAACATCGAACCGAGACTCTCGCGAGTAGCCGGCGTCGGTGAGGTCGATGTAAGAGGAGGTGACTACTCCCTCCGTATATGGCTGGATCCGGGCAAGATGGCCAAGTTCGGTCTCATGCCTTCCGACATTTCAGCGGTACTTGCCGAGCAGAACCTCGAAGCGCCTACCGGAACCCTCGGAGCAGAGTCGGAGAACACATTCAGATATGTGCTCAAATACAGGGGACGCTATGAGAATGTGACCGACTATGAAAATATGGTCATACGCGCCGAAAGCGACGGTACGGTACTGCGTCTGAAGGATGTGGCGGAGATCGAGCTCGGAGAAAGAAGCTATGACTATATCGGAATGGTCAACGGCCATCCGGGCACCACGCTCAGCATATCGCAGACATCAGGATCGAATGCGAACGAGATCATCGTGGCCGTAGACAAGGTGGTTGAGGAGATCAGGGCCGATCTTCCGAAGGGACTCGAGATCGTGGACCTCATGAGTACGAAGGACTTCCTTGACGCGTCGATAAAGAATGTGATCAAGACCCTCTTCGAGGCCATCCTGCTCGTGATCCTCGTAGTGTTCGTGTTCCTTCAGAGCCTACGCTCGACCATCATCCCGACAATCTCGATCATCGTCTCGCTGGTCGGCACATTCGCCTTCCTGATGGTGGCGGGATTCAGCCTCAACATGATCACCCTCTTCGCCCTCGTGCTCGTGATCGGTACGGTCGTGGACGACTCGATTGTCGTCGTGGAGGCCGTGCAGGCCAAGTTCGACGAAGGATACAAATCCTCGTACAAGGCCACTGTGGACGCCATGGGAGGCATTTCCACAGCCCTCGTCGCAACCACATTCGTGTTCATGGCCGTGTTCATCCCTGTGAGCTTCATGGGAGGTACGACAGGTACATTCTACAAGCAGTTCGGACTTACCATGGCCGTGGCGGTAGGTATATCGCTCATCAACTCGCTTACCCTCTCCCCTGCCCTCTGCTCCCTCATCATGACCCCTCATGACGAAGTAAGACCAGGCGAAAAGGCAAGCTTCTCGAGCCGCTTCCACAAGGCTTTCGACTCGGCATTCGGAGCCGTGGTGAACAAATACAAGCACCTCGTGCTCTTCATGTTCAAGCGCAAGTGGCTGACAGTCATACTGCTTGTCATCGCCTGCGGCGGACTTGTATATCTCATGAACACAACCAAGACAGGCCTCGTGCCTAAGGAGGATATGGGATCCATAAACATGGACATCCGCACCCCTCCGGGCACCAACATCGCCGAGACCGACAAGGTCCTCACCGAGATAGACCGCAGGATCAGCACCATCCCTCAGATCGAGGCATACTCGAGGACCACAGGATGGGGAATGATGTTCGGACAGGGATCTTCGACCGGTAACTTCGTCATCAGGCTCAAGGACTGGGATCTCCGCAAGGGCAAGGGCGACGACATCGACTCGGTCATCGAGGAGATGTATGCCCGCACGGCGGACATCACCTCGGCCGACATCATGATATATACACGAGGAATGATCCCGGGATACGGTGCCAGCAACGGATTCGAGGTGTATGTGCAGGACCAGAAGGGCGGCAAGCTCGAAGACCTGCAGAAGATCACCAACGACTTCATCATAGAGCTGAACAAGCGTCCTGAAGTGTCGCGTGCAAAGACTTCGTTCGACACCAAGTTCCCTATGTATCTGGTCGAGGTGGATGCCGTACAGTGCAAGAGGAACGGCATTTCGCCGGGCGACGTGCTCAGCGTGCTCTCAGGATATGTGGGAGGCAGCTATGCATCCAACATGAACAGGTTCTCGAAGCTCTACCGCGTAATGCTGCAGGCTGCTCCGGAGTTCCGTCTGGACACAGAATCGCTGCAGAACATGTTCGTACGCACATCTGCCGGCGAGATGTCTCCAATCAACCAGTATCTCAAGCTGACCCGCATATATGGACCGCAGTCCATCTCCCGCTTCAACCTCTTCACCGCGATTTCGGTGAACGGACAGGCGGCCGAGGGATACAGTTCGGGACAGGCCATCCAGGCCGTCCGCGAAGTGGCCGCCCAGACCCTGCCGGCAGGATATGGATATGAATTCGGAGGCATGTCACGCGAGGAGGCCGACACAGGAAATTCTGTGGCTGTGATCTTCGGCATATGCGTAATATTCATATTCCTCATCCTCTGCGCTCTGTATGAGAGCCTGTTCATCCCTGTGGTGATCATCCTTTCGGTGCCGTTCGGACTTGCAGGAAGCTTCCTTTTCGCAAGGATGTTCGGACTTGAAAACAACATCTACCTGCAGATCGGTCTCCTCATGCTCATCGGACTCCTCGCGAAGACCGCCATCCTCCTTACAGAGTATGCTTCGCAGAAGAGGGAGGAAGGAATGTCCATAAGCCAGGCAGCCATGTCAGCTGCCAAGGCACGACTCAGGCCTATCCTCATGACATCGCTCACGATGATATTCGGTATGCTTCCGCTCATGTTCGCAAGCGGCGTGGGAGCCAACGGAAACATTTCCATCGGAGTAGGAACTGTCGGAGGTATGCTCATCGGAACGATCGCCCTCATCGTCATTGTTCCGGCCCTGTTCATCGTATTCCAGCACATTGAGGAAAAGGTAATGCCTAAACGAAAGATTGAAAATGAAGAGAATCTGTAACATACTGATAATCATAGCCGCAGCAGCATCGCTCACAGGCTGCGGACTCTACAGGCAGTACGAGCGCCAGGACCTCTGGTTCGTGGACAGTCTGTACAGAAGGATAGACACCCCGCAGGATACCATCTCCACAGCCATCGTATCCTGGGACAGAATGTTCGTGGATCCTATCCTTCAGGAATGGATCCAGCAGGGACTTGACTACAACACCGATCTCAATGTCGCGAGAATGAAGGTAAGGGAGGCCGAGGCTGCTCTTCTTTCTGCAAGATGGGCACTTCTGCCGGGAGCTTCATTCAACGTCCAGGGAGGATCGTCAGGATCGTTTTCGGCAAGCGCCGATGCCAGCTGGCAGGCTGACATATTCGGTTCCCTGACAAACGCGAAGCGCAAGGCCCAGGCGGCCGTTGAGCAGAGCAAGGCATATGAACATGCGGTACAGACACAGCTCGTGGCGACAATCGCAAACAGCTACTACACCCTCCTGATGCTTGACGAGCAGCTTGCCATCAGCAGCCGCACCCTTGAGACATGGGAGGAGAACATCAGGACACTCGAGGCATTGAAAAGAGCCGGAAAGACCAACGAGGCTGCGGTTCTTCAGGCCAAGGCCAACAAGCTCAATGTAGAGGCATCGGTACTGACTCTCGAGAAGGAGATACTTTCGGTGGAGAACTCGTTCTGCGCCTTGCTGAGCATCCTTCCGGAGCGCATCGAGAGAAGCACCATCGAGAAGCAGGAGTTCCCGCAGGAGCTTTCGGCAGGAGTGCCGGCAGAGCTTCTCCGACGCCGTCCTGATGTACGTCAGGCAGAACATGCCCTTGCACAGTGCTTTTATACGGCAAACGAGGCCCGTGCGGCATTCTACCCGAAACTGACCCTCAGCGGAGCCCTCGGGTGGACATCTTCAGAGACAGGAGCGATTGTCACCGATCCGGGCAGCATCATAGCGAATATCGTAGGCTCGCTCGTGCAGCCGATCTTCGGCCGAGGCGTAAACAAAGCACGTCTGGAGGCTGCGAAAGCGCAGCAGGAGGCTGCAGAATGGAAATTCAGGCAGAGCCTTCTCGATGCGGGAGTGGAGGTCAACAACGCCATCACACTGTGGCAGACAGCAAAGAAAAGGGTCGAGCTCGACAAGAAGCAGATCCTCAACCTCCAGGCCTCGGTATGGAACACCCAGCTCCTCATGAAACACGGTAATGCAAATTACCTCGAAGTGCTCACCGCACAGAAGAACCTTCTGCAGGCAGAGCTCTCCGAGGTATCGGACAGATTCGATGAGATCCATGCCGTGATCAACCTTTATCAGGCTCTCGGCGGCGGATATTGATGCTACTCCTCTTCGTCTATACGTCTGAAGACATATTTGCCGAGAAAGGCCTCCGGTGCCCACTGCTGTGAGAATACAGGGCCGTAGCATACCATCTCATTCTCATCGATCGATGCGACTGTGAAGTCGTGGATATTGCCGATGTCCAGGCGGTTTGCCCATTCATCGTATGTGAAATCCAGCAGTTCATAGTCCAGCTCCTGCTGCTCATCATACGAGCGGTAGTAATACTTGAGTTTGTTACCCTCGACAGCAAATCTGATTGGGGAATAATCTTCAATGCGGCCGAGAAGCTCTTCTCCGAGCGAACCGTTCGGATACACATCGTAAATCTCCGCTTCAACCCATTCTCCTCCAGCGAATGCCTGCATGAAGCTGTCATAGCTGATAAGGTCGAAGATGAGGTTCTCGCCAAGCTGTACATTGTTCGGAAGAGCCGGATCTCCAGCTTCCGGCGGCACCGGAGGCCCCATCAATCCATCAACGACGGGATCTCCGGCAGTCGTCAGAGGCTCGCATGATGCAAGTGCCGGAGCTATGGCAGCAATGCCGAGCGAGATGCCGGCAAGACGCATCTGGCGTCCCGAAGCATGACGACGCGCAAGCTGGGATTCAAGATATCTTACCTCTGCCTCACATTTAGGGCATGTTCCTGCACAGTCTCCTTTATGGGTGCATTCCGATGTGATGAATTCGATGTCATTCTCTTGTGCGATCTTTACCCTGATGTCCTTCAGGATACGGCAAATCTGTTTTCCACGTTCCATAGTAATGTGTCTTTTGTGTCTATCTGTTGTTCTTTATGATGTAATCAAATCTGTCAAATCTGGTGAAACCCATCTCCTGAAGCTGTCTGACGCTGTTTTCCCTGTCCTCATCAGTATTGAAGTCAGGTATCAGCGGGATCCTTATGATGCACCTGTCCGCCAGTCCCTCGGCCGCCAGCCTCTCAAGATTGCTCATGACCTTCTCATTCCCCATCCCGGTGTATTCGCGGTAGATACGCGGATTCATGTCCTTTATGTCGATCATATACTCATCCACCACGGGCATGAGCCTTTCCAGATGTTCCTGCGGCACATTCATCGATGTCTCGATATTGATTTTCCACTCTTTCGGGCATATTGCCCTGAAGGCCTCGATGAATCTGCTTCGTAGCGCCGGCTCTCCCCCGCCGAACATGATTCCGCCTCCGGTCGCCTGGAAATACAGGTCATCGACACGCACATGCGAAAGGAGCTTCTGGGGAGTCATTGCATTATAGGAAGCGCCTTCCTGCCATGTCTGCGGATTGATGCACCATCGGCATCGGAGCGGGCAGGAATAGAATACCACGAGGGTCGTCACACCTTCACCGTCCGTCGCAAGGCGATGGCGGGATATTGCCGATACAGGGGCTGATATGGTTTCATTTACATTCATGTACATCTATAACGGAGGAAAAACGGATATACTTCCGCAAAAACAGAAAAAAGATGCAGATTTCTTTCATTCCGTTGCACAGATGTTGAAATATCGTGAAAAAAACATCAGGACATGACAGACATAGCAGGATTCATAAAAACCGCACTAGTGGTCACAGCGATGATATTCATCGCCATAGGCCTCAACATACTTATCCAGAGCATTTTCCGATGGGCATCGAAACACAGCAAAAGGCTCATACGCTCGAAATGGCATACGTTCCTTGTAAAAAGGAAGCTGGGGCATCATGTGCTTCTCCTGATTCCAGGCATCGTACTTTATATCCTTCCGTACATAGCATTCAAGGGAAGGCCAGACATCATCCGGATACTCCACAGGGCCGATATAATCTACATGCTCATAGTAATGATCATGATCGGGAACTCCATCCTTCTGGCCTTCCTGGATTTCTATTCGACTACCGACAAGAACAGGAGCCATCCGCTGCAGGGCCTCGTCCAGGGACTTCAGGTAGTGCTTTATTTCGTCGGCGGAATCATCATAATGGCAGTGCTCATAGACAAGTCTCCGACTGTGCTTCTTACCGGACTCGGAGCATCAGCCGCCGTGCTCATGCTGGTCTTCAAGGACAGCATCCTGGGATTCGTGGCCGGAGTGCAGCTGTCGCAGAACAACATGATCCGGCTCGGAGACTGGATACAGATGCCTGACGGAAGCGCAAACGGGACCGTCGAGGAAATCACCCTCAACACCGTAAAGGTCCGCAACTGGGACAACACGCTCACGATGATCCCTCCATACACCCTTGTCTCCATTCCGTTCAAGAACTGGCGCGGAATGCAGGAAAGCGGAGGACGCAGGGCCGACAAATGCTTATTCATAGACATGAACACGCTTGAGGTCTGTACAGAGGACATGGTCGCTGACATACGCAAGGCCGTACCGCTGATGGACGGTTATTTCCGTTCGCTCCCTTCAGACAAGCATCAGGACAGTCTGCCGACAAATATCCAGCTGTACAGGCTTTACATAGAACTGTACCTGCGGTCGGATCCGGATGTGAACACGGCTCTGGACATCATAGTGACACAAAAAGAAGCGACCCCGTACGGTCTCCCGATCGAGGTCTACTTCTTCACAAAGGACAAGGCCTGGGCTGTCCATGAACGCAAACAGTCGGATATATTCGACCATCTGATGGCGATGGCTCCGGAGTTTGGTCTCCGTCTCTATCAAAGACCATGATTATTTCAATTTTAATGACACATTTTGTACATTCGTGCGTCATATAGGCAGAAATGGAACTTAACGGAAAAGACATATTCGGAAAAAGAAGGCTGGATTTCATGTTCAGACTGGCCTGCAGCATCCTCGGAAGGAGTGATGAGGCCCAGGACATGATGCAGGATGTGGCAGAAAGGATACTCCGCCGGCAGGAAGACCTCGAAGATGTCAGGAACATGGATTCATTTCTGGCGAGGGCTGTGAGGAACGCCTGCATAGACAGGATCAGGCGGCGCAGGGAGACCACTCCGAAGATCCCGGACGTGCCGGACGACAGAAGCCCGGACAGGTGGAGCGACAGGCAGCTCGTCCACAAGGCCCTGGCCCGGCTGCCGGAAAGGCAGAGACTGGCGGTCCACCTGAAAGACATCGAAGGATACTCGAACAAAGAGCTCGCAGACATCCTCGAAACGGACGAAACGAATGTAAGGACACTACTCTCGAGAGGCCGCAGGGCATTGAGAGACATAATAGAAAAGGAGATCGGATATGGAATATGACATCAACAGGATACGCACTTTATGCGACAAGTACTTCGACGGGGAGACAACCGTCGATGAGGAGATCATGCTGAAGGCATATTTCATGACTTCTGCAGATGTGCCTTCTGATCTTCGGGCAGTCAAGGCTATGATATGCGGAATGGAAGAGGCATCGAAGATGACATATTCCCCTGCTCCGGCAAAGCCGGCCCGCTCTTTCAGAAACGGAAGATTAGGAAGGATCATATGGGGCACGGTGGCCGCAGCTGCATCAGTCGCGATATGCATCTCGCTTTTCAACCGTGAAATCTATGGATACGATGCAGAGGGCAGAGTCATCACAGACCCTCGGATAGCCCTCGAAAGCACTGAATGCCTTGCACTTCTGGACAAGCTTGAGACTACAATCAACATAGCGGAACTGCTGACACAGGAAATGGAGAACAACAACTAAACAAATAGACATGAAACGTATCATAACCTTATTGGCCTTGATCGCATTTGCATCGGCCGCACATGCACAGACAGACTCTCTGGTCACGTTCGACACCAAGGGGGAGACGCTTGGAATCAGCATCGCCGGATTCAACATTTCGCTCGGAGAGGATAAAGAGGAAGAATATATTGATGAATACATCTATCACGAGCCCCGGAAAAAAGCTCTTACAGCCAATCTGTTCGGATTCGGATTCGGAGCAACGGCTCTCACCTCTATGCCATATTATGGACCTTGGGAAGGGAAGCAGGATTTTCTGGACAATTACTCAGGAAGCAGTCTCCGTTTTGACATGGAAATGGCAAGCTGGACATTATCTCTGGATAGAAGAGGACGGTTCTATTATAAAATGGGGGCTCTGCTTTCTTTAGATTCATATCGTTTCACCGACAATGTGACCTTGGCAAATGATGAAACCGGTGCGTTGATGCCTGTACCTCTTGAAGGACAGGTCAAGAAGTCACTATTAAGAGCGAATTATGCCGGAATGAGCATGGGACTTGGATTCAAACTTCATAAAACTCTGGTCATGCTTTCCTGCACAGCAGAAATACTTGGCAACGCTTCTGTCAAATACAAGAATCCACAAAAGACCGTATATCAAGTAAAAGGACTAAATTCAGTAAGGAGCCGTGTATCTCTCTGTACAAACTGGGAAGGCTTCGGACTATATGTGGATTATTCGCTGACCCCTCTCTTCAAGCCAGGAGTCGGAAATGACACCCACACTCTTTCTTTCGGATGCAGATTCGGATTCTAAATCTATTGAAAATGAAACGATTACTATTCATATTAATCCTAATCACCCTCCCTCTAGGACTCTCCGCTCAGACCTCGATGGACGATATATATGACGATTATGCCGGCAAAAAAGGCTACCAGAGCGTTGTGTACGGGAAGAAGATGATCACAATGATGAAGGAGAATGCCTCATCCGATGTGCGCAGGCTCCTGAACGGAATCACCATGATCCGCATCATCAGTCATGAGGGACCAGAAACGGCCCTGTACGACGATGCAAGGAAAATTGTACGCGAAGAATATGACCTTGTCTCACGAATGGATGAAGAAGGCAGCAGTTCGCTTTTCTACCTCTATGAAACCGATGATGAAGACGATGACATGTCGTTCGTCATGATCGCTTCCGGGCCGGAAAGCACGGTCGTCCTCGAAATCATCGGACGTTTCGACGTCAAGGACATCAGCAAACTTTCCATAATCGGACAAAAAAAGTGATGTCCATGCAACATATTGCATGAAAAATGCATCTTATAGGCTGTAACCTCAATATGAAAGACTATGTATAGAAAAGTCCTTATTGCAGTTGCAGCCTTTATCATGTCTGCAGCCGCCGTCTCTGCCCAGAAGGCATCGAAAGAAAAATTCAAAAGATACAACAGATGGATGGTCGGCGTCGAGCTGGTCAAGGATAACCATGACGCCATCGGGCCTGGGGTTACAGCTGTCTACGGCAGACAGTTTTCCGAACTGATTTTCCTTGGCGTGGGATTCGGAACAGATATGACTATCCACAATCCTGGACAGTCACGATTGGAGATTACAGATAAGAACGGAAACACGACAATCAGGGAATTCGGTCCCGACTATTATTTCCTTTTCCCTGTATATGCAGATCTGCAGGTGAACCTTTCCAGAAGGCAGTCTCCTTTCTTTGCTGAATTCAAGGCAGGAATAGCTGTTGATACTGAACTGACGTTCGTAAGAGGTACGGAAAGATACTGCACCTACGACTGGGCAGGCGGCGGAGTGCTCCTCGGTTCGGGAGTCGGCAAAAGGTTCAAGCTGAAAAACGACGACAATATAGACGTCAAAATCGGCGTTGACTGCTACCTGGGGCCATTCTACGCCAACATTCCTATATCTTTGGGAGTCCGCTACGGATTCTGACGTTTTTTCCAGAGTTTCTTAATATCAGAGCTTATCAGAGCTACGGCAGGAGCCAGCACGGTTCCATGGTCGAAGCCCTGCATTTCATATAATACGGAATCATGGCCGAAATGCTCAAGAAGAGCCTGCAGATGGTCATTCTCCTCATAACGGGCAAGCATCTCAAGATCGCGGTCACCGGAAATCAGTATCATCGGAGCACCTCCTCTGCCGGCATGGGACATAGGCGCATATTCATCGATCACCGGAATGCCGTCCGGAAGACCTCTTTCCTTTCTGATCGTGTAATGGGTCACGGTCTGGCCGCTGACAGGATATGCCTTTGCAATCTTATCGGCATCAGCACCATACTTAGCCATGTATTCCTTCGCCAGCGCAACCATAAGAGTCAGATAACCGCCGGCAGAATGGCCGGATACATAGATATGGTCCTTGTTTCCGCCATATTTCTCGATATTGTCGAATGTCCATGCCACTGCCATGGCCGCATCATCGATATAATCCGGGCATTTGCACCTCGGGAAAAGCCTGTAGTTCACGCTCACCACAGCGAAGCCCTGTCTGCGGAATCCTTCCAGCAGTTCCTTGTTTCCACCCTCGAGTCCGCCGCCATGGAACCATACCAATGTAGCGAATCCCCTGTCAGTCACAGGGTAATAGATATCCAGGACACAGCGTTCCTTGCGGTATGCATCGGTTTCGTCAGCCGATGTGTAGGATATGTTCTGCAAATAATTGTAGCCCTTGTCCTGAGGATGTGGCTGAGCCGAAGCACTGAGGGCGGCCATAAGAATGATTGCCGCTGCAATAAGTCTGGTTTTCATATTGATGTTATCAGTTTAGTCTGGATTCAAAAGCACGGAAACAGGCATTTTCGTGCTTTTAACCGTCTTTTTCCCGTTCAAAAGCACGGAAACGGACATTTTCGTGCTTTTATTTCAGGAGGACGAGGTCTGCGAGGGCAATTGCGGTCATGGCCTCCACGACAACAGGGGCACGGAGAGCGAAGCAGGCGTCATGACGTCCCGGCACCTCAAGCGTGTCCATCTCACCTGTCTGGAAATTGAAGGTCTGCTGTGCCTTGCGGATGCTTGAAGTCGGCTTGAATGCCACACGGAACGCGACCGGAGCCCCGTTTGTGATGCCGCCGTTCGCTCCGCCGGCTCCATTCTTCACCGGACGACCGTCTGGACCTATAGGGTCATTATGCTCCGAACCCTTCATGCGGGCAGCCTGGAATCCATCCCCGAACTCGATGCCACGGACTCCCGGAATCGCAAAGACCGCATGAGCGATCATCGACTCGAGCCCATCCCAGAACGGCTCTCCATATCCCGGATCGATATCCGGAACCGTACACTCTATCACCGCACCGAGGCTGTCACCCTCCTTCATGGCCTGATCTATCAGCGCCTGCCATTCCGTTTCCACCGGAACCCCTCCCAGCTCCACGATCCTGGCATTCACACAAGTAAACGGCGTCTCATCCAGCATGGTCGCATCAGCCAGAATCTTCTTCGCCACGACCCCGGCAGCAACCACAGGCAATGTAAGCCTTCCCGAAAAATGTCCCCCACCGCGCGGATCCTGGCAGTCATCCCATTTCAAGGCAGCCGTCAGGTCGGCATGGCCCGGACGAGGCATAGCCGCAAAAAGTTCATAATCAGATGAATGTGTATTCGTATTCCTGAAAGTCACAGTCAGCGGAGCTCCCGTCGTATGTCCCTCATACACACCGCTCACGATAGTCGGCATGTCGGCCTCGATGCGCGGAGTCGTGCCCTTGGCACCGCTCTTCCTGCGAAGGATATCCGCCATGAAATCCTCCTCCGCCAGCTCCAGTCCTGCCGGAACTCCATCCATCACAACCCCGATGACCTCCCCATGGGACTCACCGAAAATGCTTACTCTGAATCTTCTGCCAAATGAATTCATATTTCTGTATTTTATTGCATCTCTTATCCGATTGACTATCAACCCTTTACGCAACCCTCCTGCTCCCCAATGACGGCAAGAGGTTCGTGTAACACATTATATTATAGAGAGTTAGCGGTCACAGCTCCGAATGTTTCATGAAACTGCGGGAAGGACTTCGCGACACATTCCTCGTCATCGATCACGATAGGGCTATCAGCACCGAGGGCCGCAACCTTCAGGGCCATGACCATACGGTGGTCATGATGGGAAGTATAGCTGCCGCCCTTCAGCAGGGATCCTCCGAGCAGACGCTGGGCCAGACCATGACCCTCTATGACCATTTCATCTCCATCGACCGAAGCCTTCACCCCCATAGAGGTCAGCATCTCCAGGATCGCTTTCGCCCTGTCGCTCTCCTTGTTGGCCAGACGTCCCACACCGGCCAGACGGCTCGTGCCCTGGCAGAATGCCGCAAGGACCGAAATGATCGGGAAAAGGTCCGGACAATTCGAAGCATCAACATTGAATGCCTTGAGCGGAGCGCGCTGTACGGTGATGTCCCCCTTATCGCCATCAAGCTGTGAAAGACTCGCTCCGGCATCCATCAGTATGTCCATGATCGAGAGATCGGCCTGAAGGGAAGTCGTGTCAAGTCCATGAAGGACAACCTTTCCGAAGACCGCACCGGCCACAAGGAAATTCGCCGCCGCACTCCAGTCTCCTTCAAGGTCTATGTCCGCCGCCCTGTATTTCTGTCCGCCTTTCACCTTGAATACCATCTCGGTACATAGCGACCAGTCGCCGTCCGAAGCAAGGAAGTCAGGGCCGCCAAGCATGTCGTTGCCGACCTTGATTCCGAACTTCTTGAGGACCTCGAGGGTTATGAACATATATGGAATGCTCTTTGGCTCATGCACGATGAGAGAACTGTTCTTTTCCGCGAAAGGAAGGGCCATGAGCAGGCCAGAGATGAGCTGTGATCCATGTTTTCCGGAAATCTCCGCACGACCGGCCTTGAGCGGGCCCTCTACTGTCAGCGGCACCCTCACCGGACTATCGTCCTGAACGGTCTCATTGTCATTCTGAATCTTCCCTCCGAGAGCCTCCACAATCTCCCTCGCTCCGGTCAGCGGACGCCCCAGAAGCGTCTTCTCGCCTGTGAATGTCACCGGCCTGCTGCCGAGCTGGGCCATGACCGGAATCATCATTCTGGTCAGCAGACCTGATTCACCTACATGAAGAGTCTCATGGTCCAGGCCACCAAGCCGGGCAGATATTCCCTTAATGGTCAACACATTATCATCCTGTTCTATCTCCGCTCCGAGGTTCCTCGCCACCTGCAGGGCAGCCTCATTGTCCCCGCATGGAGTATATCCCTTGAGATGTGATGTGCCGTCTGCAAGAGCAGCTGCAATGATGGCACGCTGAGCGAAACTCTTGGATACCGGCATTGTACACCGCGGGCAGTTTTCACTATAAACTGCATTTCTGCTATCAGTCCCGATGAACGGAAAATCACCATAGACCGCCTTGCGCATTTCAGCCGTCGGCCATTGTCCGGGAGCCGCAGCTTCCTCAGCATTGAGAGCCGCATATGTATATGGAGCTCCATGCTTCAGGCACTCCAGACGCGACTGACGTCCGGCCTCTCCCATGCAGAACGCGATGAGACCTCCGTCCGCCAATGCACCGATCCTCTCATTGCCGTTCTCAGCTTCAGTGCGACACCACTCATATAATGGCATCACCTTCTCCACATCGGCCTCCGAATGCGCTGTAGTCACGATCTTCACCATATCGGCACCATGATAGACGCATTTCTCCACAATGGCCTTCAGCGCCTCCAACGAATCCGTACCCTCAAAATCGTGATACGACCGGATGAACACTGTGCCGTTCTCGTGAGCCGCCTGACGCACCCTCTTGGACATCTGCTTCTGCGCTTCGATCTCCACATCGACATAACGCGCACCGGCCTCGATGGCCCTTATGAGCCTTCTTTCAGCCATCTGCATCGCCTTTATCTCCCGGCTCTGCTCCGTCAGTTCCTGCAGCGACGGCTCCACAGCTGCGACCTCGCTTATACGGCATGTGGCCACAAGCGGGAGGTCGGCCGTGAAAAGCTCATCTGTCTCCCTAGCCGTCAGTTCACACCTGTCGAGACGGATTTCCGCCATCTCGCACTGCTCCAGAGCCTCATATATCTGCTCTATGTTCCTGTTCTGTATGGTAGTACAAATCATATCCTTATTTCAACAATCTGATAACTTCCTCAACCGTCAGATCAACGATTTTCACATCACCGACCGCCTTCGGAAGCACAAAATGAATCTTTCCGCCTTCTGCCTTCTTGTCCTTTTTCATGGTCTCGGCCATTTCCTCGACGGTGTACGGGCAATAGCATGGTATGTCAGCGTCCCACAGGTCGCTGCTGACTTTCGCCTCCAGCTCGGTAGGGTCATTCTTATCTTTCCGGAAATATCTGTCGGCGAGGCGGGCTGCCATGACAAGGCCCATCGCAACGGCCTCACCATGGGTCACTCCCTTGATTTCACTGGCGCCATCATGGTTGCTGAAACGCTCACCCCCATCCCTCTGTGCAAGGGTCTCGATCGCATGAGCGAATGTATGTCCCAGATTCAGTTTACGGCGTTCCTCCTTCTCTAACGGGTCACGCGACACCACCCCGGCCTTTACATTGGCAGCAGCCCCGATGAGCTCGCAGAGCGTGTCCATATGCTTCTTCATGATCCCGGCCCAGGTCTTTTTCTCATCCTTTCCGTTCATCAGCACCTCCATGCTGTATTCGCTCGACATGTCGAAGAACAGGTCCGCTGTCTTCTGATAATTGCCATTGTCCTCAATCATGAAGGTCTTCAGCATCTCGGCCGCTCCGGAAAGAAAATCACGACGCGGGAGAGTGGTCAGCAGCGACGGCCATATGAATGTGATTGACGGCTGACGGATGACGCCGAGCATATTCTTGTACTTCTCGAAATTCACACCGCTCTTGCCGCCGAGCGCCGCATCCACCTGCGCCAGAAGCGTAGAAGGCACATTCACATACCGCACGCCCCTCTTGTATATGCCCGCAGCGAATCCGACCATATCCGTCGTTATTCCACCACCAATCGCGACCAGCACGGCGTCTCTATCTGCACCCTTCTCCATCAGCCATGAGCACATATCCAGCACGGAATCCATGGTCTTCGCCTCCTCCGTCGCCTCGACAGCCCTCATCGGACATCCTATCTTCTGAAGTTCCACAGCCAGGTCGCGCACAATCTGGGACTTCATCATGAGCTGCTTGTCGATGAAGGCATAAAGATGCTTATATGTCAACAGAAGGCCAATAAGGTACTGTTCGGCTGACGAAATCTTGTCCTTGCCGACAATGACGAAGCTCTTCACGGGCACTGGCTGGTATATGATGTCCTGGGGGTTCATGAAATTCGTGGTTTACAAACAAAAAACAACAGAAACAAATGTTTTGCAATCAAATCGGCGTTTTAACAATTGTTTCGTAAAATTCATACAAATATAATATATAATTTGGGATATATGGCTACTGCTGATGAAAGCTTGGCTGGCGGGGGGAATTCCGGATATGGGACAAGACGGGAAGATGAGGCTGGGCGGCAGGGATTGAGATTATGGGGTGGTGGTGAGGGATATGGTTCCGGAGGCACTTTTCTCCGCTCAACGGTTATGGTTCTGATACCGATGAGCGGCCCAACATATATGTGAAATCATTTTTCCGCTCAATCTATGCCGTTTGATCAGGTCAAAAGCACGAAAACGGCCTGTTTTATTCTTTCGACCACCATTTTGCCCTTCCAAAGCACGAAATGAGTCTATTTTGTGGTTTTAAATTCATATTCCCCCATGGGATAATCATTTTATATTTTGCAATTTCCGAAAAATCCGATACCTTTGCATCCCTAACATGAAGGTCAACCCTTCGCGTGCCTCTTTCAGCCCTGATCAGGCAGCCGCTTCACACCGGTCCTCACGGTCCCTGTCAAGCCAAGCTCCCCCACAGGCAACGAAAAGCACACACCAGCCCGGATGGCGGAATCGGTAGACGCGCTGGTCTCAAACACCAGTGGAGCAATCCGTGCCGGTTCGATCCCGGCTCCGGGTACAACAAACCCTCGTAGAGTACTTTCTACGAGGGTTTTTCTGTTTTCTTTCCCCACATTTTCCCCACATCGAAAATTTTGTGCTTTTTATTCATTCTGAAAATATATACACTAAATTTGTGAGAAAAATACTGCTATGTTATACCAAGGAATAAACCTCAGGCATACTCCACTTGACAAATTATCCCGATTACTCAAGGATGGAATAATCCACATTGACAAACTTGCATTTAAAGAATTGCAAGACATCATAGAGTATAGCATGACAAAACCCTCATTCAAAGATGCCCTCAGTTCACTATTTCTTTTATTCCTATCTGGTAATGACGAATATATAGCAAAGATAAAATCAAGCGGAGTCTTAAGGTACAGTAGATACATTAATCGAAAGTGCATTATAGCACCTGTACTTTCTGAACTTCTAAATTACGAAAAAGCACATTCATACTTGCGAAATGAAGATAAAGAATATCTTACATCTTTGCTTTTACTTTCGGGGGCATCAATATCATTAAATAAAGCTTACATTACCATACGCGACTTCACTTATAAGAATCTACGAAAGTATGGATATATAGAAATCTCAAAGATTGTTTTGGCATATGTAGATTATATATTTATGTCAACGGATTATAATCAGGTTCCTAACCCGACAGATTTAACAAAGGAGGAAATTGCAGAAGCCGCATCTTATATTTTATATTACATATCCTCTAATCGAGATATCTGTCCCACAAAAAATCTCAGGGTAATATACAATTATGAAGAGTTCATTATACAAAATGACATTGAACATATTATAGATTGTGCGTGGGCAATGCTACAAATAAAAGAGTGGGAAATATTAACGGAGTGCTTCGGGTATCAATTTAAGGAAGATCATGACGGATTATTAATTGAACCACCACATATAATGCTCGATAAATCTATTCGACTCGGCTATATCAGAACTGAACTTCAGTATGAGAGCTGCTTATATAGAGCATACTCCGGTATTGGCAGTTCTGCAATATCAATAATTGACTATGCTACTAAAGTACAGGAAACATTAGGGAATCGGTTTACATTTGAATACAAAGAAGAATTCGGTTTTGGAAGATATGTGATGAAATTTCCCGACTACGTAATAGATGTCTTCAAAAAAATGATTATTGACTCTGACAAATGCTTTAAGGAAGATGTTATGTATCTATCATTATTGGGACGAGAACAGTTAATTACTTATTCTGATTTAGAAGATATCTCCATTCAAGGTTTATCACTAAAAGAATTTCTAAAGATTAAGAACATATTCATAATTATAGGCCAGTGGCTAAATGAGAATTTAAAAAAGAATGCCAATAACAATCTAAATTTGACATATAGGTCTTTAATACCCATTTTATCTAAAGAGGCAATAAAAGAACTCTTACTACAATTAACTACAGAAGAAAAGGCACAGTCCTTTTTGGATATTATAAGTTGGTCACCACAATCTGAAAGGATACTAGATATCCAATATAATCCTTTCATCAATATGGGTGATTTTTACGCAATGCCATTAAACATTCTTGCAAATTCGAACTCCATTAGAAACTTATATGCACTAATGCATAAATCTAACGAATTGCTTTCAAACGGACAGGACGACCCATTAATACAAATAATCAAGGATGCTTTTAACTACTCTAACAAACCTTGTATAACAAACATCAAATACTCAAAAGGCGACATCGACATCATTGCCAAAATCGATAATACGCTATTAGTATTAGAATGTAAAAACACACTACATCCCACTTCTGCACATGATATGAGAACAACCTGGAATCATATAACAAAAGGTCAAAAACAATTAAGAAAAATTCAAACGGCAATAGAGAATAAAGAGTTAGACAATTTATTAGAAAACGTATTCGGGACAAAAAGCAAAGACTTTGAATCAATCTATTACGCTGTGATTGTAAGCAATCGACTTTTCGTCGGCAACTTTTTATCTTACCCAGTACGTTCTTCGAACGACTTTGTAAATCTTCTTCATGACGGTATGATAGTAACATCCGCTGGGGAGTATTGCCAATGGATTGGAGACAGCCTATCCGCAAGGGACATATACAATTACTTCCACAACAACCTGGAACTTAAGATATTAGAACAGTCCATGATTCCCGTACGGTTTGAATACGACTTCATTCAACCTACAGTATTCAGGGATTGGTATTGTTTAGATAAAGAAGAATTAATTACGCGAATAGATGATTTGTATAATTCAATACACCATACAACTAAATAAGAAGTTCTGAATTATAAATAATGCATTCTCCTTTTATAGATTTTACTTTATTGTTGTATTACTGGCGAGTTTTTCGCGAGATGAACATCCACATCGTCCATTCTATGCAAACCTATCAACGCATTCCTTTATCAATTGAGATAGAACTCGTAAGTTAGCGGTGTAATCTTCAACGACCAACGCAAAACTTCTTTCAGCCCTTATTGATGTCGCATTCTTAATCATAGGTTTTGTTGAAAAGCGTTCAACAACAGCATCCAATGTAGATATCAAAGAAACTATTGCATTATACTCATATTGCAACTCTTTTACCAAAGCTAATAAGATCCTATCATCCTTCTTCCCATTTAACAGATACAATTCTTCCGCAAGTCGTAATGCTGCAATATGAGATTCTGATACTACTTGCGAATTTGCCTTTAATCGAGTCCTACACACATTAAGTTTATATGCATATGAGCTGGATGACTGTGACACAAATCTATCCGCCTGTTCTTTTGTGCAATTCCCCGAATATGTTTCAATTAATAGGTTTCCCTTTTCAACAATGGCATTAATAACGTCATCTAAAGAATCCATTTCCTCTCTTATATACTTAAGTGCTGTAGAACACTCTGACATTAATTCATCAGCGAATAAAGATTTTTCTTCTAGCGAATAAGTATAAATATCTTCTGGTATCAAGGCCTCTCCTTGATAAGTATTAATTAGAGTCTCAAAATCAAATTTTGTGTTTTCTGATATTTGTGAATCACTAGATATTTTTAGGGAACGATATACGTGTTTACACCAAAAATAGCGTAAATAACTGAAGTCCAGACGAAAATGTCTGGACTTTTTCGTAACAACAGGTTAGATTATTGGTATATATAATAAACGAACTTAACCTGTTTGCCCTATGAAACTTC
>JAFTWQ010000026.1 GCA_017465225.1 Bacteroidales bacterium
CGATAACTATGGTGACAACCTGAATACATTCAAGACTTCAGGCGGAGCCCGTCTGGGTAACATCACATGTATCACAGGTGCAGGCTCGGCGTTGTATGACTCGAGAAACTTCGGTGACCTGATCTCTACAACGACAGGTGCCGTCGGTGGCGTGATCTGTCTTGTCAATTCAGATGACAATGTCCTTGACGGTGTCGAGACATACGGAAGGGTGATTTCCGACAAGGCCAACAACTCTTACAAGGGTTCGTTCTTCGGACAGTGCTCTAAGGCGGCAGCAATCGCGAACTGCGTATGTGGAGGCACAGTAGGTATGTACAACGGCGGTGCATATGATGTCGTCGAGGTAAATGCCGACAACTACTTCGACTACATCGGCCAGGTGGGAGCCTCTGCAGTGAATGTCACTAAAGAAAACATCAGATTCGGAATAGCACAGTAATGAGAAAGACTATATTAATCCTGATATCAGCCATGGCAGCGTTCATGGCTGTATCATGCGCTCCGAAGGAGCAGTATGCCAACAGGGCAGAGAAGATTCTTGCTGAGATCAATAATCCTAATTCCGAGTATGTTGTGGTCATCTCACACAGAGGCGACTGGAGAAATTACCCGGAGAATTCGATTCCGGCGATAGAGTCTGTCATCCGCATGGGCGTGGACATGATGGAACTTGACGTAAAGATGACAAAGGACAGCGTCCTCATCCTCATGCACGACAAGACCATAGACCGCATGACCAACGGAAAGGGCCTTGTAAGCGACATCACTTATGATTCGCTCATGACCTTCAATATGAAGCGCGCGCACAATGTCCTGACCGATACCATCAAGGTTCCGACACTTCGCGAGGCTCTCCTTTGCTGTAAGGACAGAATCCTTGTGAATGTGGATCATGCTTATCCTTATTACAAGGAGATTGTGGAGCTTGCAGACGAGCTTGGAGTCACAGGTCAAGTACTCATGAAGGGTAAGAGCAGCATAGACAAGGTGAATGAGGATATGTCGAAGCACGAGCATAACCTTCTGTATATGCCTATCATTGACATCAACAAGCCAAAGGGCAAGGCACTCTTCACCGAGTATCAGGAAAGGGGTGTGGTGCCTATGGCATACGAGGTATGTTGGCAGTATCCTGGTGAGGAGATAGATGATTGTATCGAGAAGATTCTTGAGACGGGATCAAAGGCATGGGTGAATACCTTATGGCCATCGCTTTGTGGCGGATACGGCAATGATGATGATGCTGCCTTCGGTGCTGCTGATCCAGCAGATGTTTATGGACAGTATCTGGATATGGGATTCAGCATGATCCAGACTGACCGTCCTGAATTGCTTATAGATTATCTTCGTTCAGTAGGAAGACACGACTGATGAAAAGATTCATACTCATATTGATGGCCGGACTGCTCATGAGCGGTTCGGCTTTCGGGTGGGGAAGAGAAGGTCATGAGACCATAGCCAAGATTGCAGACAACAATCTGAAGCCTTCCGCGAGAAAGACTATCGAAAAATACCTTGGAGACCACTCCGTCGTATATTATGCCAAGTGGATGGACGAATATCGTCATACTCCTGAATATGCCTTCACTACCAACTGGCATGTGGCAAGGGTGGACGAAAACCTCAAGTATTCTCCATATCCAGAGACGGGAGATGCCATCTCCGGCATAAATCAGGCGATAGAGATCCTGAAGGACTACAAGAATCTTCCGGACTCTACGGTCGCTGTCAATATCAAGTACCTCCTCCACCTTGTGGGTGACATGCATTGCCCGGCGCATGTATATTACCTCGGAAGGAACCAGGACTACAAGGTGAAGTTCGGCGGCGGATATATCAAGCCTGTCAAGGAGATGAAGATCCACACCGTATGGGACGAGGCTGCGATACAGTCTTCACGCATATGGGCAGTGAGCGAGTGGGCAGAGGAGCTCGACAGAAAGTCTGCGAAGGAGATCAAGGCTATCGTGGCCGGAACTCCGGAGGAATGGCTTGAGGATAATGCTCGCAGATGCGTCATTCAGTTCGAGATGTCCGCTCCTGGTGAAAATGTAGCCCAGGACTTTGTCAACGAGGCTCTCCCTCTGATCGAGACCCAGATTCTCTATGCAGGCTACAGGCTTGCAGCCGTCCTGAACAGCCTCTTTTAGGAAAACAAACCAATTTATATATGCTGAACAGAATCACCAATTTTTACAAGGTAAGCCAGCCTTCTGCTGAGAAGCTTACAGCCGATCAGGCGGACAAGCAGTACAAGAAGCTGAGGTTCCAGGCTTTCGTGGCCGCCACATTGGGCTACAGCCTTTATTATGTCTGTCGCACGTCACTCAACGTGATGAAGCAGCCGATCATCGACTCGGGTGTGCTTGACGCCACCCAGCTTGGAATAATCGGTGCATGCCTGTACTGGACATACGCAGTAGGAAAGTTTGTGAACGGCTTTCTTGCAGATTACTGCAATATCAAGAAGTTCATGGCTACAGGCCTTGTGATTTCTGCATTTGCAAACTTTATGATGGGTGTCCTCGGATTTTGGGAAGGAGCTGCCGGTATAGCTAGTTCTTCAATGTTCATCATGTTTGCAATAATGTGGACATTGAACGGATGGTCACAGTCTATGGGATCACCTCCGGCTATCATTTCTTTATCACGTTGGTATCCGCTGAAGATCAGAGGTACATTCTATGGTTTTTTCAGTGCTTCGCACAATTTCGGCGAGGGCCTGTCATTTATCTTTGTTGCTGCTCTTGTCTCTGTAGCAGGATGGCAGTGGGGCTTTTTTGGAGCAGCAGCTGCAGGAGTTCTTGGAGTGACGCTGATTGCTTTATGGCTGCATGATACGCCTGAGAGCAAAGGTCTTGCTCCAGTAGAAGTACTTGCCGGTGAGAAGACTCAGGAAGAATATGAGGAAGACCAGGCAAACAAAGCCGCTCAGGCTGCAGATAATGCTGCCGAGACCAGAAAGATACAAAGGGCAGTTCTCCGCAATCCTGGAGTATGGATTCTTGCACTCTCCAGCGCATTCATGTATATGAGCCGCTATGCTATCAATGAGTGGGGAATGTTCTTCCTTCAGAAGACAAAAGGATTTGAACTCATGGAGGCTTCGACCATCATTGCGGTCAATACCATTGCCGGAATCCTGGGAACTGTTTGTGCAGGCTGGATATCAGACACATTGTTCAAGGGCGACAGAAAATGGCCGGCTCTTACAGCTGGAATCATGGAGGCTGTCGCACTGGTACTCTTCCTTTATGGAGGTGATGGCTGGCTGGTCAACATAATCGCCATGGCTTTGTTCGGAATAGCGATAGGCGTACTTATCTGCTTTGTCGGAGGACTTATGGCCGTGGATCTTGTTCCGAGGAAGGCGACAGGTGCCGCTCTCGGTATTGTAGGTCTTGCATCTTATGCTGCTGCTGGTCTGATGAACATCATCAGTGGTGTACTTATTGACGGAAAAGCTATACCAGATCCTGTTACAGGAGAACTCCAGTATGACTTTACGTATGTGTCGATATTCTGGGTGGGAGCTGCTGTAATCTCTTTCCTTCTGCCTATTCTGAACTGGGGAAGAAAAAAGCAGGTAATATAGCACCTCATTCGAGAATTCTACAAGAATAGGAAAATCCGGATTCCGCAAGGTCTCCGGATTTTTTTGTCTATGTGTTGTATATATAGAAGAAAAAACACATATTTGTGTTTGGAATAATTTAAAATTAGTGAATTTGTGCGGGTGAATCTGCATACTATTGCCATATAAACCATTTCATGATTGATTGATATGAAAAAGACGCTACTTTCATTATTGTTCTTCATTGCAGCCTTTTGCGGATGCTCTGAGATTGACGGACCTGTTGCTGAAATCGCCCTTTCATCCACCAGCAAGGATCTGATCGAGCTTCCGGCAGACGGTGGTTCGGCTAATGTCAGATTTACGTCGGCTTTGGAGTGGTATGTGGAGTTTTCGGAGGAGTGGTTATCGGTGTCTCCTATGGAGGGTGAGTCTGGTACTGCACGTATTGCAGTCAAGGCTGATGCAAATGTGACTGATGGTACGAGAACGGCAGTGCTGAATATTTGTTCTGGAAATAAAAGACTTCCGATAACAATTACTCAGGATTCATTTGTACCGACATTTGAACTTCTTGATACAGAAAAGGTGGTCAGTGCACTTGGCGGTGAGATCAAGGTCCGCGTCCATGCTGATGTGGATTATGAGGTCAAAATCGATGCAGACTGGATCAAGGATCCTGTATCAAGAGCTCCTCGTACCCGTGAACATCAGTTCATCATTGAACCTAACCCCCTTCCGGAGGAGAGGTCGGCTGTGATTACTTTCTGCTCTGGCATGATATGCAAGGCATTTTCTGTCACTCAGAGACCGGCTGGTACAGAGGCGGACGATTGGAAGAAAGATGCCTTTGTCCACCGCTCTCTCGCAATGAGATTTACTGCGACATGGTGTGGATATTGCCCTAATATGGGTTCAGCCTTTGATTTGGCAAAGTCACAGATGTCAGGATCGCTTGAGCTTGTAAGTCTGCACGGAGGTGGATCTGACTATGAATTTTACGGTACAGATGATCTTGCCAACAGGTTCCGTGTGACAGGATTTCCTACAGGAGTCATTGATTCAAGAGCTTCCATTCCGAATTTTACATCTTCTTCCACTACAGCGAGTGTTGCAATGGAGGTCGCTCAGGAGACACAGAATGCATATCCGTCAAAGACAGGTATAGCTCTTAACAGCTCGCTTGACGGAACAAGTCTGACTGTGGATCTGTCACTTTATGTAAAAGAGGCCGATTCATACCATGTGACTGTTCTTCTGCTGGAGGATGGTATAGTTGGATATCAGAATGGAGGAGGCAACAGCTATGTCCACAATGATGTGGCACGTCTGGCTCTGACATCAATGTCTGGAGAATCTGTCAGGATTGCTGAGGACTATCAGATATGGACATCTACATATTCAGCTACAGTCAATTCCAAGTGGAATGCAGATAATCTCAAGGTGCTGGTTTATGTGGAAAAACCGTATGGAGACCAGCCTGAGCAAGCAGAAGTCTCTGAGGCAAAATACGGAAAATATGGAGACACCTACATTGATAACTGTCGGGTTGCCAAGGTGGGGGCAGAGTCTCCTCTTGAACTCAGATAGCCGGGAAGGCCTGAAGTATTATCTCAGATAAATACTGAAGAATTTCCAGATCTCGCGGCAGGTGTCCATGTCGTTGAGGGCCCATGTGTGCTTGCCGCCTATCACTTCGTACAGACGGACCTCGACTGCAGGTCCGTCTTTCCATATAGGCTCGCCGCCCATATAGCGGTGCATTATTACCTTGTTGCGGACGAGAGGAAGCTCGACGGTTTCTTCATATGTACATCGTGCCTGGGCGGCCCAATATGCCACAGCCTGCGGTACGGCGAGATATGCGCCCCAGCCTCCTTCGTTGAACGGGTCTCCGTCCCAGCGCGAAGTCTTGTCGGCGGTTCCATGAACCTCCATGAGAGGAACGGCCTTCTTTGCGTCGAACTTCCTATATGACCATTCCATTGAAAGACCTGCGATAGGAGCGAATGCGGTGAATACGTCAGGCCTCAGATAAGCCATGAGATAGCACATTTCACCGCCGTTGGACATGCCTGTGAGGAAGGTGTTCTGACGGCTGAGGTCGTGCTCCTTCTGCAGATGTCTGGTCAATGTGCATATGAAATCCACATCGTCCGTCTTGAGATCCTTCTGGAAGGGATATCCGACATTCCAGCAGGTCTTTCCCTTTCCGTCCAGAGCTCCCTGCGGATAGCAGAGCGCAAATCCGTTTTCCTCCGCCACAGTCATCATCTCCGGACGGTATCCCTCCGCCTTTGCCTTATATCCGTGAAGAAGGATCACCAACGGTGCATCAGGCTTGATGTCTGAAGGAAGGTAAAGCCAGTATTCCCTTTCCATTCCTCCGTGTTTCATGGTGAATCTCCTGGCTTCCTGAGCAGAGGCTTCTGTAAAGACAAATACGCAGACCAGTGTCAGCGCGACTTGCAGTATTTTCTTCATGTTCTTATTTCTTTAGCTTGTATTGACTTGGAGTAAGGCCTGTATAGTTCTTGAATGCCGTGCTGAAGTAGCTCTGGCTGGCGAATCCTGTATTGTCGGATATCTCCGCTATGGTCATGTCCGTTTCTTCAATCAGCTTCTTTGCCTTCTCCAGACGTATTCTGGTGATGTATTCCTTGGCTCCGGAGCCTGTGATGCTCTTCATCTTGTTGAAAAGGGAAGCGCGGCTCATACCCATTTCCCTGCATAACAGCTGCTGGTCCAGATCAGGATTGTCGATATGTTCGGATATTATTCTGTTAAGTTTCAGAATGAAGCTTTCTTCGTTTGATCCGTATTCTGACGTGGTCTTTTCATCGCTGTCCAGATATTTCCTTCGTATTTCATTCCTTTTCCTGAGCATTCCTCTGAGAAGCTCCATAAGGGTGTCGACTTCGAAAGGCTTGGCCATGAATGCATCCGCTCCTACCTTATAACTGTCGCTCTGGCTCTGCTCTTCACCGCGAGCAGTGAGGAGAACGACAGGAATATGACTGTACGTTTCGTTGGCTTTGAGTTCTGCGCACAGCTTGTATCCGTCTCCGTCAGACATGTTTACATCACTGACGATGATGTCAGGAAGCTTGCCTCCGGCTATTATTGACATGGCACTGTTTCCGCTTGATGCCGTGATTATCTCTGCGAAATCTCCTGTAAGGGCTTCGCGCAGGAAGTCGAGAAGATCCTGACTGTCATCGACCAGCATCAGCTTCAGGCCCGAAGTGCTGAATGTCTCTGTTTCCGGGATGCGGATGTTTTCTGCTGTACTGTCATCAATGATTTCGTTGAGATAGGCTCTGGCAGGAACTTCCGTGATGATTTTGGACTCTACAGGTATCTCCCACCAGAATGTGGCACCCTTGCCGGCATTGTTTTCTGCTCCGATTGCACCACCCTGCAGTTCGACCAGGATCTTGGAATATGAAAGACCTATTCCGCTGCCGTATTTCTCGTTGTTGTTCTGGTAGAATCTGCTGAAGAGTTTCTCCTTGTCTGTCTCCTCCAGTCCCGGACCTTCGTCTGCAATGCTGACGCGGACATTACCGGAGCCGGTAAGTGATGTCCTGATCATGATGCTGTCGCCTTCGGAACTATGCTTTATGGCATTCATCAGAATGTTCATGAGCACGGTTTCACATTTTCGTCTGTCAATATCTGCAATCCCTACCGCCGGATCAAGTTCAGTGAATATATGTATTCCTTCCGCACTCTCTTCCTTGATTATGTCTTCTACAGTGCTTGTTATCCACTCGTTGAACTCTGTCGACTCCATCCTGAGTCCGCTCTTGCCGACTTCAAGCTTTCTCAGGTCAAGGACCATATCCAGAAGATCGCGCATGCGCTTTGACTGTCTGTATATGCGGCTTAGAGTGGCCGTCTGCTCTTCCTTATCGGTTGCCTTGCCTTTGATAAGCCGTTTCAGAGGGGCCATGATCAGGGTGAGAGGAGTTCTCAGCTCATGGCTTATGTTTATAAGCATCCGTACCTTCTCCTCATAGACCTTCTGTTCCTGTTCCTTCAGGGCGAGCTGTATCTTGTTGTCGCGGCGGCGTGTCATGGACATGTGTGCGGTGACAGCGCCGAGTGCCGTCAGAAGCAGGATGCCGACTATGAACCAACCTGAAAGATACCATGGCTGAGGAATCTTCAGGGTCAGAAGCCTGACAGGCTCGCACCATTCTCCGTTACGCCTTGTATATGTGACCATGATGTCGTGCTTTCCCGGCTTGTTCATCTGCTGCAGGACAAGAACCGGCGACTTGCCTTCATATACGCTTCCGACGTCCGGTATCATGAATCTGTAGACCTTTTCGCGGAAAATGTCCTTTTCCTGCAAGGCTACGCCTATTTCTATCCTCTTGCTGTTGCGAGGTATTCTGTAAAGCCCCTTTCCGTCGGGATGGATCACTTCATTGTCGACAGTCAGGCCATAGAGGTTTACCGTCGGCTCGTCTGTCATGTCGATCGAATATCCGCTGTCGACACGGAGCAGACCCTGAACACCTCCGAGATAAATGTCGCCCTCCCTTGAAGCCAGGCGAGGCTTGCTGAGGTATTCATTGCGTGAGGCTCCGTCTGATTCTCCGAAAAGGGTGAAGCTGTCGAAATTTTCAAGATAGGCATACAGGCCGTTGTCTGTTCCCACCCATACCCTTGAGCTTCCGTCACATACCACGGATGTGGCGGTCTGCAGAAGTGTAGTGTGTACATGTGAGAATGTTCCGTCAGAGATGTTGAAGCGGCACAGACCTTTATCTGTAGCGAGCCATATTCTGCCGGAACCGTCGAGATGTCCGCTGTTGATCCTGTGCTTGTTTGTGTGTCCTTTACGGATTATCTGTGACCCGCCTGCCGGCAGGAGGTAGATGTTGAAATAGTCATGCATCCAGAGACCTTCTTCGTCGGATCTGATGGTCAGAAGGTTACCGTTGGCCTTGTCGCCTATGTTGAAACCTATTTCTGTACATTTCCCTGTCTTCCTGTCGAAACGGCTTACTGTGTTGCTTATCAGAAGCAGGCTGCCGTCCGGACCATTGGCCAGATTGAGGCTGCGTCCTGCATATCGGAGCAGATAGTTTATATTGTCGTCGTCAATCTCCAGAGGACGTGTCTTGCCGGTATTCTTGTCGAACAGCAGTATCCTGTCCGCATAGATGGACAAGGCCAGTTCAGTTTCCGAATAGGATGCGATTGACACGACCTTGGTCTTGAGGGTCGAAGGATAATGGATGAATGTTCCTTTTACAGGGTCGAATCGGTTCAGACCTTCTCCGTCTGTACCAATCCATATGTCATCGTCCGTGCTGTCCTGGTAAAGGCATAGGACGGTAGGGTTGCTCAAACCGCTGTCCAGACCGATGTGGCTGTCGGAATATGTCTTCATTCCGCTCTGACTGATCCTGATCAGACCCTCGCGTATGCTTCCTGCCCAGATGTTGTCATAGTCATCAGTATATATGCTTTTAATGGAATGCGCAGGAAATGATGACGGATCTCCGGCGATATGGGAAAGAACCCTTATGTTTCCTGTCTCGGGATCGATGATGTTTACACCTCCTCCGTCAGTTCCCGCCCAGACCGAAGATTCCCTTTCTGTCATGCACAAGACCACGTCGTTGCTCAGAGCAGAGTCAGATGTGCTGTATCTTCTGATAAGTCTTCCGTTCTTTTCGAAGACTGCTATGCCATGGTTATAGAAGGATATCCATATTCTGTCTTTGCTGTCTATGAGCAGGGATGTGACTTCGTTGAACAAGGAAAACGGGGATCTGCCTGTCTCTCCTGTCTTGGTGTCTATGGAGAGAAGTCCGTTATGAGAACCGCAGAGCAGTGTGTGTTCATCCAGCAGTATGATACTGTTGATCACGAAGGAAGGTTGTTCGTTCAGATCTTTGAACAGGGTGAGTGAAGAGTCGGAGAATATGTACCTGTAGATCCTGCGGTTGCTTCCGAACCATATTCCGTCGTCATCCTGAAACATGCACTGGAAAGGATGATTATCATCATTTTCTCCGGAAGGTGTCACCACTTCGATGTCTGATCCTCTCTTCCTCAGAAGACCTCTGTTCGTCAGAATCCAGAAGTCGCCGTTTCTGTCGATGCCTGTCTGGAAGACGCGCCTTCCGGCCAGTATGGAATCCTGATGATTGCGGAGGGTATGTCCGTTGAAGCTGTACAGGCCGTTTGGCGTACCAAGCCAGACATCTCCGTCTTTTTCCTTGTATATGGAATTGATTGTGGATGTCAGTCCTTCTTTCTGAGAAATACGTGTGTAAATGTAGTTCTCTCTTGCCGATGCTGTCGAAAAGAACAGAATCAGAAGAGATATGATAGGAATAGTTTTATACATGGCTGTCAATGATGTGGCACTTACAAAGATAATAAATAAGCTTCTGGTTTTCAAAAATGTTCAGGATTCTTTTAAAAAATGCTTTTGAAGCCCTGCGATAGACAAAATCTAAAACATAATGGCTAAATTTGGATTCCGGACCCGGAATGGGTCTTTAATTTTGCACCTGAAACAAAACCACGTCTGCAATGAAAAAGCTGAATCACATCATTACTGTCCTCTTACTGACTGCCACAGGTCATGCGTATGCACAGACAGCTGACAGAGACACATTGTTTCTGGAAGAATCCGTAGTTATAGGAATGGATGTCCAGAAAAGGAATACGATAACTGCGGCGGTTTTCACTGTAAAGGCTGATGCTGTTTCCGGTCGTCCTGTGACTGATCTCACTCATGCACTTCAGGGAAATGTGCCAGGTCTGGTCATTGTTACAGATGCGATGGAGAACGGGACGGGCGGAGAACCAGGTGCAGGAGTCCGTTTCAATATAAGAGGAACAGGTTCTGTAAACGGAGGTGAGCCCTATGTTCTGGTAGACGGAATAGAACAGAGTCTTTCCAATGTCAATCCGGCGGATGTGGAGAGTGTGACGGTATTGAAGGATGCCTCTGCGTCATCTGTCTACGGATCGAGAGCGGCATACGGAGTGGTTCTTGTGACGACAAAGAGCGGAAGTGCAGGTAAAGCATCCGTAAGCTACAACGGAACTGTCGGTTTCAGCTCGCCTGTGAATATGCCTGAAATGATGTCCTCTGTCGAATTCGCCGGATATATGAATGAGATGAAAGTGAATTCAGGAAAGAACGCTCCATTCACTGAAAGTGCAATCGAAAGACTCGGCATGTTTACGGCAGATCCGTATTCTGAAGAATATCCGGGAATCGGACTGAACGCAGCAGGGGATGGATGGGCCTCGGCATATAACAATCAGTATGCGGACACGGACTGGTTCGATTATCATTTCAAGGACAGGTCGCTGCGTCAGTCCCACAACCTCAGCATCTCAGGAGGAACACAGAAGGTCAGGTATATGGTGAGTGCCGGCTATGTGTATCAGGGCGGATTGATAGATCATGTCGAGGATGATCTGGACCGGTATAATCTCAATGCCAGGATGTCGTTCAATGTAAAGCCTTGGCTTAAGGCCGCTTTCAACAACAGTCTTGCAGTGACAGGCATCGATCGCCCTATGGCTGACCAGACCATATTCTATGCTCAGATTTCAGACAAATATCCTACACAGGTTACTGCTCTTCCTGTTGAAGGGGACTATGACCTGCCTTCATGGAACGAGGTCATGTACCTGAAGGAGACCGGTTTCGAACGTACTTCGGTTTCAGACGCGATGTCCCTGTCGATGACTATAACCCCGCTTGACGGCTGGGACATCACGGCTGAAATGAAGGGAAGGCTTGACGTTCAGAAAAGCAGCTTCATCATGGGATTCCCCAAGACCACGCGTCCTGACGGCAAGGTTGTGGTCACATCAGGAGGAAAACAGGGCTATCAGTATCCGGGAATGCATTGGAAGAACACAAGTTTCGGTTCATATACCCGTGGAGATGTATTCAATTATTACCTGTCTCCGGAAGTGAAGACATCATATGCTGCTAGCCTCGACGGGCATTATTTCAAGGTCATGGCAGGCTTTCAGGCCGAACTTCAGGAAAATTCAGGAGGATACACCTATAAGGACGGAATGCTCAGCGAAGAAATATTTTCCTTTGACAATGCGGATGGAAATGTCAAGGCTGACGAATACAGGGATCACTGGTCAACGGCAGGCGTGTTCGCCAGAATCAACTGGAACTGGAGGGAAACTGTATTTGCAGAGGTCAGCGGAAGGGCGGACGGATCCTCACGCTTCGCTCCAGGGCATCGTTGGGGTGTGTTCCCGTCCTTCTCCGTGGGTTATGATCTTGCCCGGAATCTGCGTAACGGCAGGAATCTTCTGAATCAGCTGAAGTTTCGTCTCTCGTATGGAAGATTGGGCAATCAGCACGCTGCAGGACTTTACAGGTATCTCAGCATCATGTCGCTGAATCCCTCGCACGCTGATGCATGGCTTCTCCCAGGAACGTCTGATTTTCCAGAAAAAGGAATAGTCGCTTCCACACCGTCGATGACGAGTCCTTACATAACATGGGAAAAGGTTGACAATGCTGATTTCGGTGTGGACATATCCTTGTATGACAGCCGTCTGAATATGACATTTGACGCCTATCAGCGTGTCACGAGGGACATGATCGGACCGGCTGAAGCCATACCGTCATTGAGCGGAATATCGGCGGCAGACAGGACTATGGCCAACAATGCGACTCTACGTAACAGAGGATGGGAACTGTCTTTGAACTGGTCTGACGCTCTTTCCGGGGGATTCTTCTACCGTGCGGGATTCAATCTCTCGGATTACAAGGCTGTGGTTACCCGTTACAACAATCCGGAAGGGGTCATCACCAATAACCATACAGGCCTCTCGGCCAACAAAGGCTATTACGAAGGGATGGATATAGGAGAAATCTGGGGCTATAAGGCCGATCATCTGTTCGCTACAGACGAGGAGGCGGCTTCGTATCCTGTCGACCTGAGCTTCTTCAAGGCTCAGAACCTGTGGAAAGCCGGAGACCTCAGATATGAGGACCTTGACGGAGACGGAGCCGTCAATCCCGGTCAGGGAACTCTCGACGATCATGGCGACCTGACCATCATAGGAAATGTCACTCCACGTTTCTCATACGGAGTGAATCTCGCTCTCGGTTATCGCGGATTCGAGATATCCACCCTTCTTCAGGGTGTGGGGAAGCGTGATTTCCCTATGTCCGGAAGCACATATCTCTTCGGAGGGCGCAATTACTTCAAAGACCATCTTGATCATTTTTCTTCGGAAAATCCCGGAGGGCGGCTTCCGCGCCTGACGGACGGTACAGGCGCAGGAGATCTGGACTGGAAGGTGAATGCGGGATATAACAGCACCCGCTATCTTCTCAACGCCGCATATCTCCGGATGAAGAACCTCATGGTCTCATATTCCTTCGGCGAGCGTCTTCTCAAACATGTCAGGCTGAAACGTCTCAGGGTCTATCTGTCATGTGACAATATATTTACAGTCGACGCCCTTCCGGATGCCTTTGATCCGGAGACGATAAATATCGTCAATACATGGGCAGGAGGAAGCAGGGCTTCGGCGCCGGGACTGACATCGGCAATGACCCAGAACGGCAACGCGAAGGTATATCCTCTGTCAAGGACATTCGTATGTGGAATCGATATTACATTCTGATTGGCTGCAAGATGAAAAACATATGTAAAATATTGGTGCTGATGGCCATGTTCGCTAACGGATGCACCGGATTTCTGGACAAAGGGCCTTTGACAGCCCCGTCGGGTGAAACTTTTCTTGCTACGGAAAACCAGATCTTCAGCTATGTAAACGGACTGTACATGGCTCTGCCTTCCCTGTCTCAATACGGAAGCGGTGTACGCGCTGTCGAGAAGAACAGTGACAATATCATTTCAGAGAAATACAATCCGCGCATAAATGGAGAGCTTACTCAGTTTGACGGCCAGACAGACTGGGCTTCGGCATACGAGGCTCTGCGTGATGTCAATTTCTTCTTCGAGTATTATCAGGTTTCTCAGGATCATGAGACAGATGATGTGCTGTCGCTTTGCGGCGAAGTTTACTTTCTGCGTGCCTGGTGGCATTTTACCTTGCTGAAGAAGTTCGGTGACATTCCTTTGATGAATGCGTTCCTTGATGGAAATGCGACAGTCGGAGGCCTGCAGATTCCTGCGACACCACGTGATGAGGCTGCACGTTTCATCCTTTCAGACATTGACCAGGCCATCAGGCTTCTGCATAAGCGTGAAGTATATTCAGGATTGAGAATCAGCAGGGAAGCCGCCCTCATCCTGGCCATGAATGTAGCTCTTTATGAAGGTACATGGGAACGCTATCATTCTTCTGATGAATTCTCCGTTTCAGACCCTCAGCCGGAATGGTTCTTCCGAAAGGTTGTGGAATACGGTGATGAACTTTTCAGCATCATGCCCGTGTCGCAGGGGCTGAACACATTGGAGAATGATCCATTCGGTGCCAGGAATGGAGGGGAGGCATATGCGCATATGTTCAATCAGAAGGATTATTCTGCTGTTCCTGAGGCCGTTTTCTGGAAGAAATACGACGTGGGCAGCGGTGTGCAGCATAGTCTTACTGTACTTCTGGGTTCAGGAATAGTAGATAACGAGGCTGCAGCCGGAATTACAAAATCATTGGTGGATAATTATCTTAATGAGGACGGTACTTTCATAGATCCATACGATCCGAAGTTCAAGGATTTCAATGAAACGTTCTATGGCCGTGATCCTCGTCTGACCGAAACCGTGATGAGTTCAGGTCATAAGTTCCGTTCCGCTTCGATTACAAGGCCGATGAAAGTCGCCGCATATCGTTATGATGACGCAGCTGAAGCTGAGGCCTATAACTCCGCTATCAATCCTCCGCGGTTCAATGGAGATGGAAACGGACGCAATCTTACAGGCTATCATACTGCATTGGGAGTGGATACGACTTATGTGAACAGTTCATTCTGGGATACCGGACTTGTCCTTATCCGTTATCCGGAAGCGTTGCTGGCATATGCAGAAGCTGCTGAAGAGCTCGGCATATGCACGGAAGAAGTCCTGTCTAGGACAATACGTGCGTTGCGTGAAAGGGCAGGCGTCGCATGGAAGAAGCCTGCTGCAGACCCGAACTTTACGGACTATGGTTATGCTCTGACGCCGAACATGCAGGAAATACGTCGTGAACGCCGTTCTGAACTGGCTCTCCAGGGATTCAGGCTTGACGATATATTGAGGTGGAGAGGACATAAGGTTCTGACCGGACAAAGGGGACGTGGTGCGTATCTGGGAGAAGATGGCGTTCTTTTCCGTTCTTTCGACAAGAATGATCCGGTCGCGATGGAAGCCCTTGGACGTATTCCTGAAGATGAAGACGGATGGGCTGATCCTCTCCGGGACAAACTTCCGTCAGGCTACGGTTTCAGGCCTGACAGGGACTATCTCCTGCCTGTCCCTCCCGGTGACATAGCCCTTGATGGAGAATTGAAACAGAACCCTAACTGGTAATATGTCATGAATAAGATATTGTGTATTCTTATGTTTCTTTCCACCCTTGCCTTGAAAGGACAGGAATATGAACTTGTCTGGAAAGAAGATTTCAGAGGTCGGGAACTGGACGGGAAACGATGGGCCAGAATTGAGCGAGGCCCTGCTGACTGGAGGCGTTACATGTCATCTGATGAGGCTGTGTATGACCTTAGAAACGGCAAGCTTGTTCTGCGGGCAATCGTCAATGACGGGATTGCTCCCGATGATACGGCCTCCTTTCTCACAGGAGGAATTTATACGAAAGGACTTTTTTCCATGACTTACGGCAAAGTGGAGATCAGGGCGAAGCTTCAGGGGGCGGAAAGTCTGTGGCCGGCTTTATGGATGCTCCCGGAGTCGGGGAAGTGGCCCGATGACGGAGAGATAGATATAATGGAACGTCTTGATCATGATTCGTACATATACCAGACGGTGCATACGATCTATACTAGAAATTTCAAGAATAGGACAGATCCCGAATCTTTTGTCAGAGCCCCTTTCCGACCTGACCGGTATAATGTCTTCGGAGTAGAGATCCGTCCTGATAAGATAGTGTTTTCAGTAAATGGCACAGAAACATTGACATACCCGGCAGTCGGATCCGAAGAATATCCGCGTAATGTCCAGTTTCCTTTCGGTGTCCCGTATTATATACTGATGGATATGCAGATAGGCGGAGCATGGGTCGGACCTCCTGACAGAAGTGAACTTCCGGTAGAAATGTCTATAGACTGGGTAAAAGTGTATTTTTCTCAATAACTTATTGATTATGAACAGAATGTGGTTGAAATGTCTGGTCATGGCGATTGCCGTGGCTACGCTGTGCGGTTGCAGAGACGCAGCGGATAATCAAGAAAATAAGACGAGTATTAAACTCGTGGATCCGGTAAATGCATCGCAGGACGGAACAAAAATACGGTTTGACAGCAAGAAGAAGGATGAGACGGAGCTGGCTATGGAAAAGGCTTCAGAGGAATGGAACAGGAATCTCATGCTCAGAAACGGTAGGTAAAGCCAATATTCCCTTTCCATCCCGTCATGCCGGATGGTGTGTCTTACTGTTTCCTGTGCTGATGATGTCAGAATGGAGGTGATGATGCATGCCAGAATTGCAGCTATGCGGAGGCTGGATCTTAAAACTGTGCTTCTCATGTCTGTAATCTGAATATTGCAAATATAGATATTAATAATTATATTCGCATCTGGACTTTAAATAGAGAAACAATGAAAAAACTGATGTTCTTTCTCGGGGCAGTGATTCTCTGCCTCGCTGTCGGTTGTTCTCGTGAGAATGGCCCTGTTCCTGAAATCGAGCTGGCATCAAGCCAGAAGGACCTGATCGAAGTCGGTCCATATGACACAACTTTTGTCGTACGTTTTTCATCAGCGTTGGAATGGCATGTTGAATTGCAGGAAGGTGCAGACTGGATTGAGGTGTCTCCGATGGAGGGCCAGCCAGGTATGGCCAGACTGACAGTTCAAGTAGAAGACAATACGGCTGAGGAGGCACGTACTGCAGTCATAAACATCACATCAGGAAGTCTGAAGGTTCCGGTTACAATCGAGCAGGAAGCCTTTATCCCTGTATTTGATCTCTCAGTAACTGAACTTGAGGTAAGTGCGGCAGGAGCTACCTTCTCTGTGACAGTCACTTCTGACCTGACCTATGAGTGCAAGGTCGATGCCGGATGGATCAGAAAGGTCACATCCAGAGGACTTGAGACGGAGAAACATTTCTTCGAAGCAGAAGCAAATCCGCAGGCAGAACCTCGTTCTGCAGTCATTTCATTCGTTTCCGGCGATATAGTCCGCTCTGTCAATGTTGTTCAGAGAGCTGCCGGAACCGAGGCTGATGACTGGAAGAAAGATTCCTTCTTCCAGCGTTCGCTTGCCATGAGATTCACCGCTGACTGGTGCGGCTATTGCCCGTTTATGGCAAGAGCCTTTAATGAGGCCGAGCAGAACATGAATGACAGATTTGTGACCGTCAGCCTGCATGGAGGACAGTCTGCATTGGAATTCAGCTCTATATCACCATTCCTGAACAGATTCAATGTGAACGGATTCCCTACCGGAATCGTCGATGCGCGTGCGAATATCCCGAATTATAACAATACTTCTACAACAGCTTCTGTTGCAATGGCCGTTGCTGAGGAAACCCATGAGAATTATCCGTCCCAGACCGGAATTGCGGTGAACAGTACTTTGGACGGAACTTCTCTGACAGTCGACCTCTCCCTTTATGTCAAGGAGGCCGATACCTACAGGGTGACCGTGCTTCTTCTGGAAGACAAGATCATCGGATATCAGAACGGAGTGGCCATGTCAAGCCGATATGAACATAATGACATTGCCAGACAGGCGGTCACATCGGCTTCCGGTGAAACCGTAAAGATTGACGCAGACTATACCGTCTGGGAAAAGACATTCACATCAACCATCTCTTCGGCATACAATCCGGAGAACCTGCGTCTCCTTGTTTATGTCGAGAAGCCTTATGGCGGCCGCGAGAAAGTCCAGGGAGTGGATGGTGCGGAATATGGCAATTACGGTGATACCTATATCGACAACTGCAGGGCTGTCGTGGTCGGTGAAAACGCTCCTTTAGAATTGAACTGACAGTTCAATAATCCATAATAACAAACTAACAGATCGGAATTATGAAGAAAATGATGTTTCTGATGGCAATGATTTCAGGAATCATCGCCATCTCCGGATGTGAGAAGACTCCGGAAGGACCGGATCAGAAGGATCCTGTATTGCAGACTTTTGAGGTATCTGTCGATGCTGTGTCGAGGACAGCTGTCACATATTCGGTGACTCCTACGTTGAATGACAAGGAGTATGTCGTTGTTGTAAAGACTGCCGAAAGTGTTGCTGGTCTGGAGGACGAGGCCCTTGTAGAGAAGATCTTTGACGAGATCGAGGCAAGCGCGGCTTCTTCGGGCAATACATTAGCCGAGCAGATGAACAAGATCGCATGCAAGGGAGCCGTCAAGTCGGCGGAGGTAAAGGGTCTTGCCGTAAATACGGCGTACGTCCTTGTTGTCTTCGGCGTCGATCCGGCACAGGAGTGGGCTTCGACCACATTCCCGGTTGTGAAGGAATTCTCTACCCAGCCTGTGAACAAGGTTGATTGCACATTTGATGTTACGGCTACTGTGGAGATGAATACCGTGGACTTCACAGTGTCTCCTTCAGACAAGAACATCAGATGGCATCTCCTGACAGTGATGAAATCAATGTATGACGGATATATCGACCCTGCGGGAGATTACAGATGGGATACAGAGACATTCTACCAGGCTTATGCCGAAAATGAGATGAGCCAGTATCTCGGTGCAGGCTATTCAGAGGAAGAGGTTCTGCAGATCATGTATCTTCAGGGAGATAAGAATCTCCATGCAGAGGGACTGAACACCCAGACTGAGTATGTATATCTTGTTGCAGGATTCGACATTGATGCCGACAATATCTTCCTTGTTACAGATGTGACTGTGGGTTCATATGTGACAGAGAATGTGGCTAAATCAAGCATGACATTCGACATTTCTGTGACAGATGTAGAGCAGGTGAGGGCTGCGATAAAGATCACTCCTTCTACAGATGATGAGACATTCTGCTGGATGTGCCAGCCTTATGACGGAGTGCAGACCCCTGATGAGGTGATGGACAATATCGTTGCTGCCAACAAGATGTGGTTTGACATGGGCTTCATGCTTTATAAGGGAGTCCAGGACTATACCGGAGGCCCTGAAAGTCAGTTCAAATATAAGCTTGACATGCCTGACACCGAATATTGTGTGATTGCTTTCGGATATGCGGGAGGCGTTACGACCGATCCTGAGATGGTGACATTCAGGACTCTTCCTGGCGGTGCACCGGAGGATTGTGTGTTCGAGGCCAATGTGACTGATGTGACTCCATATACCGTGGATTTCGAAGTCGTTCCTACGGACAATACTGTTTATTATACTGCGGACATCTGCGTTGCAGCCGAGTATAACGAGGTTCAGGTGATCGGTGATATCGAGAACGGTATCCAGCAGATGGTCCAGATGCAGCAGATGTTCGATCCGAATGCCACTGTAACCCAGGTTATCGGCATGTATTATTGGAGTGGAGCAAATTCCATGGGAGCCGATGGACTTTCACCTGATACGGAATACATGCTTTATGTATGCGCATTGGATGCAAAGACCGGAAAGGTCGCTGCAATTCAGACTTTCGATCCTTTCGTGAAGACATCTCCTCTTGGAAATACAGTTCCGACAATCGAGCTTGTAGGATATTATTCAGGTGATGATGAGGCAGGTGCGATCTTCGGCCAGCCTGATGCTACAGCAGGCAAGAGCATCGCTGTGGTGAAGTATGGTGCTCCTGCAGATGCAACAGCAGTATTCAGCAGCATCATTACAGGTGATGCGACGGATCTTTCTGTATATGACGATGCGTATCTGATGAGAATGATAGGTTCAAGTTACTGGAATCAGATGGATATGACCCAGCCATATTCGTTCTTCGTGATCAATTGGGAGGAAGACAATACGGTAGTATCCTATGCAGAGGATGCTGCAGGAAATCTCGGTGCCCTGGCGCGCAAGCTCATTCGTGCTACAGCCCAGGAGAAGGGTAACATCGATGATCTCAAGGCTTTGGTAGATGAACTCAATTCTAAGACCCGCACTACCCGTTGTGCGGCATCGGTAGAGTTTACAGAGGCAAAGCCGAAGGTGACTCTGAAGGGTAAAGCGGACGTGGCTGACCGAGACTTTGACGTTGAGGCACCAGCCATGATTGCGGCACCTCAGTCTGCAATCATGGCCGGCCACATCATGATGCTCGACCATGTAGCTCCATACTGGACCAGATAAAGGGCCCTTAAACATATCAAGCGGCGGGAATCGGAAGACTCCCGCCGCTTGTTGTGTGTCTTGCATGTTACGAAATGGCTTTTTTGCCGGATTAAAGGCATAACCATATTCCGGAACTTTGCAAATATAATAAAAAAGTCAATCAATACACCTGTGAAAATTAACAATCTTTAAAATAGTTGCGTTTTTGCTTAAAAATTAATGGGTTATACTCTTGTTTTTCTAGTAATATTAAATAAATTTGTCATTCCTATAAGAAAAACAGATAACACTAATCAATAACAAAATGACTAACCTATTCTATTTAGTACCGGCGGCAGCAGTCATCGCACTGCTGTTCGCTTATCTCTTCTTCCGTCAGATGATGAAGGAAAGTGAAGGAAACGCTACAATGAAGGAAATCGCCAGATTCGTCAGGGAAGGCGCAATGGCTTACCTCAAGCAGCAGTATAAAGTGGTGATCATCGTATTCATCATCCTTGCCCTTCTCTTCACAGTTCTTGCAATCCTCGGTGTGCAGAACAGCTGGGTTCCGTTCGCATTCCTTACTGGAGGTTTCTTCTCAGGTCTTGCTGGTTTCGTGGGCATGAAGACAGCCACATATGCTTCTGCCAGAACAGCCAATGCGGCTCAGAGATCCCTCAATTCAGGCCTTAAGGTCGCTTTCCGAAGCGGCGCAGTAATGGGTCTTACAGTTGTAGGTCTCGGCCTCCTCGACATCGCAATCTGGTGGGTGATCCTCAACCAGTTCGTTGACATCGAAGGCACACAGAAGCTCGTCTTCATCACCACAACAATGCTTACCTTCGGAATGGGTGCTTCTACACAGGCTCTCTTCGCACGTGTGGGTGGCGGTATCTATACAAAGGCTGCTGACGTCGGTGCCGACCTCGTAGGTAAGGTCGAGGCAGGTATCCCTGAGGATGACCCTCGCAACCCTGCAACAATCGCCGACAACGTAGGTGACAACGTAGGTGACGTTGCCGGAATGGGTGCTGACCTTTATGAATCATATTGCGGCTCTATCCTCGCTACAATGGCCCTCGGAGCCGCTGCATATTCAGCTATAGGAACAGAGGCTCAGATGAAGGCTATCCTCGCTCCTATGATCATCGCGGCTGTCGGAGTCGTTCTCTCGATCATCGGTATCTATGTGGTACGTACCAAGGAAGGTGCAGGAATGGACCAGCTTCTCAAGTCTCTCGGACGTGGTACAAACCTCAGCTCTATCCTTATTGCCGTAGCAACCTTTGGCATCATGTATCTCCTCGGAATGGAGAACTGGTGGGGCTTCTCACTTTCAGTGGTTGTAGGTCTTGCAGCCGGTGTGATCATCGGTCAGGCAACAGAGTATTATACATCCCACTCTTATCGTCCTACCCAGAAGCTTGCTGAATCTGCTGAAACAGGTCCTGCAACAGTTATCATCTCCGGTGTAGGTCTCGGTATGCTCTCGACAGCAATCCCTGTCGTAACCATCGCGGTTGCCATTCTTCTTGCATATCTTTGCGCTAACGGTTTCGACCTTTCATTCTCTGCAGACAGCCTCAGTACAGGTCTTTACGGTATCGGTATCGCAGCTGTGGGTATGCTTTCGACACTCGGTATCACCCTTGCAACCGACGCATACGGCCCAATCGCCGACAATGCCGGCGGTAACGCCCAGATGAGCGAGCTCGACCCTGAGGTCCGCAAGCGTACAGACGTTCTCGACGCTCTCGGAAACACAACTGCAGCTACAGGAAAGGGCTTTGCAATCGGTTCTGCAGCCCTCACAGGTCTCGCACTCCTTGCATCTTATATCGAGGAGATCAAGATCGGTCTCACTCACCTTGGAAAGCAGATCGTTGACGTTGCCGGCAACACAATCGACGCAGCCCAGGCATCTATTCCGGACATCATGGCATACTATCATGTAGACCTCATGAACCCTGTGGTTCTCGTAGGCGTATTCATCGGTGCGATGATGTCATTCCTCTTCTGCGGTCTTACAATGAACGCAGTCGGCCGTGCTGCTCAGAGCATGGTGACCGAGGTACGTCGTCAGTTCCGTGAGATCAAGGGTATCCTTACAAAGGAAGCTACTCCGGACTACGCACGTTGCGTGGAGATCTCGACAAAGGGTGCACAGCGTGAGATGCTTCTCCCTTCACTTATCGCCATCATCGTTCCTGTTCTCGTAGGCCTTATCCTCGGCCCTGCAGGTGTGATGGGTCTTCTCATCGGAGGTCTCGGTTCAGGTTTCGTCCTCGCAGTCTTCATGTCAAATTCAGGCGGTGCATGGGACAATGCCAAGAAGTATGTTGAGGAAGGCCACCTCGGCGGAAAGAACTCTGAGGCTCACAAGGCTACAGTGACCGGCGATACAGTAGGTGACCCGTTCAAGGATACATCAGGACCGTCACTCAACATCCTCATCAAGCTCATGAGCATGGTGTCTATCGTGATGGCAATGCTTACAGTAGCTATCCACTAAGAGTCTTGAAGAAGATACTTTTATACATATTATGCCTTGTTTCTCCTGTGCTTTCCGCACAGGAGAAATTTGATATAGCCCAGCACCCTCGCCTGCTTCTCAAGGCCGGGGAAGAGAAGCTTATCGCCGGAATGATATCTAAAGATAAGCCTATGGCCGAAATCCATCGCAGCATCGTCGCCGAGTGTGATGAGATGCTGTCCTTGCCTGTGCTTGAGAGGGTCATGGAAGGAAAGAGGCTGCTTCATACTTCCAGAGAGGCACTCAGGCGTATTTTCTGGCTTTCGTATTCATACAGAATGACCGGGGATGAGGCATATGCAGACCGTGCCATTGAAGAAATGATGGCAGTCTGCTCCTTTACGGACTGGAATCCGAGCCATTTCCTTGACGTGGGGGAAATGGTCATGGCTGTGGCTATCGGATATGACTGGCTTTATGACAGACTGAGTCCTTCGGAAAAGCGGACGGCCGCCGCTTCTATTGTGAATAAAGGTTTCATTCCGGCAGATGATGAAAGATATGCCGGTTTCTATAATGTCGCGAACAATTGGAATCAGGTCTGCTGCTCAGGACTTCTGTATGGAGCTCTGGCTACATATGAAGAACATCCGGAGCTTACTCGTGAACTTGTGGACCTGTATGTCAGGTCTGTACCTTTCGCACTTAAGACTTATGCGCCTGACGGAGGTTATCCTGAAGGATTCAATTACTGGGGATACGGTACTACTTTCCAGGTCTTGATGATAGCGGCTCTGGAATCGGCTCTAGGTACGGATTTCGGTCTGAGCGATGCCCCAGGCTTTCTGGATTCATCTTACTTCGTACAGTTCATGACGGCCCCAAGCGGAGACAGCTTCAATTTTTCCGATGCCCGTCCGGCCGCACACTGCAATCCTGCCATGTTCTGGTTTGCCGCAAAGACCGGTGATCCGTCCCGTGTCTGGCTCGAAAGGTCATACGTCGAGAATCTTCCGGAAGATTTCATGGACAAGGTGGGACTGTACTTTACCGAGCACCGCCTTCTTCCTGCCCTAATGGTGTTCGGCTCGCGTCTTGACATGTCCCGCCCGGTTCAGCCTGATGAGCATTTCCGTGTCTATGAAGGAAAGACTCCGCTGTTCATATACCGTGAGGGATGGAGTAGCAAGGAAGATGCATATCTTGGCATAAAGGGAGGCTCTCCGATGACCTCGCATGCCCATATGGATGCCGGATCGTTCGTTTACGAATATGACGGCGTACGATGGTCCATGGACCTGGGAATGCAGGATTATCATTCGCTTGAAAGCCGTGGCATAGACCTCTGGAATCAGGGTGAAGGGGGCCAGAGGTGGGACGTGTTCCGTATCGGGAATGAGTCGCATTCCACTCTGACTGTAAACGGGAAACATCATATGGTAAAGAGCTTCGTCCCTCTGACCGATGTCTGGAAGGAGAAGAAACGCAAGGGTGCAAGGCTTGATATGACCAGTGTATATGCTGGTCAGGTCGCTGATGCGGAAAGGGACATATGGCTTGACAGGAAGAACCATCTTCATGTCGAAGACAGGATAAGTGCATCAGGCAGGGACATAGAGGTAAGATGGACAATGATGACTCCTGCCGAAGCTGGAATTATTTCGGAAAAAAAGATCCGTCTGGAAAAGAACGGACGCAGAATGGTTTTAAGGTTTGAATCATCAGGTTTCGAAGCCCTTCCTTTTGTGCTTCCTGACGATCCTCCTCATGAATATGATGCCCCTAATCCGGGTACCTGCCGCGTCGGTTTCACCGTTACTGTTCCGGCAGGTGCCGAGGCTGTCCTCAAGGCCTCCCTTGTGCCTGTACGGTAATCTACTCCTATCCGGCTAGTTTTGAATATCTTACAAGAGCTTCCAGGAAATAATAGTCGGCGTAGCTGAGCGGCACGTCTACCTCGCTGTTCTCAGGGATGTTTCCTACGCAATGTTTCAGGAGGAAGAATCCGTTCTCGCCCGGTCTGGCAAGATATTCCTCTGACGAGAATGTCAGAAGCTGCTTTCTTGCTGTCTCAAGATATGTTTCAGCCGCTCCCTTGTCTGATGTAAGCGTGCAGAGTTCTATGAATGCCGAGGCCATGATTGCTCCGGCAGATGCGTCACGGAGTGCATCCGGAATGTCAGGGGCGTTGAAGTCCCAATATGGGATGCCGTCTTCCGGAAGATGCTTCAGGATCATTTCCGCTATGTTTTCAGCAGCTTCCAGATATTCCTTGCGCCCGGTCTCGCGGTACATCATCGTGAATCCGTATAGTGCCCATGCCTGTCCTCTTGCCCATGCAGATTCGTCCGCATATCCCTGCACCGTCTCCTTTGATCTCACTTCTCCTGTAACAGGATCATAGTCAACAAGATGCCAGCTGCTCCAGTCGGGACGGAAATGATTCTTCAGTGTGGTATGGGCATGCATGTCGGCTGCTGCAGCCAGTTCCTCTTCTCCGCTGATGTGGGCTGCCTTTACCAGCAGTTCAAGATTCATCATGTTGTCGATGATGACGGGATATCTCCAGTCCTTTCTCACCCAATCCCAGCTCAAGGTAACTCCGGTCGCAGGATTGAGACGCCCTGCCAGCTTGCGTGCCGCCGCCATATATGTCGGTACGACGGCTGCTGAGTCCCCTGTGAGGCGGAGGGCATTGCCATAGCTGCAGTTTATCTGGAATCCGATGTCATGGTCAGTATGCCTTTCGATGAGCGTGTCAAGCTTACGTGTAGCCTCCCAGGCCATGTCGCGGAAATTCTCATCGCCGGTATATTCATATATATACCACAATGATCCGGGATAGAAGCCGCTGCACCACCAGCCGACGTCCGATGTACGGAGATTACCTTCCCTGTCTGTTGTGCGTGGGAATTCTCCTTCGCCCAAAGCTGAATCCATGAGGGCATACTGTGTCCTGGCGAGTTCGAATACCTTGTCTGCCGCTTCGATCACGGGGTCTGCTGCGGAACATCCGGTAAGGAGCAGCGCGAGTGTGATGATGATGGTGAGGAACTGTTTCATGTTCAGGTGATTTCTTCGTGCAAATGTAGTTAAACTAAATTGAAAATGTTATATTTGCGAAAGACTAATAACCATTGTTATGAAACTGAGAACCACTCTTATGACGTTGGCGCTGGCGACTCTGGCGGCGATGTCGCTTTCTGCGCAGGAGAGTTCTGTTGCAGAACAGGTACGCTATGAAGGTCATTGGCCTGAAGGTGAGGGAATCCTATATTCCGGCAGGGACGGACTCATAATCGGAACCTTCAGGAAGGGAAAACCTGAAGGAAGGTGTGTTTGCTACAAACCGAACGGCGAAGTATACTGGGGTGACTTCAAGAAAGGAAAGGCTACCGGAAACGGTCGCATCTACAGGGATAACGGCATCGTGGTTGCCGGCCAGTACAGGAACGGAAAATACCATGGTCTGGATACCCTTTACCGTTCGAACGGTACCGTGCTTGTGGGCAAGTTCAGGAAAGGAAAGATGAAGTCTAAGGTTTCTGACTGGGCATCGGCTGCAGCCCCTATGAGGAGTAAGCCGGAATACCCGCGCGTGGATCTTCGTCACAAGCAGGAGGATTTCCTGAAGGAGCTCGAACTTCTCTGGGAGGAGAGAAACATCAGGCTCAGGCAGAGCGCCGGTTTCGTGAATCCTAAGTTCCAGGGTGGTGGAATCGATGATTTTGCCCTTTGGGTCAACTCTCGCGTCGAGATTCCTATTACAGAGCTTGCAAGGGATATCTCCAGGACCGTCCTTGTCGAGTTTACCGTAAACACCGACGGAACACTTTCCGAGATCCATGCAGTCTTCGGCTCCAATCCGGCGCTCAATGCGGCAGCTGTAAGTGCCGTAAGCAAGTCTCCGAAATGGGAGCCGGGCGAGCTCAAAGGTGTAAAGAGAAGCGTAAGGCTTACGGTTCCTGTAGTTTTCAACAACGAATAGCCTCCTGTCAGGTTAGAATAATGATAAAAACTGCTATCTTTGCATGTTCGGGCCTTTTAGTGGTCTGAGCATTGCAGAGATAGCAGTTTTATATGAGTAAAGATAAAGAAATACTGGAAGGCATTGCAGACAAGGAATACGAGCACGGCTTTGTCACGAATGTGGAGCAGGAGTTCATTCCAAAGGGTCTCAATGAAGATATAATACGCCTGATTTCGGCAAAGAAGGAGGAACCGGAGTGGATGCTCGAGTTCCGTCTTGAGGCATTCCGCCGCTGGCAGAAGATGCCGATGCCGACATGGGCTCATCTGGACATTCCTGAAATTGATTTTCAGGATATAATCTATTATGCGGCTCCGAAGAGGGACGAAGACCGTCCGAAGGAGATCGATCCGGAGCTTGAGAAGACATTCGACAAGCTTGGTATTCCGCTCCACGAGAGGGCGGCTCTGGCCGGCGTTGCAGTCGATGCTGTCTTTGACTCGGTGTCGGTGAAGACCACATTCCGTGCTGCATTGGAAGAGAAGGGAATCATTTTCTGTGCGTTCTCGGAAGCAGTCCGTGAACATCCGGATCTGGTGCGCAAATATCTGGCATCGGTAGTGCCTGTGGGTGACAATTTCTATGCGGCGTTGAATTCAGCCGTATTCAGCGACGGTTCTTTCGTGTATATTCCGAAGGGCGTGCGCTGTCCTATGGAGCTTTCGAGCTACTTCCGCATCAATGCGGCCGGCACAGGACAGTTCGAGAGGACTCTGATTGTTGCTGACGAGGGTTCGTATGTGAGCTATATGGAGGGATGTACGGCGCCTATGCGTGACGAGAACCAGCTTCATGCCGCGGTGGTGGAGATCATCGTGGAGAAGGATGCGGAGGTCAAGTATTCTACCGTCCAGAACTGGTATCCGGGTGATGCCCAGGGTAAGGGCGGTATCTTCAACTTCGTGACCAAAAGGGGCATATGCAAGGGCTCGGGAAGCCATCTGTCATGGACCCAGGTGGAGACCGGCTCTGCGATCACATGGAAATATCCGTCGACTATCCTCAGGGGAGACAATTCGTCGTCGGAGTTCTATTCCGTTGCTGTTACAAACAACTTCCAGCAGGCAGACACCGGAACGAAGATGATACATATAGGCCGCAATACCCGAAGCAGGATCATAAGCAAGGGTATTTCGGCAGGCCGGAGTCAGAACAGCTACCGTGGTCTGGTGAAGATGCTGCCTGGAGCGGACAACGCCCGCAACTATTCGCAGTGCGACAGCCTGCTGATAGGCGACAAGTGCGGAGCCCATACGTTCCCATATATCGAGAATGCAAACAAGACAGCTGTGGTGGAGCATGAAGCGACAACCTCAAAGATCAGCGAGGATCAGCTCTTCTACTGCAACCAGAGGGGCATAGGCCCGGAGGAGGCTGTAGGACTAATTGTCAACGGATATGCACGTGAGGTGCTTTCGAAGCTGCCGATGGAGTTTGCTGTTGAGGCGCAGAAGCTGCTGCAGGTGAGTCTGGAGGGCTCTGTCGGATAATATAACTATGTCAGCGATGTAGGGTGTGGGGACAATCCCTCCCACTCCTACGGAGCGGGCCCCTCCCTCTGCGGCCAGAGGGGTAGCACGGTCCCCACACCCCGCATCGCTGACAGGAACGAACCGACAGAGTGGTGTGGATGGAACGCGGGGTGTTTTGGGTAAGTTGTTGAGGACCTGTAAAATTGAAAGAAAATGGAGTTTTGGAATATAGTATTGTTTGAAATGGGCGGTAAGCCTGTGCTGTTGATAGATCTGCTGTCGGCAGTCTTCGGCCTTACTACGGTTTTTCTTGCCGGCAGGAACAGCAAAAAGAATTTCTATGTGGGCTATATGTATACAGCCCTGCTGTTCTTCATGTTCTGGCAGAAGAACCTGTATGCGAACCTGATTCTTCAGCCTATCTCGCTGGGTATAAACATAATGGGTCAGTACCGCTGGAGCCATCCGAAGAAGAACGAAGAGAGCTCGCAGAATGAGGGTGAGCTGAAGGTTTCGATGCTTTCATGGCCCCAGAGAGGCTTTATCGTCGCTTTGGTTCTCGTGCTTGCTTTGGTGTGGGGATGGCTCATGAGCATGATGGGAACGAAATGGTTCGTGGGATATTTCCCGGCCAATCCGCTTCCGTATCTGGACTGCTGCGTGACTGTCCTTATCCTTACTGCACAGACCCTGTCTGCATTGAAGAAATGGGACTGCTGGATCGCATGGCTGTTTGTGAACATAGCCAACCTGACTCTCTACCTGAAGGCCGGCCTGGTCTTCATGCCGATAGTCAGCTGCCTGTACCTGGTCAACGGCATATGGTCGCTATACACCTGGTATAGATTATATAGAAATAACGCATAGTATTGTCATTCCGAGCGAGCATAGCGAGTCGAGGAATCTTTATATAGGAAACAATTGATTATGGCAAACGATATATTATTGAAGATTGAGGGCCTGAGGGCTTCTGTTGAGGATAAGGAGATCCTCAAGGGTGTTGACCTTACTATCCGCAAGGGTGAGATTCATGCGGTGATGGGCCCGAACGGCGCAGGAAAGAGTACGCTTTCAGCAGTATTGGCCGGCAAGCCGCAGTTCACTGTGACTGCCGGAACCATAGAGTTCCTCGGACAGGACCTTCTGGCCATGTCTCCTGAGGAACGTGCATGGGCGGGCATCTTCCTGTCTTTCCAGTATCCTGTGGAGATCCCTGGAGTGACGATCACCAACTTCATGAAGACTGCGGTGAATGCACATCGCACCGGCAAGGGTCTCGAGCCTCTCAAGGCGGGAGACTTCCTGAAGCTGATGCGTGAGAAGATGGCGTTCGTGCAGATGAAGCCGGAGTTCGCAAAACGTGAGGTGAATGTGGGATTTTCGGGCGGCGAGAAGAAGCGTAACGAGATTTTCCAGATGGCTATGCTGGATCCGACATTGGCTATCCTTGATGAGACCGACAGCGGACTTGACGTGGATGCTCTCCGCATCGTTGCAAACGGCGTGAATGCACTTCATACTCCGGAGAAGGCGGCGATTGTGATCACCCACTACCAGAGACTTCTGGACTATATCGTGCCTGATGTGGTGCATGTGCTCAAGGATGGCAAGATCGTGAAGACTGCCGGCAAGGAGCTGGTTGCAGAGATCGAAGAAAAGGGTTACGATAATCTGTAGGGTATGGGAGAGATGATAGTAGCTAGGTGCAGTAAAGTGCATAGAATATATGTCCTAGGAGGTCGTGGTACTTGTTGTTCCGACGACCCCCGCCTGCCTGATGGCAGGCACCCCCTAGCCGGGGGTGGCATGTCGTCTCCACAATCAAGTACCACGACTATACCGCAGAATATCGTGGTGGAGAAGGACGCGAGGGTGGATGTTGTTGTGCTGGTGTTCCCGGGAGTGTCTGCTGATGTGAAGCTGGATGTGCATCTGGTCGGTGAGGGTGCTGAGGCTAATGTCTATGGCGCTTATGTCTGTGGTGGTGAGGAGAAGGTGAAGATTGCTGTGGACATGTACCATGATGTGCCTCACTGCAATTCAAGGCAGCTTTTCAAGGGCATTGCAGGTGGTGTGTCGAAGGTGGATTTCTATGGCAAGATCATCGTGGCGCAGGATGCGCAGAGGACTGAGGCATATCAGGAGAACCACAATATCCTGCTTACAGACGGTGCCAAGGTGGACACGAAGCCGCAGCTTGAGATATATGCAGATGACGTGAAGTGCTCGCATGGTGCGACAATCGGCCGTCTTAATGAGGAGGAGCTGTTCTATATGCGCTCTCGTGGAATCAGCCTCGAGGATGCGAAGGTGCTCCAGATGATCTCCTTTATCGCCCCTGTACTGGAACACGTTGAGGATGAAGCCCGGCGTGAACATGCCTCTTCTGAATTGGAGACAGCTATCCGTAATGTGGTGCGGAATCTTTAGAGGGCGTTATCGCGCAAGAAGATTCTCCTTTACATGTTTTTCGATCTCTTTCCTGTAGCTGTCCGATACGGGAACGGAAATCTTGTCTATGAGGATGTCTCCGCAGGAGTCGATTGCAGTTATCTTGTCCAGGGCTACAATATATGAGCGGTGTACGCGCATGAACATATCAGACGGCAGTTTTTCCTCGATGGCCTTCAGGGTGATATGTGTCACTATCGGTTCCGGTTCTGATGCAAGGTATATAAGAACGTAGTCCTTCATCCCTGCTACATAAAGTATCTGGTCAAACTCGATGTTCCTGTATTCTCTTTCGGTCTTTATGAATGCGGATTTGCGGCTGATTCCTTTGTTCTCCGTCTTTATGGTAGCCTGACGTGTTTCCATCCATCTTTCGGCCTTTCCCACTGCTTCGAGGAACTTATTGTATCTTATTGGCTTGAGGAGGTAGTCCAAAGCCTCTACTTCGTAACTCTCGAATGCATATTGCCTGAAGGCTGTGGTGAAGATCACGCGAGTGTCCTGAGGCAGCAGTCTTGAGAGTTCGAGTCCGTTCAGGTCCGGCATCTGGATATCCAGGAATACCAGATCCGGATTCATTTCACCTATCCGGGACAATGCCACGACGGGATCTGTGAACGTTCCGGCCAGTTCGAGCGAAGGAGTCTTACGTATGAAGGCAGCAATCATTTCCACAGCCAACGGCTCGTCATCAACCACTATACATCTTATCTTACACATAATTTCTGATATTTCGGATTCGGACCAAAGTTATATATGCATTGCCTTCCGTGAAGCAGTTATATGAATATGCATCCGGATAAAGCAGTTCCAGACGTCGTTTCAGATTCTCCAGTCCTATTCCAGAACAGCTGTAGTCCTCTGTCTTTTTCTCAAACAATGTGTTCTCAGATGTAAACACGATATCGTTGCCATCCATACTCATATCTATCTTGATGAACGATTCCTTGTGTGCAGATGTTCCGTGCTTGAAAGCATTCTCTATCAAGGAAATGAAAAGTAGAGAAGATATCATTATGTCGCTGTCTGGCACATCAAAACGGCTCTCGATCCTTGTCGTCTTGCTGCATCGCAAAGTCATAAGATCGATATAGTTTTTCATAAAGGTTATTTCATCGCCAATTCTGACTTTCCGGACATTGCTTTCGTAAAGAGCGTAACGGAGCAGTTCGCTCAATTGTCCGATACATTCCTGAGCTTTGTCTGGATCTATCTGTATCAGTGATGAAATGTTGTTCAGGGTATTGAAAAGGAAATGAGGGTTCAGCTGGTTCTTCAGCCAGTTCAGTTCGGCTTCGGCATTGCGACGGCGTTCTTCCTCTATCGCCTGCCTTTCATCGTTCCACTTGATGATGTACCGCATTCCTACGGCAAGGAGGGTGACCATCACCTGACCAAGAAGTGCAAAGGCAAGAAAACCTGTGAATCCGGCTGCTATCATTAATGAGGAGACCTCGTTCGGAAGCTGCAAAGGAATGACATTGATCCAGTCGCTGTGGAAGTAATTGTTGAATAAGGTGATTCCCAGCAGGGCAAGATTCACAAGGATATAGACAGGCAGACGCCGTTCGAAGACAAGTCGCGGTACAAGGTAATAATAATTCAGATAATATGCGGCGAATGCCGGAAGTATCAGGACAAACATGATTCTGAATGTCCAGACCACTGTGCCGAAATCATGGGTGAACAACACGAATATAACCGACGGAAGCAGGAAAACACAGGCCCACATCGCGGCCTGTGTTATTTCCAGAAGTAATCTAACCTTGTTGATCCTCATATCGCAAAAATATTACATTTGCATCATTGTTCCAAGACTTTCAGCAACACTCTTCTGATTGAGTTCCGTATCGTTCTGGATTCTCTTCTTTGCTGATTTGACCTTAGCATCGTCCTGACGTCCGAATGAGAAGCTGATGCTTAAGGTAAGGGTTCTCATAGGGATGGTGTTGACGGTCCTGCTTGTAAAGCCGGTTCCCTCGCTCCACGATGTCTGTCTCATTCCCTTGCCCCCGGTCAGATGGGTGACTCCGTTGAGGCTGAAGGTAAGTCTGTCTTCAAGGATGCTTTTTGTGATTCCGAGGGTTCCCATTGCCATTCCCGAGTTCCATCCCTGAAGGTTGACTGTACGTCCGATGGCAATGACATTTGCACTTAACCTGAGATCCCATGGCAAGGTCTGCTGCAATCCCATGACAGCATTGTAATCGAATCCCGAATTGCTCTGTGAAAGGGTCTTGCTGTATATGTTGTTGTATCCTCCTCCGCCGTTGAAGATTACCCTCGTTCTGCTGCCGGGAATCCAGGTCAGGAATATGTTCAGTCCTATGTTGTTGGAACTGACGATGTTGCCGTATGTCGTGTTCAGGATGTTGTCTGAGTCGTAAAAACTGAATTGGCTGATGCCGTTACCTTTGTAGGTATCTCTTAGAGTCAGGTTTACTATCCATTTGGGACTGAAGTAATTGTATACAAGATTCACGTTGTGGGCCATCTCCGTCTTAAGGTTTGTATTTCCATATGACCGCACTGTAGGGTCAGAAATGTTTACATACGGATTCAGGTATGTTATGCCGGGACGGCTTATCCTCATGTTGTATGACAGGCCCATGTTCTGCTGGCGGCCCATGTTGTACTGGAGGCTTGCACCAGGTATGAGGTTTCCATAGTCCATCCTGAAATCATCACCGTCTCCTTTGGAGTATGCGACATTCTGCCACGTGTGTTCATATCTGGCTCCTGCCTTGAATCCGACCGGACCGGCAGTCCCTTCGTATTCGGCATATACGGATCCGATGTTGTTGAAGAAGTCGTATTTCAGACTTCCGACGGGATCCGGAACCAGTTCCTTGCCGTCGGACAGAAAGTCTTCCTGGTCAGAACTGTTATGCCTGGATATGAACTTGGCTCCTATGTTCAGCATGTGCGTTTTCCCGTTTCCAAGCGGAGTGCTGAAATCGGCCTGGATTGTGTGGGTCATGGAATTGACCAACGCTTCGCTGCGGCGGTCTGTCAGGTTGAGGAAATGGCTTCCGGTGTTGTTGAAGGTGTTGTAAGTGTCGTTTACAGAAGGATTTCCGTTGAACTGATAAGACAATATGAATGATCTTTCCGGCATTCCGGCCCAGAGGTGCTGGTAGTCTGCATTTGCCGTTATATTGTTTGACGTGTTCCTTGTATATGTGGTTCCGTCATAGTCAAAACTGTAATCAGGTCCGTTGATCAAAGTTGAATTGATGCCGTCGTATTCCATTCCGAAGTGCATCCAGCCTGCTCCGGCCGATATGAGGTTAAGCGAGTCGATCTCGTAGCTGAGGTTCATACTTCCTGTGAACATGGGGATGTTGATGTCTGTCTCGCTGTGAGAGAAAGTAGTCAAGTCGCCATCGGCAGTCTTTTGTACCCTTTCTACATCTGTGAAAGTATCCTTGTTCCGGTTGTACATTGCCTGTCCGTTCATGCTGAAGGCCCATTTCCCGCGTTGAAGACTGTAGAATACGTTTCCACCGCCACCTCTCGTCGTGCCCATGGCTCCGATGCTGCCATATTGACTGTCCAAAGGATTGCCGCCTTCCGATCTGTTGGAAGATGTCGTGATATTGAGGACTCCACCCACTCCTTCCGCATCATACCTGGCTCCGGGATTGGTCACGACCTCGATCTTTCTGACGAAGCTGGCCGGCATTGTCTTCAGTATGGCTGACGGGTTGGATGAAATCATTTGATTCGGCTTCCCGTCCACATAGACCAGAAAGCTGGAACTGCCGTTCACTGTGATATTGTCTTGTCCGTCGACAGATACCATCGGCACCTTGCGGAGCATCTCCAGAACGGTGCTGGTCTTGGAATCCACGTCGTCTTCCACCTTATATGTGATCTTGTCCACATCCATCTTTACCAGAGTCTTCTGGGCCGTGACTGATCCGGCCTTCAGAGTCTGTACGTCATCTTCTATGAGGATTGTACCCAGATCCAGTACATCCTGTCCGTCGAGAGTGAAGCCTATGCTGAGCTGTTTTCTTCCCATGTTGCTGAAAAGCATGCGGAAGCCACCTTTTCCTGTCAGTGTCTGTGAAAACCGGCCGGATTCGTCAGTCGTGGTGAATGCTATCGGCTTGGATGGGTCTTCATCTTTGAAGAACTGCAGGATAGCGGCCGGCTCGCCTGCTCTGGTGAGGGAGTCGACGATACATCCTGTAACGACGGTTGTCTGACCTTGTGCAGAAACTGCAGTCAGCAATATGGCTGATATGATGAGAAATCTTTTCATGATCTTTGACTATTGATGAGGCAAAGATATGGCAATGAATAATCCGTTATCTGCAGTTTCGACGGATGACCTTTTTCTTTCGACGAAGTTTATTCTTCAGGTCTGTCAGTCCTTTCAGTTATGAATTATTTGCCTACCTTTGCAGTATGATAACCAATCCGAACGTAAAGATCAATCTGGGACTGAATGTCCTGCGCAAGAGGGAGGACGGATTCCACGACCTCGAGACTCTTTTTGTCCCGTATTTCGGGATAAGTGATACTCTGGAGATCATCGTCGGGGACGATTACAGCCGCACTTCGGCTGCGCTTTTCAGCAGGTATGGGTCATCGGTTCCTGCAAGGCAGGGAAGTGTGAAGCCTGAAGGAGTTTTTGGTGTCGAGACCGAGGAGGCTGTTGCGCCGAAGCTCGTCCAGGGCATATCCGAGGACGGCAAGCTGATGATCACCATTGCGCGTGAGGAGGGTGTGGATTGGGACCCCCTCAAGGATCTTACGGCAAAGGCATACGATGCTCTCGCTGAAGATTTCACATTGCCTCCGGTGAAGATATTCCTGGAGAAGACATCTCCTGTGGGCGCAGGTCTTGGCGGCGGCTCTGCAGATGCCGCATTCGCGCTCAAGATGCTCAATGAACTCTGCAATCTCGGACTTACGGAACAGCAGCTCGCTGAATATGCCTCGCGTCTCGGAAGCGACTGCGCGTTCTTCGTATATAACCGTCCTATGATAGGCGAGGGCAGAGGCGAAATCCTCTCCGAATATCATGTCGATCTTGAGAAATATGACATCCAGGTGATAACTCCTGCAGGCATAGCCGTGTCAACAAAAGATGCCTACAGCGGTATCAGACCACATTTTCCGGAGATTCCGTTGAGGGAAGCGCTGGCAAGGCCGGTGGAGCAGTGGGACGGAGTCCTGATGAACGATTTCGAGGAAACCGTGTTTGCAAAATATCCGGAACTCTCCGCCATCAAGCGCTCGCTTTATGACAGCGGAGCGGTCTATGCAAGCATGTCCGGTTCCGGCTCGGCTCTCTTTGCCATTTATGGCAAGGAACTATAGAGCGGCAGCAAACTTCTGTATGCTCTTCAGCTTCTCCATAAAACCGGGCTTGTTTTCAGTCCTTATTCTGTCATATCTTGTCTGCATCCTGAGCAAGAGGTCAGCCGGTATACCTGTAGCAGCTTCAGTCAGCAGAGCAAACTCGGTGTTTACCGGCCTTTTCCCTTTCAGAATCTGGTTGACCAAAGAAGCGGACACACCAATCCGTTCCGCAAAGTCTTTCTGGCGAATATGCAGATATTCGATTTCGTCCTTAATGATCTCGCCTGGATGTGTGACATAGTTCGGTGTCAGATTATTTAAGATCATTTGTGGGTCAACGCCTTCTATTTCTACCATAATTTAATTATTTGTAGTGGTTGGACAATTCTATAATGTTGCATATGGAAATATAATCCTCATCGGTTCTACGTATCTCTTCAAATTCAATCCGATATTTTTGAGATACCCTGACGGATGATAATCCCTTCTTGTCCCCTGTCAGTTTTTCATATCTCAAAGATGCAATACAGAACAGGTCTTCTACTTTTTTTGCGGCGGCAAGACGGTCAATGGTTCTACGATATCTTTTGATGATGTCAGGTTGAAATCTATATCGTTTGTCCGATGTTTTTCCAGTCAATTGCAATTCTTTCAAATACTCTTTGGCAAAGATGATTTCCATAGCCGATACAAAATTAATCAAATGTTATAAATTTGCAAATATGTAAATTAATCTTTTTGAGTGTGTAAGTATAAAAGTATGTCAGTTAATCATTTCTCCAAAACTTATGTGGCGAAATGCCTTTAAAAATTTCCTTTTTTGTAAATCATGTAATCTTTTTAAAAGGTTTTCAACGAATCTGAAGGAAAGCAGGAATCTTCAAAAAAGTTCAAAACTTTTCAGAAAAAGAAAAATGTGACGAAAAGCCGCTATGCGGGACGGGCGGATGGGACTTTTCATCTGCTTTTGACTTTCTTTGCTGAAAAAACATGAGAGCTTTATTCATTTCACTTATGACGCTGGCTGCGGTTTCATGCGGGCTGGAAGAGATAGGGACGCCGGGGAGAAACGACGGTGGAGGAATATGGACCGGTCCGGGCATGAATGCCGGGAAGGATGATCCCGACAGGACGGTATGGTATGTGACTCTGATGGATTATCCGGACGGATATGACTGGAGAGCGGACGTTGAGAAGGGGACGGTCAAATGCTCGTTAGTGGTTCTGGCGAACGGGATACCTATGATGAAGATTCCCGTAGGGGATGAGTATGAAACGGCTTCCGATCCTGATATGCACAGGATCATTGACGGCCATGTCTATTCTGATTATTCTACTGAAGATGAGACGGTCATAAAGAAGGATGGCAGGGAAATCTTCAGGTATCCCTCGCGCGAGTCTATATGCGGAATGGTGGTTGACAGTACCGGAATCCATACGTTGGGGCAGAGTCGTGACAGCAGCGGGTTTTCGTACAGAATCAATGGCAGGATAGTCCTGGAACATGCCGTAGGCAGGACTTTCGGACGTCTTCAGAGGGACGGGAATGATGTCTGCTTTGCCTTTTCTGAGCCGGTCGGATCGGCCACCGATACGATCGAGAGGTATTATCATGTCAGAAACGGGATTGCCGTTCAGACGGCCGTGCGCGAAGATGTGAAGCGTGTTTGGGATATCGTTTCCTGTCAGGGTGAGGTATGCTATCTCGCGGATGTGGTCGGTATCGGCACGCCGGTCCTTTTTATGGGAGGGAATATGGAGGCGCTGTATATGCCGGCATCTTCCAGGATGGCGGCGTGCAGATTGTCCATGCCTGACGGAAAACCTGTAGTTGAGGGCATATGTGCAATGCGCGGAAGAGCATTGACCGGTGGGTTGTGGATGACGCCAAGGGAATTCCATTCATTCCCGATGGGGCTTACATTGTCCTCCATATGTCTTTCAGGGGGAAGTGTCGCCTGCGTGCTGAACCCGTCTTCGCCCTTCGTGCCGGGAAAGGTGTATCGTGACGGAGAATATCATTCCATACCTCTGGGATACTCATCTATGGGCGTGAATACCGTGATGATGGCAGACGGGATACTTCAGGTCGGACTGTCGTCCAGGACATGCGCAAAGCCCGTCATCTGGAGGGATGGCGTTCTGGATACATTGGACTATAACGGATACATCTCCTCCGTCACGTCCAGCAAGGCTGATGATGTCATGCTTCCCAGGTCAGCGTCCTGGACTGGTCTGGATTGATGGTGATGCTGACTTTGAGAGTCTCTTCAGGAAGGAGCTCCTCGATGTTTTCCGGCCACTCCATGATGCAGAGGCAGCCGCTGTCAAGGTAATCATAGAGGCCGATTTCAATCGCTTCGGACAGTCTGTTGATCCTGTAGAAATCGAAATGGTACATAGGCTCGCCGTCGCCGCGCATGTATTCGTTGACGATGGCGAAAGTAGGCGAGCCGACAGGATCGGTCACTCCCAGCACCTTGCAGATTGCCGTGGTGAAGGTTGTCTTTCCGGAACCCATCGGGGCAAAGAATGCCACCAGCGTGCTGTCGCCGATCTTTTCAAGAAATTCCGCCGCTGCTCTTTCGAGGTCCTCGACCCCGTTTATGATTACTTCATGTTTCATGCTGCAAAGATAATCAAAAGATCAAGATGCAGGCCTATTCGAAGATATTCTGCTTGTCGAGAAAACGATAGCTGGAAGCCTCGGCCAGATGTTCCGGACGGATGTCCTGTGCTCCCTCAAGGTCTGCGATCGTCCTTGCGAGACGGATGATCCTTGAACATGCCCTTGCCGACAGCCCCATCTTTTCTATGATCCTTTCCAGAAGGGCCTTGCACTGCCCGTCCAGTATGCAATGCTTCTCGATCATCCGGCTGTTCATGGCTGCATTGCAGAAGATGCCGTCTTCCCGGAACCGTCTCTTCTGTATCTCTCTGGCCTTCAGGACCCTTTCCGCGATGACAGAGCTGGATTCGGCCTTCCTGCGCTCAACCAGCATCTTCGGATCCACCGGCTTCATCCACAGCTGTATGTCTATACGGTCCATGATAGGGCCGGAAAGCTTTGACAGATATGCTATCCTTTTCCCCGGTGTGCATGTGCAGCGGTCTCCTTCCCCGTAATATCCGCATGGACATGGATTCGTTGCGGCCACAAGCATGAAGTCAGCCGGATATTCAACCTTTGACTTCAGTCTGGATATGGTGACCTTCCTGTCTTCCATAGGCGCCCTCAACAGCTCGAGGATCTTCTTCGGCGCTTCGCAGAACTCATCGATCATGAGGATCCCGTTATGTGCGAGCGAGATCTCCCCCGGCATGATGTTGTCGGAGCCGCCGCCTATCAGAGCCGCTGCGGATGCGCTGTAATGCGGTGATCTGAAGGGCCTTCTGCGTATCAGCCCGCCGTCAGGATTGCCTTTGCCTGCGACGGAATATATCTTGCTGGTCTGCAGGGCCTCTTCCAGGGTCATCGGTGGCAGTATCCCGGCCATGGCCTTTGCAAGCGAGCTCTTTCCGGAGCCGGGAGGCCCGATGAGAATTATGTTGTGCCCTCCGGCGGCTCCGATCTCTACGCCCCGCTTTGCGCTCTCCTGCCCTATGATCTCGGCGAAATCCATCACTCCGTAGGAGACCTCTGCGTTGACCTTCCCGGAACTTTCCGGCTGGCTGGAGATGATGTTCCTGACCAGCAGATCGTCGCACAGTTCCTCTCCGGACAATATCCTCAACACATCGTAAAGGCCAGATACCCCGTAGACGTCGCATCCTTCGTATTCTGCCGCCTCCAATGCGGATACAAGCGGCAGGATGCACCCTTTCAGCCCTGTCCTTCCTGCAAGCTCGACGGTCGGAAGCGCACCGGGGACCTCCCTTACCGTCCCGTCCAGCCCGAGCTCTCCCATGACCATGAACTGTCCCAGAAGAGGCAGGTCTCTCTGCCCGGAGGCTGCGATGATGCCGAGAGCGATGGGCACGTCGTAGCCTGTGCCCTTCTTGTGCATGTCGGCCGGGGCGAGGTTGATGACGATCTTTCTACCCGAAATCCGGAATCCCATCGACTGCAGGGATGTGATCGTACGTAAAAGGCTCTCCTTTACGGCGGCATCGGCAAGCCCGACAAGATGGATGCCTATACCGGAGGCCACGTCCACTTCAACTGTGACGGGCACAGCATCGATTCCGATGCATTTCGCGCAATGAATGTTTATCAGCATATGTGTCTTTTTCCCTCAAATGTCCCTATCAAAAACGACAAAATGTTTAAGAAAAAGAAAAATGTGACGAAAATCGGATGCTTAAATAAATTTTATGGACATAAAGATTTTTTTTAATGTATTTTTGCAGTGAAAAACTATATATGATGGAAGAAATCAGATACGTGACTCCTGCAATTGAAATTATCGGGATATATCAAGAGGGGATTCTTTGCTCGAGCAATGAAGATCTTGATGAAAATGAGGGAGGATGGTAAAGATGTTCCTAGAGTCTACAGGACGTTATTTCCTTTTTCTGAAGGCCGTATTCAGAAGGCCTGAGAAGTGGAAGATCTTCTGGAGACAGTTCATAAACGAGTCGGACAAGCTTATCATTTCGTCCGTGCTTCTGGTGGGAGTGATATCGCTCTTCATCGGAGGCGTGCTTGTCATTCAGACCGCTTCCAATCTTGAAAATCCTATCATTGACAAGATGTATATCGGCTATATGGTCAGGGAGAGCCTCATCCTGGAGTTCTGCTCGACCATGGTGGCCCTCATACTTGCGGGAAAGATGGGGTCGAATATCTCTTCGGAGATAGGAAGCATGCGCATCACGGAGCAGATTGATGCCATGGAGATGATGGGAGTCAATTCGGCAGGCTTCCTTGTGCTGCCGAAGATCACGGCCGCCACCATCCTCAGCCCGTTCCTGATGCTGCTGAGCCTTGCTCTCGGCCTTGTGGGAGGCTATGTCGTCGTGGAGGCCACCCAGATAATCCCTACCGCATCATACATCACGGGCATAAAGGCGTTCTACAACGGCTTCTATATCTTCTACAGCTGCTTCAAGATGTCGCTTTTCTGCTTCATGATATCATCCATAGCCGCATTCAACGGATATTATGCCAAGGGAGGCTCGCTGGGAGTCGGCCGCTCCAGCACAAAGGCGATCGTGGTCACCAGCATCCTCATCCTTATGGCGGATCTCATAGTCACCCAGTTAATGTTGTATTAGAATGATCAAGGTAGAGAATCTGAACAAGAGCTTCGACGGAGTGCCTGTGCTGAAGAACATCTCCGTGACATACGAGCCGGGCAGATGCAATATGATCATCGGTGCCAGCGGTTCAGGCAAGACCGTGCTCCTGAAGAATCTGATCGGACTGCTGGAGCCTGACAGCGGGGAGATATGCTATGGAGACAGGAAACTGTCTGAAATGAAGGAAAAGGAGAAGAAGCAGCTTCGCCAGAGCATCGGCATCCTGTTCCAGGGCAGCGCTCTGTTTGACTTTGCGACCGTGATCGAAAATGTGATGTTTCCGATGGAGTTCTTCACCGACTGGTCGAAGGCGCAGATGAAGGAAAGGGCGCAGTACTGCCTCGAGAAGGTGAATGTCATAGGCTCTGACGGCAAATATCCCAATGAACTCAGCGGAGGCATGCAGAAGCGTGTCGGCATTGCAAGGGCCATTGCGTTGAATCCGTCATACCTTTTCTGCGATGAGCCGAATTCAGGCCTTGATCCATATACATCCATACTCATAGACCGTCTGATCAGTGACCTTACCAGGGAATTCAACATGACAACCGTGGTCAACACCCATGACATGAACTCTATCCTTGAGATCGGCGACAGGATAGGATTCATCCATGAAGGAGAGATGCTCTGGCAGGGGGATAATAAAACAATCCTTCAGCCTGACTGTCAGGAACTGAAGGATTTTGTATGTGCCAACACTCTGGCAAGAAACATCATTGAAGGCAGGTATTAGAGTCTTGCCCTGAATCCCATTTCGAATCCGAGCATGAGCGGCTGTACTGTCCTGATGCTCTTCGGTTGGCCGCAGTCGAAATAGTATCTCAGGCTTGGGTCAAGATAAAGGCCGAGATGCTTTCCGAGCATGAATTCCACTCCGAAGCCGACGTTCGCGGAAAGCTGTATTCCCTTGACCTTTCCGGTATGATGTATGTCGGTGTTGATGAGGTTGTATTTGTCTGAAACACACTTCTCTGCGGTTCCTCCGGCATATGCATACAGGTTGATCCTGTCCTTGTTCACGATATTGTAATATGCATTTACCGGGATGCCGACGAAATGCTGTGAATTCCTGATGTCTGATGATGTCGAATTCGCAATGCCTCCGTCTTTGTTGATTTCGGTATATTTTCCGTAGAACTTTCTGGTAAGAAGAGTATAGTTCGCTCCGACTCCGATCGCCCACCTGTCTGTGAGGTCGATCTTCACTCCGGCTCCGAATGATACAGGGATGCCGTATGTCGACCGGGTGCTTGTCTCGGTGATTCCGGTCTTTTCAGGGGCTGGGGCGAGGGTTGGGGCCTTCATCGGGCCTATGCGGTTCTTGCTCTGCTCGTCATTTGTCGCCGCAATACCTGAAAACACGAGTGAGACCCTCTTCTTGTCCGCCTTTTCCTCTTCTCCCCATTCCATAGGCAGGTATTCTTCAGTCCTGATCTCCTCTGCCCTGGTCTCCTCCGGCTTAGCCTCTTCGGCAACCGGTCCGGACTTTTCCTCGATTACAGCAGGTTCTGCGTCTGAAACGGCCTCCAGAGCCTCTCCGGCGGTCTTTATGACCATGTCTTCATCAGCCGGGACAGTACTTCTGCGCGACTGTGCGACCAGATCCGGCACCACGATCTCCACCTCTTCGATTGCTTCTTCCTCTTCAACTGCCGGCTTCTCTACAACTGCAACCATCTCTTCGCCATCTGCAGCCGGCAGAATCATCTCGTCTGACGGATGGTTGAATATGACTCCGGCTGCAATGGCAGCAGCTACGGCTGTTCCTGCAGCCGCACGCTTCCACCACAGCACAACGGTCTTGTGCTGCGCAGCCTTGTCAAGATCTTCCGAAACCTTGTCCCAGACTCCGGCAGGAACCTCTTCCGTGCCCTCGTCCAGGATGGACTTCATCATCCTGTCAAATTCGTTTATGTCGTTGTTGTCAAACATTTTCAATCTCCTTAATCCTGTTCTGCAGCCATGTCCTTGCCCTGCTCAGCTGGGTCCTTGATGTGGTCTCCGATATCCCGAGCATCTCGCTTATCTCCTTGTGCGAGTAGCCTTCAATGGCGTGCATGTTGAATACTGTCCTGAATCCTGCAGGGAGTTCCATCACCAGCTTCATCAGCTCCTTGTATCCGATGTTCTGGCCCTGGCTCGGCAGATCCGCCTTCATTCCTCTGACGGTGTCAAGCTCTTCGCTCATCTTCAATGCATCCTTCCTGCGGAGGTTCATCAGTGCAGTATTTACAAAGATCTTTCTTGCCCACCCTTCAAAGGAACCGTCTCCCTTGTAGCTTTTCAATTGCGTGAACAATGCCACAAACCCGTCCTGAAGTATGTCTTCAGCCTGGACTCTGTCGCCGACGTAACGCATGCATAAAGGGAACATGCGAGGTGCCAGCCGGTCGTAAAGGGCCTTCTGGGACGCTCGATCTCCTTTTATGCATGAATCAATCAGCTGTAAGTCAAGGTTTTTCACCACGGTTGTGTCTTTTAGGTCCCGAAGGTCATTCAATTGTTCATGCGTTCTATAGATGCAAAAGGGACCCGGAATGTTGCATCACGACCACATTTTTTTCAAAAATATGCAATTTCCCGAAATTGAGTGTTATTTTTGTATGTTTTTGAAAACGGAACTATGAAGATGAAAATCAATATTGTTATGATGGCGCTGGCCATTCTTCTTTCATCGGCTTCTGCCTTGGCGCAGACATCAAGACCTGATGCGAAGAATGAGAATCTGGTGCTTTCTGCTGTGACAAGATACAACGAAAGAGACATAAAAGGTGCCATGACCATACTCAAGGAGGTCATTGCGGATGATCCTGAGAATGATGCGGCATGGTATTACATGGCCCAGTGTGCGGTTGCGGAGAATGATCCCGAGACTGCCGAGCAGAGCTACAGGATGGCGGCGGAGCTGGATCCGTCCAACTTCTGGTACAGATACCGTCTTGCCCGTCTTTATTCAGTGACATCGCGTCCCGAGCTATCCATCAGCATGTATGAGCAGCTTCTCGAGGATTTCCCGAAGAAGAGCGACATGTACTTCGATCTTGTAGAGCTTTATGCATCGCAGAAGGAGTATGAGAAGGCTCTGGATATCTTGAAGGAGATCGAGACGGTGTTCGGAATGACAGAATCCATCGCGGCCTATCGTTTCAATTTCCTCCGTATGCTGAACAGGCATGAGGAGGCCTTCAAGTCGCTCGAAGAGTACAACAAGGAGTATTCCTCTCCGTTCATTCTCGCCACTCTTGCGGAATACGAGATGTCGATGTACAACGACTCGACGGCTCTGGCATATTACAATGAAGCCCTGGAGCTTGCTCCGGACTATTCTCCGGCCCTTCTCGGCAAGGCGGAGACTTTGAGGATGACAAGGAGATATGATGAGTATTTCAGTGTCCTCAACGATTACATCATGGCGTCGGACCCGCCTGTGGCAAAATGTGATTATCTCATGGCTCTGACCCAGAGGTCTGACCCGAAATTCCTGAATTCTTTCCGTCCGAGGCTCGATTCTGTGATGAACAAGGCTCTCGAGCTGCATCCGAAGGACAGCATCATGCTCCATACAGCAGCCGTGTATTATTATTCGACCGACCGCAAGGATATGGCCAGGGAGAGCTTCAAGGCCAATGTAGAGGCATGGCCGGAGAGTTTCGCATCCAATGCTTCATATGTGGAGTTCCTGATGTACGCAGAGGAGTGGGAGGAACTTTCCAAGGCCGGAAGAGAGGCTTTCGAGCGATTCCCGGAAGAGACCGCCTTCCTTGAGATGGCGAGTGTCGGTGATTATAATCTCGAGGAGTATGAAAAGGTTCTGGACATATGCACGAAGGTACTGGAGATAGCTCCGCGTGACAGCTCGAAGACCTTGAGGGCATGGTCTACAATGGGAGACATCTACCACCAGCTCGGTGACAACAAGAAGGCCTACAAGGCATATGACAAGGCCTTGAAGATCAATCCTGACTATGTATATGTCCTGAACAACTATGCATATTATCTGAGCGTCGAAGGCAGAAAGCTGAAGAAGGCCTACAACATGAGCAGAAAGACGATCGAGGCGGAGCCGGACAATGCTACATATCTCGATACATTCGGATGGATCCTCTATCTTCAGGGCAAGGCGCTGGAGGCGAAGCCTTTCTTCAAGCATGCCATGCTTTACGGCGGAAAGGACAGTGTGGTGATAATGGACCATTATGCCGAAGTCCTCTTTGCCTTGAAGGAATATGACCTTGCCATGGTGTACTGGAATCTGGCCCTCAAGAAAAACGACGGGGACGTGGAGGGACTTGAGGAGAAGGTGAAACAGCGCCGTCAGGCAATGAAAAAGTAACATCCGATGCGCAGGTTGTGTATATATATAATGATGATGCTGGCGTTTGCGTCGGCAGCGTCGGCGCAGGATACCAGGGCGCAGGAGGAGAGGAAGGCACGTCTCGAGAGGGAGATCGCCATCATCGACAGGCAGCTGGCCGAGAATGCCTCGCAAAGCAGTTCCATGCTTTCGGACCTGACGCTCATCCGTAAGAACATATCCAACAGAAAGGCTCTTGTAGCCGAGGCTGATGCAAAGGTCAGGAGGATAAATGACAGCATCTACATTACCCAGAAGGAGATCAACAGGCTTCAGGCAAGGGTGGATACCCTTACTTCCCATTATTCCCGTCTGGTGTTGAGCGCATATAAGAACAGGGATGCCAGGATATGGTACATGTATATGTTCGCCAGTGACAATCTCGGCCAGGCCTTCCGCCGTTTCGGCTATTTCAGGAATCTTTCGACCCATATGAAGAATGAGGCCAGGACCATCCGTACGATGCAGGATGAGCTGGCCGTCAGAAAGGATGAGCTGGCGCAGATGAAGGCATCGGCGGAAGCGGTGAAGAAGGAACGTGTGCAGGAGCTGGAAAAGCTGCGCAAGGATGAGGCGAAGGCTGACGGAGTGGTGAAGAAGCTCCAGAAGGACAGGAAGAAATATCAGAACCAGCTAGCCGCGAAGAAGAAGGAGGTCAATGCCCTCAACCGTGAGATCGCACGCATCATCGCGTCTGCGATGACTGTCGACAGCAAGAAGAAGGAGAAGAAGCCGGTGGATCTGAAGCTTGACGGAGAGTTCTCGAAGAACAAGGGCAAGCTTCCATGGCCGGCAGACGGTCCTGTGGTAAGCGGTTTCGGAAAGCATTTCCATCCTGTATATAAGAATCTTGAGCTTCCGCCGAACAATGGAGTCGATATCGCATTGGCCAAGGGAACACAGGTCTGCTCCGTTTTCGACGGAGTGGTGGCCCAGGTGATCGTCATGCCGGGCTATAACCAGTGCGTGCTGGTGCAGCATGGCAATTATTTCACATTGTACTGCAAGATGAAGAATCTGCTCGTCGTGCAGGGCGACAAGGTGAAGACCGGACAGGCTTTGGGTACGATCGATACGATAAACGGCCAGACCCAGCTGCATTTTGAAATCTGGAAAGGGAAAAATCCTCAAAATCCGGAGAATTGGCTCCGATAATTGGACTTTTCTTCAACTTTATGGAAAAAATTGGCAATATGGCAGGTGTTTAGAGTGTACCTGATACACTTTTATGGATATTTGCTATATTTGTAAGACAAACCACATACTATACACTAAACGAAAAAGAAATGAAAAGAATCAGTTTGCTCCTTCTGGGAGTTATCATGGCGGTCGCTGCGAGCGCACAGGTTCAGGTAAGAATCCATGAAGAGGCTGAAAACCAGCCTGTCATTCCGGCAGAAATCTACGGACAGTTTGCAGAGCATCTCGGACGATGCATCTATGACGGTATCTGGGTTGGTCCGGATTCGGATATTCCAAACATCAACGGTTACAGAAAGGACCTCGTTGAGGCTCTCCAGGAGCTCAAGGTTCCTGTAATGCGCTGGCCGGGCGGATGCTTCGCCGACGAATATCACTGGATGGACGGAATCGGTCCAAAGGAGAACCGTCCGATGATGATCAACTCCAACTGGGGTGGAACAATAGAGGATAACTCTTTCGGTACTCACGAATTCTTCAACCTTTGCGAACTTCTCGACTGCGAGCCTTATCTTTCTGGTAATGTCGGCTCAGGTACTGTCGAGGAACTTGCAAAATGGGTGGAGTATATCACTGCAAAGGATGGAACCATGGCTGAACTTCGTAAGAAGAACGGACGTCAGGAGCCTTGGAGCCTCAAGTATCTCGGAGTAGGTAATGAGAGCTGGGGATGCGGCGGAAACATGCGTCCTGAGTTCTATGCCGACATGTATCGCCGTTATGCTACATACTGCCGCAACTTCGACGGAAATCATCTTTATAAGATTGCCAGCGGTGCTTCTGATTATGACTACAACTGGACAAAGGTACTCATGGACCGTGCACGCGGCCATATGCAGGGCCTCTCGCTCCATTATTATACAGTGACAGGATGGTCAGGCCCTAAGGGACCGGCTCTCGGCTTCGATACAGATTCATATTATGACATCGTAGCAAAGGCTGTGGAGATTGACGAGGTCCTCACAAACCATGAGGCTATCATGGATGCATACGATCCACATCGCAGGGTTCACCTCCTTCTCGATGAGTGGGGAACATGGTTCGATGTAGAGCCAGGTACAAACCCAGGCCACCTCTATCAGCAGAACACAATGCGTGACGCTATGGTTGCAGCAATGTCTCTCAACATCTTCCACCGTCACACCGACCGTCTCAAGATGGCGAACATCGCCCAGATCGTGAACGTTCTCCAGGCAATGATCCTTACCCAGGGCAAGGAGATCGTCCTCACCCCTACATACCATGTGTTCCGCATGTACAATGTCCATCAGGATGCTACATATGTGCCTGTAGACCTCAATGCAGGACAGATCGTATCTCCTTCTGGCCGCATCATGCCTGACATGAGCGTTACAGCTTCGAAGGATGCAGAGGGCAAGCTTCATGTATCAATCGTGAACCCTGTAGTCGACAAGGCACAGACACTCGTCCTCTCTTTCGACGACCTCAATCCTAAGAATGTATCAGGCGAGATCCTTACAGCCGAGACAGTCCAGTCATACAATGATTTCGGAAAAGAGCCTGCAGTAGCTCCAAAGGCATTCACAGGCTTCAAGAAGACAGGAAAGACACTTACAGTGACAGTTCCTGCGGCTTCTATCGTTGCATTGACTTTCTAAGCCACACATAACACTGACCACAATAATGAAAAAGATTCTTCTGTCGCTTATCGCGATGTCTGCTGCCGTACTTCTTATGGCCCAGACCAACGAGATGAAGGTCCGCGTCAACAAGCCTGGAGCACCGATCCAGCCTACCATGTACGGTATCTTCATCGAGGACATCAATTTCGCTGCAGACGGCGGACTCTATGCGGAGCTGGTGATGAACCGCTCGTTCGAGTTCCCGAACAACCGTCTTCAGGGATGGAATGTAGGAGGACGTCTCGAGGTCATGAACGACGGACCATTCGAGCGTAACCCTCATTATGTAAGACTTTATTATCCTGGCCACCCTCACAAGCATACTGCAATGGAGAACAACGGTTTCTTCGGCATCGGTCTTAAGAAGGGTGAGCAGTACCGTTTCAGCGTATGGGCACGTATCCCTGACGGAAAGGAAGCAGGAAAGCTCGGCATCGAGTTCATTGACAGGGCTTCCATGGGTGAGGTTCAGGCTCATACGGTAGCTGAAATCACAATCGATTCGAAGGAGTGGAAGAAGTATGAGGTTGTCATGACTTCAGCTGTCACCGATCCGAAGGCTACCCTCAGGGTATTCCTCAATGCCCCTGCAACAGTCGATGTAGAGCATGTGTCCCTCTTCCCTGTAGACACCTGGAACGGTCATGAGAACGGCCTCCGCAAGGATCTTGCACAGGCCCTCTATGACCTCGAGCCAGGCCTCTTCCGCTTCCCGGGCGGATGTATCGTGGAGGGAACAGACCTTGAGACACGCTACAACTGGAAGAACAGCGTAGGTCCTGTAGAGAACCGTCCTCTCAACGAGAACAGATGGCAGCACACTTTCAAGCATCGCTACTATCCTGATTATTTCCAGTCTTACGGACTCGGATTCTATGAGTACTTCCTCCTTGCAGAGGAGATCGGCGCAGAGCCGCTTCCGGTACTCAGCTGCGGTCTTGCATGCCAGTTCCAGAACGAGACACAGGACGCTCATGTGCCTGTTTGCGACCTTGACAGCTATATCCAGGACGCTCTCGACCTTATCGAGTTCGCCAACGGTGATGTCAATACAGAGTGGGGTAAGCTCCGCGCCGAGATGGGCCATCCGGAGTCTTTCAACCTCAAGTTCATCGGTATCGGAAACGAGCAGTGGGGACCTGAATACCCAGAGCACCTCGAGCCGTTCATCGCGGCTATCCGCAAGGCATATCCTGAAATCCTTATCGTAGGTTCGTCAGGCCCTAATTCAGAGGGTGACCAGTTCGACTTCCTCTGGCCGGAGATGAAGAGGCTCGGAGCTGACCTCGTCGACGAGCATTTCTATCGTCCTGAAAAGTGGTTCCTCGCACAGGGAGCACGCTATGACAACTACGACCGCAAGGGTCCGAAGGTGTTCGCAGGCGAGTACGCATGCCACGGTGACGGCAAGAAATGGAACCATTTCGAGGCATCACTTCTCGAGGCTGCATTCATGACCACAATCGAAAGGAACGCTGATATCGTCCATATGGCTACATATGCGCCTCTCTTCGCACACATCGAGGGATGGCAGTGGAGACCGGACCTCATCTGGTTCGACAACCTCCGCAGCATGAAGTCATGCAGCTGGTATGTGCAGAGACTCTATACACAGTATCAGGGTACCAACGCATTGAAGCTCACCGACATGGAAGGCGTGAACATTACAGGTGCAGAGGGCCAGAACGGTCTCTTCGCAAGCTCTGTATATGACGCTGAAAAGAATCAGGTATACATCAAGATCATCAATGTTTCGGATGATGCGCAGCCTGTAAAGATCAACTTCGAGGGACTCAAGAAGAAGGAAGTCCTCAAGGGAGTGGAGGCTGTAAGCTATCACTCTGACGACCTTGATGCTGACAACACTCTTGATGAGCCGGAGAAGATCGTTCCTCAGACAGCTGCCCTTGATTTCGAAGGCAAGGCTCTCGAGGTGACTGTCGCTCCAAAGACATTCATGGTGTATGTTCTTCAGAAATAACACATTAACCTTAATAATAACTAACACTATCAAATCATGAAAAAATTGATGCTAAGACTGCTCGCCGTAGTCGCCTTTGTGGCTTCGGTTTCTGTCAGCTGCTCAGAGGTTTCTTTCATAGAAATCAATCCGCCTGCTGATCTTCAGAGCAAAATTGACTCAATCCAGGCAGTGAAGGACTCTCTTGCTGCTCTTCAGGGAGACAAGACCGTGATTGACATCGCAGTCGCTGAAGTAGGCGCAAAGGATTACACTTCCGGATGGTGGGTGGATTTCTCACAGTACTTTGAAGTGCCTCAGGGAAAATGCCTCACAATCAAGTTCATCAACCACAACGGTGGCAGCGCAAACAACTGGAACAACTGGAACATCTGCGTCGCTTCCGGTGAACGTGATTCAGACGGTTATTCAGAGTTCTTCGTTCTCCGTTCGGATGCTTACGGATGGGGTAACGGTGATTACAACGGAGCCATGATCGGACAGGATTACCCTGATACTGACGGTGACGGTGACATCTGGAATGACTTCAGAGCATATCTTGACGGTGCTTCAGTTGAAATGACGATCGATTATGCGACAGCTGGTACAGTGTTCTTTACCGCCAAGCATACTGCAGTTGACGGCACAGTCCTCACTGAAACATACGAGCAGCCTGTAACAGGAACTACCGTTACAGCCTTCCTCATTGCTGACGCAAGCTTCATGGAAGTGAAGGAGGCATTCCTCGAGCCATCGAAAATCCTTGAGATACCAGACGAAATGGCTACATCGATCACAGTTACAGGCACTCCTGCAGCTATCGAGGTAGGAAGCACAGACTTCTGGGGCAACGGTGTAGCTACAGTTACATTCGCTGACGGCGCAACAACAGTTGCAGATACATCAGACATCACTTTCGTGGTTCCTGATCTTTCGACTGTAGGCCAGAAGACTATCATCTATTCTTACAGCAAGACGAAGCAGGGCAATTATGGCAAGGCAGTAGCCGGCACATATACTCTTGAGGTTACCAACCCTATCGTTGCTCTAGAGGCATCTGCAAACGCATACCTCATCGGAGGTGCGAAGTATGTGACCCTTTCTCCAGCAGCTGTAAAGGTTGTCGCTGAGTATGCAGACGGCTCAAAGGCTCCTCTCAAGGCATCGCAGTTCTCTGTGGCATTCGCTGACGACAAGGTTGTCTATGAAGGTGTCGAGGGTACATACGAAAATGCATATACAGTTTCATATACATCGGCTTCTGGTTCAGTAGTAGAGGCTACAGGTGATCTCGTGATCGCAAAGAGCACTCTTCCTGCACAGACCGAGATGGTAGGACTTGAGGACAATACAACTCCATGGTGGGCTCACTTCTCACATGACTGGGCTGTAGCTCCTTATGAGATGGTAAGCGTCAGCATGAAGCTCGGTTCTAACGAGATCAACAACTGGCACAGCCCATGTACAATCCTCCGCAAGGCAGATCTTACAGAGTACGGAGTCGTACGTATGGACCACTACGGATGGGGTACAGGCTATGACGGCATCGTGACCGCTACAAGCAACTGGAACTGGGATACATTCCTTCCAAACCTTGACGGCGCAGAAGTCGCCATCACATTCGCTAACAACGGTGACAACACTGCAAGTGTACGTTATCACGTGATCCTTGCAAACGGAGATGTTCATTTCCAGTACTTCGACGGCTTTGCTGTTGACAGCGCTGATCTCCAGTTCGCTATCGTTGTCGAGGGCGCTCACCTCATTTTCGACTAATCTAAAGACCATTACATTATGAAACATAATTTTGTAAAAATAGCACTTTGCAGCCTTTTGGCAGCCGCTCCGTATGCAGCTGTATCGGCCTATGCAGCTCCTGTAGAGGCACAGCAGGCTGACAATGTGACAATCAGCGGAACGGTAGTCGATGAAAGCGGCTATCCTATCCCAGGTGTAGGAGTCCTCGTTAAGGATTCTACTATCGGTACTACAACTGACCTTGACGGTCTCTTCTCACTCAAGGTTCCTGCAGATGCAGTTGTAGAATTCGTTTCTGTAGGTTTTGATACTGTTGAAATCACTGTTAACGGCAGAGCAGACCTCGGAACCATCACAATGAAGACTTCAAACACTCTCCTCGAGGAACTCGTAGTCGTTGGTTACGGTTCGCAGCGTAAGGTAGATCTCACAGGTTCTGTGGCTATTGTTGACGCAGACGAGATGAAGAAGGTTTCTCATTCAAACATCTCGACAATGCTCGAGGGTAAGGTTGCCGGTGTGCAGATCACATCTGACGGTCAGCCAGGTGCAGACCCTGCAGTACGTATCCGTGGTCTGGGCAGCTTCGGAAGCACAGCTCCTCTTTACGTGATCGACGGTGTGCCTATGGGTACTACAATCCGCGACTTCTCTCCAAACGACATCGAGACAATCCAGGTCCTCAAGGACGCTTCAGCAGCTGCAATCTACGGTTCACGTGCTGCGAACGGTGTGGTTATCATCACAACAAAGAGCGGTAAGAAGGATCAGCCTATGAGAGTCGACTACCGTGGCTACATGGGTGTTGACCAGATCAAGAAGGGAGTCTATGACGTGATGGATGCAAAGCAGTACGGCGATTACGTACGCATGGCATTCGCGAACAGCGGAATGGAAGCTCCTGCAGGATATCAGGAAGGCAACGCGCTTTACCTCGATCCTAACGTGATCAACACAGACTGGTTTGACGAGGTGTTCAAGACTGGTATCCGTCAGAACCACAACGTGAATATCTCAGGCGGTGGTGCAAACAACACTTACAACGTAGGTCTCGACTACTTCAGCCAGAAGGGTACTCTCGAGGGTGCAGGTCCTAACTACGACCGTTTCACAGTCCGCGTGAACAACACAATGGACGTGAAGTTCCTCAAGCTCCGTACAGGTCTCGTATACAGCCACAGCCTTCAGGACAACATGGCCCTTTCAAACGCAAATGAGTATGTTCAGGGTCTCTATGGACAGCAGTTCCCTATCATGGCTTCCGCTCTCCTCATGCCGCCTAGCATCAAGGCTTATGACGAGTCTACATGGTGCCTCGATGACAAGCTCGGTGCAGCTTCTGGCTATTCATATGATGCATATGGTTATGGTACATATTACTCAAATCAGCATGGTGACATCCGTATGCAGAACCCTCTCCTCACCAACAACCTTCTCGAGAGAAACACAACAGTTGACCGTATCGTGGCAACAGGATCGGCTAACCTCGACCTCCTTGGAATGTTCGGTGTGAAGAGTCAGAACCATAAGCTCGAGTACAACCTCAATCTCTCTTACAGCCGTACATACGCAAAGGATTTCACATTCATCCCTGCTTTCATCGTGAGTGAGACCAACTATCTTGCAAAGACCAACGAGACCCTCAACCAGGGTTACCGTTCATATACTGACGGTCTCATCGAGAACTTCGTGACTTATGACGGCAAGATGGGCAAGCATCACCTCAACATCGTTGCAGGTCATACTTTCCAGCGCGAGAGCCATCACTCTCTCACAGGTATCGGTACTACAATGCCTGAGCCTTACTACCTCCAGGTAGGAAACGCAGAGACAAGAAACGCATCCAGCTACGAGAGCGAGCATGTCCTCACTTCTTACATCGGCCGTATCAACTACGACTATGGTGAAAGATATCTCTTCCAGGCAACTGTACGTCGTGACGGTTCAAGCCGCCTTTCAAATGACGGCCGCTGGGGCTGGTTCCCTTCAGCATCCCTCGGATGGCGTATCGACAAGGAGCCTTTCTTCAATGTTGACCCACAGCTCGTAAGCCTCCTCAAGCTTCGTGCATCATATGGTGTGCTTGGTAACGAGAACATCGGTGACTACCAGTTCATGGCTACAATGGCACGTGGTAACTATACCTACAGCTTCAACGGCAACAAGGTCACTGGTTCAGCAATCTCTGACTATGTGAACACAGCCCTCAAGTGGGAGAAGAAGAAGACTCTCGATGTCGGTCTCGATTACGCTATGTTCGGTGGCAAGCTCGAATTCAACGCTGACTGGTACAAGTCTGTTTCAGAGGACCTTCTCTACAGTGTTCCTGTTCCTGCAGAGGCAGGTGCCACAAACGGTTCTGTAACCATGAATGCAGCTACAATGGAGAACACAGGTCTTGAGTTCGCTCTTGCATGGCATGACTACGGTCACGAGCTCAAGTATGACATCTCTGCAAACCTCACTCTTCCAAAGAACAAGGTCACTTCTCTCGGAATGGGCGAGTCACAGAGAATCGACGGTGACTGCATCACAAAGGTAGGCAGCGAAGTAGGACAGTTCTACGGATATGTTTACGAGGGTATCTTCCAGAACCAGGAGGAGATCGACAACCGCATCAACGACGAAGGCCTCCATGTGAACCAGAACGGTGCACAGCCAGGTGACGTCGCTTACAAGGATGTCAACAATGACGGTGAGATCACAGGTGACGACCGTACAATCCTCGGCAGCGGTATGCCAAAGGTTCAGTTCGGTCTCAGCTTCCGCCTCGAGTACAAGGGCTTCGACCTCAATGTTTCTACATTCGGCGCAGCTGGATACCAGGTGATGGACTTCATCGACAGGACTCTCCGCGGTTCATACGGTGCAACCAACAAGAGCGTTGACCTCGTCAATGCATGGACTCCAGAGCATCCAAGCACAACAGTTCCAAGAGTTTACTGGGCAAGTACAGGTTCTATCACAAACGACATGTTCAGCTCACGCTTCCTCCAGAACGGTGCATACTGGAAGATCGCTAACGTTGAGCTCGGTTACAACCTTCCTGACAAGTGGTTCAAGGACGTGATCAGCGGTGTACGCGTTTATGTATCAGGCCAGAACCTTGCTACAATTTCGAAGTACAGAGGTTATAACATCGACTTCGCAGGCGGTACATTCACTCCTGGATACAACTATTGCTCATATCCTACTCCAATGACACTCATGCTTGGTGTGAACCTGTCATTCTAAGAGTCCAAACTTCTAATACGTAAATGATTATGAAAAGAATATCAATTATATTGTCAGCGTTTGCGGTTGTATTCGGAATGGCATCATGCAACGATGAGCTCGAGCTCAGGAATCCGAACAACCAGACGACATATGACTTCGGCGATTCAGAGTCGGAACTTCAGGAGGCTGTGATTTCCTGCTACAACCGTATCCGTCTCGAGGGTACATTCGCCCGTGTCGGCTATACCATGGATGCTGTCCGTGGTGACGAGATCTGGAACGCTTCACAGATCTGGTATCTCCCATATGACAACCTCAACATCTCTGCTGCAGGTGACGATATCGGAACACAGTGGATCTGGCGTGACTGCTACCATGTGGTGAACCGTTGTAACTTCGTTCTCCAGAAGGTAGAGACTACAACACTCAGCGAGAAGGCATACAATGAGATCAAGGGTCAGGCCCTTTTCCTCAGAGCTCTTGCCTACTATACCATCGCTACATACTACCAGACAGCTCCTCTCTTCAACGACTACGCACAGTATTCGTCAATGGAGACTATGTATGCTCCTTGCGTACCGCAGGACCAGATCTTCGACCAGATCGATGCTGACCTCGTTGAGGCTATGCAGATCCTCCCTTCACGCAATGAGGGTGGCGAATGGGCAGGCGGACGCGCTACCTGCGGTGCCGCTGCAGGTTACTATGCACGTTCACTCATGTTCCGTCACAGATTCGAGGAGGCTCTCGTTGTCCTCAAGGACATCATGAACGGCAAGTATGGTACTTACAGACTTATGGCTGACTATGGCGACAACTTCCGTGAGGGCGCTGCAGAGAATAACGAGGAGAGCCTTTTCGAGGTTCAGTACCTTGATTATGGAAAGGGCGGTTCAGACGAGGAGTGGACTCCTGTGAACATCTCTTCAAACGCTACCCAGGGACATGCGGTAGAGTCAAACTATGCTCCTGGAACATTCGGAAGCTGGGCTGACCTTGCAGTATCTCCATGGCTTTACAACCTCTTCAAGGCTGAAAGATGTACTGACGGTACTCTCGACCCAAGACTTTACTGGACAATCGCTTCATACGAGCCAGAGTATGACATCTATACAGGTGGTAAGAACGCCGGCTATCCAGGCGGAAACGACCCTCGTCAGAATGTGCTCTACCAGACTCCTGTGACAGAGACTCCTATCACCAACGGAACAAACGGCGGTTTCTCTTCTGCAAAGTGGACATATGCCCGTCAGGATGTATGCTCGACTATCGTTGTAGGTCTCCACTGCGGTATCAACCTCCGTCTCATGCGTTACTCTGACGTGCTTCTCCGTGCTGCCGAGTGTATCAATGAGATTTCAGGTCCTTCTGCAGAGGCTATCGGATACATCAACGAAGTGCGCCGCCGTGCAGGTCTTGCTGACCTCCAGCTTGCTGACTTCGGTTCTGCTGACAAGCTTTTCGAGCAGATCGCAAACGTAGAGCGTCCGAAGGAATTCGGTTGTGAGAACGGCCGTGGTATCGACCTCATCCGTTGGGGCTTCTTCCATGCTTCAGACCGTCTTGCACAGCTCAAGGATCACGGAAACTATGTTCTCGACGGAACAGCTAACACAACTTATCCTGTTGAGAACCCTACCGGTTCTACTTTCCAGTACTACCAGCCAGGTCACGAGTATTTCCCTATTTTCCAGACTACTTTGAACTCGAATCCTAACCTCGGTTCAGGTAACTCTGCCAACACAAACACAGACAACGCTGTCGAGTTTGCAGAAAAGGGCTGGAAGGTTCGTCCTGTAGTTGAACTCTAATATTTGACTTGATTGTCATTCTGGACTATTTCTTGTCATCCTGAGCGTAGCGAAGGATCTTCAAAGGATTCTTCACTACGTTCAGAATGACATTTCATTCAGGATGACTTTTTTCTTAAAGATATAACGACATGAGATTTGAAATGCGCTTAGCAAAGGCACTTATTCTTGCAGGAGCATTGGTGGTTGCTGCCTGCGAAGACCCATCACAGGGTACAGGTATCCAGGTAGGACCGGGAACAGGTTCCGGAACCGGCGGTGACGAACCGACAGGTGAAGTGAAGATTCCTGATTATGAGGATGACTATTCTGCAATAGCAGGATGGGCAAACCACAGCAAGTGGAACCTTGCCAATGTCCATGACCCGTCAATAGCATATTATGACGGCTATTATTATATGTACTGCACCGATGCATCGTACGGAAACGAGCATCTCAAGGCATCGACCGGCAGACATTTCCCTGGCAAGCGTTCGAAGGATCTCGTGAACTGGACATATGTTCCTGGCCCGATGAACGATGCGCCTGCATGGGTGGCCGATTCGCTGAATGCAATGCGTAAACGCATGGGTGTTCCGACTATCGAGAAGAACAAGATATCCTATGGATACTGGGCTCCGGTAGTCAGGGAAGTGAACGGAAAGCTCCGCATGTATTACTGCATTGTCGTCAACAACACCATCAAGACCGGAGGAACTTCATTCGACGGCAGCTGGACCGAGCGTGCGTTCATCGGAATGTGCGAGTCTGACGATCCCGCAAACGGCAAATGGGAGGACAAGGGATATATCACATGCTCATCATCAGACAAGGGCCGTGACGGGTGGAAACGTCCTAACGAGAACAACTGGGACGGCTATTTCTACTACAATGCCATCGACCCGACATATCTTGTCGACGATCCGTCAGGAAAGCATTACCTTATCTATGGTTCATGGCACAGCGGCTTCGCTCTTCTCGAGATCGATCCTGAAAGCGGAAAGCCGGTAAATGCCCCTCTCGGCGACCCTTGGGCTGACAGCGTCGAGGACCTTACAGCACGTTACGGAATCCGTGTGGGAACCCGTACAGCAGGTTCACGCTGGCAGGGCAGCGAGGCTCCTGAAGTCATCTACAAGGACGGATACTACTATCTGTTCATGGCGTATGACGGCCTCGACGTGCCTTACAACACCCGTGTCGTAAGAAGCGAGAAGATCGAAGGCCCTTACTATGACATCACAGGCCGAAACTTCACCAACGGGCGCGGTGACTGCTATCCTATCGTGACACATCCATACCGATTCAACTACAGCCATGGCTGGGTAGGCATCGCTCACTGCTGCGTCTTCCCAGAGCGTAACGGCGACAGCTGGTTCTACAGCTCTCAGGGACGCCTTCCTGCAAACGTAGGAGGCAATGCTTACAGCAACGCCATCATGATGGGTCATGTACGCCGTCTTGTATGGTGTCCTGCATCTCCGGATGAACCGGACAACCTCTGGCCGATCGCGCTTCCTGAGCGTTATGCCGCCGTTCCTGACACAGAGATCAAGAAGGAGGACCTCGTAGGCTCATGGGAGCATATCGACCTTGCGTACAAGTATGCTACACAGCAGACCTCGAAGGAACTTGTGCTCAAGGCTGACGGAACAATGGTCGGTGCCCTCAAGGGTACATGGACATACGACGCTGCCAAGAAATGGCTTACATTCGATACAGGCAGCAAGAAAGTCGTTGTCTGCGTAGAGCGTGAGGCTGACTGGGAGGCAACTCCTCGTTGCGCTACCATCGTCTATGCCGGTACGGAAAAGTCCCTCAACTCTACCTGGTGGGGCAAAAAGGTACAATAAATAATGAAATTATGAAAAACATACTGTTAGCACTATCCCTTCTGGCAACCATGACCCTTTCCGCACAGCCACGCGGCCCGCAGAAAGGAATGGAATTCGAGTATCCCGATGCTCACGACCCTGTAGCGGCCTTCTGCGACGGGCGTTACTATGTATTCACAACAGGCATGGGCATCATGTCGTCCGCTGACCTCGTGAAGTGGCGTTTCGAAGGCCGTGTCCTCGATGAAATCCCGCAGTGGGCAGCCGACAAAGGCTTCAGAGGCATGCCATGGGCGCCTGATGTATTCTACCATGACGGTACATACTATGTGTACTATTCATATTCTCATTTCGGCAAGAACAGGTCAGCGATCGGCGTCGCAACCAACAAGACCCTTAATCCTCAGTCTCCTGACTACAAATGGGAGGATCGGGGCATGATCGTCGAGTCCTTCCCTGGAAGAGACGAGTGGAATGCGATCGATGCCAATGTGATCATGGACGAGAACGGCGATGCATGGCTCTCTTTCGGCTCATTCTGGCGCGGTCTCAAGATGTTCAAGCTCGACGAGACCCTTACCCGTATGGCCGATCCGCAGGTATGGTTCCCTATCTGCCGTCGTCCTGAAGGCACAGCCGAGGATACATCAAAGACCGACACAGCTGTCACTGCTGACCCAAGAGGTAAGGATTTCGATGCCGGAAACGGCGCAGTCGAAGCTCCTTTCATCTTCAAGCGCGGCGACTGGTATTACCTCTTTGCTTCGTACGACCTCTGCTGCCGTGGCGAGAAGAGTACATACAATGTGGTTGTAGGCCGTTCAAAGGCCGTTACAGGCCCATATTTCGACAAGGACGGAGTATCCATGATGAACAGTGGCGGAACCACAGTCGCAAAGGGTAACGAGCAGTTCGCAGGTGTGGGCCATTGCTCCGTATACACATTCGGTGACAAGGACTATATCTTCATGCACGGCTATGACAAGGATCATGACTATCGCTCGAAGCTTCTTGTCCGCGAGGTGAAATGGTCGGACGACGGCTGGCCGATCGTCGTTCTCTAATTTGTCATCTAGAACGTTCAATTGTCATCCTGAGCGTCAGCGAAGGATCTTTCCCTAAAGATGCTTCACTTCGTTCAGCATGACAGGAAGAGAATGGTGGCAATAAAAATGCTATATTTGCAGTCTGATAATTCAGACTGCTTTTTTTATGAGAAAGACCGTATTTCTGACCGGAGCCACCGGCAACATGGGCTGGGCCGGCTTCCAGGAGCTCTATAAACGAAGGGAAAGATTTGACATAAGGATTCTTGCGCGCGACAGCAGGAAGAACCGCAGCAAGCTGGCTCCGTATCTTTCGGATCCCGCTGTTACTGTCGTATGGGGCGACCTTACGCGATATGAAGATGTTCTTGAAGGAGTCAACGGCTCCGACTATGTGCTTCATGTCGGCGGCATGGTGTCTCCCGCAGCGGACTATTACCCTGAAAAGACCCTGAAGGTCAATGTCTCGGCGGCGGAAAATGTGGTCAGGGCTGTTCTTGCACAGCCTCATAAAGATGATATGAGGGTCGTGTATATAGGCTCGGTTGCCCAGTATGGCGACCGCAATCCTCCTCATCATTGGGGAGATGCTGACGAGCCCCAGACCCCGGCGGAATTCGATATGTATGCTCTCTCGAAGATCCGCTCCGAGGAGATATTCGCATCTGCAGGTCTCAGAAGATGGGTTTCCCTCCGTCAGAGCGGCATCCTCTATCCCGGCATATTGAGCGTCGTGAATCCGACAGCCTTCCATGTGCCGATGGGAGGTGTTCTCGAATGGGCCACAATCGAGGATTCGGGCCGTCTTCTCGCACAGGTCTGCGAGGACTGGGTTCCGGACAGCTTCTGGAACAAGGCCTACAATATCAGCAGCGGCGAGCAGTACCGCATGACCAACTACGAATTCATGAACAGGATGCTCCGCGCTCTCGGCCTTCCTTCGCCGGAGAAGGTCTTCGAGCCGCAGTGGTTCGCACTGAAGAATTTCCATGGAATGTGGTACCTTGATTCGGACAAGCTCGACGAGATCCTGCATTTCCGCTCATATGTCCCTGTCGATGAATATTTCGCATCCATGAAGTCCAGACTCCCATGGTTCTACAACCTCGCCTTCCTTGCCCCCGCATGGGCCGTGAAGATGTTCATGAAGCCTTTCGCCTTCGAAAAGGGCATGGGAACCCAATGGTGGGTTGAAAATGACCCTGAGAAGTTTGAGGCATACTACGGATCCCGCGAAGCATACGATGCCATCCGCTCATGGGACGATATCCGCCCCGCGCCATTGGCAAAAACCGTGGAGCGCAAGTGATTGTCCCACAGTAATTTGCTATACTCCACGTGCTCCCCATTGACGGCACGTGGGTAGGTTTAAATTGTTGAAACAGAAAGGTTTATGCTCCACGATAAAATCAGGATACTGGACATATTGGAAGAGACGATGGCTGACGGGCCGGGATTCCGTACATCTATATATTGTGCGGGATGCGCGCACCATTGCCCGGGCTGTCATAATCCGCAGTCATGGGATTTCCATGGCGGCAGGGAAGTGTCGGTCGATGAGATTCTCGAGGTCATAAAGGCAGATGAGTTCTCGAATGTCACATTTTCCGGAGGTGATCCGCTCTATCAGGTGGAGGCATTCACCGAGCTGGCGCGTCGCATAAAGGAGGAGACCGGTAAGAACATATGGTGCTACACCGGATTCACCTACGAGGAGATTCTGAAAGACGAGCGCATGAGCCAGATACTTCCATATATAGACACGTTGGTTGACGGACCGTTCATCGCAGAGTTGCGTGACCCGGACCTTCATTTCCGCGGCAGCTCCAACCAGCGCATCATCCATCTTACCCCTCATGAGGACGAAGAAACTCCCGGAGCAATATCGGTAATTCCATATAAATAATAAAACATCATCCCTCGGTTGTGGCTCGCTTCGCAGAAGCATAGGTATATGCTTCGCTCGCCTACAACCGAGGGATGATGTTCAGTCAATATGTATTCTATTCGTGTACCACGCGGTCGCGGAGTTCGGCGAGCTTTCCGCCGTTCCAGCGGCTGGTCGTGCCGACGAGGTAGCCGGTGATGCGCTGGAGCTGGTCGATGTGCTCTCCGCCGCAGTGAGGACACTTTGTGAGGTCCTTCTCGGCGTTCTCGAAGCCGCAGTCCATGCAGCGGTTGCGGTTGTGGTTCACAGAACAGTATCCGATGTTGTACTTGTCCATGAGGTCCACGATCGACATGATCGCCTCCGGATTATGTGTAGCATCTCCGTCGATTTCCACATAGAAGATATGTCCGCCGCCGGTGAGTGCGTGGTATGGTCCTTCGATCTCGGCCTTGTGCTTCGGAGTACACTTGTAGTATACCGGCACATGGTTCGAATTGGTGTAGTAGTCCTTGTCGGTCACGCCCGGGATGATGCCGAACTTCTTCTTGTCACCGCGTGTGAAACGGCCTGCAAGGCCTTCTGCCGGGGTTGCGAGCACGCTGTAGTTGTGCTTGTATGTCTCGCAGAACTCGTTGATCTTGCTTCTCATGAATGTCACGATGCGGAGTCCAAGCTCCTGAGCCTCTGCCGACTCGCCATGATGCTTTCCGACGAGGGCGATGAGGGTCTCTGCAAGTCCGATGAATCCGATACCTAGGGTTCCGTGGTTGATCACAGCCTCGATTGTGTCATTTTCAGCAAGCTTCTCGCTGTCGAGCCAGAGTGCTCCCATAAGGAGAGGGAACTGCTTCTTGAGGGCTGTCTTCTGGAAGTTGAATCTCTCGTTGAGCTGCTTTGCTGCGATCTCGAGGGCCCAGTCAAGCTTCTTGAAGAACTCGTGGATCCTGTCCTCCTGATTCTCTATGCCCATGCACTCGATCGCGAGCTTCACGATATTGATCGTGGTGAACGAAAGGTTGCCTCGTCCGATGGATGTCTTAGGTCCGAACCTGTTCTCGAACACGCGTGTGCGGCATCCCATTGTAGCAACCTCGTACTGATATCTCTTCGGATCGTCCGGTGTCCACAGCTCGTGGTGGTTGAACGGAGCGTCGAGGTTCACGAAGTTAGGGAAGAAACGTCGTGCCGATACCTTGCATGCGAACTTGTAGAGGTCGTAGTTGCGGTCTTCAGGAAGATAGCTTACGCCTCTCTTCTTCTTCCAGATCTGGATAGGGAAGATGGCGGTCGAGCCGTTGCCTACGCCTTCGTATGTGGTGTTGAGGAGCTCGCGGATCACGCAGCGGCCCTCTGCCGATGTGTCGGTACCATAGTTGATCGAGCTGAACACAACCTGGTTTCCACCGCGTGAGTGGATAGAGTTCATGTTGTGAACGAATGCCTCCATAGACTGATGAACGCGGCTTACGGTCATGTTGATCGCATGCTGGATCACGCGGTCGTCGCCCTGGATGCCGACGAGGTCACGTCTGAGATAGTCATCGATAGGGGCATCATAAAGGCGGGCATAGCTTTCGCCGTTGATCTCGCCGATCTTGTCAAGCTCTTCCTGGAAGGTCTTCCTTACGAACGGAGCCATGTAGAAGTCGAAGGCAGGGATCGCCTGACCTCCGTGCATCTCGTTCTGCACTGTCTCCATCGAGATACATCCGAGGATGCTGGCAGTCTCAATGCGCTTTGCAGGGCGTGACTCGCCATGGCCGGCATAGAAACCTTCCTCGAGGATCTTGTCGAGCGGGTGCTGGATGCATGTAAGGCTCTTGGTAGGGTAGTAGTCCTTGTCATGGATATGGATGTAGTTGTTCTTCACAGCCTCCTTCACATCCTCTGACAGCAGGCACTCGTCCACATATGATTTTGTGGATTCGGAAGCGAACTTCATCATCATTCCTGCAGGAGTGTCAGCGTTCATGTTGGCGTTCTCGCGGGTGATCTCGGTGGCCTGCGCGTCGATGATCTCCTGGAATATCTCGCGCGACTTCGCCTTGCGGGCGAGGTTACGCTGGTTACGGTATGCGATGTATTTCTTTGCGACCTCCTTGCGCGGACTGTTCATGAGCTCATACTCGACCTGATCCTGGATGTCTTCAACGCTCATGTTGTCGACATTGATCTTAGAGATGGCAGAAGCGATCTCCGCCGCAAGTACGATGTCCTCTCCCTCCTCGGTCACATTCATTGCCTTGAGGATGGCGTCAACGATCTTCCTGTTGTCAAATATCACGACTCTTCCGTCGCGCTTCACTACATGCTTTACCATAAAACTATAAGTGTCAATTCCATAGGGCCTCTCATTGCAAAAGGCTCTTATTTGAGTTATAAATCCTGTGGGTTTCCTTTGATGATGTCTGTCCTCTGACAGTAGCACAAATATAAGTCAAATACTTGCAATAATCAAAACAAAGTTATTAACAAAAATAAAATGTCTTTGTTAACACATTGGTTAACAAAGACATAGACATTTAATAAATTTTATATTTTCTAAATTGGGTTTATCCGACCAGCCATACGAGGACGTGGCGGTCGAAGATCATGTACTCCAGTTCGAAGTCCTCTTCGTGCTCGTCCTTGTGGATGAATGTGGCTTCCAGCTCGCCCTCCTTCCTGAGGTTGAACTTCTCCACTTCGATCTGCTCGGCGAATACGACACGGTTCTGGGACATCCTCTTGAAGATGGCCTCTTTCGCGCACCAGTAGATCGCGAGCTGCTCGTTTCTCTTCTCCTTCTCGAGATCGTCGATCTCGTCCTCCGAAAGAGCCTTCTTCTCGACAACCGAGAAATCCCTGTCGAGAGACTCGATGTCGATGCCGAGCTCGTCGTCGTCGCTTATGATGATCGCCACATACTTGTCGGTATGGGTGATGCTGATGTTTGTCACGCTGTTCTCGAGGTAAGGCTTTCCGTTGTCGTGGTGGTTGAGGTACATCTTCTCCTCGAACACTTCGTTCAGGAGCGCCCTTACCGCCAGCTTCTGCCTTCTGTGGCTCTCTTCCCTGTAGAGCGAGATTTCTTCAAGTTCGTCTGTAGGGACCGATACCAGACTCTTAAGCTCCTCTTCGGTCTCCGTTACCTGCCATACGGCGATCTCCGCCTTGTTTTCAAGTTTCTTTCTTAAATATAGTGCCATATATTAATGATGTTCTATGATAGAGTGGAATTCGGGGTGCCTATATACGACAGACCAGTGCGTGCAGACCATGCACACACGCAGAATCCGCCCTCCTGACCTTCGTCAGAAGTGCTGCCCATAACCATATAAATATTGTTGGACAACGGATCGTCAGACATCTGATCCGCAGAGACTTTCTGTTCTTTTACTATAGGACTGGGAGGTTCCACTTGTCTTATCTTCTTAAATTTCAGCCGCAAAGATACTAAATGTTTTGATATCTTAAAATTAATTTGCACACCGGAGCCCGATGAGCGGATTTTTCATTATCTTGCAGACAATAGCGAGAGATTATGATGAAGATTGCATTCCTTTTGATTCCGCTGGTTTATCTGGCGGGGAACGGATATCTGTACTGGAGGGTGCTGCAGATGGCGGGGACTTTGCCGGTATGGGTCAGATGTGTCATTTCGGTGCTGTTCTGGTTTGCGGCATTTTCGCTTTTCATGTCCATCGGTCTTCGTGATTCGGGCCTTCCCGGAGCCTTCCTGAAGGCCATGTACCTTATGGGCTCGGTGTGGATGGTCTTCCTTCTGTATTCTGTGCTGCTGCTCATAGTCTTTGACGTGGCGAGGGCTTTCATACCGTCGCTGGGACCTGGCCTGAAATACGTCCTTCCTGTTACTGCCTGCCTTCTTGTTTACGGCTATGTGAATTACAGGAATCCGAAGGTTGAGCACGTCGATATAGCCCTTGACAAGCCTGTGGACGGGATTACGGCGGTCGCCATCAGCGATGTGCATCTTGGCCATGGTACGGGAGTGCGGGCCTTGAAGAGGTATGTGGATCTGATAAACGGGCAGAATCCGGATGTGGTGTTCATTGCCGGAGACCTCATCGACAACAGCGTCGAGCCCCTGCTGAACGAGCCTTTTGCCGAGGCGCTGGATGGCCTGAAGGCTCCTATGGGCATATATATGGTCCCGGGCAATCATGAATTCATCAGCGGAATCGAGGCGTGTGAGGCGTTCCTTGCTGGGACGAGGGTCCGTCTTCTGCGTGACGATGTCGAGTCTCTGCCATGCGGCCTTCAGGTCATCGGACGTGACGACCGTTCCAATCCGCGCCGTCTTTCCCTCGAGGAACTGCTCGAAAAGGCCGATACATCGCGTCCTGTTCTGGTGCTTGACCATCAGCCGTACGGGCTTGCGCATGCGGATTCGCTCGGCATAGACATGCAGGTCAGCGGACATACCCACCGGGGACAGATATGGCCGCTGAACTGGCTGACAGACGCAATCTATGAGCAGAGCCATGGCTATCGCAAGTGGGAGAATGCCCATATCTATGTCTCCAGCGGACTCTCGCTATGGGGTCCTCCTTTCCGCATCGGAACCCGAAGCGACATGGTTGTGTTAAAAATCTTGCATGAGGAGTGATGATTTTAAACCATAATACCATTTAAATTATTATATTTGCCAAGATTTGGAACTAAATGTTAACATTATAGAATAATTGAACAATTATGAACTTTTTGACTAACGACAAGCTCGTGATCGTGGGCGCTGGTGGCGCTATCGGTTCTAATATGGCTCAGACTGCTCTTATGCTCGGCCTTACTCCTAACATCTGCCTTTATGACATCTATGGTCCAGGCGTGAACGGTGTTGCAGAGGAACTCTATCACTGCGCATTCGAGGGTGCCAACATCACTTGGACAACTGATCCTGAAGTTGCTTTCACAGGTGCTAAGTACATCATCTCATCAGGTGGTGCTCCTCGTAAGGAGGGTATGACCCGTGAGGACCTTCTCAAGGGTAACTGCCAGATCGCTGCTGAGTTCGGTGACAACATCAGGAAGTATTGCCCGGACGTGAACCACGTTGTAGTTATCTTCAACCCTGCTGACGTTACAGCTCTCACAGCTCTCATCCGTTCAGGTCTCAAGCCAAGCCAGCTTACTTCACTCGCTGCTCTCGACTCTACACGTCTCCAGTCAGCAATCGCTAAGGAGCTCGGCGTACCACAGTACAAGGTTGAGAACGCACGTACTTACGGTGGACACGGTGAGGCTATGGCAGTGTTCGCATCAAAGATCACAGTTGACGGCAAGCCTCTCGCAGAGTACAACATTCCTGAGGACAGATGGGCAGAGATCAAGCACGCAACTATCCAGGGTGGCTCGAACATCATCAAGCTCCGTGGCCGTTCATCATTCCAGAGCCCTGCTTATCAGTCAGTTCTTATGATCCAGGCAGCTATGGGCGGTCCTGAGTTCAACTGGCCTGCAGGATGCTATGTGAACACAGAGAAGTATCAGAATGTTCTCATGGCTATGCCTACAGTGATCGACGCTACAGGCGTTCACTTCGGTGAGGTAGAAGGAACAGCAGAGGAGATCGCTGCTCTTGATGCATCTTACGCACACCTCCAGGTTATGCGTGACGAGATCATCAACCTCGGCATCATCCCGCCAGTGGCAGAGTGGAAGACTATCAATCCTAACCTCTAAAAAGGGATAGCCGGTCGAGCCGGCTATGACGGAAGTCGTCATTCCGACTCTAGACTCGTCATTCTGACTCTAGACTCGTCATTCCCGACCTGATCGGGAATCTAAAATCAATAAAAGTGCAAAATTTTTCAAAAAAGTTTTGCACTTTTATTTTTTGTGCCTATATTTGCAGTCCCAAATGAAAGGGAACACTAATCGGGGTGTGGCGCAGTTGGCTAGCGCATCTGGTTTGGGACCAGAGGGTCCTGTGTTCGAGTCACAGTACCCCGACAAGGCGGAAGCAGAAATGCTTCCGCTTTTTTTGTGCTTTGGCGGTTGGTTTGTATATTTGTAAAAATTGTACGGAGATGATACAGGCAAAAGGAATAGAGAAGTCTTTCGGTGCGCTGAAGGTGCTGAAGGGAGTGAGCTTTGAGGTAGGGAAGTCGGAAGTGGTTTCGATCATGGGCGCTTCAGGTGCCGGCAAGTCGACTCTTCTCCAGATTCTGGGCACATTGTCGACTCCCGACGCGGGAACCCTCGTCATAGACGGAGTGGATGTGATGTCGCTGGGCAGCAAGTCGCTTGCCGAGTTCCGCAACCGCAAGATCGGTTTCGTATTTCAGTTCCATCATCTTCTTCCGGAATTCACCGCTCTGGAGAATGTCATGATTCCGGCATTCATCGCCGGCAGGTCTAAAAAGGATGCTGAATCGGCTGCAAAAGCCCTTCTTGCCGACCTCGGACTGGCTGAAAGATTCACTCACAAGCCATCGGAACTTTCGGGAGGAGAGCAGCAGAGAGTAGCCATCGCGCGTGCCCTGATCAACAGACCGTCAGTCCTTTTTGCAGACGAGCCCTCCGGCAATCTTGATTCGAAAACCAAGGAAGAACTGCATAAACTGTTCTTCGAACTCCGTGACAAATACGGCCAGACCATAGTCATCGTTACTCATGATCCTGATCTGGCAAAAATGTGTGACAGGTCATTATATATGGTAGACGGGCAGTTTGTGTAATGGGTGTCTTTCAGTTCAAGAGGTTCAATGTCGTGAATGAGCGCAGCGCCATGAAGGTGAATACCGATGGCGTGCTGCTTGGTGCGGCCATGACCATAAGGCCGGACGACAGGAGGCTTCTGGACATCGGGACAGGAACAGGTACGATTGCTCTTATGGCGGCGCAGAGGGCGCTGGGGATCCCCGGTCAAGCCGGGGATGACGAGCCGGTGACCGGGGATGACAAGCCAGTGACCGGGGATGACGAGCCGGTGACCGGAGGTGACGTCATGATTGATGCGATCGACATCGATGAGCCGTCCGCAACAGAGGCTGCTGAAAACTTCAAGGCTTCGCCATGGTCGGATCATCTTCATGTCCATAATCTGTCGCTTCAGGAATTCGCAGAGACCGGATCGGAAAAATATGACCTGATCTTCTCCAACCCACCATATTTCGAGGACTCCCTGACGGCTCCTGACGAGAGGAAAAGCACGGCCAGACACACTTCTGACGGGCTTTCGTACAGGGATATCTTTGAATTTGCTGCAGAAAGACTGACCGGCAGCGGCCGTGTCGCCCTCGTGCTTCCGGCAGATCAGGAAGCTCCGCTCTGCAGGTATGCAAGGATGTGCGGACTCCATCTTTTCCGTATCCTGCGTATACGCACGGTCGAGCGCAAGGCTCCGATCCGTATCATAGCCGAATTCTCGAGAGAAAGGTGCCAGACTCCTTCAGACGGGACACTTACAATAATGAATAAGGGAAAGTATACCCAAGAGTATCTTTCCCTCACACATGATTTCTATCTTTTCGCCTGACTATTTGTTCTCACCAGGTCTTGAATGCAGTCTTCTGATATGCTGCCTTCTGAACTTTTCCTCCGCGACAAAAATCTTTGCGACCTTCTTGTCGGTCAGGATCTTGCGGTATTTCTCTACAGAGTCGTCGCGGATTTCATTCTGTTTTTCCAGGGCGTCCAGATATCTGTCCAGGCATTTGCTTATCTCCTTGTCCGCCTTGTTCTCGTTCAGAGCCTTCTCAAGCTCCATATATGAAGCGAATGTCTCATGCATTGCCTTGTCCAGCTCTTCGCTGACCTGGTTGTATATCGGCCAGAATTTCTGGGCTTCATCCGGTGTCAGTCCGATTTCCATGGTCAGGAATGCTATCTTTTCGCTCTGCATCCTTTCTTTCCAGTCACTCTTGTTGCCAAACTGTGCTGAAACCTTTATGCTGCTTGCCAGAAGAATAACCGATACTGACAGCAGTACTGTTAAAAACCTGTTCTTCATGATATACCTATTTTGACAATTCTATTTCTTCAAGAGTTACTCCCGAGTAGATGAGATAGTTTATGATATCTTCATTAGCGATCTCGGCATCGGCGATCTCGTCTCCGTATTCCATCTCATATCCGACAGTATTCATCATGTCTCCGGAAAATACCAGATAATCTTCCTGGGTCATCATTTCCGGCGATGAGGTCTTCTGAAGGAAGAGTGTGCCTACAGTCAGAAGGAATATGAACATTGCAGCCATGGAAATGTAAGGCACGAGTCTTCCTGCCAGGCTGATGCTTTTTGCCTGATATGGTGCGGCATTCGCCTTGAATGCCTCGAAATAGCCTTCGGGAACGCTGTAAGGCGTCTCCTTCAAGTACGGCTTTTCGCTCAATATGTCCCTGTTATTCTTTTCCATATATCTATTAGACACTATTTTATGTGAATGGTTTATTTTTATCAGAATAATTTCTGGAGGTCGGATTTCACTTTGTTGTAGGCGTGGTGGTATGATGCCTTGAGGGCTCCGACCGATGTGTCCGTTATCTCCGAGATGTCTTCATATTTCATTTCATCGAAGTACCGGAGACTGAAGACGATCCTCTGCTTTTCGGGAAGACGCTGTATCGCCTTGTGGAGCTCGCGCTGGAGTTCGTCTCCGTTGAAATATGCGTCCTCGTCTATCTTCCTTTCCAGAATCCCGCTTGCGGAGTCCAGCGATATGAATGCTTTGACCTTCTGCTTGCGGAGGTAATTAAGTACTTCGTTAGTGGCGATCCTGTACAGCCATGTGTAGAGCCTGGCTTCCTGACGGAATGTAGGCAGAGCGGTCCAGATCTTGATGAATATGTCCTGAAGGAGGTCGTTGGAGTCGTCATGAGAACAGAGGAAACGGCGGACATGCCAGTAGAGCCTTTCGGTGTATGCATCCACGATGCCATTGAAAGCCTCCTCCTGCCTGCCGCAGCTGTACAGTTCTATGATCTTGTCGTCCGTCACGTTAAATAAGACACTTAAATCGACTGATGGATTAAACAAAAATAGGGAAAAAAATCTTAATTTACTATCTTTGCACCGATTATACACTTTTAGATGAAGAACACAAGAAACTTTTGCATCATCGCGCATATCGACCATGGAAAAAGTACCCTCGCAGACAGAATGCTCGAGGTTACCGACACTTTGAACGCGCGTGATATGGAGAACCAGGTCCTTGACTCCATGGACCTTGAGAAGGAGAAAGGCATTACTATCAAGAGCCACGCGATCCAGATGGACTATGTATATAAAGGTGAGAAATACACTCTCAACCTTATCGACACTCCGGGCCACGTGGACTTTTCATATGAGGTGTCTCGTGCCATCGCATCATGCGAGGGCGCTCTGCTCGTCGTTGATGCGACACAGGGTATCCAGGCGCAGACAATCTCAAACCTCTACCTTGCCATCGAGCATGATCTCGAGATCATTCCGGTGCTGAACAAGATCGATGTCGAGTCGGCGATGGTCGACGTAGTGACCGATCAGGTGGTGGATCTTATCGGATGCAAGCCGGAGGATATTCTCCTCGCTTCTGCAAAGACCGGCGAGGGCGTCAAGGATATCCTTGATGCCATCATCGAGAGGATCCCGGCTCCTGCAGGAGATCCGGAAGCTCCTCTCCAGGCCCTTATCTTCGACTCTGTGTTCAACTCATTCAGAGGAATCATCGCATATTTCAAGGTTGTCAACGGCTCTATTAAGAAAGGTGACAAGGTCAAGTTCTTCAATACCGGAAAGGAATATGATGCGGATGAGATCGGTGTCCTGAAAATGAAGATGCATCCGCGTGACGAGATACCTTGCGGCAGTGTAGGATATATCATTTCCGGCATCAAGTCGGCTGTCGAGGTAAAGGTCGGTGATACCATCACCCATCTTTCAAGGCCATGCCAGCAGGCTATCGCCGGATTCGAGGAGGTGAAGCCTATGGTCTTCGCGGGTATGTATCCTGTCGAGACTGACCAGTACGAGGAGCTTCGTGCTTCGCTTGAGAAGTTCCAGCTCAATGACGCATCGTTTGTATTCGAGCCCGAGTCGTCTCTCGCGCTGGGATTCGGTTTCCGTTGCGGTTTCCTCGGTCTTCTCCATCTTGAGATCGTGCAGGAACGTCTTTACAGGGAATTCAACATGGACGTCATCACGACAGTCCCTAACGTTTCATATAAGGTATATACCACACAGGGCGAGGTCCTCGACGTGCATAATCCGTCTGGACTTCCTGCGCCGACCCTTATCGACAAGATCGAAGAGCCATATATCAGGGCACAGGTCATCTCGAGGTCGGATTACTACGGCCCTATCATGAAACTCTGCCTTGACAAGAGGGGAGTGCTGATCAATCAGCATTATCTTACTGCAGACCGTCTGGAACTTACATATGAAATGCCTCTTTCGGAGATCGTGTTCGACTTCTACGACAAGCTGAAATCTATTTCCAAAGGTTATGCTTCATTCGATTATCATGTGATCGGATTCAAGGAGGCGAAGCTCGTGAAGCTCGATATCCTTCTGAACGGTGACCAGGCCGATGCGCTTTCATCGCTGATCCATGCTGACCATGCATATGATTTCGGACGCAGAATGTGCGAGAAACTCAAGGAACTAATCCCTCGTCAGCAGTTCGATATCGCAATCCAGGCGGCTGTAGGAGCAAAGATCATCGCACGTGAGACCGTGAAGGCTGTGAGAAAGGATGTGACTGCTAAGTGTTATGGCGGTGACATCACCCGTAAGAGAAAGCTCCTCGAGAAACAGAAGCAGGGTAAGAAGAGGATGCGCCAGATCGGTACGGTCGAAGTTCCGCAGAGCGCGTTCATGGCGGTACTCAAGCTTGACTAGAAAAACAAAAAAAGGGAAACCGTCACGGCTTCCCTTTTTTGTACCTCTTTCTGAATGAGGTCTTTCTTCCGGATCCAAGGAATTGCACACATTTTTCTTAGAAATACGGATCCGTAGAAAGAGACGAATAAGATTCTTAACCGAAGGCAAAGATGAGGAATCCCGCTGTTCCCTTGGTTGTCGCTTTTGTTGTTTTTGTTGTTGTTTTACATGTTGTAGGGCCTTCTGGGGCAGTTTTGATATAATGGAACCGAAAATGATAGTTTTCTCTGAAACAAATGATCTGAAGTCATTGCCTCTTTCTTTGTCGGGCGTGATCCTCGGAATTATGCTTGCCGTAGCTGATTATAATGTGAACTGGATGGCAGCATCAGCTCTGGTTCTTTCCGCTGTTCTCATACATATGTATATGGCTTCGGAAAGCAGGTGGTTCCTTCTGGCGTCCGTGGCTTCTTCCGTGCTGACCGTATATCTGTCATATGGAAAAGTCTTCTGCCTTGAATCGCTGATCCTGCTGCTTTTTGCCTATTTCGTGCTCCGTCTCTCGAAGGGAGCCGGAAACTCCGGCAGAATCGTGGACGGAGTCGTGACAGGACTTGTAAATGGACCTGTAGCCCTTCTGGGCGCATATTTCGTATGTTCACATACATTCGGTTCGTGGGTTCTTCTCCTTCCGGCCCTCTCGATCGGACTGCTTTGCGTGGCTGCGCATGGGACTGAAGACGGTTACGGACGCATAGCTTTGTCTATGCTTGTGATTTCGGGTCTGGGACTCATGGTGGCATTCTCATTTATGCGTATGTTTGATCCGATGCATTTCCTTTATGTCCTGACCATACCTTTCTTTGTGCTGTCCCTTATAAGATTATACAAGAAAAAAGGACAGGCGTCCGACAATATGAAGTCTTCGCTCGTCCTTTATATCTTTGCACTTGCCGTTCTGACCGGCATTGGCTTTACAGCCTATCTTTTCTAGAGATTTTACGGAACTGGGTCGTATCCGCTTCCTCCCCATGGATGGCAGCGGAGGATTCTTCGTACAGTCAGGTAAAGGCCTTTGAACGGGCCATGCTTCCTGAAAGCCTCAAGTGCGTATTGCGAACATGTGGGGGTGAATCTGCAGCTCGGCTGCTTGAGAGGCGAGATGCATACCTGGTAGAATCTGATCAGCAGGATGAAGGGTGCTGATGCCACCTTCTTTATGATCTGAACGAAGCTATTCATTGATCTTTTCTATGATCTTGCCGATGGATGCGTAGATCTCCTCGTAGCCGAGGATCTCTTTGGTGGAATATGTGAAAAGCACATCCAGACCGCCTTCGACGGTCAGGTTGTGCTTCTGCTTTCTATAGCTTTCGCGTATTCTTCTCTTCAGGAGATTGCGCTTTACCGCGCGCTTGAAGAACTTTTTGGGAACAGACACAAGTATCCTGTTCTCTTCCTTTCCAGTACCTTTGTAGAACCTGTAGCTTATGCCAGACACACTGCCACGCTTGCCTTTGGCAAGAAGCTCTTCAATGCTGGTCTTGCCGCACAATCTTTCTTTTTTAGGAAGAGTATTACCGGTCTGCAGTTCCACTTCAGTTCTTTGAGAGGTAGATCTCGAGTGCTTTTGCAACGGATGGAGCCTCGACGGTAGGTGCCGAGATCTCGATGGTGAGCCCTGCCTCCTCCATTGCTCCTACGATCGATCTTCCGTACGACACGAACTTTATGTCACCCTGCTTGAATTCAGGCTGATTCTCGAAGAGAGACTTCACGTCTGCCGGGTTGAAGAAGACGATCATGTCATATGAATGAAGGTCGACATCCTTGATGTCCTGGGAAACAGGCTTTACGAACACCGCTGTCTCGAAATCGTATTTCTGTGTCTCGAATGCCTTTGTCACGGCATCCTTTAAAGATGATTCAGCTGTAGCGATGAGGAATTTCTCGCCCTTGTGCTTCGTTCCGATAAGTCCGATGATCGAATCAGGCTTTCCGTCTCCGAAGAAGATCTTTCTTTTTCTGTAGACGATGTGCTTCTGGAGATAGTTTGCAACTGCTTCGGTAGTGCAGAAATACTTCATGGTTTCAGGCACCTTGACGCGCAGCTCTTCGCAGAGCTGGAAGAATGCGTCGATAGTGGATCTTGCTGAAAATACGATTGCAGTATGGTCGAGAATGTTGATTCTCTGTGCGCGGAACTCCCTGGAAGTCAGGGGCTCTATCTTGAAAAAGGGCTTGAAGTCGAAGTTGACTCCGAACTTTTCTGCAATGCTGGTATATGGCGAAGCCGTCATCGGCTGCTGCTGTGAAATCAGGATGTTCTTAACACTCATTCTAACCTATAAAATTAAGGCTGAAGCCACCAAAGCCCCAGTCGGAAAAATTTCGAGGGCGCAAAGGTACAAAAAAGCTGTGAATATAGAACAGCCGGAAGCAAAAATTTGAAATTTTCTTAAGAGTGCGACTGCATATATGGCTGCTGATACCCAAAGCATTGCGCTCCTGATGATGTCGGCATCGAGGCCGATGAACGACATTATCCCTCCCATGGCGAGAAGAACAAGCGTCAGGATTATGAAGAATGTAAGGGCAGACTTGTCTCCGATCTTGTATATCTTGCTTTCTCTTCCCTTTGGACGGAAGAGGTTTGCAGCGATCACTCTGACGATGAAATATGCGATGAAGATGCCTATGATGATGGCGAGCCTGAGGTTCTCGTCAAGTCCTTCAAGGAAGGCGGGCCTGTAAAGTGCGGTAGCGTCTGCGACCAGGCAGAACGGTATGAACATGGAAAGCGCAAGCCTGTCGCGGTCGTTGCTGAGTTTCACGCTGGCTTCGAGATTGACGCTTTCCTTCCAGCGTATGATACAGGCCAGAAGTGACTGATATATGGCGACCAGCCTCTTCAGCAGGGTGATGCAGATGAGTACGGATATGAGTGCGAGAATGTTGAACAGCATGTCAGTTTCCCCTTTTGGCCTTGTAGCCCATTTCCTTCAGAAGAGCGGTCACACGGTCGCGGAAATCGCCCTGGATGGTGATTTCGCCGTCTTTGGCGCTTCCTCCGACTCCGCATTTCACTTTCAGCGTCCTTCCCAGTCCGGCAAGGTCGTCAGCGGTGCCGACGAAACCTGTGACCAGCGTTACCTGCTTGCCTGCGCGTCCTTTCCTGTCTATCGACACGATAAGGTTCTGCTTCGAGGGTTCGAGAGTAGCTTCTTCTTCAACGGTCTCTTCCTCGTATGTGAAATCCGGATTTGTCGAAAAGACCACTCCGAGCCTTTTCTTCCAGTCGTTTTCTGCCATATGCCTGACTCTGCTCTAAAATTTATTTTTGCAAATATAAGCATATTAGTTGTATATTTGTAAGTTTGAAAAATGAAAATCGTATAATGATGAATAATAAGAATTTCACACTTTGGAACAGGATTACAGCTGTCGTGGTTTCATTGATAGCGGCTGTCACCTATCTCGTCACCATCGAGCCGACAGCTTCGTTCTGGGACTGCGGCGAGTTCATCGCTTCATCTTACAAGCTTGAAGTGGGTCACCCTCCAGGAAACCCTGTGTTCCAGCTTTTCGCAAGACTTTTCACGATGTTCGGAGACAACATGCACGCGGCTGTCGCTGTGAATGCGTTCAGCGCGATATGTTCCGCTCTCACGATATTCTTCCTTTACCTGACCATAGTCTTCCTCGCCAAAAGGCTTCTGAGGCCTTCCGAGGACGGTACATACAGCGTCGGAAAGGCGATAGCGATCTTCGGCTCAGGCGCAGTAGGAGCGCTTGCATATACATTCAGCGACACATTCTGGTTCTCTGCCGTCGAGGGAGAGGTCTATGCCATGTCATCACTGATCACGGCCCTTGTATTCTGGGCCATGACGAAATGGTATGAGCAGGCGGACCAGCCGTATGCGAACAGATGGATCGTGCTCATCTCCTTCCTCATGGGTCTTTCGATCGGTATCCACCTCCTCAACCTCCTTGCTATTCCGGCCCTCGTGTTCATGTATTATTACAAGCAGAGGGAAAACGGCCATTACAGCCTCTGGGAGTATGTGAAGATATTCCTTGTGTCGGTGGTGATCCTTGCCGTGATCCTCTTCGGAATCATACCTTATCTTCCGAAGTTCGCGGCATATGTCGACCTGTTCTTCGTGAACAGGCTCGGTCTTCCTTTCAACAGCGGTGCGGCCTTCTTCATGGCGGCCCTTCTCGCTGTATGCTTCTTGGGAATGTTCCGTACGATGAAGCAGCAGAAGGTGTTCGCAAATACCGTCCTGCTCTGCTTCACCATGATCGTGATCGGTTTCTCGCTATTCACAATCGTGATCATCAGATCAAGCGCGAAGACCCCTACCAACGAGTACCAGCCTGACAATCCGTTCACTCTCGTGCGCTATCTCGGCCGCGAGCAGTACGGAAGCAACCCTCTTGTGTACGGCCAGTATTTCGACTCTCCATATGAGATCGAGGAGACCACATACTGGGCTCCGATGGGCGACAAGTATATGAAGGCAGAAGGACCTGGAGAGGTGAAGTACACAGACGGAAAGATGCTTTTCCCACGCATGTGGAGCGGAAGCAGCGCCAGCCATATCGCTTTCTACAAGTCATATATGGGCAACGGCGGACAGGTGGTGCCTGGAGCCGAGCACAAGAAGCCGACATTCCTCCAGAATCTGACATTCTTCTTCGACTATCAGCTGAACTGGATGTACTGGAGATATTTCATGTGGAACTTTGCCGGTCGTCAGAACGACATCCACAGCCCTTCCCCTGGCGATCCTTTCATCGGTAACTGGGAAAGCGGCATCGGCATCATCGACGGACTCCGTCTCGGCGACCAGTCTGATGCGCCGGGCTATCTGAAGGATAATAAAGGAAAGAACCATTATTACATGCTTCCTCTCCTTCTCGGCATCATCGGCATCTTCTTCCAGTTCGGACGTGACAAGAGAGGCTGCTGGCTCACCTTCCTCATGTTCTTCATGACTGGCATCGCCATCGTGATATATCTCAACCAGCCGCCTTATCAGGTGCGTGAGCGTGACTATGCATATGCGGGCTCATTCTATTCGTTCTCGATATGGATAGGTCTTGCCGTGGCTGCGGTCTACAGCTGGATCGCTGATTCAGGCCGATTCAAGGGTGCCCGCCGCGAGAGCGTCGCTTCTGCAGCTGTTGCTGCAGTGATGCTTGGCGTTCCTGCGCTCATGGCAGCCGAGAACTGGGATGACCATGACAGGAGCAACCGTTATACAGCGGTCGAGATGGCGAAGAACTATCTCAATTCCGTAGGTCCGAACGGCATTCTCGTGACACATGGTGATAATGACACATTCCCGCTCTGGTATGCCCAGGAGGTCGAAAATGTGCGTACTGATGTGCGTATCGCCAATACCTCCCTCCTCGGTACAGACTGGCATATCGACCAGATGAAGTATGCCGTGAACGAGTCTTCTCCGCTTGACCTGACTGTCGGTCCGAAGCAGTACCTCTATGGAACGAATGAATTCATATATATATATGACACGCGCGACACAACCTTCCTGCTTTCCGATGTCATGCGCATCTTCAAGCATCCGGAGGCAAAGCTTCCTCTTTCAAACGGAAAGATGGTTGACTACATCATGTCCCGCAAGTTCATCATTCCTGTGAACAAGGAGAACGTCCTTAAATATGGTATCCTCGACGAGAAGTATGCGGATATGATTCCGGATCAGATCACCCTGACCATTCCGAAGGACAAGGATTATCTGACCAAGCCGGAGCTTTTCATGCTCGACCTTCTGTCGAACTATCAGTGGGACCGTCCTATCAACCTCCTCAGCATGGGCGGTGACATCAATATCGGTATCAAGGAATATCTCATGTATGAGGGATTCTCATACAAGTTCGTTCCTGTAAAGAACAGGATGAAGAGTACCGAAATCGGATTTGCCGATCCGGAGGATCTCTACTATAAGATGAAGAACGTCTTCAAGTGGGATGCCCTCAAGAGGACTGACTATTTCGTTGACTATCAGAACTATTACACATTCTGCGGTGTGCTCTCGCAGAGGGGTCTCTTTGTGAATGTAGCCAAGGAGATGCTCAAGATAGGCGATACCGCACGTGCGGTGGAGATGCTCGACATGTGTCAGGAATGTGTTCCTGCGGAGAATTATCCTCTCGACCTGACTTACCTAGGATTCTCGAACGAGTATATGGTCATCGACATGATCGAGACATATTATGATGCCGGTGCGGACGAGAAGGCTCTCGACCTTGCAAGGAGATTCACAGACGAGCTCTTCGTGTCGACAGGATTCTTCCTTGACAACTACGATTTCGCCAAGAAGGAGTTCGAGTCATGCTACAGCTGCATCTCATATATAGCGGAAGTCGCGGACCACTTCGGCGACAAGGAATTCGCTTCAGAGATCCGCGACAGGTTCAATGCTATGCTTGAAATTGAAGAATAGCTATCTGGCAAGTCTTACAAATACACTCAACGGCAGATTCTTGCCATAAGAGTCACGTAATACAAGTTCCCCGAAATCGAGGGACTTGTATGCGTTTTTAAGGCAGAATGCCTGCTTCACGATGGTCTCTCCGAGCACGGCCGAATAGCCGTTTGAATAGAGGTTGAGGACCATGAAACTGTCCTGTGGAGCGAGGATCGCCGCCACGCACTGGAGCATCTCGTTGAGGCACTCGTCGAGCTTCCACTTCTCGCCGTCTGGACCATGTCCGTATGCCGGCGGATCGAGGATGATTCCCTGATATGTGTTGCCTCTCTTTGCCTCTCTGCGTGCGAATTTCAGTGCATCTTCAACGATCCATCTGATGTTGTCCAGACGGCTTGCCTCCATGTTTCCACGGGCCCATGTAACTACCTGACGCACAGAGTCAAGATGGGTCACGTCGGCTCCCGCTGCCTTTGCTGCGAGGGAAGCGGCTCCTGTATATGCGAAGAGGTTGAGGACCTTCGGCTTCGGCTTGCCTTCAGCCTCTGCCTTCTCCACCAGCGCCTTTGTCTGTCTGTAGATATATTCCCAGTTTGATGACTGCTCGGGGAAGACGCCCACATGCTTGAAGGAAGTAAGTCCGAGCCTGAGCGAGAAGTTCAGGCCTTCCTGCTCGCCGTTGTAGCGGATGTACCACTGGTCATCCATCTTCCTCTTGCGCTCCCATGTACCGCTGTCCTCCTTGCCGGCCTTGCCGAATCCAGCTCCCGTCTTGAAGCGGGTGTGGATCATCTTGTTCCATTCTCCGTCAGAGAGGGACTTGTCCCACAGAGCCTTCGGCTCGGGGCGTGCCATGATGAACGGGCCGAATCTTTCGAGCTTCTCGAAATTGCCGGAATCAATGAGTTCATAGTCTTTCCAGAATGCGCCAGGGCTTTCAATAGTCATCATAATTCGTTGAAAATTTGCGCAAAGATACTTATTTTCTTGTATTTCGCCGAAAATTGCTAAATTTGCTCGGTTTTAGGAATTGCCGGTCAGGCCGGCAATGACGTCATCCCCGGTGGAATCATCCATGGCAATGACGTCATCCCCGACCTGATCGGGGATCTGAAATTTGAAATTTTATAACAAAAACAACCATACAGATTATGCAACAGTTTATTGACACTTACGATTTCGCCGGCAAGAAAGCAATTGTCCGCGTTGACTTCAACGTTCCACTCAACGAGAAGATGGAGATTACTGACGATACACGTATCCGCGCAGCTATCCCAACCCTCAAGAAGGTACTTGAGAAGGGTGGTGCTGTCATCGTTATGTCTCACCTAGGACGTCCGAAGGGAGTTACAGAGAAATTCTCTCTCAAGCATATCCTCGGCCGCGTTGAGGAGCTCCTCGGAGCACCTGTGAAATTCGCTGACGACTGTCAGGCTGCTGACGCTCAGGTAGCTGCCCTCAAGATGGGCGAGTGCCTCGTTCTCGAGAACCTCCGTTTCTATGCAGAGGAGGAAGGCAAGCCAAGAGGCGAGTTCGCTACTGACGAGGAGAAGAAGGCTGCAAAGGCAGTTGTAAAGGAGAACCAGAAGGAGTTCGTGAAGAAGCTCGCTTCTTACGCTGACTGCTACATCAACGATGCATTCGGTACAGCTCACCGTGCTCACGCTTCTACAGCCCTCATCGCTGACTACTTCCCTAACGACAAGATGTTCGGTTATGTGATGGAAGGCGAGATCAAGGCTATCGACCACGTTCTCAAGACTCCTGAGCACCCTGTAACCGCTATCGTAGGTGGTGCAAAGGTATCTTCAAAGATCACTATCATCGAGAAGCTTTTCGACGCAGTTGACAACATGATCATCGGCGGCGGTATGGTATATACATTCAAGAAGGCTCAGGGTGGCAAGATCGGCCGCTCGCTCTGCGAGGACGATCAGATGCAGCTCGCTCTTGATACACTCAAGAAGGCTGAGGAGAAGGGCGTGAAGATCTATCTCTCTAAGGAGGTTGTGATCGCTGACGATTTCTCTAACGACGCTAACACCAAGATCTGCCTCAACTCTGAGATTCCTGACGGTTGGGAAGGTATGGACGCAGCTCCAAGCACTCTCGCAATGTGGGAGGAGGTTCTCATGAAGTCAAAGACCATCCTCTGGAACGGTCCTGTAGGCGTATTTGAGATCCCTGCATTCGCAAAGGGTACAAACCGTATCGCTGAGATCCTTGCAAAGGCTACTGCAGAGAACGGCGCATTCACCCTCGTTGGTGGTGGTGACTCTGTTGCAGCAGTTACCCAGATGGGCTTCGCTGACAAGGTAAGCTACGTATCTACAGGTGGTGGTGCAATGCTCGAGTACCTTGAGGGCAAGGAGCTTCCAGGCATCGCTGCTATCCGCAAGTAATGAACTGAACACCAGTTATTATATGGAGGTCCGGATTTCCGGACCTCTTTTTTGTAGTTTTTTGGAGGAATCCACGTCTAAATGTTATCTTTGCATGATTTAAAAAGAAAGACTATGTTTGAAACATTGGTGGTAAACTGGCATGTAAATCCGGAGATATTCAGCATCGGACCGGTTTCGCTCAGGTGGTATTCGCTGCTTTTCATCTCGGGATTCATCCTCGGATGGTTCATCTTCAAGTGGTTCTTCAAGAGGGAAGGAGTTCCCGAGACTCTTCTTGATCCGCTTCTCTATACGCTTCTGATCGGTACTATTGTCGGAGCCCGTCTGGGCCATTGCCTCTTCTATCAGCCGGACTATTATCTCGGCAGCTGGCAGGGGTTCTGGGAGATATTCATGCCATGGAAAGGCGGACTCGCCAGTCATGGAGGAACTATAGCCTTGTTCATTGCAATGTGGTGGTTTGCAAGGCATTATGGCAGAAAGTACGACTTCGATTTCGTATGGATTCTTGACCATCTTGCGATTGCCGTATGCTTCGCCGCTACATTCATCCGTCTCGGCAATCTCTTCAATTCTGAAATCTACGGAGATGTCACAAATCTTCCATGGGGATTCATCTTCGAGCTTCGTGGTGAGACGGAGCCAAAGCATCCGACACAGCTTTACGAGGCCCTCAGCTACTTCCTGCTGGGTATCTTCCAGATATTGATGTACAGGTACAGACTTGACAAGCTTTACAGAGGATTCTTCATCGGAACATTCTTCATCGGATGCTTCGGAATGCGTTTCCTCATCGAGTTCATCAAGGAGCCTCAGGTGGGATTCGAGCAGGATATGGTCCTGAACATGGGACAGTGGCTCAGCATCCCGTTCGTGCTTCTGGGCATAGGTTTCCTTATCTACAGTTACGTCAAGAAGCAGCCGGCAAGGATAGTGCATCCGGAAAAGAAGAAGGCTGCTCCTACCCATTACGCAAAAAGCATAGCTAAATAATGGAAAATCAGAGAATTGCCGAGGTGCTTGCCTTCCTTGAGAAGCATGGCCTCGGCTATAAGCTTCATACCCATCCGCCCCTTCCAACCATCGAGCTGGCCCTCGAGTACTGGAAGGAGATAGATTCCGTACATTGCAAGAACCTTTTCTTCCGAAATCATAAGGGAAACAGGCATTACCTTGTAGTCTTCGAGTGCCATAAGGAGCTGGCTATCCACTCCCTTGAGCACATGCTCAGGCAGGGCAAACTGTCGTTTGCATCGGCAGAGCGCATGGAGCGCTGTCTGGGTCTTCTTCCGGGTTCGGTCTCTCCGCTAGGACTGATCCATGACCTTGAGTCTGAAGAACTTACAAAGGAACATTTCCCTAACGGACACAGGGTCAAGCTCTTCCTTGACCAGGATCTGAAGGATGCGGAAAGAATCAGTTTCCATCCATGTGACAACACTGCCAGCGTTGTGCTTTCCAATGCCGATTTCATGAGATTCCTTGAAATCTGGGGAGGAGAATACGAGTGGCTGGACGTTACTGCCGAAGTGTAAGCAGGGTCTTCCGCAGCTTCTGCCTGTATTTCAAAGGCGATATCCCGGTGTGTTTCCTGAAGAATTTTCCGAACGAAGACTGATCGGAAAAAGACATCATTTCCGCGATCTGCTGCAGGGTCAGTCCCGGATCACGCAGCAGTCTCGAAGCTTCTTCCACTCTCATTGAAGCTATGACCGTTCCGAGTGTCACTCTGGTCTTCTCCTTAACAATGAGGGAAAGATATTGCTTTGATATACAGAGCTTTTCGGCATAGAATCCCACGCTTGTCTCCTGACGTATGTTTTGTGTGAGCAGGGATGAAAGCTCCTTCATGATGGAGTCGGAACGTTTCATGTCAGGGTTGTGTGACGGCGCACCTTTTCCGTATGTCCTCCACATCATGTCGGCCATGTCCGTCAGCAGGATATAGAAATATGCATAATTGATTTCTTCGGCAAAGTGATGGTCCTTGTTCGACAGGGATGTGATCATGTTGCTGATGTCCTTATGGAGGGTCTCGATGTCCCTGCGGTCCATTATCGCACCTCCGATTCCGTGGTCTATGGTGAACTTGAAATCCGGCGGGAAAGGGTTCCTGTTCTGGAAGATGTCCTGTACGACTCCCTTGTCGGTAGCGGTCGCCATCGCGTGGAAATCAGCATCATAGCGTATCTCATATATGTCAGCCCATGTGGGCAGATTGACATATGTGTCTTTGCGGAATGATAACCTTTCGCCGTTTATGACAAGATCCATCGTTCCGTCGAGGATGATGATCACAAGATGGTATTTCGGCCTTCTCGGCTTTGAGTATGTCACATGCCCTTCTCCCTTTATCTCGCAGGCAAAGATATAGTCTTCGATATATCCGACGCGGGATACATTTTTTTCGCCGAACAGGACGGCTGGCTTGCCGATTTTATTCCGTTTTTCGCTCATTTTGATACTTTTGACTTTCAAAGGTAAGTAAATTAGAATTACAAACCAAAAGTATAGCATTTCAGACCAAAAATATAGTATGGATGGCGTGAATTTTGTTGTAATTTTGCGCCTTGAAAATCAGTGTATTAAAATGATGAAAAAAACAGTGGTAACTACGGTGATTCTTGCAGGAACGCTGCTCGCGTCATTCTCGGCTTCGGCGCAGTATAAGACAAAAGATGCGCCAGAGAATGGACAGAACCCTGAAGTCCAGGCTATCCTGGAGCAGGCCGAGGCGGCGGAGACCCCTGTCGTGATCACTTTGGAACAGGCGCTCGAGATTGCCTTGAGCGAAAATGTGTCGGTAAAGGTTGCCGACATGGAGATTGAAAGGACAGGATTTGCCAAGAAAGGCTCATACGCTGCCCTTTTCCCGCAGATTGACGCTTCCGGTGCATATCAGAGGACGATCAAGAAGCAGGTGATGTATATGGATTTTGATATGAGTTCGCTCGGCGGTCTGGGAGGCGGCACAGGTGAAGGCGGTGAGACCGAACTTCCTGATGGCGTAGAGATTCCCGACGGTGTCGAGATACCCGACTCAGAATCTGGTTCCGGCGGTGGAATGCCTGACGGAATGGAGGTAGGACGTTGGAATACATGGTCAGGCGGTGTCACAGCTGCCATGCCTCTGGTGAACGCCCAGCTTTGGAAGAGCATCAGGATTTCAGGCCTTGACGTGGAACTCGCTGTCGAGAAGGCTCGTTCTTCAAGGCTCGAGACTGTGACCCAGGTGAAGAACGCATATTTCGCGACCCTCCTTGCGAAGGAGGCTTTCAATGTATACAAGGATGTGTACGAGAATGCCGTAAGCAACTACGACGAGGCGAAGAAGAAGTTCGACGCAGAGAAGATTTCCGAGATGGAGCTCCTCAGGGCGAAGACTACAGTCGCTAACGCAATCCCTAATGTGTACAATGCCGAGAGCTCTATCATTCTTTCATTGTGGCAGCTCAAGGCGGTCCTCGGTGTGGATCTGGACATGAATCTTGACATCGCCGGACAGCTTGCGGATTATGCGGACCATATGCTGTATGACATGCATCAGCATGACAGCCTCGACCTTGACCGCAATACAACGATGAAGCAGCTCGCAATACAGTCTGAGATGCTTGCAGAGACCATCAAGCTTCAGAAGTATGCGAACATCCCGTCGCTCGCTCTTGCATTCAACTTCAGCATGAATGCCATGACTAATGACTTCAATTTCAGCGAGTACCGCTGGACTCCGTATTCATATGTGGGCCTCAGCCTCAATATTCCGATCTTCGCAGGCGGAAAGCGCTATCAGGCCATCCGTCAGGCAAAGAACCAGTATCAGCAGGTCCAGCTCCAGACAGAGAACACAGAGCGTCAGCTCAAGATCGCTATCCGTCAGAGCCTGACAACAATGGAGACCAACATGAAGAGCTACTATGCTGCTCAGGATGCGGTAGCATCGGCAGCGAAGGGCTACAGCATCGCCGAGAAGGCATATCAGGTGGGACGAAGCACTCTCATCGAGCTCAATGACGCGCAGCTTGCCCTTACACAGGCTCAGCTTGCGGAGTCGCAGGCCATCTATAATTTCGTGATCGCAAAGGCTCAGCTCGAGCAGACCCTCGGTCAGGATTTCATCGAATAATAAAAGAACAGATATATGAAGACTATTTTCAGGATTATGCCGTTGGCGGTAGCAGCAGCCATTGCTGCCGGATGCGGTAACACTGGCAGCAAGACTGCAGAACAGACAGCGGTGGCTGAAGAAATCATCCCTACCGTGTCAGTAGAAGAGGTTTCAGTACGCGAAGTGCCTCAGGAAGAGACATATACATCTACAATCCAGGCATATGTGAAGAACAATATCGCCCCTCAGACAGCAGGCCGTATCAGCAGGATCCTTGTTGATGTAGGCGACAATGTGAAGAAGGGACAGGTTGTTGCGGAGATGGACCAGACCCAGCTCGCGCAGGCTGAACTTCAGATGAAGAACAATGAGGTTGAGTACAACCGCCTCAAGGAGCTCTATGAGGTAGGCGGTCTTTCAAAGTCGGATCTCGATGCCATCGAGATGGCTTATAACGTAAGCAAGACCCAGTACAACAACCTCAAGGAGAATGCGACTCTCGTATCTCCGATCAGCGGAGTGATCACAGCCCGCAATTACGATGCAGGCGACATGTACGCGATGAGCGCACCTATCTATACAGTTGAGCAGATCATCCCGGTAAAGCTTCTCGTGGGTATCTCGGAGACTGATTATTCAAAGGTGAAGAAGGGTGACTCTGTAGAGATTACAGCTGACGCTCTTCCGGGAAAGACTTTCTACGGAAAGATCAGGAAGATCTATCCTACAGTGGATCCTGCTACACGTACATTCACAGTCGAGGTTGTGGTTGACAACAACTACGCTACCCTCCGTCCGGGAATGTTCGCAAGAGCTACAGTAAGATTCGGCGTGAACAACAGCGTGGTTATCCCGGATGTTGCGGTCGTGAAGCAGCAGGGCTCCGGCGAGAGATTCGTATACATCCTCAACGAGGACGGCACAGTGACATACCAGAAGGTGGTTCTCGGCCGTCGCATGGGTACAGAGTATGAGGTGCTTGAGGGCATCGCTGATGGAGCAAAGGTCGTTACAGGTGGCCAGATCCGCCTCAAGGACGGCATCAAGGTAACAGTTAACGAATAGTGTAGAACAGTATGAGCATTTACAGAAAAGCGGTAAATAACCCGGTCACCACCTCGCTTATCTTCATAGCGTTGGCGATCTTCGGTGTATTTTCGCTGATTAACATATCATTGGACAGGTTCCCTAAGTTCGATGCGAACGTCGTGATGGTCATGTCGTCGTATCCGGGAGCCAGTGCGGAGGATATCGAGACCAACCTTACGAAGGTGCTCGAGAACTCCCTGAACGGTGTGAGCGACCTCAAGGACCTGAGTTCGACCTCAAAGGAGAACATCTCGCTCATCACGCTTGAATTCATCGAGGGCGTGGACATCGATGTTGCGACAAATGATGTCCGAGACAAGCTCGATATGGTCAATTCGGTGCTCCCTGACGGAGCCTCGCTTCCTGTGATCTTCAAGTTCAGCGCAGACGACATGCCTATCATGATCATGGCGGCGACGGCTGACGAGAGCCTCCAGGCCCTCGAGAAGATCCTTGACGACAAGGTGGCAACCCCTCTTGCACGTGTGTCAGGAGTAGGTACCGTGTCGATTGCAGGTGCTCCGCAGCGTGAGATCCAGGTATATTGCGACCCTAACAAACTCGAGGCATATGGCCTTACAATCGCAGGAATCTCAAGCATCATCGCCCAGGAGAACAGAAACGTCCCTTCTGGAACAATCGACATAGGATCGAATGCATATGCCCTCCGTGTCGAGAAGGAGTTCGCTGCAGCTGAGGAGATGCTCGACATCGTTGTCGGTCACTCGAACGGAAAGACAATATATCTCCGTGATGTAGCACGTGTGATCGACGGTGTCGAGGAAAGATACCAGGAGGCATATGTCAACGGAACACAGGGTGCGCAGATCGTCATCCAGAAGCAGGCTGACGCCAATACCGTGAATGTGATCAAGGGTATCAAGAAGGAGATGAAGAAGATCGAGAAGAATCTTCCTTCGGATATCGAGATCAGGACGGTAGTGGATGGTTCGGAGAACATCATCAACACTCTCAACTCATTGAAGGAGACCATTGTCGTCACCTTCCTCATCGTGATGCTCGTCGTTTATCTCTTCCTCGGAAGATGGCGTGCGACATTCATCATCGTGCTTGCGATTCCTATCTCCCTCCTTGCATCGCTGATGTATCTCTGGGCTACAGGAAACACATTGAACATCGTCTCGATGTCGGCTCTCTCGATCGCCATCGGTATGGTCGTGGACGACGCCATCGTGGTATTGGAGAACATCTCTACACATCTGGAGAGGGGAGCCAAGCCGAAGGAAGCTGCAGTACACGCAACCCAGGAGGTGGGTATCTCGGTAATCGCGTCTACATTGACAATGCTTGCCGTGTTCCTCCCTCTGACCATGATCAAGGGTATGGCAGGTCTCATGTTCAAGCAGCTCGGATGGATCGTCAGCATCATCATGATCGTGTCTACGATCGGTGCGCTTACGCTCATCCCTATGCTCTGCTCGCAGTTCCTGCGCTTCAAGCCGAAGACCGGAAAGATCCATGACCTCATCTTCGGAAACTTCAACAGGTTCATCGACCTGATTTCAAGGGGCTACGGACATCTCATCAACTGGTGCGTCGGCCACAGGACCATTGTAGTGATCATTTCTCTTGTCGTATTCATCGGAACCGTGGGACTTATCGGCCCTTCCATCAAGACCGAGTTCATGCCGAAGTCAGATGACGGACGTATCACTATCCAGCTCGAGCTTCCTGCCGGAACGGGACAGAATATCACCAGATCGATCGCACATGAACTTTATGCAAAGTTCGATGCGGCTATTCCAGAGATGATCAACTGTTCATACTCTCTCGGACAGGCAGATTCTGACAACTCTTTCGCTGCAATGCAGACCAACGGTACTCATGTGGTTTCATACAACATCAATGTCGGAAGTATGGAAGACCGTGACCGCTCGTCGGCAGACATCGCCGATGTGATCCGCGGCATCATCGCCGATTACCCTGAATTCAAGAAGGTAAGGGTAACCGAAGGTGGCGGCGGAATGGGTGGTGCATCCACAGTCGACGTCGAGATCTACGGATATGACTTCGAGACCACAGACCGCGTTGCAAAGGATATCCAGACGAAGATGCTTGAGTCCGGAGACTTCTCACAGGTTCTATTGAGCCGTGACGAGTATACTCCTGAATATCAGGTGGATTTCGACCGCGAGAAGCTTGCTGTGAACGGCCTCAACAGTACTACCGCAGCATCATACCTCAGCGCTGCGATGAACGGTTCTACACAGTCGTTCTATCGTGAGGACGGTGATGAGTATGACATCCGTGTGCGTTATGCTCCAGAGTACAGGACAAGCATCGAGGACATCGAGAATATCATCCTTTATAACAATATGGGAAGAGGCGTAAGGATCAAGGACGTCGGTACCGTTATCGAAACTCTGACTCCTCCTTCTATCCAGAGAAAGAACCGTGAGAGACTTATCACCGTATCAGGTGTTGTGGCTAACGGAGTTGTCCTTTCGGATGCAGTCACAGATACAGACACGATTCTCGCCGAGACAGACATCCCGTCCGAGCTTGCTATCGAGATCGGTGGTTCATATGAGGACCAGCAGGATATGTTCGCCGACCTCATCATGCTCCTTGCAATGATCATCATCCTCGTGTATATCGTGATGGCATCGCAGTTCGAGTCGTTCATGAGTCCGTTCGTGATCATGTTCTCGATTCCGTTCGCATTTGTCGGTGTGCTCCTCGGTCTCTGGATCACAGGAACACCTCTCGGAACAATGGGTATGATCGGTATCCTCATCCTTATGGGTATCGTAGTGAAGAATGGTATCGTGCTCATTGACTACACCATCCTCATGCGTGAGCGTGGCAAGAGCATCGCGGAATCTTCTGTGATCGCTGCTAAGTCCCGTCTCCGTCCTATCCTCATGACTACCTTGACAACCGTCCTCGGTATGATCCCTATGGCGATCGGTCAGGGTGAGGGTTCAGAGATGTGGCGTTCACTCGGTATGGTTGTGGCTTGGGGTCTTTCGATCTCGACTCTCGTTACCCTCGTGATCATCCCTACCGTATATGCTTCAATGGCTTCATGGCAGGAGCGCCGTGCCGCCCGCAAAGCCGCTAAAAAGAATCTTTAACGTTGAAAAATATGAAAGGAATATTTATCGCATACGATCAGGCATACAACATGGAGATAGCTGATGTCCTTGAGCAGCTCGGTTGCAGAGGCTTCACCATGTGGCAGGACATCGCCGGCCGCGGAGGCATCGACGGTGAGCCGCATCTTGGAAGCCATGCGTGGCCGACCATGAACAACGCCATCCTTACATTCGTCCCTGACGAAAAGGTGGATGACATCCTGGCCCGGCTCAAGGCGATGGACGAGGAGACTCCTGACCTAGGCATCCGCGCCTTTGCCTGGAACATTGAAAAATCATACTAAACCTTTAAGGTATCATTATTGTAAATCCAGTCGCAATTCTTTATATTTGCGACTGGATTAATTATTTTAATGTTTTTTATTATGGCACATGTTGTTACTGACGCGAATTTCGCGGAGACTTTGAATACTGACAAGCCGGTTCTCGTTGATTTCTGGGCTACATGGTGCGGTCCGTGCAAGGCTATCGCTCCTGTTATAGATGAGATTGCTGCAGAGTATGAGGGAAAGGCTGTTATCTGCAAGTGCAATGTTGACGATTGCGACGATGTTCCTATGACATATGGCATCAGAAGCGTTCCTACTCTTCTTTTCTTCAAGAACGGAGAGCTTGTTGACAGGCATGTAGGCGTAATCGCAAAGGCTGACCTTGCGGCAAAGATCGAATCACTCCTCTAATTAATGAATATGAAACGTTTTCTTATGGTGGCCTTCGTTTCGTTGGTCACCCTAATCTGCAGTGTGGGTACTGCAGCCCAGAACCGCTTCGTGGTATCGGGCGGCCTTAATTTCTCGACTTCAAATGTCAAGGATATAAGCAAGGAAACCATGACTCAGTACCATGCCGGTATCGGTTACAAATGGGACTGGGCTCTCGGATTCTCTTTGCAGCCGTCACTCCTTTACAGCGTGAAGGGTGCTGCTGCCGGAGATGATATCTCGTCTGTCGATTTTTCGGTAGGATATCTTGAATTCATGCCGTCTTTGCAGTGGGGACCGGATCTTCTTCTTTTCAGACCATATGTTGACTTGAGCCCGTATGTCGGTTATGGACTTAACACAAAGGCTTCTCTTCCTGAATTCAAGGATGCCTTGAATAAGTTTGAATATGGTGTCGGCCTCGGTGTGGGAATCGAGATCTGGAGACTTCAGATTGTAGGAAGATATAACTGGAACTTCGGAACGATAGCTTCTACAGTGAAGGGTGAGAGAGTACTCAACAACTCGTCTATACAGGAGGCTTTCGGAGAGTCGAACCTGGGTGGTATAACACTCACTGCTTCGATCTTGTTCTAATTGTTCGTCAGATGGATAGGAAGATAGCGGTATACTGCTCCGCAAGTTCTGAAATAGATCCGGAATTCAATAAAGTCGCCCGCGGATTCGTGAGGGCGGCTTCATTGCGTGGATATGGCATCGTTACAGGCGGTACGATAAAAGGTACGATGGGAGAGGTCTCTGATGAGCTTCATTCATGCGGCGGATATCATCTCGGTGTGATTCCGCATTTCATGAAGCAGTATGTCTATCCGGATCTTTCCGAGGTCATTTGGACCGATACCATGGCCGAGCGGAAGGCTCTTCTGAGAAAGGACACGTGTGCGGTCGTGGCCCTTCCGGGAGGCGTGGGCACATTGGATGAGGTCATCGAAGTGCTTGCTCTGGTGCATCTGAAGCAGTATTCCGGTAAGATATTCCTCTTGAACCATGAGGGATTCTATGAGCCGTTGAGAAATCTTCTCCAGCATTATGTGGACATGAAGATGATGAGCGAGGCTACCATGGCGAAGGTATGCTTTGCAGATACGGCAGAAGATATTTTGGACAGGTTGCAGGACTAGATTATGGATATAAAGTCTATCAGAGAATATATGGGGGCCGACTGGACGGCCGTACAGGAACGCATCGGTTCGGCATTGCGCAGCGACATAAATCTGCTGAATGCGACCAATGAGTCCATCCTGTCCCATTCCGGAAAGCAGATGAGGCCGCTTCTGTCCCTCATCATGGCACGTGCGTGCTCGGGAGGCCGGGAGGCATCCGATGCGACTGTACGCTATGCAGCCGCATCCGAGCTCCTTCACAATGCGACCCTACTTCATGACGATGTCGCCGATGACAGCGACCAGCGCAGGGGAGTGCCGACGATAATGTCTCTGATGGGTCCTGCAGTATCGGTTCTTGTCGGTGATTACTGGCTTGTGAAGGCTGTGGAGCTTGTGCTTGATGCCTCTGACGGTGACATGAGGGTCATCAGACTGTTTTCCAAGACTCTCAGCGATCTTGCGGAAGGTGAGATGCTCCAGCTTCAGAAGGCGCAGAGCTGCGATACTGATATCCAGGATTATCTGAGGATCATATACAATAAGACTGCTTCTCTTTTTGAGGCTGCATGCGTGTCTGCCGCTATTTCTGTGGATGCATGTCCTGAATACGAGAAGGCGGCGAAGGATTATGCCGTAGCTCTCGGTCTGGCATTCCAGATCAAGGATGACATACTTGATTACGCCGGCACCGAGTCTGTCGGAAAGCCGCTGGGAGTGGATATCCTGGAACAGAAGATGACAATGCCTCTTCTCGGAGCTTTTGTGAATGCAGGTCCGTCGGAGGAGGAACGCATCAGGGTAGTGGTCAGAAACATTGTAGACCATCCTGAAGGCAGGAATGAGATAGTGTCGTTCGTGAAGGATAACGGAGGACTTGAATATGCTGTGGATCAGCTGGATAAGTACGTCGCACAGGCTGTAGAGGCTCTGAAGGTCCTTCCGGAATCAAAGGAAAAGGAAATGCTTGTGGAACTTGCATATTTCACGGCAAGAAGGGCGATGTGATGAGATTTGCGGATGTCATAGGAAATGCCGATGTGGCAAAGGCGCTGGTGTCCATGGCGGATACCGGCAGGGTGGCGCATGCCATGCTCATGTATGAGAATGAGGGCTGCGGTGCTCTTGCACTTGCCCTGGCATATGTCCAGTATCTCAACTGCAGCAATCCTCATGACGGTGATTCATGCGGAGAATGTCCGTCATGCCGTCAGATGTCGAAGCTGATCCATCCTGACGTGCATTATGTGTTCCCGGTGAACAAGGGCCCGAAGAGCACCGATGAAAAGCCGACCTCCGAGTCATATGTGAAATATTGGAGGGAACTTGCGACAGCAAATCCGTATTTCGTCGAGGCTGACCTTCAGAGAGCCATCGGAATCGAGAGCAAGAACGGTCTTATCGCTGTGGCCGAGGCCCGCTCGATCATCAGCAAGCTTTCATTGACCGCCGTCGCTGACGGATATAAGGCGGTGATCTTCTATCTGCCGGAAAAGATGAACCAGGAGACGGCCAACAGACTTCTGAAAATGGTCGAGGAACCGCCTGAAAAGACGCTTTTCATATTTATCACCCATGCTCCGGAGAAGGTGCTCCAGACCATTTTCTCCCGTTGCCAGAGCATCAGGGTCATGCCTCTGACCAAGGATGAGGCAGAGAGAGTGAAGGCGTTGAATCCTTTTGATGACCGTGAGGAATACAATCTGTTCATGGATCTGTTTGCAGACCTGATGAATGCGATTGCCGCCCGTGACCTCATGGCCGCACTCGAATGCGGGGAAGTCATGGCCGCATTGGAGTCGCGCGAAAAGCAGAAAGCTTTTTGTAACTTTGCGGGCGAATGTATAAGAAAGATATTCATGATCCAGCAGAAGATGCCTCAGATTGCAGGTGTTGCTGAAGAGGAGCATGACTTCTATGTCAATATGGCGGGAAGATGCGGCAAGGGCTTCTGCACGAGATCGATTGCAAATATTGAGAAGGTCGTGTCCATGATCGACAGGAACGTAAGTTCGAAGATCCTGTTCTGTGACCTTGTCAACCGTATGTTTTTAAGCCTATGAATGAATCAAAGAGATATGACTGTTCGCGTGGCTGCACTGTAGAGCGTGCCGAATCAGGAGAGGTGGAGTGCAACTACCGTCAGGGATGCTGCAAGCTGGAGGTATATGACTGGCTTCAGGGAGTCAATCAGGAACAGTACAAGGACTATTTCGAGGTCCGTTTCAAGAATACCCGCAAGGGAATATATCGCAATGGCTCCGGTCAGAGCGTGAAGACCGGCGACCTCGTGATCGTCGAGGCAGCCAACGGCCATGATCTCGGCATCGTGACCCTCGAAGGCCCTATCGTAGGCCGTCAGATGAAGTGCAAGAGGATCAATCCGGATACATTCGAGTTCAAGAGGATCTACCGCAAGGCCAAGCTTTTCGATATCGAGAGATGGCAGGAGGCGATCGCGCGTGAGCATGAGACCATGATCCGTTCGCGTCAGATAGCTGCCGAGCTGGGTCTCGAGATGAAGATCGGCGACGTGGAGTTCCAGGGAGACGGCACCAAGGCCATTTTCTATTACATCGCGGACGGACGTGTCGATTTCCGCCAGCTGATCAAGGTCTTTGCCGAGGAATTCCGCATCAGGATCGAGATGAAGCAGATCGGAGCGCGCCAGGAGGCAGGCCTCATCGGAGGTCTGGGTGTATGCGGACGCGAACTCTGCTGCTCGAACTATATTTCGAGCTTCCAGTCCATCACGACTTCAGCGGCCCGCTGCCAGGACCTTTCTCTCAATCCCCAGAAGCTTGCAGGCCAGTGCGGAAAGCTCAAGTGCTGTCTCAATTATGAGACTGCCGCATATATGGATGCCCAGTCACGTATTCCGAAGGTGCATAATCCTCTCGAGTTCCAGGATGGCCTTGCATATCTCATGAAGACCGATATCCTTCGCGAGATCATGTACTTCTCATATGACCCTCAATCGCTTGCAAATCTTTATCCTCTCTATGCCGAGGATGTGTGGGATATCATCAGGATGAACCGTAACGGTGAGAAGCCTGAATCTCTGAAGAGAGATACGGAACCTGTTGCTCCTGAATTTGTTACGGCTGTGGGAGATGATGCCATCAACCGTTTTGACGAGGCCCGCAAGCGCAAGAAAAAGAAGAAGTCGCGCGGCGGAAACGGCGAGCAGAAGCCGGCCGAGAACAATGGGGAAAAGCGTCAGGGCGGTCACAGGAATCATAAAGGCGGCAACCGCAACGGAGGCAATCGCCGTGGCGATCGTCCTAAAAAGGATGCCCCTTCAGAATAGTCCTTGATAGTTTGCTGTCATCCTGAGCGTCAGCGAAGGATCTTTACATGTATTATGGGAAAAGATAAATTAAGAAAATTCAAGGAGAACGAGACTTTCAGATGTCTTGTCCAGCCGGCTACGTCGGAGGTGCTGAAATGCGACCATCCTCTCAAGGGCAATTGGGGCAGGGATTTCTTCGGCAATGACAATCCTATTGTGCTCGAGCTCGGTTGCGGAAAGGGTGACTATACTGTTGATCTTGCCGAGCGCAATCCTGCATGCAACTACATAGGTGTGGACATCAAGGGAGCCCGTCTCTGGAAGGGTGCAAAATATGCTGAGGAACATGGACTTAAGAATGTCGGATTCCTCCGCACCCGCATTGAATTCATCGAGTCTCTCTTCGCTCCCGGCGAGGTTTCTGAAATATGGATCACATTCGCAGATCCGCAGATCGGCCGCGAGAAGAAGCGTCTTACGGCTCCTCTTTTCATGTCCCGTTACCGCAATTTCCTTTGCGAGGGCGGAATCATCCATCTCAAGACAGACAGCCGTTATCTCCATGAGTATTCTCTTGCCATGGCTCAGCAGAACGGTCTCCGCGTGCTTGCAGCCGCTACGGATATCTATGGTGACGACAGGGAAAGGCTTTATGAGAGCGAACTTTCGTCAATCTGCGGCCGTGCAGCTGTGGATGCCCTTTTCGAGGTACAGACATTCTATGAGTCCCAGTATCTTGCGCAGGGTTTCCCGATCACATACCTCTCTTTCCTTGCCGACCATGCCGGCGACTACATCTCTCCTGAATGGGACGAAGATACATGGAAAGACGAAGGACATCATTTCGTCATCCCTTCCGGCCTTCCGGTCGCTTCGAAGTTCTATCCTGGCGCATAGTTTTTCGCTGGCGCTTATAGTGCTGTGACTCAACGACTTATAAAAACCTCGTGCTCCCTTTTGGCGGCAGGAGGTTTTAGGATTATGTTGGCTATCAATGAGTTGGGCGCCAGCGGATTTATTGCACTTCTGTCCAGTGGATGCGGATGCCTTTGCGTTCCATGCCGCGGAACCATGTCATCTGGCGTTTTGCGAACTGATGGATGGCGGTGGCGAGCTGGGCGCGCATTTCTTCGAATGTGAGCTGGCCGATGAGGTATAGGGTCACGAATTTGTATTCGAGTCCATAGTATATGAGGTCATCAGCAGGAATCGGCTTGTGCCCGGGAGCCAGCGCAGGATGTGTTCCGTCGATCAGACCTTTTATTTCTTCCACCATGCCTTCTTCCAGACGGGCGTCGAGGCGTCTGTCGATCTTGGCGTTGCGGACTTCGCGTGAGACCAGGGTCCCTATATAGTATGTGTTCTTCGGGAGGAAGCTGGTTCGCTGGACAGGGTGTCCGGACTCATATATCGCTATCTCCAGGGCGCGGATCAGACGTTTGCGGGTGTCGTAGTCTGTAGTGTTGTGGAGAGGCTTGAGGGAGGCCAGCTGTGCGATGAGTTCATCGTCTGATTTTTTCTCGAGTTCGGCGCGGAGTTCCGGATTCGGCGGCACTTCCGGCAGGGAGTAGCCGCAGGTGGCCGCTTCGATGTACAGGCCGCTTCCGCCGCAAAGGATCGGGATGCCGCCTCTGTCCACTATGTCCTTGTATGCCTTCTCGAAGTCGCGCTGATATTCGAATATGTTGTATTTTTCTCCGGCATCCACTATGTCCATCAGGTGATATGGAATCTCCTCATATTCAGCGAGATCCTTTCCCGTACCGATGTCCATGCCCTTGTAGACCTGGCGGGAGTCGGCGGAGATTATTTCAGCGCCGGCACCTTGGCTGGTGCCAGCAGCGAAAAGAACCCCTCCCACTCCTTCGTCGTGGGCCCCTCCCCCTGCGGCCAGGGGGGTAGCACGCTTTTCGCTTGCTGACACCGCCCACGGTGCATTGCTCAGGCAGGAAACCTGGTCATTGTATTGTCCTTGATCGCTACATTCTGCCTGCTTCTTCATAGCATATCTGGCGAGGAGGTGGTTGATCTGGCGGGCGAGGTGGACGGCATAGCGGGTCTTCCCGGATGCTGTAGGGCCAAGGACGCAAATGAGGTCGATTTCTCCTGCGAGGTATTTGTCCAGGATCTCCTTGACATTGATTTCTTCGGCAGGAGGCAGCTCGGCCATAGGTGGTATCGGGGTGAACGGTTTCTTTGCCATAGTGGTGCTATGTTTAAATGCAAATATATGAGAAAAAGCATTACATTTGCATTCTTGAAACGCAAATTATTGGATTATGCCGAAAGCAAAGAGCAGTGTAGAGATAAAGAACAGGAGGGCTTCGTTTGACTATGAGTTCATCGAGACCTTCCAGGCGGGAATCGTGCTTACGGGTACGGAGATAAAGTCCATCAGGGCCGGTAAGGCTTCATTGGTGGATGCTTTCTGTTATTTCAACAACAATGAGCTGTATGTGAAGAACATGCATGTGGCGGAGTACTGGTGGGGAAGCTGGGGAAAGCATGATCCTCGTCGCGAGCGTAAGCTTCTGCTTACAAGAAAGGAGCTGAACAAGCTCAGCAGGGCAGTGAAGGAGAAGGGACTGACGATCGTCGGTGTGAAGCTTTATGTGGCTGATAACGGTTATGCGAAGCTGCTCATCGCTCTGGCACGTGGTAAGAAGGAGTATGACAAGCGTGCTTCCATCAAGGAGAAGGATCTCCGACGTGAGATGGAAAGGATGTAAACAAAAATCGGAGACCAGACGGTCTCCGATTTTTGTTTACATCCCGAATGCTTCCTTGATCATGTCTACCGAGTCGAGGAGCTCCCAGCCGAAGAACTGGACGAGTTCCTGGACAAACTTTCCGTCGCGTTTTACCATTACGGTGGCCTTGTATGGGTCGCGGCCTACGTGGCCGTATGATGCTGTAGGCTCATAGATAGGCTTCTTGAGGCCGAACTTCTCTATGATCTTTGCCGGACGGAGATCGAAGAGTGTCTCGATCTTCTTGGCGATCTCTGCGTCAGTGAGTCCGTTAGCAGCTGTTCCATAGGTGTTTACGAAGATGCTGAGCGGGCGTGCGACTCCGATGGCGTATGATACCTGAACGAGCATTTCGCGTGCGACTCCGGCAGCAACCATGTTCTTTGCGATGTATCTTGCCGCATATGCTGCAGAGCGGTCAACCTTCGAAGGGTCCTTTCCTGAGAATGCTCCACCGCCGTGAGCGCCCTTTCCGCCGTATGTGTCAACGATGATCTTGCGTCCTGTGAGACCTGTGTCTCCGTGAGGTCCGCCGATGACGAACTTGCCTGTAGGATTTACATGAAGGATGTGGTCGCCCTTGAAGAGCGCAGCGGTCTCAGGTGCGAGGGTTTCGATGAGCATAGGGAGGAGGATGTTCTGCACGTCCTCGCGGATCTTGGCCTGCATTGCCTCGTCTACTCTCTTCTGACCGTACTGAGCGCAGCCGTCAGCGTAGCTCATGTTGCCGAGCGAAGCTGGAGTGAATTCGTCATGCTGGGTCGAGATCACGATCGTATGCACTCGTACAGGCTCATTTGTCTGGCCGTCATACTCGATTGTGAACTGTGACTTCGAGTCCGGACGGAGGTATGGCATGAGCTCCGGCTTCTGCTTGCGGATCTTTGCGAGCATGAGGAGTGCCTGATGCGAGAGCGCGAGCGGGAGAGGCATGTATTCCTCTGTGTCGCGGCATGCATATCCGAACATCATTCCCTGGTCGCCGGCTCCCTGTGCGTCGGCGTCCTCACCTACGACACCGCGGTTGATGTCCACGCTCTGCTCGTGAAGAGCCGAGAGGATACCGCATGAATTGCCGTCGAACATGTACTCGGCCTTGTTGTAGCCGATCTTGTTGATGACACGGCGTACGGTCTTAGGGATGTCTACATATGCATCTTCAGAGCGTACCTCGCCGCCTACTACCACGAGACCTGTGCTGCAGAATGTCTCGCATGCTACCTTCGATTCAGGGTCCTGACGGAGGAATTCGTCAAGGATAGCGTCTGAAATCTGGTCAGATACCTTGTCTGGGTGTCCCTCTGACACCGATTCTGATGTAAATAAATAATTCATATTCTTCAATGTTTCCTATTATTCAAAACAAAAGCCCCACATAAATGCGGAGCCGTCACAAAAACACAAAACATTGATATGAAAGCGGTCACCGTGGCCCGATGACCTTATAGTCAACATTTTAGCATTTTTTAAAGTGGTTGCAAGCAGCCAAATCTCTCCACATTTTCCTTATTCGGGCGGCAAAGATAGACATTTTTTCCAAGATGCAAACAATTATAGCAGTAAATAGTTAAATAATTGTTTCATAGGAGCTAAATTTAGCTTCAAAATTTCATAACGTCATCAAAATGTAGTATCTTCGCAAGATAAAAACCTTATTATTTTAACTAATACGTTATGAAACAAACAATTAAGTGTCTTATTGCTGCTTTTGCGGCAATGCTTATGAGCGTAGCTGCCTTTGCGCAGGTGACTACATCAGCTCTGGGTGGACGTGTTGTTGACGCTAACGGTGAGCCTATCATCGGTGCTGCGGTTGTTGCAACCCACGAACCTTCGGGTACCGTTTATGGCGTAGTGACAAACAACGACGGTCGTTATGCCATCAACGGTATGCGTTCCGGCGGTCCATACAAGGTGGAATTCTCTTGCCTTGGATACCAGTCTCTCGCTTACACAGATGTGACTCTTCAGCTCGCTGAGACTACAGCTCTCAACGGAGAACTGAACGAGGATTCTGAGATGCTCGGTGAAGCAATGGTTATTGCTGCCGCTGCATCAAAGTTCGCTGCAGAGAAGACAGGTGCCGCTACCAACATTTCCGGTTCACAGATCACTTCTCTTCCGACTGTAAGCAGAAGCATCACTGACGTGACAAGACTTTCTCCTTACGGTGGAAACGGAATGAGCTTCGCCGGTTCGGACGGACGTACCGCAAACTTCACAGTCGACGGTGCGAACTTCAATAACAACTTCGGTCTTAACGACGGCCTTCCTGGTGGCGGATCTCCTATTTCAATTGACGCTATCGAGGAAATGCAGGTTGTTATCTCTCCTTATGATGTACGTCAGACCAACTTCATCGGTGGTGGTGTGAACGCGATCACCAAGTCAGGTACAAACAAGTTCAGAGGTACAGCATATGTATACCATCAGAATCAGGACCTTCACGGTGACACAGTTGCCGGAACCCAGATCGATGGTGCACGTGCGAAGGATATGAACACAACTTATGGTTTCACTCTCGGTGGCCCTATCATCAAGAACAAACTCTTCTTCTTCGTCAATGCTGAGCTTACCAAGAAGCCTTCAGTCGTGAACCGTTGGAGAGGTACTTCTGTAATTGATGAAAACGGCAATGGCGTCGGTGACGCTGACAACTATATCTCGCGTACAACTCTTGCTGATCTCGAGAGAGTCTCGAAGTTTGTAAAGGATAAGTATGGTTATGATACAGGTTCATGGACAGATTTCCCTGCTGACGAAAGCAACAGAAAGATCCTTGCACGTATCGACTGGAACATCAATGACAACCACAAGCTCGCATTGCGTTACAACCATACATTGAACAGACGCTGGAGCTCTCCTAACGGAACTTCAATGGACGGTGGTTCACGTCTTGCAAGCTACCGTATGTCAAAGAACTCGATGTCTTATGTTAACTCTATGTATTCACAGGACAACCTTGTGAACTCATTGTCATTGGATCTTAACAGCCGTTTCTCTGACAATCTGTCAAATCAGCTCCTCGTGACATATTCGCAGCTTGACGATGTTCGAGGTACAACTTCTGATATGTTCCCATTCATCGACATCAAGAAGGACGGTGACAACTACCTTTCTCTCGGATACGAGCTCTTTACCTTGAACAACGGTGTGCACAATACTGTAGCAACATTCAAGGATGACCTCACTTATTATGCAGGTAACCATAAGGTAGTATTCGGTCTGAGCGCAGAGTATCAGATGGCTGACAACGTTTATATGCGTAATGGTACAGGTTATTACAGATACAACAGCGTAGATGACTTCATCAATGGCGCAGCTCCTGAAGTAGTGGCTCTTACTTATGGTTACAACGGTGAGGAGAAGCCAGCAGCCAGGGTACGTTTCTACAAGGCCGGTCTTTATGCACAGGACGACTGGAACGTAAATGATAACTTCAAGCTGAGCTATGGTCTCCGTCTTGACGGTCTGTTCTTCAATAATGCAGACGTTGTTACCAACAATGCAATTCTTGCGCTTGACTATTATGATGACAACGGAAATGTCCGTCACATCGATACAGGTAAGTGGCCTTCAGCAAACGTGACAGTTTCTCCACGTGTCGGCTTCAGCTGGAATGCTCTCGGTGACAACTCTCTCAAGGTTCGCGGAGGTACAGGTCTCTTCTCAGGACGTATTCCTCTCGTGTTCTTCACAAACATGCCAACCAACAGCGGATCAGTTCAGTATAAGGCTGCTCTCGGACCTTCAGGTGACAAGGTTGATATGAACAACTTCGCAGGCGGACTTGTTGTGGACGAGAACGGCAACCCTACAATCGCCGCTCTTCGTGACAAGCTCGTTTCGCTCGGTTATCCTTACTCTTATTCACCAAAGGACGGAGTCGTCCCTTCTTCTATCGCAGCAGTAGATCCTAAGTTCAAGATGCCACAGGTATGGAAGACATCTTTGGCTATCGATTACAACTTCCCTACATCATTCCCATTCTCTATCACAGCAGAGGGTATCTTCAACAAGACAGTCAATGCTGTATGTGCTTCTGACTGGAGCTTGCTTCCACCAGAGGGATTCCCTAAGTTCAATGGTGCTGACAATCGTCCTATCTTCCCTGAGGGCTACCGTCAGGGCAAGAAGGCTATCGTTCTTGAGAACACTTCAAAGGGATACGGATGGTCTGGTAACGTAACTGTAAGAATGCAGCCTATCGAAGGCTTGTCATTGATGGCGGCTTATACTCATACTGTAAGCAAGGAGGTTACCGGTATGCCAGGTTCGGATGCCGAGTCTGCAATGTACTACGTTCCTACCGTTTCAGGTATCAACAGAACAGGTCTCCACAACTCTCAGTATGTTACTCCAGACCGTGTTGTTGCTTCAGCAACTCATTCAGATAAGTCTGGTAATCATTTCAGCTTCATTTATGAGGCATGGAGAGGTGGCTATAACTACTCATACATGCTTACAAATGATATGAATGGTGATACATACACTTACGATTCGATGTATATCCCTACCGATGAGCAGGTGAAGAACGGTGAGTTCAGATTCGTATCTGCTGATGACGCAAACCGTTTCCTTGATTATGTTCACACAGACAAATATCTCAGCAAGAACCAGGGCAAGTATGCTGAAGCTTACAGCGTATATTCTCCATGGGTTCACAGAGTTGACTTCAGCTACAAGCATGATTTCAAGGTGAATATCGGCAAGTCTACCAACACATTGCAGCTTTGCTTCGATATGAAGAACATCCTTAATATGTTCAATTCTAGCTGGGGCGTTTCTAAGCAGCTTAATCTTGATGTATTTTCAACTGGCGAGGCTCGTATCCTTAAGTATGAGGGTATGGACAATGAGGGTTATCCTACATTCTCTACAGTCAAGGGCATCGATGGAAACACTCAGAGATTTGCTTACAACCACGCTCTCGGACAGTGCTGGTATGCTTCTATCGGTATCAAATACTTGTTTAATTAATTGAAAATCAATATGAAACTTAGAAATATCGTAGCTTCTTTTCTGGCTGTGGTTGCAATGTCTGTAAGCTGTGTTGATGAGCTTTCAGGCGACCTTGGCTCGATAAAGCTTGATAAGTCGACGATTGTGATGCCTGAGCAGGGAGGTTCTGCGACTATCACGATCAATGCAATGACTGACTGGTCTGTCGATGCTGCTACAGTTCCTGAAGGTGTGACTGTCACTCCGATGTCAGGTAAGGCAGGTGAGACTAAGATGACTATTTCTACTGCAGGCGGTAGTCTTAACGATATCGCTTCTGATATTGTTATCCTTGTAGGCAAGCAGAAGCAGTTCATCAAATTCTATCAGCCGGGTGACCCTTCTCTGAAGCCTCAGTTCGATGAGTTTACTGCAGGTGACTACTGGATCATGTGTCAGGAAGCCGGTGAGTGGTTCGCGCTCAAGAGCACTGGCTGTACAATTGATGACAGCGGTTCTTATAACTATCTTTATAGCGTACCTGCTGTTGTTGGTGAGAATGGAACTCTTTCAAGTACAGCTTCAAACATCTTTACTTTCGAGGCTGTTGAAGGCGGTTTCATCATCAAGGACCCTGCTGGCGGATATCTCTATCAGGTTGCGAAGTATAATAACTTCTACCTTACATCCGACAAGGCTCAGGCATCAGTATGGGCAGTAAACCAGATTTCTGCTGATGAGTTCATGCTCGAGATTTCTGATCTCAGCAAGTGGATGCAGTACAGCACATCATATGACTCGGCAGGAGCTTATGCGACAGCTCAGGAGGGTGCTACTCTTCCTAAGCTCGTGAAGGCAGAAGAGCCGGCTGTAGAGCCTTTCATTATCGAGACTACAGAATTCACTCTGCCGATCGAGGCTGGTGAACTTCTCATTCCGGTAGAGTACAACGGTACAGATATTCACGTAGGCGAACTTCCTTCATGGCTGAAATTCTATGGATACCATGATGGCAGCATCAAGTTTGAATATGAGGAGAATACCGGCGGAAAGCGTGAGGCAAAGGTGATTCTCACTACATGTATGGAAGATGGCAACGAGTTTGACGTAGAACTTACTTTCACACAGACCGGCTCAATCCAGGACATGACAGTCGCAGACTTCCTCGCAGCTGAAGAGGGCGCAGCTCTTTACAAGCTTACAGGTAAGGTTGCAAATATCAAGAGCGACGTATACGGAAACTTCGACCTCGTTGATGCGACTGGCTCTGTATATGTATACGGTCTTACAGCAACTCAGGTAGAGAAGAATGACAAGTCTTTCGGAAGCCTCGGTATCAAGGAAGGTGACATCGTTACCCTCATCGGTACAAGGACTTCATACAATGACACTCCTCAGGTCGGTGGCCCGGCATATTATGTGAGCCACGAGGGACATACAGAGGCTACTGTTGCAGAATTCCTTGCAGCTGCAGAGGGTGATGCATGGTACAAGCTTTCAGGAAAGGTCGCAAACCTTCAGGCAGGTGACTACGGCAACTTCGACCTCGTTGATGAGACAGGTTCTGTTTATGTATACGGTCTTACTGCAGCTCCGGTAGCAAAGAACGACAAGTCGTTCCCAACTCTCGGCGTGAAGGACGGTGATATCGTTACCCTTATCGGTAAGAGGACTTCATACAAGGACACTCCACAGGTAGGCGGTCCTGCTTACTATATCTCTCATGAGGCTGGTGCTGCAGTTGAGTATTCACTCGACGGAAAGCAGTGGGTCGCTGAGATGGATGGAATGCAGGTACTCTTCGATTTCGGTCTTGCAGAAGAGGGTATGCTTGCTATCGCGCTTCCTACAATGGATGGCACAGGCTTCGGACTCCATATGGCAGGTATCTATGAAATCCAGAAGACAGATGCAACATCAGGTGTCGTTTCAGTTCTTCAGTATGACTGGGAAAACGATGAGACATACGGTGAGTTTGAAATGCCGTATTCAGAGCTTGCCGAGGCATCGGTGAAGATGGCTTGCGAAACAGTGTTCGGCGTATCTGAGCCTGTAGCTTTCACAGCTGTAGAGAATCCATATGAGATTCAGGTGGATGGCAGCGGTGCAGCAGGTGAAGTTCCGGATGGAGATTATTGGTTCATTGAGCCGACTAACCAGAAGGTGATGACTCCGCTCGGAGAGACTGCTTCATATGGCCGTCCTTCATCGGCAGATGCGATAAATGGTGCAAGTACAGCAAAGAATGCATTCACTCTTACATATGATCCTGATTGGTCTTGTTATACTATCCAGGACAGCTATGGAAGGTATCTGTATCAGGGTATGCAGGCTGATGGCGTGACTCCATATAAGACCATAAGTCTTGCAACATCTCTTCCTGCAGCTGATGATGAGAATATGGCTTATTATATGTGGACTGTATACAATAATGGAGACGGAACATATGACGTATACAATTGTGCTTCATATTACTCTATCACATATTCTGCAAGTTACAACAACTGGGAGATCTATGATCCTTACGAAGCAGATTTCTCAAATCTCTTCCCATCACTCGTGAAGGCTGATAATCCGGTTGAGGAGCCTGAGCCTGAGGAATCAGAGGTGCTTACTCTTACTAATGCAGAGATTTGTGCTGCTTTGACATCCAGCTCGACATCGTATGCTACTTATACGATTGAATCAGCTTCAGGTGACTGGACAGTAAATGCATCTCAACTCAAGAGTAATACATTCCTTCAGTGCCGCGGAAAGAAAGGTGGTTATATCAAGACCCCTGAGTTTGATAAGGACATCAAGTCTGTAACTATCCATTTCACAACTGCAAAGTCTGTCTATTCAGGTAATACATATTGCGTATTCCCTTCTACATGGACAGCTCCTACAGCGGATGCTGCATATCCGGAAGACGGAAATGTAGGAAAGGCTGTGACTGATGGTTCATATAGCTTGACAATTCCAGTAGATGCAGGTAACAAGCAGGTGTATATTTCCATTATCGGAACATATGCGTATTATCTTGACCACATTGATGTTGCGTTCTAACATAATACGTTTACAAAATATTTTCAGGCGGCCTTCGGGTCGCCTGATTTTGTTTTAAAATAATGTATGCATATCTTTGTAAAGATAATGCAAAGAAAATCTTGATATGAAGAGAATGCTTTATATGGCAGGCCTGATCGTGGCTTCGCTGCTTATGTGGGGATGTGACAAGCCGCAGCCGGAACCAGTCGGTCCGCAAGAGCCCGAAGCTGATTTTGTGCTTGAGGTGTCGGATGTCACTTCGACCTCGTGTCATTTCTCTGTTCAGCCGAAGGATGAGACAATGTCGTATGTGGTGATGCTTGTCGACAAGGCGGACTTTGATGCGTTTGAGGATGAGTACAAGTATCAGGACAGCGACCTGGAATGGTTCCGTAGAAAGGCTTTGGAGGAAGAGAAGGATCTGTCCACTTGGCTGAAGGACTTCCTGCATGTGGGGCCGTTTGAAAATGATGAGGCAGGTCTTATGCCCGGCACTTCGTATTATCTGTATGCATATGGCCTTGACTACGAGGGATATTTTACGACAGGTGTCACAAAGATCGCCTTTACCACTCCGGAGATAGTGATGTCGGATGTGACATTCGACATACAGGTGAGCGATGTAGGCCTTACCGGCGCAAAGGTCAGCGTCACAGCAAGCAGGAAGGATGCATTGTTCTTTGTCAATGTGTTCTCTGTCGCAGAATATGAGCAGTGGGGAGGAGATGAGACGGCATATGCCAGCCATGCAGCCGCCCTTGTTGACTATTATATAAAGATGGGCCAGACGCTTGATGCGATGGTGACGAATCTGGGAAGCATCGGAACGGAGGAACTCGTGTTCAATGACCTTACGGACAATACCGAGTACATCGCGTACGCAGTAGGAATCGATGAGAATTTCTTTGTGAATTCCGAGCCGGGATCTGTCAGATTCACCACCAGGAAGGCAGTCCAGTCGTCAAATACCTTTGAGGTTGACATTCAGGAGACTACATTCTGTACGGTAAAAGGCACTGTGACCCCGTCAAATGACGATCCTTTCGTCTGTGTGGTGCAGGCGAAGAACCAGTTCGCAGAATACGAGTCGGAGTCCGACATCATGTATGATATAGTAAATACATATCTGAAATGGGATTTGCTGGACGGTATCCTCTATGCCGGTGAAGTCGTAAATCTTGAAGATATATCCTCATTGTCTCCGGAAACCGAATATGAGGTGTTCTGCTTCGGCTGGGACGAGGCTCCTACAACTCCTCTTACGAGGGTTTCATTTACTACAAAGGCGGCAGGTGGACGTCCGCAGAATCAGAACTTCACTTTCACGATTTCTGACGTGATGCACAACAAGGCGACCGTGAACATTACTCCTGAACTCGGCCTTTATTATTTCTTTGACTGCATGTCCGTGGCGCAGCTTAATGAATATGTGGCTGCGGACGGGTCCGAAGATGAGGCTATATGCAGATTCATTGACGAGAGGATAGATTATGGCGCAGAGTTCTTCGGCTGTACAAGAACGGAGTACCTTGAGGATATGGGCGGCGTGATGGGCAAGCAGAAATGGACTTTCACAGATCTCGAGGAAGATACCGAATATGTGATTGTGGCCGCATCAGTGAATATGAACACCGGACTGATCTCATACAGGAAAGGATTCATGAGCGAGGTCTTCCGCACCACGATACTCATAGAGAGCAACGCCGCAATCGAGTTCGTCGTTGACAGATATTATGACGGAACAGAGCTCGCGGAGCTTGATCCGGCGCAGTTCGGCAGATGCAAGGGTATGGTCATGGTGCCGTATTCGATCGTTCCGAATGCGGATGCGGCACATTGGAGGACAACATTTGCCTATGGCGAGTTCAAGAGCTGGGCGGGAAGGGACGATGTCCTGTTCGAGCTCGACTATAAGTGCGACAACGACAAGACCGAGGGATTTGCCGTAGTTCATTATGACCAGGTAGTGTCGTTCCTTGGCATAGCCGAGGATGCATCCGGCCATACCGGTCCTTTCACAATCCTTGAATTCAAGGCAGAGTACGGCGGAGCATCGCCTGCACAGGATTTCATTGATTCCTTAAAGTAGATCTGATACATGAAGAAGTTTCTTTCATTGCTTGCGGCAGCAGCCGTATTGTTCATATCATGCTCGGAGAAACCTCACGAAGGACCGGATGCCGGCGGAGATGCAGTCATTCCGGAACTTCCGGCAGACCCTCAGCCCGGCAGCACGGATTTCTCACACAGGATACTCCTGCTTCAGCATACCGGCACAGCATGCCCTAACTGTCCTCAGCTGATGGCGCCCCTCAAGGCTCTGGCGGAGGACGATGCATATGCGGATAAATATCAGCACGTTGCATCCCATTCGTATAATTCTGACGATCCGGCATATTCTACAGCCGCATCCAATCTCTCGCAGGCATTCTGCAGCGGATACTACCCTGAACTCACATTCAATCTTACGAAGGAAAACACAGGCACTTCGCTGGCGGTCGACGTGATAAAGTCGCATATAGACAATCTGCATCAGGACGCTGCAGATGCTGGCATAGCCGCCTCTGTCCGTCAGACAGGCTCCAGCCTTGGAGTGAATGTCCAGGTAAAGGCCGCGAAGGAGAACAAGTACCGCATAGCTGTGTGGGTCCTTGAGGACGGAATCAGGGCAAAGCAGGATGGAGCGTTCGACGACTGGATGAATACACACAGCAATGCGATAAGGGTAATGGCCGGAAAGACTCTCAATATGCGCATATATGGGGAGAATGTCGATGTCCTCAAGAAGGGAGAGACTGCGGAGAAATCCTTCGTGATCGCTTTGGACGACAGCTGGAATGCGGAGAACTGCAAGGTCATGGTTCTGGTCAATGCCGCAACGGATGACGGCAGGTACAATCTGGCGAACTGCGCGATATGTCCGATAGGAGAGTCTGTATCATATAAATACAATCAGTGATGAAAAGTGTCAGAGATTTCTTTGTGATTCTTGTGGCCGCTTTTGTGGCTCTTGCATGCGAGCCGCAGAAGGACCCAGCCAAGGTTGACGGTAAATTTGAAATAGAGGTTTATGACCTTCATTCAAGTCACTGCAAGGTTAAGATCGTTCCTTCTGATCCGGATGCTCCTTATTTCTGCGGAGTGGCGACAGAAGAATACCTGTCGACCTTCGGTCCGTTGGATGACATGCATGCCACAGCGACCAATTTCATAGAGACAATGCTGCTGGAGAACAGCGACTTGTCAATAAGCGAACTCATGAAGACCGGGGTGTATGAGCGTGAGGTCACAGGACTTCAGCCGGAACAGTCGTTTGTTGTCTTTGTCTGCTATACAGGTGAAATGGGTGAAATCATATCGGATGTGGAATCCCTGACGACGGTTACCCCGGCTCTGGAACAGGTTGACAATTATTTTGAGATAGAGATCGACCAGATAACAGCAACTTCGGCGATGCTGTTCATCACTCCATCGACTGACGACGAGTATGTGTGGCTTGAGTTCCCGGAGTTCGTCTACAAGGATATGACAATGGACGAACTTGCGACTTTCCTGGAGAAGAACTACAAGCCGTTCTTCGGCCTCCATACGAATACCGGTGAGATGGTGCATTCCTTTGACGGAGTTCTCGACCCGGACACCGAATATATGATAATCGTTTTCGGATATGACGGAGGATTCACGACACCGCTTGCTACAAAGAAGTTCAGGACTCTTGAGCCTAATGACCCGAAGGATGTGACGTTCGGAATAGAATTGGGCACTTTGACCCCGCGCAGCGCCAATGTCACATTCAAGCCATCAGACGCAAGCGTTGCATACCTTGCGATCGTTACCGATGAAGCACGTCTTCTGAAACAGGGAGGAACTGATGCGGATGCGGTCAAGAAGCTCATTGACAGTCAGATAAGACAGGCGATCGTATTCGGTGATTGCGAAGACCGGGCTGAATTCGCGAAGTATTACGCGCATCGTGGCGAGCAGACCGGAGCGTTCTCCATCAAACCTGGCGAAAAGCATTATGCGTGTGCTGTCTGTGTCGACAAGGATGGAAACTTCGCATCGGAAGTCGCGATTAAAGAGTTTGACGCTCCTTCGGAGAATGCTACGGATGCTGCAGTGAGCGCTTCGTTGCTTAAATATTTTGATGGTGACGCCCTGGCTGCTGCCGATCCGGACATGTATGGGGAATTTGCCGGATGGGCGGTGGTACGCCTGAAGTTCGCTCTGGAAAATTCCGCATCGAATGCAGTGTATACGATCTATCCTGAGCAGATTCTTGAGGAAGAGGGCATCACTGATGAGGAAATACGTGCCATTCTCCTTGATGACGAGTATCTGGGAACATATACCTTCATCGCAGAAGGCGTGACTGAGGTGCAGCTTGAATGGGGATGCGGATATAGATTGTTCGCCATACCTTTTGATGCTGACGAAAATGCCGGAGAACTCTATTCTCTTGACATTCCTGCATTGGATAAAAATGGGGCAGCTCCGGTATCCGAATATTGATACTGATAAACTGTTTTACTTCAGACGGTCTCAAAAAGGCCGTCTGATTTTATTTTACTCTTCATTGCTCATAACGGAAAATTCATTATTTTTGTAAGTTCAAGGGAACTGTCCTTAAGACATTAGGCATTAACAATTTATATGGATTTCATTATGGAATTGAGAAGATTTATCTTTGGAGTCATTGCTTCCATGGCGATTTTTGCTGCCTGCGAGCAGGAGGAGCAGAATCTGGGAACTCCAAACCTTACCCTCAGCGTGACTGAGATGACCTTTGACGAGGCTGGCGGAAACCAGACCTTGACATTGAATGCGACCCGTGACTGGATGGTCGAGACCAATGCGGACTGGGTGGTCGTAAACCCTGAATCAGGCTCGGCATCAGCTGATGACCAGACAGTTACGGTGACTGTCCTTGAGAACTCCGGCATGGACCGTGAGGTTGACCTCAAGTTCACGATCGGCATGAAGAGCAAGTACCTGACCGTATCGCAGGCAGGACCTGGCGGATCGGCAGAGGCTCTTGTGGTATATTACAATGACTATGACAAGGTCGAGGCTGAAAAAACCTATGGTTCAGGATCAAGCTGGCCATATCTCGATCAGTTCGACGGCTGGATGAATGAGACTGGAACAGGCGCTGCGAATGTGGAATATTCATACAGCGGAATGTCTGCCCGTGCAAACTCCACATCAAACAGCAACTATTCTGACTATCCGGGATCAGGCAAGAACAACATGTTCTTCGGAAAGTCGGCATATCTCGCGACAAAGAACATCGCTCTTGGCGGTGCTACCGATTTCACTCTTACATTCGGTACAGAGAAGTACTCACAGGATAACGGAAGCGTGTTTACAAAGTCCGAGTATCATATCTTTGTCAGCAACGATGCTGCAAAGTGGGTGGAGATTACAGATTACACATTTGCGGGCGAAGGCACAGAAGGCCGCTGGAACATCGCTACTGCTGATTTCTCGGTTCCTGCCGGCACAGAGAATCTTTCCATCTGCATCAAGGTGGATGTTGCAAGTTCATACCGTATGGACGACTTCAAGCTTGTCATCTCAGATGGCGGTGCGACAGTTGATTTCTCAAAGGGCGTGGAGATGGATTTCACAGCTGGCGGCAGCACAGGCGGCGGCTCGACAACTGCACCGGAATCAAAGGGCAAGAAGACCGTTGAGGAGTTCATCGCTGCAGCGGACAATTCAAACTACTATGAACTTACCGGAAAGGTTTCCGGCTTCAATCCGACATACTGCAGCTTTGACCTTACGGATGATTCAGGAAAGATCTATGTATATTCGGTTCTTGATGCAAGCAAGGCCGAATGGACTGACAAGATCTCAAACGGCGGAACGATCACAATCTACGGAAAGTACCTCTACTATGAGCAGAAGTCCCAGCATGAGGTCGTGGATGCATACATCGTAAGCTTCAAGGCTGACGGAAGCGGTTCGACAGGAGGAAACGAGAGCGAAAAGCCGGAGTCTCTTATCAAGGCTACCGTTGCAGACTTCCTCGCGGCTCCGGAAAGCTCTGACACATGGTATGAACTCACCGGCGAGATCACATCCATCGTTTCCGGAAATGCATATGGAAACCTTCATATCAATGACGGCACAGGCGAAGTCTATATCTATGGCCTTACAAACGGCTGGGTTGGATATAATGACAAGTCATTCAACAGCATCGGCCTCAAGGTAGGCGACACAGTGACCCTCGGTACCCTCAGGGGCTCCTACAACGGTGAGCCGCAGGGAGGCGGAAGCAAGGTTCCTGCATACTATATCAGCCATGTTCCAGGCGAAGGCGGATCGACCGGAGGTGGAGACGTTTCTGACGCTTCATGGTCATATACATTCGCGGAAGGAGACCTTGGTTCTACAGGCTCATTGCTCGAAAACGTCACTTTGAACGGCGTTACATGGACATTTGTGATGAATGATGCTGATTTCCTCGGATATGATTCGCAGAATGGCCGTGGCCTCCAGATGGGAAAGAAAGCTGATCCGGCTTCATCTATCTCTCTGTCAACTGACGGCATCAGCGGAACAATCAAGAAGATGGTGATCAATACATCAGGCGCTTCAGGTACTGATGCAACGCTTGTAGTCAAGGTCGGCGGCTCGGAATTCGGTTCGCCGGTCAAGACAACCAACTCTGCTGCCGATTATGTGTTTGAAGGTTCGGCTTCAGGCAAGATCGAGCTCAACTGGACTCTTTCTGCGGCAGCTGTCTATATCAAGAGCATAGCAGTATATACAGAATAATGACAAGATTCATTTCAATATCCAAGGTTGCAGCGGTCGTGATGGCCTTCTGCACCTTGGCTGTATCTTCCTGTGCGAAGCCGGTGGAGGAAAAGGATGTCCTTGAGGTGTCCGTGAAGACTCCTTCCGTGGCTTCGGGCAAGGGACAGATGTTCGTGAATGTCAGGTGCAATACATCGTGGACTCTTATCCTTATGGATGCTGAAGACGACTCGGACATAGACTGGGCCAGCCTGAACATCGACTCGGGAAAGGGCAACATGAGCAATGTGATCCTTTCATATCAGGTCAATGACTCAGAGGACAGCCGCAGGCTCAAGATCGTTCTCGACAATGGCAGCAGGTGGACATCATGTATGGTTGAACAGGCAGGATCGGGCCAGCAGCCAGAGCCGGAACCGGATCCGGTTCCGCAGCCTGATACGGACCTGGCCAAGGTGTCATGGCTGGAACTTCCCGCTATGGACAATCCTGACCTCGGCTATTACAGCTACAGCTTCGAGATGAACGGGAAGGAGTACCGCAATTATTCATTCGGCTGGAGCCAGAAGGACCTTGTGGCGCTCTGGATGGCATATCCGCTCTGCTCGATGTATACCAACAAGACCGTCAGCCGTACCGATGCATGGGCATATGACCCTATTCTCGGACCGGAATATTCTCCCGCTCCTTTCGGCGGATACGGCGGCTCGTATGCAAGAGGCCATCAGGTCCCATCTGCCGACAGGCTCTGCAGCTACAATGCCAATGTCCAGACCTTCTATGGATCGAACATGACGCCTCAGCTCAATGCCCATAACGAGGGCATCTGGCAGACACTGGAAAGCAAGGTGCGTACCCTGGCCAATACATCCGACACTACATATGTGGTGACCGGATGTGTTGTCGACGGCAGCACTACATTCACCCAGGATTCCGACGGAAAGAAGATGACCGTGCCTGTGGGCTACTACAAGGTCCTTCTCCGTTACAGCAAGTCTTCGACCATAAGCACATGGGCGGCGATGGCGTTCTATACCGAACACAAGAGCTATAGCGGCAGCACTTCTCTCAGAAGCCTGGCCATGTCGGTGGATGAGCTTGAGGAAATGCTCGGGATGGATTTCTTCGTGAATCTTCCTGCAAAGCTCGGTGAGGAACGTGCTGCGGCATTGGAAGCCGAAGACCCTCTGACAAACTCCATCTGGGGTCTGTAAAACAGAAATTCAAATCAATGAAAAGGATATTATATACCCTGACAGCCCTGGTGCTTTTCTGCACCTGCGCTTATGCCCAGAAGGGCGAAAAGAACTATGTCATCGGATTCTACAACCTTGAGAATCTGTTCGACACATACGATGACCCTGCAAAGAATGACGAGGAGTTCCTTCCGGAAGGAAAGAACAAATGGACTGAAGCAAAGTATCAGAAGAAGCTTCAGAACATGGCCAAGGTCATAAGGTCCATGAAGGAGGAAAACGGTGCATGGCATGCTCTGCTCGGTGTTTCCGAGATCGAGAACAGGCTTGTGCTAGAGGATCTTGTCATGGAGCCGCAGATCGCTGAAGCCAATTATCAGATCGTGCATTATGACGGACCGGACAGACGTGGAGTGGACGTTGCTCTGCTCTATAAGCCGGAGGTGTTCAGATTCATTGAAAGCGAATCTATTCCGTTCACATTCGAGGGCAGCTCGATCGACTGGATCCAGACGCAGGAGGAAAGGGACTATTTCCGTACCCGTGACATACTCATGGTGCATGGAACCATCGACGGCGAGCATTTCGCGATATATGTAGCCCATCTTCCATCGCGTGCAGGCGGAAAGAAGGGCGGCAATCAGCTTCGCGACCGTGGCGGCGAGATCATGTATGAGCATGCGATGAAGATGCAGGAGAAATACCCCGGAATCAAGATCGTGTGCATGGGTGACATGAACGACAACCCTACAGACACATCGATGGCCGAGTATCTCCACGGCAGGGAGTTTAAGGAAGATGTTACTGACAAGGACTTCTTCTCTCCGTTCACTTCAATGCTCAAGGCTGGATTCGGCTCGCTCGCATATCAGGGAGTATGGAGCATATATGACCTCCTTCTGGTCAACAATGCCCTTGCAAACCCTCAGGAGGGCACTTTCGGCCTTCGTCAGCTTCACAAGAAGGGTTACTATGGACGTATCTATAACCCTAAATTCCTGACCAACCAGAAAGGCCAGTACAAGGGTACTCCGTTCAGGACTTTCTCTAACGGAGCCTTCATCGGAGGCTATAGCGACCATTATCCGACTTACATCGTAATCACTAAATAGAAAAAAGATTCTTCGCTGACGCTCAGAATGACAGTGTTTATTGTCATCCTGAACGAAGTGAAGGATCTTCATAACTAGAATCAAATGATGAAGAAAACATTACTATTCATTGCGGCGATGCTTTGCTCACTGTCCCTCTTCGCACAGAAAAGCGACTGGGGAGGCGTGAAGGGTACGGTCGTGAACCGTGCCGGCAGGGCTCCGGTTCCTGCTGCCGCAATCACACTCTCCCAGGGAGGCGAGACCGTGGCTTCCGCCGTGTCTGACGCCGAAGGAAAGTTCCTTATCGAGGCGCTTCCGAACGGCATGTATGATATGACCATCAAGGCTGTCGGCTTCCTGGATGCAAATGTGAATGTGACCGTCGAAGGCTATGTGAAGGACCTTATCTTCGTAGGTATGGTCATGGAACAGGTTGTCACCGATGTCGATGATTCTAACTTCGCGGAGTTCGATATGGACGATTCAGGCTTTGAAGATGCTCCTTCGATCCTTTTCGACAGCAACGATCCGTTCACCAACATCGCGAGCTTCGGCTTCAGCAACATCCGTTTCAAGAACAGGGGATACACAAATGAATCCCAGGACGTGTACCTCAGCGGCATAAGGATGAACGATGCCATCACAGGCTATTCTCCATATTCCCTCTGGAGCGGTCTCAACGAGGCCATGAGGAGCAAGGAGACCACCATTGGAAACGAGGTGTCTGACTATGGCTACGGCGGATACAACGGAGTGACGAACATCCATGCTATGCCTTCAAGCGTCCGCACAGGCTGGCGTTTCAGCGCACTTACCAACAGCGCCCTTTACCGTCTCCGCCTTATGGCTACATATGCTTCCGGCGAGCTTGACAACGGCTGGTCATATGCATTCAACGTTTCTGCCCGTATCGGTGGAAATGACTGGGTGAAAGGAGTCTACTACCGTAACTTCGCATATTATGCCGGCGTCGAGAAGAAATTCGGAGACATCCATCGCATCGGCCTTGTGACCTTTGCGGCTCCGGGCCAGCGTGGCGCGCAGAACGCATCTACCCAGGAGGTGTATGACCTTATGGGGGACAATATGTACAACAGCAACTGGGGTTATCAGAACGGCAAGGTCCGCAACTCCCGTGTCCGCAAGACATTCGAGCCTGTGACCATCCTGAAGTACACCGTGACCCCTTCTGACAATGTCGAGGCTTCCGCTACATTGCTCTGGCGTACCGGAAAGAACGGATATACCGCAATGGACTGGTATGACGCAGCTGACCCGCGTCCGGACTATTACCGCAATCTTCCTAGCTACTACTGGATGGACAACAAGGACTACGGAAGATTGAATTTCGAGAAGGCGGCATGGGCAAAGGATGCATGGATCAACGATATCCCTGAATACACTCATCTGAACTGGGACCGTCTCTACAACGTCAACTGGAACAATTACGATGCTGACGGACTCCGCCGCTCTAAATATGCGGTCGAGGAGCGTCGCGTCGATCAGAACGACATCAATCTCAACGCAAGCGTCAAGTGGATGGCGTCAAAGATCTTCACCCTTACCGGTGGTGTGAACTATAAATGGAACCGCACGGAATATTACAAGAAGATGGATGATCTTCTCGGCGGTGACTATTATCTGAACATCGACCAGTTCGCGGAGCGTGATTTCGCTTCGTCTCCTACAATGGTGCAGAACGACCTTGATTATTTCCTTGAGCATGGTGAGGCAAAGGCCCTTAAGGAAGGCGACAAATACGGATATGACTATTATGCCCATGTCCGCAATGCCAATGTATGGGCAAACGGCGCTCTCGATCTCGGAGGATTCAAGGCCAACCTTGCATTGGAGGCGGGATATGCGAAGTTCTGGAGGGAAGGTCTCGTGAGGAAGGGCCTCTTTGCAGGACTCGACGAGAATGGAAACGAGATGATGTATGAGGGCAAGGTGCTTACCACATACGATGAAAAGACAGGCAAGGCCCTCACTTCAAAAGGAAATTCTGAAATTGCAGACTTCCTTACATATTCAGCGAAGCTCGGACTTCAGTATCATTTCGAGGGTGGACACAGGATCTATGCAAACGGAGCATATTTCAATGATGCCCCTACATTTGCGCAGTCGTTCATCTCTCCACGTACAAGAAACTCGCTGGTTCCGAACCTGACTACAGTGAAGACAGCCTCTGCCGATCTCAACTATCAGTACAGCAACAACGGCTATAACTTCCGTATCACAGGATTCTGGACCAATATCGCTGACCAGACCGACATGATGAGCTTCTATGATGACTCGCAGAACTCATTCGTGAACTTTGCCATGAACGGAATCGACCAGAGGCATCTCGGTCTCGAGATGGGCTTCAAGATCCCGCTTCCTGTGCAGGGCCTTTCTGTTGCCGGAGCGCTCAGTTGGGGTGAGTACATATATACATCCACTCCTCGCATGACCATGACGGTCGACAACAGTGCAGAGCTTGTATACGATGACCAGCCTGTACCTTACTGGGCCAGCAGCCCTGTCTACAGGAAGACAGTAATGGACGGCGAAACCGTCTATGAGACAGACCTTAACGGAGATCCTGTTGTCGAAAGGTACCAGAAACATTATGTTCCTTCAACTCCTCAGCTTGCAGCTGACCTCGGACTCAACTACAGGACAAACTCGTACTGGTTCTTCGAACTTCATGCGCAGTATTTCGCGAAGTCATATCTTGACATGAACCCTCTCTACAGGACTGACTGGATCGTGGCCGGTCCGGACTGGAACATCACTCCTGTAGAGGTGGAGGACCTTACAGGTCAGGAATGTTTCGCTCCTGCATTCCTGCTCAATGCGAGCATCGGAAAATCATGGTACATCGACCGCAAGTACAACTTCGGATTCTCTCTCAACCTTCAGAACATCACCAACAACCGCAACGTGAGGACCGGAGGATATGAAGGAACCCGTCTTGCCGACAGCGAGACCATGGAGAGATACTACAAGTTCGATTCGAAGTATTTCTACATGCAGGGATTCAACTACATGCTGAACCTTTATTTCAGATTCTAGCGCTTGTCATCCTGAGCGTAGCGAAGGATCTTAAAATGAATATTATGAAGAGAGTATATACATTAATCATTGCTGCAGCGGCGCTCTTCGCAGGATGCGAGGAGTTCCAGCCTGTGTTCACAGGCAAATATCCCGATCCCCAGGAGCAGTACATCTATACTGACGCAGACTTCGGAAAGTTCACATCCATCGCTGATGTGAAGGCGATGTATGCCGAGAACGGCAATAAGCCGTATGTGGTGGAGAAGAACTGCGTGATCAAAGGCCAGGTGACCACATCCGACCAGGTCGGCAACCTTTACAAGAGCCTTTACATCCAGGACGAGACAGCCGGAATCGAGATAAAGATCGGAAAGAACGGCCTTTACAACGAGTACAAGCTCGGACAGTGGCTCTATATAGACTGCTCCGGCCTTACAGTCGGCGACTACAACGGCATGATCAATATCGGCTATGAGGACCCGACAGGGGAGTATGAGACCGGTTATCTCGAGCATGCATACATCATTGACCAGCATGTGTTCAAGGGCGAGTATGGCGATCCTGTACAGCCTGTCGTGATCACTGAAGCTGACCTTCACAAGGAGGTCAATCTCGGCCGTCTTGTGACAATCAAGGACCTGAAGTATGACAACCATATCTTCATCCTTGCATATGTAGATCCTAACGGAAACAGGAAGGACTATAACAACAACGGCATCTTCATCGATGAGGAAGGTCCGGACAATTACGGAGTGACCACATGGGCATGTTCGGAGCAGAAATGGAAGGAATACCTTCTTGCCGGCAATTTCGACAGCGTCGAGGCGGCAGGAACAACAGTCGGTGAGCTGCTCAGGACTACCGGCATCGGATCCATGGCATATTCGGTGAGCCAGTATTTCAGGATGGGCAAGACCGATGTGCAGGTGCGTTCGAGCGGATATGCGCGCTTCGCGGACACAGAGATCCCGCAGGATGTGCTTGACGGCAAGGCTACCGTATCTTTCACCGGCATCCTTACCGAGTACAAAGGTGCAGCCCAGTTCACCCTCATCGACCTTGACGGCGTCAGAAAGGCCGACGGAACCCCTTGGTATGAATAAAACAACCCGAAATATGAAAAAAATACTACTGATTACAGCAATCATCATGGCAGCGGTATCCTGCAACACAAACAATCCTTTCCTCACAGGATGGGACACACCTTACGGAATTCCAGACTTTACCCAGATCCAGGAGAAACATTACATCCCTGCAATCGAGATGGGTATCCGTCAGCAGCAGGGAGAGATCGATGCTATCATCGCCAATCCTGATGCACCTACATTCGAGAATGTCGTCGAGGCTTACGAGCGTTCTGGCGCCATCCTTGACCGTGTCTCAATGGTGCTTTTCAACATCTCCGAGTCTGATGCGACCGAGTCGCTTCAGAAGATCGTCGAGGAGGCTCTCCCTCTCATCTCTGTCCACAGCGACAATATCTTCATGAACCCTTATTTCTTCAAGAAGGTCGAGGCTCTCTACAGCCAGATCGATGAACTCGGTCTCAATCAGGAGCAGAAGATGACCCTCAAGAAGCTCTACAATGCGTTTGTGAAGAACGGTATCGCCCTTGGCGAGGCCGAGCAGGCACGTATGCGTGAGATCAACATGGAGCTTTCATCTCTCGGAAACACATTCGGAAACAACCTTCTCGCCGAGAACAACGCATTTGCGGAGGAGTTCGGTGTGTCTGTTTCTGAGTATGGCGAGGCTATGGCAGCGACAGAGGACCGTGCTGTCCGTGAGAAGATGTTCAAGGCTTATGCATCACGCGGAAACAACGACAACGAGTATGACAACAAGGAGCTTATAGTGAAGATGATGGCTCTCCGCATCGAGAAGGCCAACCTTCTTGGATATGACACTCCTGCAGCTATGATCCTTGCCGACAAGATGGCAGGCGATCCTCAGACTGTGGATACATTCCTTTCAAGCATCATGGCTCCGGCAGTGGAGAAGGCAAAGGAGGAGATCGCTGACATGCAGCTTGTCATGGACGAGGACATCAAGGCAGGCCTTCTTCCTGAAGGCAGCGTGATCGAGCCATGGGACTGGGCATATTACACAGAGAAAGTGCGCAAGGCAAAGTACGCCCTCGACGAGGAGCAGACAAAGCCGTACTTCCAGATGGAGAATGTACGTCAGGGTGTGTTCGACCTTACTACAAAGCTCTTCGGCCTTCAGTATGAGAAGCTTGAGGATATTCCGGTGTATCATCCGGAGGTGGAGGGATTCAAGGTCACTGACGCCGACGGCTCCCTTATCGGAGTGATCCTTACCGACTATTTCCCGCGCAGCACAAAGAGAGGCGGTGCATGGATGACCAACTTCGTGAACCAGGAGGTTCTTGACGGCGAAGACATCCGTCCTGTCATCGTGAACGTCGGAAACTTCGCAAAGCCTACAGAGGATAAGCCTTCGCTTCTTACCCTCGACCAGGTGGAGACTCTTTTCCATGAGTTCGGACATGCGCTTCACGGACTTTTGAGCCAGTGTACATACAAGAGCGTGAGCGGTACATCAGTGGCACGTGACTTCGTCGAGCTCCCTTCACAGATCATGGAGAACTGGGCATTCCAGAAGGAGGTCCTTGCAGGCTATGCACGTCATTATGAGACCGGCGAGGTCATTCCGGATTCGCTCGTAGCGAAGATCGAGGCTGCTGCAAACTTCAACCAGGGCTTCATGACCACCGAGCTTGCTGCTGCATCGATCCTTGACATGAAATGGCATGAGCTTACTTCTGCCGAGGGACTCGACCCTATGGCATTCGAGGAAGCTGCATGCAAGGAGATGGGCCTCATCGACGAGATCATCCCACGCTACCGCAGCACATATTTCGCCCATATCTTCAGCGGCGGATACAGTGCAGGCTATTACAGCTACCTCTGGGCAGAGGTGCTTGACAAGGATGCATTCGAGCTCTTCATGCAGAAGGGAATCTTCGACAAGGAGACTGCGATGTCATTCCGCCGCAATGTCCTCGAGATGGGCGGCAGCGACGAACCTATGGATCTCTACCGCCGTTTCCGTGGCGCAGATCCGGATTCTGGCGCGCTTCTTCGCGGACGCGGACTTTAATCGTTGTTCTTGACGTAACCGTCGAACTTGACCAGACGCTCTTTGATCGTGTTCTTCATGAACTGCACTTCAGCGTCGTATGAGCCGAGAGCCTGGAAGTTCATGTGGACCTTATAGTCCAGGATCTTCCATCTCTTGAAGTTCAGTTCCTGAGATTCATGAAGCAGGGCGGCGGTCTCGTCAACATATGCAGGGAGGTCTTTGAGGCCTCCCTTTTCGTATGCCTCCTCCCATATTTCAGCGAGCATCTTCCTTGCTTCCGGATCCTTCTTCACTATCCTGTCCGTCATCTCCCGGACTGCGTCGCTTGCAGGAGACGGCACGGTGATGTAGATGAAATCATTGTTTGCGTTTATAGGATATGACCTGTAGTCATTGTCAAATGAAAGGTCATGGTCCCATGTCGGGCCGGTGTATAGCACTCCGTCCTCGGCATCCTTGTACATGTACACGCTCCAGAGGAGGTCGGTGTTGCCGCAGAAATCGCCGATCAGAAGGTTGCGGAGGAAACTTTCTATATCGAGATATTTCCTTAAACCATTGTCCGGATCAGCAAAGTCCGATCTGTGGGCAGCCGATTCCATCTGATTGAAGAAATTCTCGATATGGCTTCTCTGAGCCTGGGTGCAGTCTTCCTCGTCGGGATGCTTGATGGTGACAGGCGTTCCCTTCCATGACCAGAAACAATGGGTCTCCTTCCATGCATATGCATCAATCTCAATGAGATAGCCGTCCTTCGCAGGCACCCTGTCCTTTGCGGCCTCGACCTGGTCGCAGAGCTGATAGCATCCTCTATATTCACCGTTCACTACGAGGTCGACGGGACGGCAGTATGGAGTGAATGCGGCTCCGAACAGCCTGCTGACCTTGAATGCTATGATGTTCCTCATCAGGGTCTTGTCGCTGTAATTGCTGATGAGGGTCCATTTCTTTGCCGAAGCAGGGGCATCCAGCGGACTCTGCTTCTTGTCGAACTTGAGCCTGTAAGGCTTCTTTGGGAACTGGTCCCAGCTTGCGTTTCCGCGTCCTCGCACGCCTGTCTCGCTTGTTGCAAGCAGGTTGGTACCGTTTTCGGAGATTATATACACATTGCTGGAAATCTCATTCTCCTTCGATACGATGTCCTGAGCGTTAGCGGTATTGATGATGACTGTCGGAAGATTCGTTATCTGATAAAGTCTTGAATCGTCTCCCTCGTCTGCATATCCATGAAATTCCAGCTCCGCAAGATTGCACCTGACGTCGTTAGGGGAAACATACCGGACATATCTGAATCCTCTGGAACAGTAGGTGTCTTCGTAGGTCATCTGCCTCTCCGGAGCCGGCCGCTTGATCATATGTATAGGAATGGCGTCGCTGAAGTCCGGCTTGTTCGCACCCTCGATCATGGCCAGCTCCACTCTGCCTGGCTGTGTGATGCGCGGCGAATATCCTACCTTGGTGATCACATGCTTCTTTCCCAGATCAAGGCCTACCCATGTGCCTGAACGGTCGTATGAAGCGAAGTAAGTGTCATAGTTACCGTCAAAGACATTGGTCTTGATGTTGACCGTTGTGGATTTCTGACTGTTAGAGTAGTCAACAGAATAAACGCTTCCGATGACGGTTCCGGACAGTTTCGCCGGCATCGGCTTCGGCTTTTCGGCTGTGCTTACCTTTGTGGAGTCTTTTGTCCATATCCTGTTGCCTTCCCTGTCGTATGCCCATCCCCAGAAATAGTATTGAGTCTCGCTCGGAAGTCCGTCAACGGTAACTTCATGGCTTCCGTCAGAAGGGGTTCCATCCACGCTTATGGCTCTTCCCATTGTCTTGTATGCCGTTTCGCTGTATGTGACACCCCATCTGGTATATATGTCCAGATCCTCGCCCTTTGCGGAAAGGGTGAGGGTAATGGACTCGGAAGTGCTCCTGACATTTCCTATGGTAAGGGTGATGTCAGGCTTCTTCGCGTCTTCGGGTTCATGAATGTCCTTGCATCCGCAGACCGCAAGCGTAGCTGATGTCAGTAAAAGGAAAAATCTCTTCATGATACTCTTACAAAGATATGTTTTTAAAATCTGTTATGACGCTGCCGTCATCCCGGTGAATGACAAATCTCTCGAACAGCGGAGCTCCTTCTGCATATTCTCCGGAAGCCGGGCATACGGGATAGAATCCCAGCGCTGAGAATACATACCATGCCGAAGTCTGGCCGTTGTCCTCGTCTCCGCAGTATCCGTCCGGAGTGGCCTTGTACAGTCTGTCCATGACCTCCCGTACGCGTTTTTCCGTCTTATGATGCTCTCCAGCCCAGTTGTACAGATAGATCATATGCTGCGCAGGCTGGTTTCCATGGGCATAGTTTCCCATATTCGCGACCTGCATTTCAGTGATCTCGTGGATGCGGTAGCCGTAATAGCTGTCGTCATATATCGGTGGGACGACGAAGACCGAATCAAGCATCCGGACGAATTCCTCTTTTCCTCCCATGGCCTCCATCAGGCCTTCGACATCATGGAAGACAGACCATGTGTAGTGCCATGCATTGCCTTCGGTAAACACGCCTCCCCATTTGTACGGGCTGAACGGCTCCTGGAAGCTGCCGTCAAGATTGCGTCCGCACATCAGCTTGTGCGAAGGATCGAAGACATTCTTCCAGTTGTCCGAGCTTGATTCCCATTTCTCGATTTCATCAGCCGGACGGCCGAGCTTCTTCGCGATCTGCAGGATGCACCAGTCGTTGTAGGCATATTCCAATGTACGTGCAACGCTTTCATTGATGCCGACGTCGCATGGGATGTAGCCGAGGGTGTTGTAATATTCATGGCCGAGTCGGCCTGTAGAGCTGATTTCAGGATGGACATGCTCTGTGCCGTAGACCAGGCAGTCGTATAGAGTCTGCCAGTCCTTTTCGGGGGTGACTCCGCTAATTATGGCATCAGCAACGACCGAGGCAGAATTGTTGCCGACCATGCAGTCCCGGTGGCCGGGGCTGGCCCATTCAGGAAGGAAACTGTTCTCTCGCGCGATATTCGCCAGACCCTGCTGTATCTCAGCATTGACTGAAGGATATACAAGGTTCAGGAGAGGGAAGAGGGCGCGGAAAGTATCCCAGAAACCGGTGTCTGTATAGAGATATCCGTCACATACCTCTCCGTTATACGGGCTGTAATGGACAATGTCTCCGTCTTCATTTATTTCATAGAACTTGCGAGGGAAAAGTACGCTCCTGTAAAGGCATGAGTAGAATGTCCTGTACTGGTCTTCTGTGCCTCCGCCCACCTGGATGCGGCCGAGGACGTCGTTCCAGCGTGCCTTTGCTGCGTCACGTACTTCAGTAAAGCATTTGCCCTCAAGCTCCTTGAAGTTGGTCCAGGCCTGTTCGAGTGATATGAATGAGGATGCTGTCTGGACATTCACCTTTTCCCCACGTGCAGTCTTGAATGTAACAACGGCGAGTGCATGGTCGCCTTCGAATTCGGCACCTTCAATGGCCTTCGATGGACCGTCGTATACGGTGTAGCCCTCGACAGGCTTGTCGAACTTCACTACGAACCAGTTGCGGAAGTTCTCCGGAACGCCGCCGCTGTTCTTTGTGGTATAGCCGATGATGGCGTTCTTCTCCGGGAGTACCTTTATGTATGAGCCTTCGTCATAAGCGTCCACGATGATGCCGGATGTCTCGCTTTCCGGGAAAGTGAAGAGGAGGGATGCCGCCCTTTCGGTTGGGGCAATCTCGACATTGATATCGTGGTCAGCGAGGTAAACCTGATAGTAATATGGCCTGGCGGTCTCGCTGTGATGCGAGAACCAGCTGGCTCTTGCATTCTGGTCAACCTTTTCCGCGTCGCGTACAGGCATTATGGCAAACTGACCGTAGTCATTGATCCATGGCGAAGGCTGGTGGGTCTGCTTGAAGCCACGGATGTGATGCGCGTCATAGCGATATGCCCATCCGTCTCCCATCTTTCCTGTGACCGGGGTCCAGAAGTTCATTCCCCATGGAAGGGCGATGGCAGGGTAGGTGTTCCCTGTCGAGAAGGAATGCTCGGAGAGCGTTCCGACGAGGGTGGAAACATAGTCGGCCGGCTCTGTCACCAGCTCCGGCTCCTGCCTGCAGCCAACCAGCACCAGTGCTGCTATAAGAAGTCGTTTAATCATAGTGGAATCATATTGTTAGTGGAGCGTAACCAATTGATATACAACGATCTGCTACAACCCACGTGCCGTCAAAGGGGAGCACGTGGGTGTGGTCAATGTGTTGATATTCAGATGATTGCATTCCACTATATTATATTGTTCAATACGTGTAATCTTCCGTCATCGATGATCTTCAGGATGAGTTCTCCGAAGAGGGTGTTCTGCCATGCGAACCATTCGCGGGTGAAGACCTCGGCGTTGTCCTTGTGGAAGGACTCGTGCATGAAGCCCGTACCTGCATCGGTGGTCATAAGCTGGCAGATGCATTCGCGTATCTCGTCGTCGGAGTCAGATGTGAATGCCTTCATCATGATGCTCATCGGCCATACCACTTCCGACATGATGTGCGGCCCGCCGATGCCTTCGCCTGCAGTTCCGCGATGGAAATAAGGATTTGCTTCGCTCCATACGAACTTCCTGGTATTCTGATATATAGGGTCATCGGCTGGGACGTCCCCGAGATAGCTCATTGCAAGAAGCGACGGCACATTAGCGTCGTCCATGAGGAACTGGCTGCCGAAGCCGTCCACCTCATAGGCATAGATCTTTCCATATTCAGGGTGCTCATATACTGCATGCTCCTTAAGTGCCTGCTCGACCTCAGACGCAAGGTCAAGGCACTCCTGGGCGAGCGCGGTGTCATTGTTCACCTCGCGGAGGATCTCGGCAGCCTTGCGCAGCGATGTGACAGCCATGAAATTTGACGGCACGAGGAACTCGAATGTGGTCGCGTCGTCCGACGGGCGGAATGCCGAGGCTATGAGGCCGACCGGATTGACAGGGTTGCCCTTGCCCACGACGCACTTGGTGTCAAGCTGGCGGTCTGTGACGCGCAGGAAGCGGTAGCTTCCGTGTCCGTCCTTGCGCTGCTGCTCCTTGAGCGTTGCCACAATCTTGCCTATGGCCTCATGCCATACTGCATCAAATATGCTATCGTCGCCACATTTCTTCCAGTATTCATACGCAAGGCGGATAGGGTAGCAGTGCGAGTCGATCTCCCATTTGCGTTCGAAGACATATGGATCAGCCACAGGCCAGTCGGTCTTGTCGGCAGCGCCTATGGGCTCCACATTGAATGCATTGGCGTAGGGGTCAATGCATATGCATTTGAACTGCCTGCGGATCACGCCTGCAATCATCTTCCTGAGTTCAGAATCTTCGTTTATATATCTGACATATGGCCATACCTGCGCTCCGGAGTCGCGCAGCCACATCGCTGGGATGTCACCAGTGTAGACGAAAGTGTCAGGAAGTCCGTCCTCGCTCTCGACCGGATGGACTGTGGTGTCGAGAGTGTTGGGATAGCAGTTTGCGAACATCCACTTCAGACGCGGGTTCTCCAGCATTCTGACAACTCTTTCGATTTCAGCTTCCACGGCGTCAGATGTAAAAAGACGGTCTTCAGGCAGCGGACGCTGGTCCTCATACTCTTCCGGTTCTTCGGCGCAGTACCATACCTTAGGTTCCGCTCCCATCCTGATGACAAGTTCGCCACCTGCCGCAATGTCCTTATGCTCAAGATATCCCTTTGTATATGCCTTGCCGTTGAGGGTGATGCTCTGGATGTAGCGGTTGTCGTCGCTGTTGTTCTCGGCACGGATAGTGAAGTACTTATTCTCGCCCGTGCTTCTGGTCTTGCCTACGTTGATGCTTACCTTGTCGAAAAGAGGAGACCCGAACCAATATTGACCTGAGCCTGGCTCCACCTGGTAGAATCCCATCGACGACATTATATACCATGCGGACATCTGACCTACATCTTCATTGCCGGCGAGTCCGTCAGGTCCGGCGGTATAGAGGGTGCCGAGCACTTCGCGGATCTTGTCCGCCGCCTTCCATGGCTGTCCGGCCATAGTGTAGAGGTATAGGATATGATGGCTAGGTTCATTGCCGTGGGCATACTGTCCGATGAGGCCGGATATGTCAGGTGAGGATTCTGCACCCTCGATGACCGATGGAACGATGAACAGCGAGTCGAGCTTGCTGATGAACCTTTCCTTTCCGCCGAAGCATTCGATGAGTCCCTCTACATCGTGAGGAACCAGCCATGTATACTGCCATCCGTTGCCCTCGCAGTAGTCGTCGGCACGATGAGTCGATGCGAACGGGCTGTATTCCTGACGGAACCGTCCTTTGCTGTCCTTGCCTCGGATGAATCCTGAATCCTTGTCAAACAGGTGTTTGTATGATTTGCTTCTTTCGTTGAAGTATTCATATTCCTTTCTGTATTTCTCTGCCTTTTCAGGTGATGCAAAGTAGTGATCCGGGTCGGCAAAGAGTTCGCTCAGATGCTTTGCTGCGTTTGCGATGGCTCCGTCTGCAACAGCATATTCGAGATCGTATGCCACAGACTCGTTCATCAGGTCACATGGGATGTAGCCATATTTCATCCTGTACTCCTGACCTCTTTCCGGATTCATTGCCGAGGCCTTCATTGCCTCGAATTCAAATTCGTCAGCTATTCCTGCAACGATCGCATCTGCTACCGGCATTATGCCCGGGCTTCCTACCATGCAGTCGGTCTCGCAGCCATGCAGATGCCACACCGGAAGCTTGCCCTGCTCATTGTAGATGTGCAGCATCGTGCTGATGAATTCATGATATCTGTCCGGCTGGAACAGACTGTACAGCGGCATGGCAGCACGATATGTATCCCAAAGCGAGAATGTCGTATATTGAGCCTCGCCTCCGGAGTCGCTGAACTCACTGGGGGCAATCATTGTATGATAGAGGGCCGTGTAGAATATCTTCCTGGCGACTTCGTCTTGAGTTTCGATATGAATGCGGCCAAGCTCATGATTCCAGAGATCATCTGCCAAGTCTGCCGTCTCATCAAAGTCCCAATCGGTGAGCTCTGTCTGCATATTGTCGTAGGCGCCCTCCATGCTCACGGACGAAAGCGCTACCTTCATGAGCACCTGCTCGTCCTGTGTTGTCTTGAAATGAACATGGGCAAATGTGGACATGTTCTTGAATTCGTCTGTCCATATCTGGATATCATCTTTCAGGATATCGACCGATGCCAGAGGCTTTGAGAACTCTGCATAAAAGAATATCTTCTGATCATCGGCCCATCCTCGCGAGAAACGATATCCCCTAAGTGCCTGTCCCTCCGGATCCGGATCTCCGGTCCTTGGGTCGACTCTTTCGATGAAGGCATCCATCGGCCTGTCCCAGCATCCTCCGTTCATGAGGTCGATCACTATTCCTGCCTCTTCTGATTCGGGAAATGTGTAGCGGTGCATTCCGACGTGGCTGGTGGCAGTCATTTCGGCGGTGATCCCATATCTGGTAAGCGGCACGCTGTAATATCCCGGCCTGGCAACCTCCTTGCTGCGGTCGGCATATGACCACAGTCCGGACTGCTGGTCCTCCTCCCGTCCGCGGGCGTAGGTCAGCCCCTCGCCGACAACCGGCATGACTGTGATGTCGAACAGGTCCCCGATGCCCGTGCCGCTCAGATGGGTATGCGAAAAACCTATCACTGTAGAATCGCTGTCATGGTATCCCGAGCACCAGTCCCATTCCTGCGGGATGCTGGTCGGCCCCAGCTGCACCATTCCGAAAGGCACATTCGCCCCGACAAACACATGTCCGTGCCCTCCTGTCCCGATCTTCGGGTCTACATAGGCGGTATAGCTGTCAATACTCTCCTTTGGCGTACAACCAAGCAGAAGCAGTGCTGCAAATATGATTCTAATGTGACGCATAATCGGTTGAATATCAGTGTTATATATATTCCTCCTGCTCCCTTTTGGCGGCAGGAAGCTCCGGTAAGTCATTGAATGTCAAGAATATGCCGGGCTGCGTGTTTTTTGAGCAGTCCGGCGTGGGTGATACGGCCTTTCATGTGCTTGCCCTTTGTGATGACCAGAAGGGAATTGCCATCATGGTGCGAAGGGTCGAGCCTGATTTCCACTTTTTCGAAGCGAGGGGCTGTCAGGGTGTATGACGGGTGGCCCGGGCAGTCGGGGTAGAAGCCCATCATGGAGAATACGGCCCATGCCGACATCGTACCGGTATCATCATTGCCGGGAAGGCCGTCCGGACGGGTTGTGTAGTGCTTGTCGAGAAGCTCTGAAACGATCTTCTGCGTCCTCCATTCCTCGCCCTTGAAGTAGCTGAAGAGGTATGGATATGCTATGTCAGGCTCATTTGCCGGGTCATACAGACCTTCGTCGAAGACCTTCTGCAGCTTATTCACGAAAGCCTTGCGGCCGCCCATGAGCTTCGCCAGCCCGAGTACATCGTGAGGGACATAGAATGTGTAGTTCCATGCGCTGCCTTCGTGGAAGCCGGGCACGGGCTCGAAGTTCTCGCCCTGACGGGGATTGAACGGTTCGAGGAAAGTGCCGTCGGCATTCAGAGGTCTGAATGTACCGAAAGCAGGACAGTAGTAATTCTTATACCGGAGCGACTGCGCAAGGAATCTCTCTGCATCTTCTGCATGGCCGAGGTCAGCCGCAAGCAGGGACAAGGCGTAATCAGCGATATAGTATTCAAGAGCATGCGACACGGAATTGTCTCCGGACAGATCTGCGGAATACATTCCGAGAGGTACATAACCCTTTTCAAGGTATGCGTCAATGTCCGGCCGCATAAGATTATCGGTACCTTTGGAGGTCGCGGATTTCACAAATGCCTCATATGCTGTCCCGATGTCGAAGTCACGGAGCCCTTTCAGCCATGTGTCCGTGATGACCGGGATCGCAGGGTCACCCTCCATGGTGAATGTCTCACGGCCGAAAAGCTCCCATTTCGGCATCCAGCCCCATTCCTTATATATGTCTATCATCGAGCGGACCATGTCGATCTGCCTTTCAGGATAGACAAGGGTCATCAGCTGATGCAGATTTCTGTATGTATCCCATAGGGAGAATACGCTGTAGCGGGTATGTCCCTCCGGCACGCAACCCACTCCGTCAGATTCCATCAAAGGATATTCTCCATTGACGTCGTTGAGGATGCTTGGGTGTATAAGCGTGTGATATAGAGCGGAATAGAATACTTCATTGTCTCTCTTCGAGCCTCCGGAAACCTTTATGCGAGACAGGTCGGACTCCCATGCCGCTTCCGCTGCGGCCCTCACTTTCTCGAAATTCGAGACTCCCGGCGTCAGCGGCCTCTGCTCTGTATCGAGATTTTCCCATGCATTCTCGCAGCTTACGAAAGAGACTCCCATCTGCAGCTCCACCTGTTCGCCTTCCGAAGTCTCGAAAGAGAACCAGTATCCGATGTCGTCGCCAGCGATCTCACGCCCGTATTTAGTATAGACCTTATATGTCCCGTCATCCGGAGTCCAGTCCGACTCCACTCCCTTCATCAGCGGCTGCTTCTTCCAGAAACCGCAGCCGGAAGGAACTTTATTGATGCGGATGGCGAAATATACGGGGAATACCGCCTGTGAATTGTAGCAGAATGTTCCTGCCAGCCTCATTCCCTCGATCTCGGTCTCGTTTAGCTTGCGGATCCATGCTCCGGTCTCGTTGGTAAGGCCTTCTCCGAAGTTCACCAGGATGTTGCCCTGACCGGTAGGGAAGGTATATCGCTCGATGCTGGTGCGGGTGGTCGCGCTGACCTCGGCCTTTATGCCGTATGCCAGGAGTTCACATCCGTAATATCCGGGCGATGCTGTCTCGCCGGTGTATTCCGAACCATAAATATGGTAATCGACCTGCAGAGGCCCTGCAGTCGGCATGGTAAGAGCCAGACCGACCTCAGGGCAGCCTACGCCGCTGAGGTTTACGTGTGAAAATCCTGTAAAATATTTATTGTCAGAACTATAAGGTGTACTCCACCAGCGGCTGTCCTTGTCGAATCTGTTCATCTCCGATCCCATCACGTTGAACGGAGTCACGGACATCATTCCGTTCGGACACAGCGCACCCGGATTGGTGGTTCCGTAGTTGCTCGTGCCGATGAATGTGTTCACATAATCGGTGACTTTCCCATTCCCGGCATATATCCCTGCTGATGCCATCAGCATCAGGACAGATAATAATATTCTCATGTACTTCATATATGCTTACAAGATAGTACATTTCCCGGTAAACTCCAAAAACCGACTATACTTGTAGAATATAGCGGTGCTACAAGAATATGAGGATTTATTGTGCACCGGTCATGGAAAACGGACATTTTACTGCTGAATCTGAACCGGTGCTACACGAATTCCCTGATTTATGACACACCGTTTGCATGATCCATTGGGCCATTTTACGGATTCGGAAGACAAGCCTGCTGTGAGCGAGCGAAGCATATCCCTATGCTTCTGCGGAGCGAGCCACAGCAGGCTTGTCATAGTCACAGTTCCGGACGAAAAAACCGCGTACTGCAGAAGAGCAGTACACGGTTATCTTGATTCCGATAGATCAGGCGGATTAGATAAGTGCCTCGCCGGTCATTACAGCCGGCTGCTCGATGCCCATCAGCTTGAGGATGGTAGGAGCAACGTCTGCGAGCTTTCCGTTCTTGACTTCCTTCACCTCGTCACCTGCGTTCACAACGATGAATGGAACGTCGTTGAGAGAGTGAGCGGTGTTAGGTGTGCCGTCGTCGTTTACAGCGTAGTCAGCGTTACCGTGGTCAGCTGTGATGAGAACCACATATCCCTGTGCCTTCGCAGCCTCTACAACCTTCTCGACGCACTGGTCAACAGCGATGACAGCCTTGCGGATAGCCTCGTAGATACCTGTGTGGCCGATCATGTCGCCGTTAGCGAAATTCAAAATGATGAGGTCGTTCTTGCCTGTGTTGATCGCCTCGACGAGCTTCTCTGTAACCTCAGGAGCGCTCATCTCAGGCTGAAGGTCGTATGTGGCAACCTTCGGAGAGTTAACAAGGATACGGTCCTCGTTCTCGAAGAGAGCCTCTGCGCCACCGTTGAAGAAGAATGTAACGTGAGCATACTTCTCTGTCTCAGCGATACGGAGCTGGTTCTTGCCGGCCTTTGAAACTACCTCGCCGAGGGTCTCCTGCACATTCTCCTTGTCGAAGAGGATGTGTACGCCTGTGAATGAAGCGTCATATGGAGTAAGGCAGCAGAAGTAAAGCGGAAGTGTCTTCATTCCGAAATCAGGCATATCCTGCTGTGTGAGGACTGCTGTGAGCTCACGCGCACGGTCGTTACGGAAGTTGAAGAAGATCACAGCGTCGCCTTCCTGGATCTTTGTGAGTGGCTGTCCCTCTGCGTCTGTAAGAACGATAGGCTTGATGAACTCATCGGTAACGCCCTCGTCATATGAAGCCTGGATAGCCTCGGTAGCTGAAACCGCATATGTTCCCTTTGCATCAACGAGCATGTCGTAAGCTTCCTTTACACGCTCCCATCTCTTGTCGCGGTCCATGGCGTAGAAACGTCCGCAGACTGTTGCTACCTTTCCAGTAGACTGAGCCATAGCGGCCTCGAGACCCTCTACGAAGCCCTTTCCGCTCTTAGGGTCAGTGTCGCGGCCGTCCATGAAGCAGTGTACGAACACGTCCTCAAGACCGTACTCCTTTGCTACATTGAGGAACTCGTATACATGCTCGAGTGAGCTGTGTACGCCGCCCATTGAAGCGAGACCCATGAGGTGGAGCTGCTTGTTGTTTGCCTTTACATAGTCGTATGCAGCCTTGATCTCGGCATTCTGGAGAAGCTTGTGCTCGCGGCATGCGATGTTGATCTTCACGAGGTCCTGGTACACCACGCGGCCTGCGCCGAGGTTGAGGTGACCTACCTCTGAGTTACCCATCTGACCGTCAGGAAGACCTACGGCCTCGCCGCATGCCTTGAGTGTCGCCATTGGGTACTGCTTGCGGAGACCTTCGATATAAGGTGCTCCCTGGGTGTAGATGACATTAGACTCATCCTGTCTGCCCTCGCCCCATCCGTCGAGGATCATGAGTAGAACTTTCTTGTCCATTTCTATATATGTTTAAATATTTTCAGAATGACATTTTTTGCGCAGCAAAGATACAATTTATGCACCACTTTTTCTAATTTTGTAGGATGAAAAACTGCAGGGAGAATGATCCTTGCTTATCAGATTGATAATTATGGCTAGAAACAAGCATTCACATGGACGCGGCAGAGGCCGTGGAAAGAAGGAAAAGAAGGTTTTCCCGGTAGTTACGGGAAAAGTGCAGATGACGCGTGAGGGATATGCGTTCGTTATAGTGGAAGGGGATGATGACGATGTTTTCGTGAAGGCGTCGAAGACGCGCGGAGCATTGCATGGCGATACCGTGAGGGTGACCGTGACACGCGAAAAGACCGACAAGCGCAGGGAGGGAGAGATAATCGAGATCATCGAGAGGTCGCCGAAGCCTTTCATCGGAGTGCTTCATGTAGTAGGAAATCAGGCTTGGGTGCTTATGCAGAGCCGTTTCATGCCTTACGATATCACCATTCCTTTTACAGAGACAGACAAGCAGAGATACCGCAGACATAAGGTTAAGGGACAGTCTATGGCAGAGCCAAAGGACGAGACCGGCTGGCTCAAACCTTTGGGAGACGATCTGTTTGCTATCCACAGGGTCTATGAGCTTGGCGAGGACGGTTATGGCCGTCAGGAGCTTGTGGCGCGTTCGGGTATGAAGGTGGCTGCTGTTGTGGATGACTGGCCTCGCAGCGAGATGTCACCTCGCGGACATATCGTTGATGTTCTCGGAGAGCCGGGTGACAATGACACCGAGATGCATGCGATCCTTGCGGAATATGCTCTTCCATATCGCTTCGAGTCTGAAGTTGCCAATGCGGCCGATCAGATTTCCGAGGAGATCACAGCTGAAGACCTCAAGGGACGCCGCGATTTCCGTAAGACGCTTACATTCACCATCGATCCTGCTGATGCAAAGGATTTCGACGATGCCATTTCATTCAGGAAGCTTGAAAACGGCAATTACGAGATAGGTGTGCATATCGCTGACGTGACCCATTATGTCCGTCCGGGATCGGTCGTGGACAAGGAGGCGGAGGCGCGAGGTACATCGGTTTATCTTGTGGACAGGACCGTTCCGATGCTTCCGGAGAAGCTCTGCAACAAGCTCTGTTCTCTCCGTCCTCACGAGGAGAAGCTCACATTCTCGGCGGTATTTGAAATGACCCCTCTGGGCCGTGTGGCCGGCCAGTGGTTCGGCAAGACCGTGATCTATTCGGATTTCAGATTTGCATATGAAGAGGCCCAGGCCATCATCGAGGCAGGCCCTAAGGCTGTCCATGAGGGGGTGACCGAGGATATCAAGGATGCGATACTCATTCTCAACGGCCTTGCCTCTAAGCTTCGCAAGAAGAGGTTCGCAAGCGGAGCGATCAGCTTCGAGCGTCCTGAAATGAAGGTCGAGGTCGATGAGAAGGGCCGTCCAGTGAATGTATATCAGAAGGTTACGAAAGAGGCCAACTGGCTGATCGAAGAGTTCATGCTCCTTGCCAACAGGACTGTGGCGGAGTTTGTGGCTACAGGCTGCAGAGGCACAGGTGATGCTCCAGCCAAGGGTGCTAGAAAGCAGGCGAAGACATTCGTATATCGTGTGCACGACGAGCCTAATCAGGAGAAGGTCGAGAATCTCCGCAACTTCATCGGCAACTTCGGCTACAAGATGGGACCGACAAACAGCGGAAAGGAAATATCGAAGGAACTAAACAGTCTCTTTGCGGCTGCGAAGGATACTCCGGAATACAACGCCATCGAGCTTCTCTCGCTCCGAACCATGGCGAAGGCCCGCTATGACACCGAAAACCTCGGACATTACGGACTGGCGTTCAAATATTACACTCATTTCACATCTCCGATCCGCCGTTATCCGGATATGCTTGTGCACAGGCTTCTGGCGCAGTATCTTGAAGGAGGGGAGTCGGCAAGGAAGGAGACGTATGACAAGCTCTGCAAGCATGCATCCGAGCGTGAGATCGTTGCAGCGGAGGCTGAACGCGCAAGCATCAAGTACAAGCTTGTGGAGTTCATGCAGGACAAGGTCGGATATACATTCGGCGGTCATATTTCAGGCCTTACAGAGTGGGGCATGTATGTGGAGATCGAGCCTACGATGATCGAGGGAATGGTGGCTCTGCGCGATATCCGCAGCGATTTCTTCGAGTTTGACCAGGATCATTACCGCCTTGTGGGCAAGCGTTCGGGCGTTGTCTATAATCTTGGAGACCCTGTCCGCATACGTGTCAAGAAGACCAATCTTGAGCAGAAGCTTCTTGATTATGAACTGATTGAAACCGGACTCGAGGAAAGGGTATATGACCGTATCGATTATGAGCAGGGACGAGGCACTTCGTTCATAAAGGGCGAGGACGGCTCATTTGACAATGTCACGGTCGGCATCAACAAGGCCGCCCGCAAGGAGAAGGTCCGCAAGGCTATCCAGGAGTCAAAGCGCAAGGCGAAGAAAGCTTCCGGCAAACGTCCTTCTAAAAAGTAGCCTCTTGTCATTCCGAGCTTGTCGAGGAATCTTTATACATAAGAATATGAAACCACCAAAAGACATAGAAAAATATCAGGAGCATTATGACGAAAAGAAACTCGGCACAAAGCTCCCGAAAGTAGCGCGCAAGGCCGGCTCGAAGCTGGTCTATGCTGTCCTGCTGCTGTATTATGTTCTGCGCAGCAAGACCGTATCCAATGCTGACAAGACCAAGATATACGGTGCCTTGGGATACTTCCTCCTGCCTCTTGACATCCTTCCGGACTTCATCCCTCTGGCTGGATATACCGATGACCTTACAGCCGTGATATGGGCTCTCCATACCGTCTGGAAGAACATCACTCCGGAAATCAAGGCCCAGGCGGCGGCCAAGACCCGCGAATGGTTCGGGGACTTTGACCAGACCGCCGTGGATGAGCAGCTTGGCTGATCCTAGAATCTTACAGTGACCTTACGGCCGTCGTAGCGTATGGATTTGTCCGTGCCTGCGACGGCTATATGGAATGTCCTTGTCTCTTCCATTCCTTCGAAGCTTCCCTGTCTCTTGCCGATGGTGAGGGTCCTTGAAGAATCGTCCCATGTGAAAGGAATCGTGCTGGAAGAGCCGTCTACGCTCAATCCGTCATCTTCGAAAAGATTGAAGCATGCATCCGCTCCCGGATATACATTGATTGTCAGAGGCTCATCTGACTTTTCAGCGGCATGCTGCTTTACCGGACCGAGCGGCAGGATGCTTCCCGCCTTTGCGAATACAGGGATATCCTCGATAGTTACAGGGACTTCGTACCATCCGTTTCCATATTTCTTTCCTGTACGGAAATCGTACCAACCTCCCTCATTTTCAGGAAGATACACTCTCCACTGCGAGACTCCCTTCTCGGTTACAGGGCATACCAGAAGCGACTGTCCGAACATGTATTCGTTATCCTGCTTCAATGCATCCGTATCGTCTGGGAAATCGAAGATGAGCGGTCTCATCAATGTATATCCCTCGGTTGTAACCCTTGATGCCTCCGAATAGATGTAAGGCAGGAGCCTGTAGCGGAGGCGGATTTGCTCTGTGATGATTCTCTGTGCTTCAGGACCATATTGCCATGGCTCCGTGTTGCTCATGTATCCGTGAACCCTCATCATAGGAAGGAAGGTTCCGACCTGGATCCATCTGATCATTCTCTCGATATAGTCTTCGTTCGAGTACTGGTCATAAGGACGGAAGAATCCGCCTGCATCATATGTCCACCAAGGAAGGCCTGTGGCCACGAAGCCGAGACCTGATGATATCTGGTAACGCAATGTCTTCCAGTCGTTTCCGACGTCGCCCGACCAAAGCACGGCTCCATAGCGCTGCACTCCCGAGAATCCGCTTCTGGTGAAGATCATCGGCCTTCTCTCCGGATCATCCTTCGCAAGTCCCTCGAATATCGTCTTGCTGACCATCACCGGGTAGACGTTCCTGTAAAGCTCGCCCGGCACGGTGTTCTTGAGTATCTTGCGGCCCTCGAGGTCGTCATTCTCCGGCTCTGTGGCATCCTGCCACCATGCATCGATGCCGTATGGCTTCAGGAGCCTGTCGCGGAAATTGCTCCAGTAGAATGATGATGCATCTTCATCGAAGAAGTCGATCCATGTGGTGTTCGGGATGAAATGGCCTCTTTCCTGCGCGATCCTGCCGACCTCCGAATTAGGATCCATCTTCGACCATACGGATATCATCAGCTTCATGTCCATGTCATGAAGGTCGCTTACCATCTTTGCCGGATCAGGATAATGTTCCTCGTCGAAACGCATCGCATTCCATCCGTATCTGCCCCAGTACTGCCAGTCCTGCACGATCAGGTCGATCGGGATCTGCTCCTCGCGGAAACGGCGTGCAGTTGAGAGAAGCTCTTCCTGGGAGTGGAACCTTTCCCTGCAATGGATGTATCCGAATGCCCATGACGGCATAAGCGGAACTTCTCCCGTAACCTTTCTGTATGAGGCGATTATATCGTCGGCATCGCCGGTGAATATGGTGTAATCCACGCATTCCGCTACAGGAGAACTGAACACAGTCCTGTCATCGACCTTGCGGTAACAGATGCTAGGATTGTCTCCGCGCTCGAGCTCGGCGGTGAACTCATGCTTTCCTGCCTTGAGGTCGACGATGATGGATGTGGTCGGCGGAAGCCATGCATTTATGAGGTTGATCACATTCTTTCCGTCGATGCTCAGGTCATGCCTGCGGGCCATCTTCTGGCCTACATCAAGAAGGATGGCGTACTGTCCGTCTTCGGCGATGTCGATGGTTGCCTTGAAGTCGTTTGTGCGGCGTGTCTCCCTCCTGTTTCCTTCGGTCGAGGTCACGTCGAGGGTGATTTCTTCGCCTTTCGCCTCGGCCCTGTCCATCTTTACCTTATGGTCGGCAGGGTTGAAGTCGGTAAGACCGTAATTGTTCCAGAGGATTCCGTATCCCTTGCTTGAAAGAAGGAAAGGGACAGATATCTGGGTGTTGACCTGGGTGAGGCGTCTTGTAAGTCCCCTGACATTGAGATATCCGTCCTGGAACTGACCGAGTCCGTAGAGGAATTCGTCTTCAGGAGAATTGATCTCCAGCTTCGCCTTTCTTGTCGGCTCGCCCTGCACCGAGGCATTCTCAAGTTCATGGGAAAGGGCAGAGAATATGGTCCTGCCTTCCTTGTCCATGACTTCGACCTTTCCGTCGCCGGCTGTTACGGTCATGCCGTCGAATCTGAAGACAGTCTTTCCTCCCTTGACAGTCTTCTTGCATTTCACCTTGCCGACAGGTTCGGTATATATCCATTCCGGAAGTTCCTTGACCTCTCCTTCGGAATATCTTATGCGCACTGCATTGTCCTGCAGAGGCGTCAAGGTGAGAGTTCCGTTCTCGAACGGAATAGTATGCTTCTGGGCGTTTACAGCCATGAACAGTCCGCTGATAAGCAGAACGGCTGCGGTCAGAATTGCTCTTTTCATGATGTTCAGGTGTATGTTTTTCCAAAGATATGGATTTCCCGTGTTCCGGCTTTGCTCATTTGTACCATATTTTATTGATTGTGATTCAAGCCGGACTCTTTTACGATATCTTTACTATATTTGCGTAGAATCAACATTTACTTTTATGAAACGCTTCTATCTTCTCATCGCATTGCTGCTGGCCCTTCCGTTTGCGGAATCTTGCGCACAGCCAAAGGAAATCAGGACCGTCGCAATCCTTGGCGACTCATATTCTACCTTTGACGGATATATCTCCGAGGGTAATGCGTGCTGGTATTTCACGACTCCGCAGGGAGACAATGATGTGGTGTCGGTGGAGCAGACCTGGTGGCATCAGTTCTGCGAGGAAGGAGGATACGAGCTTCTTATGAACGAGAGCTACAGCGGCTCAACAATATGCCATACCGGGTATGACGGAGCGGATTATTCAGACAGATCGTTCTGCTACAGGATGAATCTGCTTGTGACCGGTGATGAAATCGCGGACCTCATTCTCGTCTTTGGCGGTACAAACGATTCATGGGCGGATGCACCGATAGGAGAGGTGAAATATGAAGACTGGGATCCGAAGGACATGTACAGCTGCCTTCCTGCATGCTGCTTCATGCTCGACCATCTCACGACCCGTGCCCCTGAATCGGAAATCATCTTCATCATCAACTCGGAGCTCAAGTATGAGATCGTAGCCGGCATCATGGACGCCTGCAGACATTACGGAGTACACTACCTTCTCCTCAAGGACATTGAGAAGAAATGGGGACATCCGAGCATAAAGGGAATGGCCCGGATCAATGAACAGCTTTCGGCATTCGTCGCCGGACTGTAATAGACTATTTCTGATTTTTCTTCGGATTTGCAGGGAACCAGCCCTTCCTGACGCGGTTCTCCTGCTCTATGAGCTCGTGTATCGACCAGAAGCACGAGAATGCCGTCACGCCTGTAATGGTTGACCATACAAGGCTTTTGGTGAAGATTGATAGCACGGCGAAGGCAACGCCGGCAAGGGCGAAAAACCACCAGCACCTTTTGCCGAAATGATATTCGGCCTTGATGACGACGGGATGAAATATACCTATTATGAGAAAGGTCGCGAGACCTACGATTATTCCGTTGAAATGCATGTGATGTCTGTTATTCTATGGCTTCAAGAAGCTGATCGCAGATGGCCTTCATTCCGCTGATTGACGGATGTCCGTTCTGCTTTTCGATGTCATGAAGCTCGATCAGCTGCACATTGTAATGCTTGCATATCACTCGGCATGATTCGTTGATCTCCTCTCTCAGTTCGGAGTTGAGGATAGAGTAGATCTGTGCATCCGGATACTTTTTCTGAAGGGTGTCGAGAAGGCATGCCAGGGCCGGTCTGAAGCTCTTGCAGTCCTCTTTTGTCCATCCTTCGTACTGGTATTCGCCTACAGGAGATCCTGCCCATGCGTCATTGGTGCCTCCGAAAACAAAGATGATGTCGGGGTCTCCCAGGAGATCCACGCGAGCTGTAAATGCCGACCTGGACGAGTCCATCCTTCCGTATCCGGTGCCGCAGATGGTTGTGCCTCCCCATGAGTCGTTCTTTTCCAGTTCATATCCCTTCGCCTCGATATACAGGCTCCACCAGGTCTCTTCCACTTTTGTCACATCGTTCCTGTCATTTGGGTAGAACGGAGCATATCCTTCCGGATTATGTCCTGCAAAAGTCGAATAAGAGTCTCCAAGAATCGAAACCTTCTTTGTCTGTGCGGATGCCACCGATACGAAAGCCGTCATCAGCATCAATGTGATAAATCTCTTCATGTTTGCATCTATTGAACTTTACAAAGATAGCGATTTGTCTTATCTTTGATGCAGAAAACTGGATTTTATGGAAGAAAAGACATTAAGCTGCGTCGATTGCGGCACCCAGAACTGCAAATTCAAGACAAGGACATATCCTGATTTCTGCCTCACGGTCAATCTTTCGGAAGAAGATTCGGCCTGGGCATTGGAACGTTATGACGAGGACAGGAACAAGGAGATAATGGTCGCCAGCGCGGAAGTCGAATATGAAGGCTACTGCCAATGGACCCGTGTCCAGGAGATCATGGAGTTCGCAAAGAAGATCGGCGCCCGCAAGATCGGCATCGCCAACTGCATCGGCCTCATCAACGAAGCGCGCATATTCGCCCGCATCCTCCGTGCCAACGGCTTCGAGCCATATGCGGTCATCTGCAAGGTGGAAGGACGTGCCAAGACATCTGTCGGCATCCCGCCCGAATGTGAAAACATCGGTCCGGCCATGTGCAACCCCATCCTCCAGGCCCGTCTCCTCAATCAGGCCGGCACCGACCTCAATGTCGTCATCGGCCTCTGCGTCGGCCACGACAGCCTCTTCTACCGCTATTCCGAAGCATATGTCACCACCCTCGTGACCAAGGACCGCGTCACAGGCAACAACCCCGCAGCTGCTCTCTACACTGCAGGGTCATACTATAAGAAGAAGTTCGGGGTGTGATCTCGTGAAGAAAGACTAATCGTTCTAGCACCGATTTCCCAACAGACCAAGCGCAAAAACATAGTTTTCCTGTGAAAATGCACTTGATCGTCCGTCACAAGGCATGACCGTCCGTGAAATCCCGTGGTTTTACGGACGAAGTCGTAAAAATGATCGTCCCATCCGTAAAATTGCAGGTTTTTACGGACGACTTAAAAAACTGCCCTAATCACCCATTCTGTGGTGCAGATGTGGTGCAAAATCCAAAAGAAAAATCGCAAACCCTTGAAAATTAAAGGTATGCGATTTAGAAGGTACCCGGAGCCGTGATGTGACCCCCAAAAGTTGGACGGTTTAACATTATTAAGAAGCGGACCTGGATTGGAATAGAGCTCGGTATTGTACCGGGCTCTTTCCATTTAGCCTCAGTTTGATTCTATCATTATTGTAGTAGCGTATATACTTAAC
>JAFTWQ010000068.1 GCA_017465225.1 Bacteroidales bacterium
CCCTGTTTTTGATGGTTTCGGCAGTAGCCCCAAACACACACAGTTTTAATAAGAATTTACACACAGTTTGTTGGGATTTACACACAGTAGTAACCTTAAAAAACTGCGCTATGGCACTACAATTTTACTTATCATCTCGCCCACTTAAATCCGGCGAAAAACCCATCACGATGTCTGCACACATCGCCAACACCCGTATCCAGACCACCATCGGCATCTCCATCAATCCAGATTACTGGCTCGACGCCAAACAGAAAGTAAAGAAAGGAGCCGTCAATGCCAAAGGCTTGAAATTCAACGAAATCAACGACAAACTTGATGCTATCTCAAAGGCCTTCAGCACTTTCGAGACAAGCAACAACGGCACACCCACAACAAGGCAGGTTTTAAAGGATATTCTTCGCGATACCCTCTATGGAAAGACCGGCAAGCCAAAGAAGGAACAGCACGACTTCTACGAGACTTTTGACAAGATCGTAGCCACAGCAAGGGTGGAATGCAAGTGGTCAGACAGCACGATCAAGAAGCATAACACATTCAGGAAACATCTAGTATCCTTCGCAGCAAAGACACGCTTTGCCGACTGGACTTCTGACAAACTCAGCGAATTTGTCGCCTATGAAGGTGCCGAACTCGATATGAAGGACGTCTCTATTCAGAAAGACCTGAAGATGCTCAAATGGTTCTTACGTCGTGCAATGGAGATCGGCGTGAAAGTTCCGGCCGACTTCATCACCTTCAAGCCTAAATTCAAACTCATCGACAAAGAAGTCGTTTTCCTTACCTGGGATGAACTGCTCAGACTCTACAACTTCGATGTCCCTAAAGACGGAACGGAAGTCCGCCTGAAGGACATTAACGGGAAGATATATAAGAAGGTCGTACAGAACCGATCATCCCTGATCAAGACCCGCGACCTCTTCTGCTTCTGTGCCTTTACCGGTCTCCGCTACAGCGATATGGCCTCCCTCAAAAGGACAGACATCACAGAGGACGGAATCAACGTCATTACCGAAAAGACCGATTGTGCCCTGAAAGTGCCGTTCAACGCCTACTCACGCACCATCCTTCAGAAATACGAAGATGAGAACTATCCCGGCAATCTCGCTCTTCCGGTCATATCCAACCAGAAGATGAACGAATACCTGAAAGATATTTGCGAACTATGCGGTTTCACCACTCCGGTAAAGTACAGTTACTATAAGGACAACGCCAGATACGATGAAGTCCATCCGAAATGGGCTGTCCTCGGCACTCACGGTGGCAGAAGAACATTCATCTGTGCCGCCCTCGAAATGGGCATCCCGACCACAGTAATCCGCAAGATCACAGGACACGCCAACGAAGCAGCAATGCGGCCATACATCGCCATCACCGACAAGACAAAAGCAGATGCAATGAGCAAGTTTTCCGATAGAAAAACCGTATGACATCCAAGTGTGGACTGACTATGCAGCAGATAGTCAGTCCACACTTTTTATATGCCTGTGAATCTCTTTGTCAGATGGAAATTTCGCTGTCTGAGCAAGAAATACAGCCGCCTTGACCCTCACGCCATAGGTCCGCAACTCACTTGCAAACTCCCTGAGACTGCTCCCCGTCGTTATCACATCGTCAATGATAACCACCTCCTTCCCGATGATCTTAGGAGAAATAACAATATTGGAATTGGATTCTATTGCACTCCGGTTGCGGCTCCTATGCTTGCTTCGCCGTACACCGGTATATTGCACTGCCTCGATGTCCGTATTGTACTTATACCGCCATTTCAGACTCCTAGATAAAGAATCAAACCTCTGAAAATGTGCCTGCTCTCCGCTGCAAGGCATAAATATGATGACCGGCCCGGTACCGCATCTCCAGTTCTCGCCCAGATACCCCTCAAGAGTCCTCAATGCCTCCGAATACAGGTCGGATGAAGGATTCTCGCCATCCTTCAGCTCCAGCACCCTTTGGGTGACCTCCTGCTGTCTCTCGCTGCCGTATGATATATGCCGCTCCCGTATATAATAATCATAGAATATGGCCGTCACATCCACACCATCCTCCAGATGAATGACAAACGGCGTCAGTGGCTTCCTTCCGCTGAACGCATCTGCTGCAGCATATATGTAGAAGAACTTCGCTTTCGGATGTCCGCACATATAGGCATTACGATAGCCCCATTCGCGTTCCTCTGTAGTAGTGGCTTTCTGAGCAATTATGAAATATGCATTAGCAGCCCTTCGCTGCCATCTGATGATTCTTGAATTTGCAATCAGGGCTGCACCGACACAGACCAACAACACAATGATAAAGCACCCCATATCGTTTTTGCCATAAAAATATGGGAAGCCTGCGGCGACCTCCAAATTTATGTGGCGAAATGCCTGAAGATTTTTCTCTTTTTTATAATCATATCACTTTTTTTATCCTTTTACACCGACATTAAAATAAATTTTAGCCACCATAAAATTTATTTTAAACTCCCCGAAAACCGTATAAAACTCTAAAAGACTCCAAAATACTTGTAAAAATTTGCGAATTAAAGAAATTACTCCACCTTTGCCTACACAGTAAAGATGGAGTAATTTATGGAGAATATTAAATCAGACACCCCTTTGATGATGCTCACCGTATCGCAATTCCAGGCATTGGTGGCATCCTGCTTTGCCGATAAACAAGAGCAGCCTGCTCAGGAACCGATTCCGGTCAAACGCTATGTCTATGGATTGAAAGGCATCTGCGACCTCTTTGGCTGTGCTCATTCCACAGCTCAACATCTCAAGGATAATGTGATCACCGAAGCCATATCCCAGAACGGCAGGAAAATCATCGTGGATGTCGATCTCGCCCTCCAGCTCTTTCAGGAAAACAATAACAAGAAGGCCTAAATCCTTCTTGCCTTGTTTATGTCGTTCATTCCCAAAGTAAGCACGAAATTCCTTGACCCTCCAGTTTCATATATGAATATCCGGAGCACCTGCCCCTTCACAAGCGAAATCTTGTCGAAGCCAAACACGATATGTCCTTCTCCATCCGGCTCCACCGCTCCCATACCATATACGCAGCGAGGAATCACGCTCTTCTCATACACCAGACTTCTTTTAGTCTTCTTTCTGCTCTCGATCGAGAATCGCGGGTCATCAAACTCATAACTCACCTGCGACCCGTTCTTCAGCGAAATGGAGATATACAGCATATCATCCTTGATGAAGATGTTGTCGCATTGCAGGGAAATGTCATATCCGCTGCATCCCAGATGATAAAGTTTCTTACCCTGGCCGGATATATCGGCAATCTCTGACACCGTCTCAATCCCGGCACGCTCCTTCCCTCTGGTGTCAATCAAAAGTGATGAAGGATATTCATCATACCTCACTACAAAAGTATGCATCTGTCCGTTCGACTCCAGGCAGGTTACCGACGTACAGTAATCAAATGCCTCCCTGGCCTTGATCGCAACAATATCCTTACTTCCGTCGATGATCTTCGCCACCATCGATCTGTTTCCAAGATTCACATATTTCAGTTCAGACGCAAAACGAAGGTGCACGGTCTGCGTAAGCGACACTGATAGAGTATCACACCCCTCCGCAGCCATATATCTGCACCCCAACAAACACATAATCACAATACTCATCAATCCCTTCATATCATTTACCTCCGTTCAGATTTTACCAGAAAAAACTCATATCCCGATGACACATTCACCGACACCTCTCCGGAAGAAGACCTCGCGATATTGACTCCAGTGCGGATGATCGTATTCGCAATGTCTCCGACCAGCCCTCCGAATGTCGCTCCCGATGCACTCAAGGCGTCGTTCTCAGCCTTTTTCGCATTCTTGTTCGATGATGTCTCCGGGCAATAGATACCCTTTAATCCGTCCGTGTCATAAGCACATAGATTCATCGGGATGATCTTCCCGTTCATTTCCACACTCTTTACATTCAATTCCAGCCTGTTGCCTATCTTGCAGATCGCATTCAGATGTGAATTCGCCGGAATACGGACTCCATTCTCTTCGTAAGTCTCCAGAAGTCTCAAAGTTACCCTCTGACCTTCCTTCAACTTCTCATCCCTGATGAACATACATCGGAAAGGCCTCTTGCTATCTTCCGGATAATTGACACCATCGTCTGTAAATTCATCATCCAACGAGAATACTATATCATCGTCAGAATGGTATTTCAGTTCCACCTCATCCTCATCCACGCTGTCAGGAGAGGATGCCCCCTCTGCCTCAGATGAAGTACCTGTAATCACATCACGCACCATTTCAGCCCTCTTCCTGTCATACTCCAGCTGCTCTTCCTCACTCATCTGCCGCTGCCGAACCGCCCCCGAATAGTCGCCAGCCCCAGCAGAACCACCGGAACCTGAAGAACCTCCCGACTGCCTTGGCACGCCACGCTCCACCGGAGCGGGACCGAACACCCTTTCAGCCGCAGAACCACCTTTCCCCGGCTGCACCATAACACCATCCATCCGACCGGATACATCCTGCCCGTCATCCCCGGCTCCGACCGAGGATCTCCGACCGGCCTGCCCAGCACCCCCGTAACCGTCATCCCCGGCTTGACCGGGAATCTTCTCTGACGACACAAGCGAAATCTCCTCCTCCGCAATCAGCATCTCAAAATACTCATCAGTCGAAACACTCTTCCTGCCTTTCTCCTGATAAGCCTCCCTCTTGCTCTCCGGAATCTCCTCGGCAATTCCTTCCGGCACATCCATCGCCACCTTTTCCGCTGCCGTCTCATCTCTGCAGCCAGGCAGAAACACCAGCCACAGCAACCCTATAAGGGCAACCAGCATCAACACAAATAACATCCAAGATTTCTTATCCTTCATATCACACTATCTTTTTCTGGTTTCTACAAGATTATTCTCAAGCACAACGAACTTCTCTATGATCAGTCCGTGCGGATTCACATCCGACCTCGACGCATTCAGCACCTGGCACGAACTCACAAAGGCGTATTCACTCATCGTACTTTCACGGATCACATACTGCCTGGCAAAAGTCTTCACCTGATACGGATACCCATTACCCTGAAACACCACCGAATCCACAATCATCTGCTGCGATATATTCGCCGATACAAGCCGTGAATAATATCCCTTCTCTGCAAGGTCCTGCGAATACTCATAAGCCGACTTGTCGGCCAGGTTGAAGGCTCTGTCAAGATTCTCCTGAATGGTCTTTTTCTGTGGCGAGAGTGTAAACATCAGTTCGTGAAACCTGCTCACGTGATCCTTTATCTCCAGTTCCTTGCTCATCACCGCATCGGTCTGCAATGCCAGCAGAAGCGATTTCCCCTGGTCCAGCACATAAATCTTTTCTCTCTGTCTCTCCGCGTAGTTCAAGGCTGCCAGCCCCACGACCAGAGAAAAAATGAATGAAAGGCAGACACACACCAACGTCAGCCTGTTCAGCCCTTTGAAGGACTTCTCGATGTCCTTCGTCAATAATTGAATCTTATTCATACAACACTTATTTAGATAACATAAACGCTTTCGCTGCCGTATTTATGGCAGACCTCATCACACCGCCGCCACCTGAGCCTGAAATCACCCACGAACTCATACTTGGCACCGCAAGGAGACAGATGATCGTCACAATGTCCAATATAATCAGATGAGTAGGTGCGGCAAACTTCCATACATCCGTAGAAGTCCAGAAGAATGAAATCATCATATCCCTCATCTTGAAATTCACGAAATCCACCATAGAGGCGAGAGGAATCCAGAATGAAATCTGTATATATCTTGCCAGCCAGGTACGGATGTTCCCCGTGAATCCGGGCATAAGAGCCAAGGCAAATGAAAAAGGCCCGACAAGTCCAAGGATGATCAGAAACACACTGCTTACGGCCAGCAGTATATACTGCACTATCTTTGCGAGCAGCGTTATCACCCAAGACAATATGCTTGTGCTGTTGCTTATCGGCACACTGAAAATCATCGTGGCTCCCATCTTGATGCTTTCCCAAAGCTTCTCCCAGAATCCCATTTCCTCACCTTTGGAAACGGTCTCTTCGGCAATCGACTCCATATAGGAACTTGTGCCGAACGACATACCTGAAGTCACGGTAGTATCAGCCACCTCATTCTGCATCATCTGCTCGAACTCTCCCTGTAGAGTAGTGGTTTTCCTGTCCTCCTCGATACTCCTCATCAATTCCGCATACCTCTCATCCAATCCCTGTCTGTCGCAATCCACGAAAGCGGTTATTCCTCTTGTCACAGCAGTGGTCAGATGGTCGAACGGCATC
>JAFTWQ010000069.1 GCA_017465225.1 Bacteroidales bacterium
CCTTGCTCCGATCTCGCAGGAGGCTCCTGGAAGGGATGAGTGCCACAGCACCGGCGTGTCGTAGGTGACGTTCACGCAGCGGACGATGTTCATCTGCGAGAGGGCAGCGCTGACCTTGGCCCTGAGCATCGACTGCTCCTCCTTCTGACCGAACACGAGGATATTGGTGTGTGCCCTGACCGTTGTCTTCTCGTCCTCCAGGTCTTCGCCAAGGTAGGACTCGATCTCCTGGTTGTTCTTGCGGTTCTCGCTGTCCCTGCTGGACATGCTGAACATCTTCTTCTGACGGGCTTCCAGCTCGCTGATGGCTTCCTTGCGGGGAATCATCAGCACGTACGAGTTGACGATATGCTCGCAGTCCAGGAGCGTTCCAAGTGACGCACCCAGCGACAGCCCCAGCGCCGAGAGAGGAGTGCTTACCTTCTCCACCTTCCGGGAGTCCTGCAGCTCGCTCGGCAGATGCTTGCCTTCGTTGATCACGTATGCCCACATCTGCTTCCCGTTAGCCTCCATATGGTCGGGGTACATGTCGATGTCCGAGAGGATGCCGTCGCCTGTTCCCATGGACATGTGCGAGTACATCCGCTCGATGAGCTCCTGGTCGGTGAGTCTCTCCGCGCTGATGACCCTCGTATCCGTGAGCTTGTAGATGAACTCCTCACCGATGGCGCCGATCCTGTAGATGTCCTCGTGGCAGCCTTCGCGCAGCTTGGCGCTCATGCCCAGGACACCGCAGGAGTCCGGCTCGCGGACGGCCGTGAACTTGTTGGTGAGGGTGAGGAAGACATACTGTTCGTGCTCCAGGTACTCCCGTCCCCTGAAGTGGTTCTGATATGACCTGTCCAGAAAGCCCCTTCCTGTCTTCGCCTTGTACTTCCTTCGGAAGAAGACGTCCTGACGGTGAACCATCGTCCAGTCCGGGAGATCCTTGATGGCCCTGTGGAACTGGTTGTGGATGGCGGTGTAGGATGCTGCATCCAGAGAGTACTGAGGCGGAAGGGACAGACGCCAGCCTATGGTGACGTCCCCTCGCTTGGAGATGACCACGCCATCCCTGATGGCCATGATCGGGAAGATCTTCTCGAAATCCTTAGACGGTATCCTCATCTGCATGCCTTGGTTCCTCCATCAATGATTCCAGACCTTCGGGGAGCACCTTGACGTGCATCCTCATCTTGTTCTTGGTGAGCATCCGTGCGAATTCACGCTCTGTGTATCTGTTCTGCAGGACCTGGATCAGCATGTAGTCGGCCACGAGTGCCGCCGCCAGGAAGGTGAGAGTGATGAAACGTCCGAAGGTGTTGCCAAGTGCCATGGATACCATCCCTGCGAATGCGCCAACCAGAACGAACACTATCATGAACCTTCCCTTGATCCCGAAGAACGACAGAGGCTCGTCCAGGGACTTCCAGCCCCTGAACCTGTTTGAGTTCCACGTCTTCATGCTAGATGATGATCCTGAAGAGGTTCAGCAGAAGGACGACGAGGATAAGGCCGCCTCCGTGCTTGAGGAAGGCTGCCGCCGAGTGCTGGTCTCCACCGGTGAACTTAGGATAGACGATGATCAGCTGGAACACTCCCACCAGTACGCAGATGATGGTGACGAAGAGGAAGATCTGCTCCGAGCTGCCTTTGAGATATGAGTTCCACTGCGACAGTACGGATCCGATGTCCTTCACCTGGGCATGCATGAAGAACGATGTCATCAGCAGTGGAAAGATTGCCAGTTTTCTTTTGAGTTGTATTGATGTGTTTTCCATATACTTTGATTTGATGATTGCCTGCTACGCATCATCAGGAAGTATACAGTCTTTACTTGTGGGGTAGTCCTACTGGATGTCGTATCCAGCATCCTGCAGCTCCTTGGCAAGGATACTGCGTCTTGATTCCGGGGTAGATGGGTCGAGGTACTCTTCAAGTGCCGACATGGGTTCACTCTCGAACTCCTCCTCGGACACTTCCAGCGGAGCGAATCCGCTCTCCTCGTCGCTCGGGTCATAGTCCTTGGGAGCGGGCCTCTCTCCTGCCTTGCTGACCTTGACGAAGGTTTCATTCCCCGTCTCTCCCTTCTCTCGGGATCTCTTCTGCATCCGCAGCTTCACCGCCGAATACAGGACTGACGTCACCAGAAGACCCAGTGCCGCCAGAATCAGAATTGAATCTTTGTTTACCATATTGTTTAAAATTTACCTTGCACTGCAAAGATATGAAATTATAATAATACTTAACAAGAATGATAATTAAAATTAACTAATTGAGCTAAATATGGTTCTCTCCGTTCCGTGTCTCAGCCGTTTCGTGACGCAAGTTAGAGCCATCTTGGAACCCCTGTCACGGCTCCCTTGAGAAAACGGGACACTCGCTTCTCTCGCATCAGTTTTCCCATTCCCGTGCATGTGTTTCAGATGTTTCTCTACTTGTTGCTGTCACAAAAGACAAGACCCTATGGAACAGAGAAAACCCCCGGGTCCAGGCAGACAGGTGCTGCTTGCAGCAGGGTTCACTCGATAAGTCAAATCATTTAATTGTTACAGATATGACACACAATTACTACTTCTTCAGAACAGTAAAGGTTGGCGGCAGACAGAGACTCAGACCGCTTCCAGGACAGAAGGAACCCTCAGGAAGACACATCGACGAGGGCCTTAA
>JAFTWQ010000070.1 GCA_017465225.1 Bacteroidales bacterium
ACTGCTTTCCATCGTTTGCATGGTGCAGTTCGGCTTTTTTATCCCCGCAGCCGCAACCCTTTGCTACGGCTTTTTAACCATCCGAATGGATGAAACCACCGTGATGGACTTTATCAAATACGCCATCCGGTACTTTATAACCACACAACAGCACTACGAATGGAGGTGACGATCATGGCAAAGGAAAACAAACCGCAGAAAAAGAAAAAAGGACGCTCCGTGCAGGATCTCATGGGCATCAAGACCTTCACCAAATACGGTCTGGCAACGAACAAGGGCGAGCTGCTCTTTTACCTCGTTTCGCCCACCAATATATCGGTGCTGTCAGCGGTGAACATTGAGATCAAGGTTCGCCATCTGATGATGGTACTGTCTGCGATCCCCGACATCGAGATTACCTGCACCGACTCCTCCGAATGCTTTGACGATAACAAGGCATACCTGCAAGGCAGACTCGCCGAGGAAAACAATCCGAAGGTGCGCCGTCTGCTCAAAAAGGACATGGACTTCCTCGACAGCATTCAGGTGGAAATGGCGACCGCCCGACAGTTCCTCTTCATCGCAAGATGCAAGGGCTTAAAGCCGGAGCAGGTCTTCCAAAGTGCCAACCGCATCGAGAAGATCATCTCCGAGCAGGGCTTCGAGGTAAAGCGTATGAAGAAAGCGGATATCAAACGCTTCCTTGCTCTGTACTTCGATGCCTCGATGAACGGAGAGCATATGCCCGATGTCGACGGCGAACAGTTCTATGAGGTGGACGATGAAGAAACGGAGGATTAGTCTCATTATTTTGCTTCTTCTGCTGTCGGCGGTCTGCCTGGCATCCCTCACAATGGCGTGGAAGGAATACGCAGACCAGGCAAGCGACCGCCATGCCTTTGACGAACTTGCCGAGCTTGTAGAAAAGCCGGAGGAAACGACCGTGCCGGCCACCGAAACCGAGTCCACCGACTCTACCGAGGATACAACGGAAGAAACCACCGATGCCGAAACTGAGCCGAAGCCAACCGAGCAGAAGCGAAACCTTGCTCCCATTATGGAGCAGAACAGCGAATGCATCGGTTGGATCTGTATCGAAGGCACGGCGGTGAACTATCCCGTGATGCACACTCCAAGCGATCCGCAAAAATACCTGCGAAAGAACTTCGAGAAGAAATACAGTGTATCCGGCATCCCGTTCCTCGACTACCGATGCACCCCCGACACCAACCTTATAATTTACGGTCACAACATGAAGAACGGAACTATGTTCTCCGATCTGAAAAAATACCTCGATAAGACCTTCCGAGAACAGCACCCCGTCATAGAGCTGGAAACGGCAGACGGTGTGCGGTACTTCACGGTAACCGAGGTAATAAAGACCGACATTTACGATAAGCGGTACGAGGACATCGAAGTCAAGGATGGCGGGCAGAAGCTCATCCTCTCCACTTGCTACGGCTCGGCGAAAAGCGGAAGGCTTCTCGTCATCGCCGAAGAAACCTAAATCCCAATATGAATCAGTCGTTTTGCGGATACGGCAGGACGACTCGTCTTGTCCTCTGTCCGCAAAGCGGCGGAAGGAGGAAAAATGTCAAAACGAACCCCCAAAGTTCTCACGCCGGAGCAGATGGAGGAAATCCGTACCAAGGACTTCTTCGATATGATCCTGCCCGGCACCGTGAAATTTTTATCCGACCATTATATCGTCGGCGACAGCTACCGTTGCGTGTGGGTGATCCGTGAGTATCCGCCCTCTACCGAGGAACAGGCCATCCTCTCGCAGCTTGCCGACCGCAACGGCGTAACGCTCCGTATCTACCACCGATTGGTGGAGGCAATGGAGCAAAGGAAGATCATTCAGAACGCCACCCGCCGCAACAAGATGAAAAGCGGCGGTAACGACATGAACGATACCATCGAAGCCGAAGGCAACCTCCAGGACGTGATCGAACTCCTGGCCAACCTGCGAAAGAACCGTGAACCCCTTCTGCATTGCTCGGTATTTATCGAGCTGAAGGCAAAGGACATGGACTCCCTCAAGGAGTTGCAGAGCGAGATTGCCATGGAGCTGACTCGCTCCAAAATGTCGGTGGACAGACTGACCTTACGGCAGAAAGAAGGATTCCTCTCCGTTCTGCCCGTGGGCTTCAATCAGTTCGGCGCACAGTACGAGCGCGTGCTGCCTGCCTCCAGCGTTGCCAATTTCTATCCCTTCAACTTCTCCGGCAAGACCGATCCCCACGGTCTGTATATCGGCAGAGATAAGTACGGCACGAACATCCTCGTCGACTTCGACCGCCGTGCCGAAGATAAGACCACATCCAATATCCTCATCCTCGGTAACTCCGGTCAGGGCAAGAGTTATCTCTTAAAGCTCATTCTCACAAACCTGCGAGAGTCCGGCAAGAGGATCATCTGCCTCGATCCCGAAAGCGAGTACCATGAGCTGTGCGGAGAGCTTGGCGGCTGTTATATCGATTTCATGTCGGGCGAATACACCATCAACCCGTTAGAACCGAAGGTGTGGGCAGACGGCGTGGAGGACATCGATCCCACCACTCCCGACGCCTTCAAGAAGGTAACCCGACTGAGTCAGCACATCGCCTTCCTCAAGGACTTTTTCCGAAGCTACAAGGATTTCACCGATGCGCAGATCGATACCATCGAGATACTGCTCTCAAAACTCTACGCTCGATTCGGTATTACCGACAGCACCGACTACAGTAAATTCAAGCCTACCGACTATCCTATCATGGAGGACTTTTATAAGCTCTGCGAGGAAGAATTCATGACCTACGACAAGCAGCGCCGATACCTCTACACCGAGCAGACGCTCCAGGAGGTGTGCCTCGGCATCCACAGTATGTGCGTAGGATCGGAGTCGGTGTATTTTAACGGCTACAGCAACATCACCGACGATGCCTTCCTGGTCTTCGGAGTCAAGGGCTTGATGGACACCAACAAGCGACTGAAGGATGCGATGCTTTTCAACATCCTCTCGTATATGTCCAACCAGCTCCTGGGCGTAGGCAACACCGCCGCCTCCATCGACGAGCTGTATCTGTTCCTCACCAATATGACGGCAATCGAATATATCCGTAACGCCTCCAAGCGAGTGCGTAAAAAGGAGTCCTCGGTCATTCTGGCAAGTCAGAATATCGAGGACTTTTTGATTCCGTCGATCCGTGAGTTTACAAAGCCCCTGTTCAGCATCCCCACGCATCAGTTCCTCTTCAATGCCGGACAGATCAATCCGAAGGAGTATATGGACGCCTTGCAGGTAGAGCCGAGCGAATTCGAGCTGATCAAGTATCCCGAACGAGGAACCTGCCTGTACCGATGCGGCAACGAGCGATATCTCTTGCAGGTCATCGCACCGGAGTATAAGTCCGCTATCTTCGGAAAGGCCGGAGGACGATGAGCGCGACAGTAGCGGCAGCTCTCAAAAAGATAGCCGTCTACATCCTTACGGACAAGAAAGCCCTCAAGGTTGTAGGCGGCATCATCCTCGGCATCATTATCATCATTATTATGCCGATTGTGGCGTTGCTCGGAATCTTCACCGGCAGCGTGGACATCGACACCGACAGACTCCATGAGATGATCGCCGAGCAACAGTCTGTGGCGATTGAGAGCTGGTCGAATGTAGAAACCGCCATGACGAATGCAGGCTACAACTCCCTCCGTATTCAGGAGGCACAAGCGCTGTTCACCTTCGCCCTGTACGATCACGCATCCGAGCCGGACTTCGCAAGCAAGCTGGTAGGATGCTTTGCACAGGAGCAGACAGACGAGGAACTGATCTCCGCCGTCAACGCAGCCTTCGGAACGAGCATCGTAACCGCTGACTTCACCAACGTGATGGCAAGCACCCGTGCGGCGTATATCGACAGCTCCGGCTATACCGATCCCACCACCAAAAACAGCACAGACCTTGTGATGTGGGCAGAGTTTGCTCACGCCAAAGGATGGGGCTACGTTTGGGGAACCTACGGTGACGTGCTGGACAGCGATCTGTTCGAGTACAAGAAAACGCAGTATCCCGACGAGGTTGGCGGCAAGGCAGACTTCATCGAAGCCAACTGGCTCGGCGGCAGAACCGCCGACTGTGTCGGTCTCATCAAGGGCTACGGGTGGTTTGAGCCGACCACCAACAACATCATCTACGCCACCAATGGAATGCCCGATATCGGTGCTGACGATATGTACAATAACGCCACTGAGAAAGGCACTATCGACACCATCCCCGAAATCCCCGGACTTGCTGTATGGCACGAAGGTCACATCGGCATCTATATCGGGAACGGCGAGGTCATCCACGCATCTGGCACTACGGTGGGCGTGATCAAGACTCCCATCGGCGACAGCGGATGGACACATTGGCTCAAGATACCGTATATCACCTATGCGGAAGAAACGGAGGAATCAACAGAATGAGATACCGTAGCTTTATTATCACAAGCACACCCGACTCCGGTATCGAACGGTACGACAGACAAAGCAGTCAGGACGTTCTCTGCAACGGATATTACTGTCAGATCTACGACGGCGATGACGATCAGTATGCCAATCAGCTTGATGACTTCTGCATCGCCGAAGGTCATGAGATCAAGGACTGCTCCTACGGTGAGTTGGAGCGAGGTATCGCAAGATACGTGGACGATCACTATGATGACCTCGTGGAAGAACAGCAATACTACTTTGCCAAACGGCAGTCGGAGCTGATCGGACGGCTCGTGTGCTGGATCGGCGAAACCGAGTCCAGTGAGGAACTGTATCATACGCTCTCCGAGGTTGTCGGTATGAAAGACGATGAGATTCGGGCGGCAGGCTTTACCTCCCTTGTGCCGTTCTTCGACCGAGAAGGATATGCGCAGACCATTGCGGAATACCTCATCGACGAAGGCACGAATGACACCTACTCTGGAAACCTACACGTGCCGTTCTCGGAGATCAACAAAAGATACGGTGTAAACCTACCGACAGACAAAGAAATGCTGGATCTGATCCGTGACGCTCTTCTCGAACACGGCGACATCATCTCCGACCTGGAAACAAGCGAGGACTTCGACATGATGTTCTATACCATGTACTGCCCCTATGTGGAGGATGACGGTATCGCCGAGGATGACGGAGAGCGTCCGCAATTTATACCGCAGATGTAAGAAAGGAGAAAATCGACTATGCGACTACACGCAGAACTGCGACGAAAGCAATCCGAAATACAGGATGAAAACTGCATC
>JAFTWQ010000071.1 GCA_017465225.1 Bacteroidales bacterium
ACTTCATCCGGTAAGGCGTGTCCTTTTCGAGGAGAATGTTTCATATGCACAACTCGCCCAGGCCTGTAAATGCAGCAAGCAGAATATGAGTCTCAGGTTCATAAATGATGACTGCAAGCTGTCAGATATGGAAAAGATGGCCGAGGCTCTTGGTTATGAGTTCTCTTGGAAACTCACCAAGAAGAAGTCCAGGAAGACCAAATAACCACTAATCTGGTACACTTTCGGCAGGCTTGTTCAGTTCGATCTGAATGAGGTTGACGACCTCGATCTTTATCCTCTGGTAGTTCTTCTCTATTTCATCATCGAGATTCCCGCCTTTGATATATAGAATCTGCGGTATGTCTTCATTATGTATGGTCGGAGGGGCGAGCTGCACCTCTCCGCAGAAGACTTTAGGATTGACACGCTGCTTGAATGTATCAGCCACATATCCACAGAAACATCCCTGCGACAGTGCCTCGATCTTGTGGGCCGGCAGAACGTCACGAAGTTGGTATGAGTATGTAACGTGATCACTTGAATCTGACTCCTGGAACGATCTCATCTCACGTTCCTCCTTACCGAAAGACTTGGAAAGCATCTCGGCAGTAGTTCCCTTTACCGCTCCGGCAATCATATTTCCGACGGTGTTGAATATCACATCAGACTCCTTGTGATCATAGTCCCTCACCAGCTGTGACTTGTCCTGAGCACCCAGAACTGTGGCCACCTTATTGGAACGGGCTGTGTTTATAAGATGCCCCAGGCCCTTAAGATAGACAGTCGGCAACTCATCTATCAGTACAGCACAATGCCGTTTGCCGGGCCGATTTATCACCTTGAACAGTTGAGTCATCAGCATTGCCAAGGTAGTTCCATATACAGACTGTCTCTGCGGATTATTACCCACGCAGATGATTTTAGGGTGGTCAGGATCATTTATCTCAAGAGAGAAATCATCCCCTGAAAGAGTCCAGTACAGAGTCTTTGAGGCAAACCTGTTCAACGGAATACGAGCAGAGGCAATCTGTCCCTGCAGCTGTTCGAAAGCCTTGTCCTTGATGGCATCTGCGAAGGTGTTACGCTTCACCTCCAGTTCATCGAACTTCTTCAGTACAGCGAAAACATCCCTGTAATCCTGTCCCAGGAGTTCTATAAGATGAGGAAAAGTGCAATACTTTCCATCCTCATAGATACGAAGGAACCATATCAGAAGATCAAGATAGCACTTGGCAGACATCGAGAAGAAATCTTCATCCTCCTCACCGCCTCGGTTTGCATTCAACATTATGACCTCTGCGATCTCGGTCGAGTCAATAGGATCCTGCAGATACCTCGGATGGATTGGGTTGAAACGGTGGGAATACAACGGATCATCAAAATTCACCGCATAGAATGTAGGCTTCTTATCAAAGCAGTCATAACTATCCAGCAGCTCATTGAAAACCTTCCGGGTCAGGTCAGGATACTTGTAGTCGTAAACAAACATCGCATACCCCTTCTGAAGCATCTGCCGGATGAAATGGCCATAGATAGCAGCCGACTTACCGCTGCCGGGAATTCCCAGGATCATCACTGCCCTCTCCGGAGAAACCACATTACAGTACCCGTCGTGAAGTTTTCCATCATACTGGTACTTGATGGGAATGTTCACACTATAGCGGTTCTCGATGAGTTCCTCACACTGCGGAAACGTATCCCAGTACTCCATAAGATTGGCATCGAAACACCGATACTTCCTGCCAAGTAGCACAGCCCCGATTGTGAACAGGACATATCCGACAACCGTACATAAGACAAAGAACAGTCCATTACCGAACCACTGGGACACCATAAACAGGACACCCCCTGAACATAACGGCACAAGAATCTCCACCCAGGTCGAATCCTTCGACTGACCGCTCCGCACCACAAACGAAAGCAGACAGAAAAACAGACAAACCATCCTCACCGGCCACTGAACGCCTAACAGACCGGACCGATACACCTCCAGCATCAGCGTATCAGTAAAAGCCCCGCTCATCCCCATCCTGCACCAGAACGGATAAGCATAATAATACACAATCAACAGGCATAAAGCCCCTGACAACATCAGAAACGCCGAAAACATCGGCTTCGTACTCGCCTCCATATCTCTCTCCTCAAATCAAACATCATCAGCGTCGCCTCCTGCCACGCCTCATCATCTCCTCATCCTCATTCTGATTCGTTGAATCCTCATTCAACATCTTCATCGCCAGATCAGTCACGTCAAGAGCCGTATCTAAAAGTGGCGACAGCCATTGCACTTTTTGCTTCTCATCTCCGGGCCAGTGCGTGAGCCTCTGCTCCTCGAACATTGCTGCCTTGACATTCGGCAGTTCGCTCGCCTTGAAACAACATTTCGCCGTATGGTCGATGAAAGTCGCACCGAAGATCCTGCCATCCTCCGTCTTTGAAAAATGCACCGAGATACCGGTCTTCTCCAACATACGGCGAAAATGTTCCTCACTCGCAGAGTGAGGCAAAAGCGACCTCACGATACTTCCCACTCGCCCCTTTTCCTTCTTCAACGCTTCCCCCTTGCACTCCTGCGTATGCTTGCGTATTTCCTCCACCGACGGCACTGCCAGTCTCTTTCCGGATATGCCCCCGGTACAACGCCTTCCGCTCTTCGGGTCAAGGCCATAAAATACGAGATACTCCTTTCCTCCGCGTTTCTTGTAGTCGAAGTCCACATTCAGCGTATTCATAAGCATCCGGAACTGCGGTTCCGTCGTGAAATGATACCTCATTGCGTGAGAGACAAGCATCTCGATCTGACGGGAGTAATTTCCTGCCTTCGGAGTAAAGCCCTTATACACCCCGAACTCCTCCGTACAGCTGTCCTTCTTCTGCCCGTTTCCGACCTTATAACCGAACTCGGCTGCAAGGCCCTTCAATATCTGATGACACCGCTTCCGCTCATTGGAGTCATTTATCTTCCGGCCTTCCTTGTCCACACGCACCGAGACGATATGATAATGCACACGATCAATATCCGAATGCTTGTAAACGATATAAGGCTGGTCGCCATAGCCTAACTTCTCCATCAGTTTCTTCGCAAACTCCTCAATATCCTTATCGGACATCTTGTCATCCACAGACGGATCTATGGAAGCGTGGAAACTCATCTTCTCGCAACGGAGACTCCCCCTCTCATACTCCTCGAAAGTAGCCATCGGATTGCTCGGGTCAGGGATATTCATCGTGAACAGAACACTCGCCTCCCCTGCCTCCACCTTTGACTCATTATACCTTATGCTGATACTGCAATGAGCCACAGGAGCATTTATCTTCACCACCATAACAACCCGGATCAGCCATCCTCATCAAACAGCAGCCCCTCCGTTGCAACGGCTGAACCGTCATCCTCACCATCTGCACCATTCAACTTGATATAGTCGGACACCTCCTTCTCGATAAGGCATACCTTCGAGACCATCGTATCCATCATACGCTTCATATCGGTCATATCGTGTTCAATATCGGTGGCTGATACGATCATACGACCCTGCCTGTCTCTGAACTTGGCAAGGGTATTCAATGTCTTCACACGCTGATTATAATTCACACCGACACGCCTGATCTCCGCACGAAGAAGTTCGATCTGCTTTGATAGATTAGCCTCGTTACGGGATAGATTTCTACGTCTGCACCTCGTTGAAAGCAGACTTTCCCGAATGAATCTGGACCTGTTACGATACCCTGCAAGTCGCATCAGGGTAGCAAGATTTTCATACTCTGATTCCGAAAATCTCACATTTACATAGTGTTTTCTTACCTCTCTCACTTGTCAATCTCCTCTACACTTTGTGTCACAAATGATCTCCCGCACCAAACCCGACCGGAACTCTTACCAGGACTGCCGGAAACATAGGCGACTGCGGAGCCTATGCCCCACCGCAGGTGGCAAGATGGCTTCTGGGAAGCCAGTGTTCGTGACACGAACACACATCTTGCAATCTGGACTAACGCTCAGATGAGTTCGCCAACGGGAAACCTTTTGGCAAACTTAAGAAGGAGATGAAAGAATGACAAATTTTAGGAGTATTTCTATGGTAAAAAGCGGTAAAATTTGGCG
>JAFTWQ010000027.1 GCA_017465225.1 Bacteroidales bacterium
GCAGCAGAAGAGCGAGATCATCGGCAAGCTCGAGAAGGGTCAGGTACTCGAGGGTACTGTCAAGAACATCACAGGTTACGGTGTATTCGTTGACCTCGGCGGTGTTGACGGTCTCATCCACATCACAGACCTTTCATGGGGACGTATCAACCACCCAGAGGAAGTTGTCGCTCTCGACCAGAAGATCAACGTTGTTATTCTCGACTTCGATGAGTCAAAGAAGAGAATCGCTCTCGGTCTCAAGCAGCTCACAGTTCATCCTTGGGATGCACTTGACGCAAACCTCAAGGTTGGCGACAAGGTTAAGGGTAAGGTAGTTCTCATCGCTGACTACGGCGCATTCGTAGAGATCGAGCCAGGTGTTGAGGGTCTTATCCACGTATCAGAGATGTCATGGTCACCAAGACTCCGCATCGCTTCTGACTTCCTTAAGGCTGGTGACGAGGTTGAGGCGCAGATCCTTACTCTCGACCGCGAGGAGAAGAAGATGTCTCTTGGTCTCAAGCAGCTCGTTGCTAACCCATGGGAGAACATCCGTGAGAAGTATGCAGTAGGCTCAAAGCACACAGCAACTGTTCGCAATATCACTAACTTCGGCGTATTCGCAGAGCTCGAGGAGGGTATCGAGGGTCTCGTACACATCAGCGACCTCTCTTGGAACAAGATCAAGCATCCGTCAGAGCTCGTAGCAGCTGGTGACGCTATCGAGGTTGTTATCCTTGACTTCGATGAGGAGAACCACAAGCTTTCACTCGGCCACAAGCAGCTCCTTCCTAACCCATGGGATGAGATCGAGGCTAAGTATGCAGTTGGTACTGTAGTTGAGGCTAAGATCGCTTCAGTAAACGAGAAGGGTGCAGTAGTTGAACTCGAGGGTGACGTTGACGCATTCTGCTTCAACCGTGAGCTTGCTAAGGAGGACGGCACAATGCCTGTAGCAGGTGAGACTCTCTCATTCAAGGTTACTGAGCTCAAGCGCAGCGCAAAGAAGGTTACTCTTTCACACGCAAAGACTTACGCTGCAGCAGTAGAGGCACGTGCAGAGCGCGCAGCTTCTGAGGCTGACAACACTAAGAAGGCTGTGAAGAAGATCAACTCTAACATCGAGAAGACAACTCTTGGTGACATCGACGCACTCGCAGCTCTCAAGAGCCAGCTCGAGAACAAGTAATTCATAATGAATTTCACTCTTAATGTACTGGGCACGGCTTCGGCCCTGCCCACTACAGAAAGATATCCAAGCGCCCAGGTACTGGATGTACGTGGGCGCTTGTTTATGATAGATTGTGGTGAAGGGGCCCAGATGCAGATGCGAAGGGCAAGGATTTCTTTCCTGAAGATAGAGCATATCTGCCTTTCTCATATTCATGGTGACCATCTCTTCGGCCTTTTCGGCCTCCTTTCCACTATGGGCATGCTCGGCCGTTCCGCACAGCTGAATATATATGCTCCGTCTGGATTCCGCCCTGTCCTTGATTTCTTCATGTACCATTTCGGAGACGGGATCCGCTTCGAGATCAATTATGTTGAATTGATGATGGATGCTCCTGAAACAGTGTATGAGAACAGGCATGTGGAGCTACTTGCATTCCCCTTGAACCATCGCGTCGAGACATTCGGTTTCATGATCCGTGAAAAGATGCCGCCTTTCAATGTGCGCAAAGAGGCGATTGCGGAATATGGACTTTCTCTGGCCGAGATAGGTACACTCAAGAGGGGAGAGGATGTTGAAAGGGAGGATGGCAGCGTGATCAGGAACGTGGATGCGGCTTACAAGCCTTATATTCCTCGCAGCTATGCATATTGCAGCGATACCGCACCATTCCCGGAACTTGCTGAATGGGTGAAGGGAGCTACCCTTATGTATCATGAGTCCACTTTCCCGGAAGAAATGAGTGAAATGGCGGAGAAGACATTCCATTCCACTACGCTTCAGGCTGCAAAGACGGCACGTGATGCCGGAGTGGGACGTCTGCTTGTCGGACATTATTCTTCCCGTTTCCCGTCCGTGGACTTCTTCCTTGACGAGATCCGTTCCGTCTTCCCGAACGCAGACCTTGCCCATGACCTTGATGTGATTGAAATTCCATTTCCTTCTGATGAGGAGTGATAGGGCTTCTTTCATTAAAAATGTTTATATTCGCAGAATATCTGATATGCAAATGAAAAAGATATTTTTATTGTTTCTTGTCGTCTTCGGCATTACAGCGGCGGCAGGGCCTGGAACAGACAAGTCACCGCAGGCTGTCTACATCGAGAAATACTCATCTCTTGCAGTCGAGGAAATGTACCGCAGCGGTGTACCTGCCAGCATTACCCTGGCTCAAGGTCTTCTTGAGTCCGGATATGGCCTTTCCGAGCTTGCAGTAGAGGCGAACAACCATTTCGGCATAAAGTGCCATAACTGGGCTGGAGCTAAGATCTTCTATGACGATGATAAGAGAAATGAATGTTTCCGTCGTTATGCGTCGCCAGAAGAATCTTTCCGCGACCATTCGGATTTTCTGCGTTATCGTGACAGATACAAGTTCCTGTTCAATCTTGAACCGGGAGACTACAAAGGCTGGGCTCATGGCTTGAGGAAGGCCGGCTATGCGACAGATCCTGCATATCCGCAGAAACTTATCAGGCTTATCGAGGAATATGAACTGTATAGGTTTGATGTTCTTGAGGAGGAACCTGTCATTGCAGAGCAGCAGCCTGTAGAGAAGACCAGGCTTACGAAAGAGGAGCGCAGAGCCTTGAGGCAGAGCCGCAAGGAGGCAAGAAAGGAAGCGCGCAGAGAGCTCCCTGAAGCTCCTGACCAGATCGAACAGCCTAAGCCGGTACGCCCGGAGGAGGGCGAGGTCTTCCGTTTCCCTTTGTCAAGGCAGCTGTATTCGCTTAACGGAGTGCCTTTCATATATGCCGCAAAGGGAGAGACATATGCTGCCATAGCAGAGGCTAACAATCTGTTCCTTAAGGAGATATTGAAGTATAACGATCTCGATCATGAGGCTCATCTCGAACCGGGAACGATCGTCTACCTCCAGGCGAAGAAGAAACAGGCTGCTCCGGGTATGAACATGTATATCGTGGACGGCGAGGATGTCGGTCTTTGGGAACTCTCGCAGAGGTTTGGCGTGAAGGTCCAGAATCTGGCCCGAATGAATAATGTCACGGTCAATCATGTCTTCAGCGACGGACAGATAATCAAATTAAGAAAATAAACGAAGGTCATGACTAAAAGGACAAAGATATTGCTGTCGGTGGCCGCAGTGGCGCTGATTCTTGCCGGAATAGCCGCATTTGTTCTCGGCAGATATTACATCGACAACAGGAAACCGAACTTTACGGAGAAATATGTGCTTTATGTCCATCCGGACATGACTGCGGCCCAGGTGATGGATTCGCTTTCTGCAGGAGCCGGAACAATCCGTCCCAAAAGTGTGGAAAGGGCATTCTCAAAGATGGATGTGGCGAAGGCAATGAAGCCTGGAAGATATGTCGTGGAACCGTCTTCAACCAGTATATATGTGGCCAGAATGCTGGTGTTCGGCTGGCAGACCCCGCAGAACATGACCCTCTCGGGAACATTGCGCTCGAAGGGAAGGATCGCCCAGAGGATCGGCTCGCAGATGATGGTGGATTCGGCAGAGGTCGCTGATGCATTGAATGACCATGAATTCCTTGCCGGATATGGCTTCACTCCGGAGAACGTCTTCGCGCTCATCCTTCCGGATACATATGAGATGTACTGGACATCTTCAGTCAAGGAGATCTTCGACAGATTCAAGAAGGAATATGATGCATTCTGGACATCGGAGCGACTTGCAAAGGCAGATGCGCAGGGACTCAGCCGTATGGAGGTGTCGGTAATGGCTTCGATCGTAAGCGGAGAGACCCTCAAGGCCTTCGAGTATCCTATCATTGCCGGTGTATACCTCAACAGATATAAGAAAGGGATGAAGCTTCAGGCCGATCCGACCATCGCGTTCTGCTATGACTACACTCTCGACCGTATTCTGAAGAAGCATCTTACGGTAGATTCACCTTACAATACATACATGCATGCAGGTCTCCCTCCTGCACCTATCAACGTGCCTCCTAAGGCATGTCTTGATGCAGTCCTGAATCCTGAAAAGCACGGATACATTTATTTCTGCGCTAGTCCGGCTTTTGACGGAACACATCGTTTTGCCGTGACATATAACGAGCATCTGAAGAATGCCCGCGCATTCCAGAGAGAGCTTACGGCGCGCAGGAAAGCTAAAGCGGCTGCTGCGAAACAGTAATCTCCCCTCCGAAAGGATCGAATGAAAAATATGCCTTGCCGTCCTTGCAGGTCACGGCAAGGTCTTTTTTATCCTGCTGTGCCTGAATCTCCATGTCTGTACATGGCATCTCCATGGTGAGAAGACCTCCATAGAGTTCCGGATCCAGATCTGTTGACGGCTCGATGATGACCTTCCTGCCTCTTTCCTTGAATGACAATGAGGTGCCTGCGGCAGCCTTTGTATAGGCTGCGACCTCGCGGAAGGTGCCTACCCATACCTTGTCCTCCATGGATTTCAGGTAATCGAGGAAAGCGGTGAATTCAGAAGGATCTTCATAGCAGTCGTAACCGTAGTTGATTCCATGTGTCATTCCTGCAATCCAGCTTCCTGCAGCAATGGCATCCTCGATCTGCTTGTGGAGATAGTCCATCGGCGAGTGCTGACCTCCAAGCCAGAATTCCTTGAGACGGGCTCCTATCCTGCCCTCCATGGCCATCGCCACGGCCTCATCGTTATATGAGTTATACGGGAAGCAGAAAGTCAGCGGCTTGATGCCGATATGCTTTTCAATCGCTTCGTCATTGAGTCTTATCTCCTTAAGCGCCTCTTCCGCAGGCAGCTGTGTCAGGTTCGGATGAGACCAGCTGTGATTTGACATTTCATGTCCGTTACGTGCCATCTCGACGGCCTCCTGCCATGTTATGTGGGTCGTATCGATCTGCGGATCATCATGTATCCATGCGCAGCAGAGCCAGAAGGTGCCCCTCCAGCCTCTTTTCTCGAGTTCGGGAGCGACGATGGTATAATGCTCCTTCATTCCGTCATCGAAGGTAAGGCTGACAGCGCAGTCTTTGCCGTCCTTGTAGCTGCTGATCTTTATCTCATTCATGTCAATGTCTGATGCGCAGCTCATTGCCATGACGGCAGCTGCAGTTGAAAGTATGAACTTCTTCATGGCTATAATAATTTTCCGTATGCGTTTTCAAACTGTTCCGGATTTCCGGAAGAATCCAGCTCGATGCTGAATCCGTCTTTTCTGATGAGACCTTCCATCTCCATGGTTTCGTAAAGATGTCTTGCGACTGCCGGGGCTGGATCAATGATTTCCACAGTTCTTTCAGGAACCAGTTTCGAAGCGACCTTTGCGATTGTGTCCGAAAGGAAAGGGTAGTGGGTGCATCCGAGCACGATCCTGTCGGCTCCCTCATCCAGAAGAGGTTTCAGGCTTGCCCGTACGATGTCCTCCGCTTCCTTTCCGGATGTGCATCCCTTCTCGACAAGCTCCACGAATCCCTGTCCCACATGTTCGGCAATCCGGACTCCCTCTGCCCATTTCTCTCTGGTGTTCAGGTATTTGTCTGCCTTGAGGGTGCCGGCTGTGGCGAGTACTCCGACGGTTCCGGTCTTCGTGCTCATTACCGCCGGTTTCACAGCGGGCTCCATGCCTATGAACCTTATAGGGAATTCCTTGCGCAGTTCGGCGATCGCTGCCGCTGTGGCTGTGTTGCAGGCTACTACGATGATGTCTGCACCTTTGTCCAGAAGAAAACGTGTGATGGACCGGGCTCTTTCAATTATGTATTCCTTTGACTTCTCGCCGTATGGGCAATGGGCGCTGTCGGAAAAATAGACGTATTTTTCCTCGGGAAGAACCTTGCGTATCTCCCTGAAGACGGAAAGCCCGCCAACTCCCGAGTCAAAGATTCCTATCATATTGTCAGATCGTTTATTATTTTAATTTCCTCCTCACAGAAATCGGTGTTCTGGACAGCCTGCAGATTGTCGTCAAGCTGGCTGATGCTGCTGGCTCCCACGATCACGGAAGTCACAAGATCGTCCTTCAGTACCCATGAAAGGGCCATCTGCGCGAGGCTCTGGCCTCTGTCAGATGCTATCTCATCAAGCTTCTTCAGCTTTTCCATAAGTTCTGCAGTGATTGATGATCTCTTGAGCGTGAAGTCTCTTGCCGCTCTTGAATCTTCCGGTATGCCGCCAAGGTATCTGTCTGTAAGCAGGCCCTGGGCGAGTGGCGAGAATGCTATGAATCCGCTGCCGGCCTCCTTCGCCTGCTGCAGAAGTCCTTCGTTTTCAGGAACCCTGTGCAGGATGCTGTACTTGAGCTGATGCAGGAGACATGGGGTGTCGTGATATCTGAGATAATTGTATGCGTATTCCGCGGCCTCGACAGGATAATTCGATATGCCGGCATACAGTGCCTTTCCGCTGCGGACAATGTCGACAAGAGCCTGCATGGTCTCTTCGAGCGGAGTGTCCGGATCATAGCGATGTGAGTAGAAGATGTCGACATAGTCGACCTTCATCCTTTTGAGGCTCTGGTCAAGGCTGCTGATCAGGTACTTGCGCGAACCATGGTCCCCGTATGGCCCCGGCCACATGTCATATCCGGCCTTGGTGGAGATGAATAACTCGTCCCTGTATGGCTTGAGGTCCTTGTCCATTATGGCTCCGAATGTTGATTCGGCGCTTCCGTATGAAGGTCCGTAATTGTTCGCAAGGTCGAAATGGCAGATGCCTCTGTCGAATGCATGGAGGATCATCTCCCTGCTGCGGGCAAGGGGGGCGGTATCGCCGAAGTTCTGCCAAAGTCCGAGGGATAATTCCGGAAGCATTATTCCGCTTCTTCCGCATCTGCGGTACTTCATGCCGCTGTCATAGCGGCCTTTGTCTGCTGTGTATACAGGGTTGATCATAGCTTTAAATGTCAAGTTACTGCAAATATACTCTTTTTTGCTTAATTTTGTCTTGTATATGAAACTGTGCTTATGTCATTGATGATACCTCAAGGCTACCGCAATCTCCTGGGAAGTCTTGAAAATACGGAAAAGGCCATCAAGGCCGTCAAGGAAATGTTCCAGGACAATCTGTCCGCGCAGCTGGCCCTGCTGAGGGTGACGGCTCCCATGGTGGTGATGAGCGGTATGGGCCTGAATGATGACCTGAATGGCGTGGAAAGCCCTGTGGCTTTTCCGGTTAAGGATATGGAAGGCCGAAGTGCCGAGGTCGTGCATTCGCTTGCAAAATGGAAAAGGCTGAAGCTCGCGCAGATGGGTGTGCCTCAGGGAAGAGGCATATATACCGATATGAATGCTTTGAGGCCGGAAGAGGATCTTGATAACATCCATTCCATATATGTGGATCAGTGGGACTGGGAGAAGGTCATCACTGAAGATCAGCGTAACCTGGATTTCCTGAAGAAGACCGTCCGCAGGATATATGAGGCGATAAAGGTGACAGAGAACAAGCTTTATGTGGAGTTCCCGCAGATCGAGCCTATGCTTCCGGAGAATGTCTTCTTCATTCATTCTGAAGAACTTCTTCAGAGATATCCGGACATGACTCCGAAGGAAAGGGAGGACGCCGTTACGAAGGAATATGGGGCTGTCTTTGTCATAGGCATAGGAGGAAAGCTGTCGGACGGGTCTGTCCATGACGGGCGTTCGGCCGATTATGATGACTGGACCACTCCGAATGAGGATGGGTATCTTGGTCTGAACGGTGACCTTCTTCTGTGGAATCCTGTGCTCGGCCATGCCTTCGAGATATCAAGCATGGGAATAAGGGTGGATGCAGATGCTCTCGCGCGGCAGCTTGAACTTCGCGGGGAGACCGGCAAGTCCGGCCTGCTGTATCACAGGCTCCTGCTGGAGGGCGGACTTCCGCTTACTGTCGGCGGCGGTATCGGCCAGTCCAGATTGTGCATGTTCCTTTTGAGGAAGGCCCATATCGGTGAGATACAGAGCAGCGTGTGGCCGGAAAGGATGAGGAAAATGTGCCATGAGGCAGGGATTGACCTTGTATAGATAGGTAAAAATGCCTATTTTTGTATGATTTAAAGACTTGAAATGATTAGCATTGAACAAATAAAGGATCTGCAGCAGAGAGTCGATACCCTCGGGAGATGTATCGATGTGGAAGGAAAGCGTGCGGATGTGGCGGCAAGACAGGAGAAGACTCTTGCTCCTGATTTCTGGGATGATCCCAAGGAGGCGGAAAAGTTCCTGAAGGAGCTTGCCGGGGTGAAGTTCTGGGTGAATGGTTATGACAAGGTGGCAGGTGCGGTGGAAGACCTCAATGTGCTTCTGGAGTTTGAGGATGAGGAGATAGATCAGGCATATGCTGCGGCCGTGTCCGAACTTGAGACGTTGGAGCTTCGTAACATGCTTGGAGAAGAGGGTGACAATCTCGGTGCTGTGCTTACGATCAATTCAGGAGCCGGCGGTACAGAGGCGAATGACTGGTCCGCTATGCTCATGAGAATGTATATCCGATGGGCGGAGCGAAACGGATACAAGGTTACAGTCACGGATGAGCTTGAAGGCGAGGATGCCGGCATCAAGTCCGTGACCATGCAGGTCGAGGGTGACTATGCCTTCGGTTATCTCAAGGCGGAGAGCGGAGTGCACCGTCTTGTGCGCATTTCTCCGTTCAATGCGCAGGGAAAGCGTCAAACCACATTCTCGTCAGTCTTCGTGTATCCGCTGGTGGATGATTCTATCGAGATCGAGATCAATCCGGGAGACCTGGAGTGGGATACATACCGTTCAAGCGGAGCCGGCGGACAGAATGTCAACAAGGTGGAGACCGGAGTTCGCGTGAAGCATATCCCTTCCGGTATAGTCGTGGAAAATACAGAGACACGCTCGCAGCTTGACAACAGGCAGAATGCCCTCCGTATCCTGAAGTCGCGTCTCTATGACATCGAGCTCAAGAAACGTCAGGAAAAGCAGGCGGAACTTGAAGGCCAGAAGAAGAAGATTGAATGGGGCTCGCAGATCCGAAGCTATGTCCTGCATCCTTACAAGATGGTCAAGGATCTCCGTACGGGTCATGAGACGTCTGATACTCAGGGAGTTCTCGATGGAGATCTCAATGACTTCATGAAAGTCTTTCTGATGGAAAACAATTAAAATTGTTACGATATTGTTAATTCTTGTAAATGGCTGCAACGTTTGCAGCCATTTGTGCATCTATATGTCCGTTAGTTATTATTGAAAGTGTATAAGATGTACAAGAAACGAATATCCCTGTTTATCCTTCTGGCGACAATATTTGCCGGTTCATTATCAGCACAGACAAAAGAAAACCCCAAGCACCCGATAGCGATCAAGGCATATCCTTTCAGAGGAATGTATCTTGACAAGAATACCCATTATGAGAAGTTCGGCCCAATCAATCCTGCCGGTGTGCATATGGGCATCGAATTCCCTTCGCTCCAGCAGCGCCCATGGCAGCAGTATCTCGGTAACTCGACTGTCGGTGTGGGTATTTCATGGCTCGATTTCGGACAGCCGCAGGACCCTGCAATGGCGAAGCTGGGAATGGGAGTTGCGGTATATCCGTATATCCTGCTGGATGCGATCGATACGGACCATTTCCAGATGAGGTTCAAGATTGCCGGAGGCCTTGGCGCCGTAACCGAGCACTGGTATACTCAGGAAGATACTGATCCGGATCATTATTATGAACCGACAGTAAATACGATCTTCGGATGTACCCTTAATGCATATCTGAATGCCGGCATCAATCTGAACATGCCGATCACTAGATATCTTGCCGTAGGAGGCGAGTTCGGATATTTCCATATGAGCAACGGACGAGTGTGCATGCCGAATATCGGTGTGAATGCACTGTATGGCTCGGTCGGACTGACAGCTACGCTTAATTCTGAGGTCAAGAAGGAGCCGGTCAAGTTCCCTGACCTTCCATATGACTGGAGTCTGAACATCACAGGAGCGGCAGGTGCTCATAAGGCTGCTATTGCAGACAAGCACAGATTCCTCATATCATCCTTCCATGCCGGAGCTGTGTATCATGCGACTAACTGGTATGGAGTGGGAGTCGGAGTGGATGCATTCTACAATGGTGCCATTGACAATGACACAGACCGCTCGCTCTACGTCAAGAGACCTGAAGGATACAGCACAATTGATAAGATCCGTGTAGGTGTGTCGCTGAACAACGAGTTCAAGTTCGGTGCAGTCACAGCTATCGTTGACTGGGGAGTATATCTGTTCAATCCTTCACGTCACTATTATGATTGCAACCATCCTATATACGGTTATGGCAAGCGTCCTCTGTTCTATAAGAATGAAGGGGCCGGCATGGATGAGGCCTTCCACTACATCCGCTTCGGAATGAAGTACCGTGTGTGGGACAATATCTACCTTCAGGCAAGCGCAAAGACCCACCTGCACATCGCAGAGTACATAGAGTTCGGTATAGGCTACCAGATCCCGTTCCTGAAGAAGCAGAACCGTAAGGAAGGCAAAAGCTCCATCTTCCACTATCGCAGGAACTGGTGGAAGGAATAATCACTCAGGCGGTTCCGAACCCCAAAGTCTAGCCATCGCATTCTCACTGCGGTGGCTTTTTCTTTTCCTGGCCAGAAAATCGGCCATTTCCCTGGCCAAGGATGGAAAAATGAGAGTGCCGTCCAGAAAAGAGGCCTTTTTTATGGACGGGGTCCGGGATATTTGTTATATCTGCATGATTTAGGTGTCATCCTGAGCATGCCCCTGTCATCCTGAGCGTCAGCGAAGGATCTGTAAATAGGAAATACAAACTAACACTATACAAAATAGCTGAATTTAAAGATTAAATACCCATTTTGATACACCTTTTTGATGTTAGTTCGTACAGGTTTTGCAATTAGAGAAAAACTGCATATCTTTGCAGCATAAACAGTAAGTCGTGGACGGACGATGTAATGGGTAGTGCGAAGTCCCCGCCCGCATCGCATCACACCTCAGGGCGTAAATCTCCGCCACGCATAAGGGGCAAAAGTTAAGCATCTCACACGAGATGCTTTTTATATTTTACTCACTCGATATTGCAGTAATACAGTATTGGACTTTCTCCAGAGTTCGTCTTCTCACGCCTACAGTCATCTTGATTTTTCCGATTCCAGTCAGTTCATACTCCATGATCATAATACGCTCAAATGGTTTCTGGTTTGCATTTCCGGGTTTCGGCTTCTTGACAGATACTTTTCTAGCTCCGGTCAAAATGGAATCCAATTGTAATACTGCAAGAGTTGAAAGGTTATACTTCCTCTGCGAAGGATTTTTTCTCTTTCCACTCTCGGTAAAAGTCTCTGATGATTTGTTCTCTCTTCTTGATGTCTTCAATTGTGTGCCCTTCAGGTATCATAATAGGTTCATATTAATTTCATGCAAAATTAATATGTCTATGTGCCAGAGCGCGATACGATGGATTGTTTTCTGTGAGATGTTTCGTATATTTACACAGTTAAATCGGGATTTTATGCATGAGAATTCTATTACTTTGTTAGATGATAATATCTCAACGGCCAGATCTTATTTTATAAGCATCAGTTTAATGTCATTTTCAGTAACTTAATGAAACCAATATTAAATATACGCATCTTCATATATGCAATTTCAGTATATGTCGCCAGTTCATGTTATCATGTGCAAAGGTTTGAATCACTGGAGTTTGTTGCAAGTTACGACACCTTATGCCTTGACACATATGCTTATCCATTATCACGTCTTTCAATTGGACATGCTGCAAAATATAATGACAGTTATTATTGTTTACTCACCAAAAGTGGTGCATACCCTGACATGTATGACTGGGGTGGTGAGACGTTTATGCTTAAAATATCCGGCAATAATACTACAATTCTTCAGTTGCCTTCGCCAGACGAGCATCTTCAATGGTACGATTTTTTTGTCAGGTCGGATACCTTATTCTGGAAGGATCAGTCATTCGAGGCCAGTTATTGGGACGATGCTGTGGCTGAATGGATTCCGGTCGAATATTTACCTGATATAGTATATGAAGATCAGGATTGGCAAGTTGCTGTCAGAAACGGAGGAGAATTTGGAGTTTTCACATGGTTTATAGACAGGCATTCTGATAAGCAGTATATCTATCCGATGCTTCCTGAGAAGATTAATCGAATTGACAGTGTTTTCTATTTGACAGGCAAGAAAGCAATTACGACCCTGCAAAACCCTAGGCAGGGTCTATTATGCAATTCAGATCTTAGATATGAAAATACGCTGAATGACACGGAATATAGAAATTCAACCTCGGTACGACTCAGTGTAAATATAATATGCAACGGATTCCAAACATCTATGCTTCCGGATACATTGCTTAGCGTAGATTCTGTTGAACTTATCACTTCTTTCTCTATAGATACTACTCTTTATTCTGTAGTTAACTCCAAAGACAGGACGTTTATTACCAGTTTAACCGGGTCGCAGCTTAAAGAAGTATTTAACTTCAATGAAAAGTTTGAGTTTGTAGATAATAGTACAAATATGAAATCACGTAATCTCCCTGAATCGGGAGTACAATTGACATATCGTAAAGGAAAATCTGAAATGGGACTTCTAAACATTGAGGATTACTCTGTGCATCAACTGCATTTGTACTACAATCCGGATACTTTGACATTCAGCGGAAACGATCATTTTAAAATGGTAATGAATCATATCAGGGACAGGTGGGATACCCTATCGTTCCATACGGTTTATGATATTGAAAGTAAAACAGGAAGTAGAGAGGTGAATTCTCTTATACAAAATGGCTATATACCAGATTCAGTTAAAGATAGGAGTATACGCAGACGGTTTATCCAGCAAGTGGATAGTTCCCTAGTATGCGAACGCTCTTACTGGATATCAGACGATAATGAGACAGTCATGGCTTGCTTCGTGGATTTTTATTTGAATGATGTGTACAAGAAGATGCCGGAAGAGTTCTTTGAATCTATTTCAGATACAATAAAGAATGTTATGGGATGCGAGGCTCATCGAACAATACATAAACCACGCAATTGCATAATGAAATCATGGGAAACACCGACAATGGTATTAGAGTACTATCCATATCATTATGAAGACAACATAAGAATTGCTTTGTGGCGTAAGGAATAAACACATTTTAGATTTTCATTTCCCGTCCATGAAAACGGCGGTTTTCGTGGATAAGACCATTAAAATGAGCCTGCCGTCCAATAAAAGGGGCGTTTTTGTGGATGTGGTCCGGGATATTTGTTATATTTGCATGATTTAGATCTCTCGACTCCCTGCGGTCGCTCGAGATGACACTCTTGTCATCCTGAGGAGCGTAGCGACGTGAGGATCTGTAAACAGGAAATACAAACTAACACTATACAAAATGGCTGAATTTAAATACGCACCAATGTTTCAGCTTGGCGAGGACAAGACTGAATACTACAAGATTCCGGGTTCGGAGCAGTATGTAAGCACAGGCGAATTCGAGGGACACGAGATGCTCAAGATCGCCAAGGAAGGTCTTACAGTTATGGCTAATACAGCTTTTCGTGATGTTTCATTCATGCTTCGTCCTGAACATAATGAGATGGTGGCGAAGATTCTCCACGATCCTGAAGCTTCAGAGAACGACAAGTATGTGGCTCTGACATTCCTTCGCAATGCAGAGGTAGCATGCAAGGGCAAACTTCCATTCTGCCAGGATACCGGTACCGCCATCATCCATGGTGAGAAGGGACAGCAGGTATGGACAGGCTACTGCGACGAAGAGGCTCTCTCTCTCGGAGTCTACAAGACTTATACTGAAGAGAACCTCCGTTATTCGCAGAATGCTCCTCTTACGATGTATGAAGAGGTCAACACAAAGTGCAATCTTCCTGCACAGATCGATATCGAGGCTACTCATGGCGCTGAATATCACTTCCTTTGCGTGACAAAGGGTGGTGGATCGGCAAACAAGACATATCTCTATCAGGAGACAAAGGCGATCCTCAATCCGCAGACTCTCGTTCCGTTCCTCGTTGCAAAGATGAAGACACTCGGAACTGCAGCATGTCCTCCATATCACATCGCATTTGTGATCGGTGGTACTTCGGCAGAGAAGAACCTCCTTACAGTGAAGCTCGCTTCAACCAAGTTCTATGACGAGCTTCCTACAACAGGTGACGAGACAGGACGCGCATTCCGCGATGTAGAGCTCGAGAAGCTCGTCCTCGAGGAGGCTCACAAGATCGGCCTCGGCGCACAGTTCGGCGGTAAGTATTTCGCACATGATGTACGTATCATCCGTCTTCCACGCCACGGCGCAAGCTGCCCTGTAGGTCTCGGCGTAAGCTGCTCTGCAGACCGCAACATCAAGGCGAAGATCAACAAGGACGGTATCTGGATCGAGAAGCTCGACGACAATCCTGCACGCCTCATCCCTGAGGAGCTCCGTCAGGCAGGCGAGGGCGAGGCAGTGAAGATCAACCTCGACCAGCCTATGGCAGACATCCTCAAGGAGCTTACAAAATATCCTGTATCTACACGCCTCAGCCTCAACGGTACTATCATCGTAGGCCGTGACATCGCTCACGCGAAGATCAAGGAGCGCCTTGACAGGGGAGAGGAGATGCCTCAGTACCTCAAGGATCACCCTATCTATTATGCAGGCCCTGCAAAGACTCCTGCAGGAATGCCTTGCGGCTCTATGGGCCCTACAACAGCAGGCCGTATGGACTCATATGTAGACCTGTTCCAGAGCCACGGCGGCAGCATGATCATGCTTGCGAAGGGTAACAGAAGCCAGCAGGTTACTGATGCCTGCCACAAGTACGGCGGATTCTACCTCGGCTCTATCGGAGGTCCTGCAGCGATCCTCGCGCAGAACAACATCAAGAGCATCGAGTGCGTAGAGTACCCTGAGCTCGGAATGGAGGCTATCTGGAAGATCCACGTTGAGGACTTCCCTGCATTCATCCTCGTTGACGACAAGGGTAACGACTTCTTCAAGAAGCTCGGTCTTTAATATCAGAAGAGATTCTCAAATAATCTCGAAATAACAATGATGTGTCAGGAAAAATCAATATCTTGGCACATCATTGCTTTTTAATGGAAAACCTTATGAAAAGATTGCTCCTTCTGTTGGCCGTTCTTCTGGTGTCAACAATTTCCTATGCCGGCGAAGATGCTCCGGCGCCGCAGATCGTGAATGTGCCTGGACGACAGACCATTTCCCTTGACGGACTCTGGAAGACCATCGTGGATCCGTATGAAAACGGATATTACAATTACAGGATGCATCCGCATGGAGAGGCGTCGTCTTATTTCGCGGACAGGGACTTCGATGCAGACCGTACGGTGCTGTACGAGTACAATTTCAATACGGACAGGAACCTGATTGTGCCGGGAGACTGGAACACCCAGCGCGAGAATCTCTATTATTATGAGGGTACGGTGTGGTACAGGAACATCTTCGATTATGAGATGAAGCCAGATACACGTACATTCATTTATTTCGGTGCCGCCAATTATGAGGCTATCGTCGGACTCAACGGAAAGAAGATCGCTAAACATGTCGGAGGCTATACCCCTTTCAATGTGGAGGTGACCGGAAAACTGAAGGAAGAGGGTAACTCGCTGATAGTCAAGGTGGATAATAAAAGACATGCGGACGGCGTGCCTACATTGAATTCCGACTGGTGGAATTATGGAGGCCTGACCCGCAGCGTGATGATCGTGGAGACTCCAATGACTTTCATCCGCGACTATTGCGTGCAGCTGAAGAGTGGAGAACCCAAGAGGATCGAGGGATGGATCCAGCTTGACGGTGAGCAGGCTCAGCAGGATGTGACTGTTGCGATTCCGGAGCTGAAGGCGTCGGTGAAGGTACGTACTGACGCTGAAGGACGTGCATCCTTTGAAATGAAGGCGAAGCCTGAATATTGGTGCCCGGGCAATCCGAAGCTTTATGATGTGACGATAACATCAGAGACCGACAGCGTTACTGACCGCATAGGCTTCAGGACAGTCGAGACCCGTGGAACTGAGATTCTGCTGAACGGGGAACCGGTTTTCTGCAAGGGAGTCAGCATACATGAGGAAATGCCTTATTCGGAAAGCGGAAGAGCTTACTCGGAGGACCATGCCCGCATCCTGCTGGGATGGGCGAAGGAGATGGGCTGCAACTTCGTAAGACTTGCGCATTATCCTCATAACGAGCATATGGTCCGTGTCGCAGAGGAGATGGGGCTCATGGTATGGTCGGAGATCCCTGTATACTGGACGATCCAGTTCGAGAATCCTGAAACATATGCAAATGCAGAAGCACAGCTGGTGGATATGATTACGAGAGACAGAAACAGGGCTAATGTCATCATATGGTCGGTAGCCAATGAGACTCCGCATGGGAAGCCACGTCTTGAGTTCCTCAAGAAACTGATTGACAAGACTCGCCAGATGGATCCGACAAGGCTTGTAAGTGCGGCAATGGAGAAGGATAACATTGATGCAGTGACCGTTACGGTAAAGGATGAACTGGTTGATTATGTGGATCTTATAAGCTTCAATCAGTATGTGGGATGGTATGACGGTTCGACAGAGAAATGTGACAGGATGAACTGGGTGTTCGACATAAAGAAACCTGTGTTCATCTCGGAGTTCGGAGGCGGTGCCGTGTATGGAAGGCATGGCGATGTGACCGAAAGGTTCACGGAGGAATATCAGGAGGATCTTTATCAGAGAAGCGTGAACATGTTTGACCGCATCGAAGGTCTTGCCGGTACGACTCCATGGATCCTGAAGGATTTCCGTTCTCCTCGCCGGCAGATCGTCGGCATACAGGATGATTTCAACAGGAAAGGTCTCATATCTGACCAGGGCGGCAAGAAGAAGGCCTTTTATGTAATGAAGAAGTGGTACGAAAGTAAGTGATTATAAAAATTGGGGCAGCTGAAATCCAGCTGCCCCTTTTGCGGTTGAGATACCAGGATTCGAACCTGGACAGAGGGAACCAAAATCCCTAGTGCTACCATTACACCATACCTCAATTCCGGCTGCAAAGATATTACTATTTTTGTTCTTCTGCAAATAGTTTAGAATAGTCCGTAAATCAGATTCCAGACAAGGAATCGGGCGAATTTTCCGATCAGCAGCAGGACCATCGTCCAGCCTGGTCGCGTCTTATAGAATCCCAGGGCGATGGCTATCACGTCTCCTATGAACGGGATCCATGCTGTCAGGGCAAGCCATACGCCCCATTTGTCGATCTTCTCTTTCTGCTTCTGAAGAGTCTCCGGCTTTACCTTGAACCATCTCTCTATCCATTCCCATTTGCCTATCCAGCCGATCCAGTAGGTCAGTACGCTTCCGAGCCAGTTGCCTAGAGTGCCGACCAGAAGGCATCCTACAGGATTTGCAGTTGCGGCAAGAACAGCAAGGTACAGTGCATCCGAGCTGAACGGGAATATGGTTGCGGCCAGAAATGTTCCGACAAACAGGCCGAAAAGCCCCAGTCCTTCAAGCCACTCCATATTTACTTTCTTTTGTTCCTGAAGAATCCTGTGACAAGATCTCCGCATTCGTCTGCAAGAACGCCGGAAACCACCTCTGTCTTGGGGTGCATGAGCGATGGAGAGAACATCGAGAATCCTCTTTTCGGATCCGCCGCCCCATATACGACTCTTCCGATCTGTGACCATGCAAGAGCGCCGGCACACATCGGACATGGCTCTACGGTCACATAAAGCGTGCATTCATTAAGGTATTTGCCTCCCATTGCCTCGGTTGCGGCTGTGATGGCTATCATCTCCGCATGGGCTGTCGGATCGTTGAGCCTTTCCGTCATGTTGTATCCCTTGCCGATGATGCGGCCCTTGCATACGATGACGGCACCGATAGGAACCTCGTCTTCCCCGGCGGCACGGTTGGCCTCCCTCAAGGCCTCACGCATGTATCTTTCGTCCATTTCCATGTTCATTGCAACAAAAAACCCGGCCTTGCGGTCGGGTTGTTTTCTTACCACCTGTCCTCAGATGATACAGTCAGTTTCTTGCGGCCGCGACGACGGCGAGCTGCCAATACACGACGTCCGTTAGGAGTCGACATGCGCTCGCGGAAGCCATGCTTGTTGCGACGCTTGCGCTGTGATGGTTGGAATGTTCTTTTCATATCTAGATATTTTTATATTATTCTATAAAATTGGGAGTGCAAAGGTAGTCTTTTTCAATTGAATTGCAAAATATTTTTAAAGATTCTTCGCTTTCGTTCAGAATGGCAGCTTACTTTTCTATGTAAATGACCTGTTTTGTCTCGAAAAACTCGTCAGAAGTCCAGCTTGATATAGGCCAGACATGGACTGAACCCTTCCTCATCTTGAATCTCGCCATAGCTGTGGAAATCTCTTCTGCGAGATCTCCGCCCTTGAGATAGAGGATGCCATCGTTGTATTTGCCCTTTACCCATGGCATGAAGTTCTCCAGAGAAGTTACAGCTCTTGAAACGATGAAGTCGAATGTTTCAGGCAATGATTCCGCACGGGCATTCACTGTCTTCACGTTCTTCAGCCCGAGTCCTTTGCTCACCTCGGTGGCTACGATTATCTTCTTTCCGATCGAGTCGCATAGTGTGAAGTCTGCATGAGGAAAGATCACGGCCAGAGGAATGCCAGGGAAACCGCCTCCGGTGCCGAGGTCGAGTATCTTCAGCGGCTCAGCCACGCTGTAAGGGCCATCTCCGCGAAGTTGGTCATAGACATCCGGCATCTGCTGCCTGATGTATGCGGCGATGCCGAGCGAGTGCAGCACATGATGTCTGTAAAGCTCATCTATGTCCTTGCGTGACACTACATTTATCTTTGAGTTCCAGTCTCTGTACAGGTCTTCCATCCTGCGGAACTGCTCCATCTGCTCCGGAGTCACTTCCGGAAACTTTTCGTTGATTATGTTCTTGAATTCTTCGAATTTCATTTCATTTCGGGTTTAGATCCCTCGGCAAGCTCGGGATGACATTATAACAGTTCGTCTGAATAGTCCATCATTTTGAGCAGCTGCGCCTTTGCGCGGCGGATCTTCGTCTTGACAGTGTTTATAGGCATGTCGAGGGCGTCAGCGATCTCCTTGTATCCGAAGTTGTCGATCAGGTTCATCTTCGCTACAATCCTGTAGTCTTCCTTGAGCTTCTCGATGTTGGTCAGCCATTTGTCATATTCCTGCTGGTTGATTATATCCTCTTCAGGATTGTGCATGGATGCAGGAAGTTCCTTCAGTTCAGCGATATCCTCGTTGATTGATGTCGTAGGCATGTTGTTCTTCTCCCTGTCATGCTTGCTCAGATGGTCGAAGGCCGTGTTTCGGGCTATCCTGTACAGCCATGTCGAGAATTTATATTCCGGATTGTATGACCCGATCTGGCTGAATGCTTTCTGGAAGCTTTCAAGGCATATGTCCTCAATGTCCTCCTTCTGGACGACATAACGTGAAATATGACTCTTCACACCGGCATTGTAGCGGGTGTAAAGCACGATGTAGGCCGCCTGGTTCTGCTCGATCGCGAGCTTCACAAGGTCATAGTCCGTAAGATTAGTGAGCTTCGAGCCAGTTGTTTCCATAGTTGCATTCAACGGTTAAAGGTACAGACAGTTTCATTACATTCTCCATCTCTTCGGATACTATCTTCTGAAGGATTTCAGCTTCTTCCCTGACGGCGTCAAAGACAAGTTCGTCATGGATCTGAAGGACCATGCGGCTCTGAAGGCCTTCGGCATCAAGACGCTTCCTGACATTGATCATGGCCAGCTTGATTATATCGGCCGAAGTGCCCTGGATAGGGGCGTTTATGGCATTTCTTTCGGCGAGAGACCTTACTGTGCCGTTCTTCGAGTTGATGTCCGGCAGGTATCTGCGGCGTCCGAATATGGTCTCGACATAGCCGGTTTCACGTGCCGCAGCTATTGTGTCGTCGATATATGATGATATCGCAGGGAAGTTGGCGAAATAATCGTCGATGATCTTTTTCGCTTCGGCTCTGCCTATATGCAGACGCTGAGCCAGACCGAATGCGGAAATTCCGTACATTATGCCGAAATTGGCGGTCTTTGCGATACGCCTGTGGTCGGCTGTGACTTCCTCGAGAGGGATGCCGAATATCTTTGCGGCTGTCATTGCATGGACGTCCTGTCCGTTTCGGAATGCCGCTATCAGGTGCTGGTCGCAGCTCAGATGGGCCATGATCCTGAGTTCGATCTGCGAATAGTCGGCAGACACGATCACTCCGTCAGGATGGCTCGGGATAAAGGCCTTCCGGATCTCCTTGCCTCTTTCTGTGCGGATAGGGATGTTCTGGAGGTTAGGCTTGGATGAACTGAGCCTTCCGGTGGCTGTAAGTGCCTGATTGAAAGTTGTGTGTATCTTGCCTGTGGCAGGGGATATGTAGCTTGGGAACGGCTCTATGTATGTCGAGAGCAGCTTCTTCACGCCCCTGTATTCCAGAATCTCATTGATGATCGGATGCTTGTCCGCGAGGGTATTGAGCGTGTCCTCATCTGTAGGATAGCTGGATTTTGCTCCACCCTTCGGCTTCATCTTCGGATCGAGGTTCATCTTCTCGAACAGAAGTATTCCTATCTGCTTCGGCGACATGATGTTCAGGGCCGGCTCGTCCGCCATCTCACGGACTCTGTCCTGGATCTCATTCATCTCTGTGGCAAGTGCGGATGCATAACGGCGGAGCTGTGGAAGGTCGATCCTGACTCCTTCCATCTCCATGCCGGACAGTACCTTCAGAAGAGGTTCCTCCATTGTGTCATACAGACCGTTCAGCTCCATCTTTTCCATCTCCTCGCGGATCTTGTCGCCGAGAAGAAGTGTGGCCGCGACTTCCGGGAAACGGTCAGCCGCATCCGTCTCCTCTTCAGGGACTTCGTCGAAAAGGGACAGCGGAGCCTCCTCCTTCTTTTCAGGAAGACAGTCCTCAAGGTTTATCTCAAGATATGTCTTGGAAAGGATTTCGATCTTGTGGCTCTTCTCCGGATTTATGAGATAATGCATGAGCTCGATGTCCATGAATCTGCCCTGAAGGTCTATCCCGTTAAAGGACAGTATGTTGCGCTGAAGCTTCAGGTCGTAGCCGTATTTGGTTACAGATGAATCCGAAAGCATGTTCCTGAACTCTTCTGCATTTCCTGATGCTGTGATGCATTCTTCCCCGTCATATGTGGCGGCCGTGATTCTCTTTACCGGAGTGAAAATGCCGGTCTGCTCTCCCTCGACAAGTATTGCGGCTTTTCCGCATGCAACGGCCTTTGCGCATACGGAAGCCGCGTCGGTCGCTGTGAAGCAAAGCTTCTTTTCTTCCTTGACGGAAGTAGGCTTTACATCTCCGATGAATCTTCTCAACGAACCGAATTCATATTTCTCGAAAAGGTCGGCTACAGCCGGGTCATATGTGCAGTCAACAGCCATGTCCTCGCTCTTCACGTCAAGGTCGATGTCGGTCTTGATCGTCACCAGAGTGTGGCTCAGGCCGATATGGTCTTGGGCATTGATGAATGCTTCCTTCTGCTTCGGTGTGAGTTCGTCGATGTGCCTGTATATGTTCTCTACATTGTCATATTTCGCGATGAGCTTGCCGGCTCCCACTTCTCCCACGCCCTTGACGCCGGGGACATTGTCGGACGAGTCTCCGCATAATGTGAGTATCTCGATGACCTGCTCAGGCCTTGAGATGCCATATTTCGCACAGATCTTCGCAACGTCGATAAGTTCGTTGTCGCTTCCTGACTTGCCTGGCTTGTACTGGGTGATATGATCCGAGATCAGCTGGCCGTAATCCTTGTCCGGAGTGACCATGAATACTTCAAACCCCTCTTTTTCAGCTCTTTTCGCCATCGAACCGATCACGTCGTCAGCCTCGAATCCCTTTACCATCAGTACCGGGAAACGCATGGCGCGGCAAAGCTCGCAGAGCGGCTCCAGTGAATCGATTATAAGCTGCGGGGTCTCCTGCCTCGTGCCTTTGTATTCAGGATACATTTCATGTCTGAAAGTGCCTCCCGGAGGGTCGAAGGCTATGGCAAGATGGGTCGGCTTCTCCTTTTCGATCAGCTCGAGTATGTATTTGGTGAATCCGAAGAGGATGGACATGTCGGCTCCCTTGGAATTGATCATCGGATGGCGCAGGAATGCGTAGTACATCTTGAAGATCAGGGCATGTCCGTCTATCAGGAATAGTCTTTTGTTCATATCTCTGTAATTGAACCCCAAAGATATAAAAAGTTTCGTTTCCGGAAATGCCCGGATATGAAAAAATGAAACTATTTTCGGTTTCGGGTTTCGTTCCGGCGGAAAATGCTGCCGATGACGCCATCCATGTCATCTTCGGAACTTCTGAATATGCCGTCAGCTCCGATTGCGCATACCTTTGTGGCGGCATTGCGCCCGTCATGAAGATCATGGGTGGAGAATATGACGGCGGTGCCGGAACCATCACACAATTCCCGGAGGGTGCGCAGTACGGCTATGCGGTTTTCTGCGTCAAGAAATGCTGTAGGTTCATCCAGAAGCAGTATCGAGGCTTTGCGTACGAGTGCGGATGCTATCCCTGCCTTCTGGAACTCGCCGTCGCTCAATGTGGAAATGTCCTGATCGGCGATATGGCTGATTCCAAGCTGATGCAGGGCATTGTCGAGCGTCTTCTCGTCCTGGACGGACAGTCTTCCGCCCATGTCTGTCTGCCTGTAGCAGCCTATGCGCACGAATTCCTTCAGGGTGAATCCGCCTGTCTTCGGAATGCCTGTAGGTATCATCACTATATCCTCGGACATGGCTGTCAGGGCCTTGAGAAGCGTTGTCTTGCCGCTTCCGTTCGCTCCGCACAGCATGATGCAGTCTCCCTTGCATATGTCGAAGCATATGCCGCTGCAAAGTGGCTTGCCCTTGTGCCCGATTGTCAGGTCTCTGATTTTCAGCAGTGTCTCTTTCATAATACGGGCTTCTTGATGAGGATGTATAATATTATTGGAATGCCGACAAGGGCCATTGTGCTGGCTATCGGGACAGGGGCAGGGGAGAGCTGAGATATGAGGTCGGCTCCTATGCTTATGATGGCGCCTGTCATGAGTGTCGCAGGCAGGACGGTCCTGTGGGCGGATGTCCCGAATGCGGCCCTTGCTATGTGAGGAGCGACGATGCCGGCGAATCCGAGGGGGCCGCAGAATGCGGTTGCCGCTCCTGTCATGATGCAGCAGCTCATGAGCGCTGAAAGCCTGATCCTGGATGTGTCTGCTCCTGCCATCTCTGCGAATTCGTCTCCGAAAAGTATGATGTCCAGGCCTTTACGGCTGCTGAAGGCAATGGCGGAACCGATGATGACGGCTCCCAGCATGATGAATATCTGCGGCCATGTTGAGGTCGAGAAACTGCCGGCCGACCAGCTGTAGAATATCTTGAGACTCTCGGCGTCTGTGGTGAACTGGAGGATGGAGACGATGGCGTTGACGATGAATCCGAGCATGATGCCGAAGATCAGAAGTGTCGCTGCATGACGGAATTTCCTTGATACAGCCAGAATTATCATTGCGGAGCATGCGGCTCCGATGAATGCTGCAAGTGCGGTTGAGATTCCGCTTCCCGCAGCCGGGCCTCCGACCATTGTCGCTACCGCAGCTCCCAGGGATGCTCCGGCGCTCACTCCCATGATATGCGGATCGGCGAGGGGATTGCGGAAGATGCTCTGCATCTGTGCTCCGGACAGAGCCAATGCCGCTCCGGCAAGCAGCGCGGTCACTGTCCTGGGGGCTCTCAACCGTGACATGATCTCGAAATCGGCGCTGCCGCCGCAGAAGAGGTCCGCAATGACCATGACGGCCAGAATGCAGATCCCTGAGATGCATGCTATGGTGTTCCTCCTGGATTTCATGGGCGCAAATTTAAGAAAATCGCTTGTCAAAATAGCAGGTTTGTCCGGATTTCATTATATTTGATGTCCTTATATGCAAGACTATGAAACTTCTTATCATCGAGGATGAGGCTTCTCTCCAGGAGCTGATGACCAGGACTTTGAAGCAGGAAGGCTATGTCGTGGAAAACGCCATGGACTTTTCTTCCGCCATGGACAAGCTCGGCGCATATGCCTATGACTGCATTCTTCTTGACATAAATCTGCCGGGCGGCAGCGGCTTCGACATACTTGAACATGTAAAGAAATCCGGCAACAGGGCTGATGTGATCATCATTTCCGCCCGCGATTCCATCGATGACAAGGTCAGGGGACTGGAGCTTGGGGCAGATGATTATCTGGCCAAACCGTTCCATCTGGCCGAACTCGTGGCAAGGATCCGAAGCGTTGCCCGCAGGAGCAGGAACGGCGGCGAACTGGCGTACAAGGCCGGTAATGTCGTCCTTGAGGATGCTTCCCAGAAGCTTACGATAGACGGAAAGCCGGTCACCCTTCTCAAGAAGGAGTTCGATATCCTGAAATATTTCCTTATGCGTCCGGGACATACTGTCGACAAGGCGGTCCTGGCTGAAGCGGTATGGGGCGACCATGTCGACCAGTCGGATGATTTCCAGTTCGTATATGCCCAGATGAAGAATCTCCGCAGAAAACTGTCCGAGGCAGGCGCGGATATAGAGATCAAGGCCGTCTACGGCTTTGGCTACAGACTTGTCATACCTGATTGATATGAAACTTGTATACAGGATAACCCTTTCTCTCATCGTCCCTCTGGTCATTACGCTCGGCCTTTGGGGATGGCTCTCGTATCGTACCATGGCAAGGAAGATCCATGCGGATACCGATATGATCCTGAAGGAGTATTCGGATGATATAATCTCGCGCATGCTTTCCGGCCGTGAACTTCCGGAGCGTTTCAACGGCGCTTATAATACATATTATATAAAGGAGGTGACTCCGGAATATGCGGCGTCCAATCCTGCCGTGTGCTATGGTGAGGCGGAAGCATTCCTGAAAAGTCAGGAGGATTTTGCAAGCTCGAGGGTCAGGAAGCAGGTGTTCATGGACAGGGAAGGACAGTATCACGAGATTGCCGTGTCGCTTCCGACGTTCGAGCAGGATACCCTTGTCGAACATGTCCTGTGGTGGACCGGCATCCTTTTCGTCGTGCTTCTTGTAGCCCTGCTCATCATCGGCGTCATTGTCGTGGAGTATAATATGAGGCCTTTCAAGGCCTTGATGGCGTGGATAGACGGATATGAGCCCGGCAGGAAAACAGCCCCTGTGCCGGATGATACGGATATCGTCGAGTTCAGGAAACTTGCCGATACGGTGAGGAAGGCGGTCGACCGTTTCGAACATGAGTATGAAGAGCGCAAGATATTCATAGGCAATGCGTCTCATGAGCTTCAGACCCCTCTGGCGGTATGCAGCAACAGGGTGGAGATGATGCTGGACAGGCCGGATCTGGATGAGGAGATGGCGGCGGAACTGGTCAAGCTCCATCGCAGTCTTCAGCATATGGTACGTCTCAACAAGACAATGCTCCTTCTTGCGAAGATTGAGAATGACAGGTTCCCTGACAAGGTGAAGGTGGATCTTTCCGACATGCTTGTCAAGGCAGTGGAGCTCAATGACGAGATATATTCATATAAGGAGATCTCATCTTCGCTGTCGCGTGAAGGGGATTTCATCCATGAGATGAACGAACAGATGGCCTCGGTTCTGGTCACGAATCTTGTGAAGAATGCTTATGTCCATTCTCCGGAAGGCTCCGGGATATCAGTCACAGTGTCGGGTGATGGATTCAGCATAAGCAATCCTGGAGATATGCCTCTCGATCAGGATAAGCTTTATCATCGTTTCTATCAGCCGGGAGGGCGCAAGGAAGGCTCTACCGGTCTTGGCCTGGCCCTTGCATATTCCGTGTGTGAGAGAAACGGCCTGGCTCTTTCATATGATTTCAAGGAAAATCGTCATATTTTTCGTGTAATTTTGAAAAATTCCAGATAATTTCAGTTTCTTTTCAAAATTGTGTCTGACATTTGCATTGTAAAACTTACGGCAGAGCCGTGAAATGAATATGTAAATGTTTAAAAAGATACGATTATGAAAAAGATTTTTGCACTCCTTGCCATCTCTGTGGCATTCCTTTCGACAGCAAAGGCTGATGACAGGCCTGTAACTTTCGAGCAGCTCCCTGCAGCGGCGCAGGCGTTCATCGCAGAAAACTATCCTGCGGACAAGATTTCGTATGCAACCATTGATGACGACCTGATCAGGCCGGACTATACCGTGGTTCTGGTAAGCGGGGTGAAGATAGAGTTCGATAACAGCGGTGCGCTGGAGAAGATTTCTTCAAAGCCGGACGGAGTCCCTGCTGAAATCATCCCGGTTCAGATCCGCGAGTATGTAAGACATCATTATCCGGATGCTGCATATGTCGAGTACGAGATCGGCCGCAAGTCATACGAGGTGACACTTTCCAACCGTCTTGAACTGAAATTCAACAGAAATTTTGCCCTCATCGGGATTGATGACTGAGTATCCGCTGAAAGAAAATCAGAATTGAAAATTTAGAATTGTGTGAACTATGAAAAAGTTGATTGTAATCATTGCCTCTCTGGCAGCAGCGCTGGCTATTGTGTCATGCGACAAATATGAGGACGGAAAGCCGTCGAAGGATGTAAGGAATGAGTTCAACCGTATGTATCCGTCCGCTTGGGATGTGGAGTGGGAAAACCTGGGGACGTATTGGGAAGTGTCTTTCGAGACAGGCTCCCGTCCGGATGGTACGGATCATAAGGCCTGGTATGACAAAGGTGGAAACTGGATCCAGACCTGCACGGAAGTGCTTTTGAGTGCCGTACCACAGTCTGTAAAGGATTATCTCATGGCTTCCGAGTTCGGTACCGGACAGTTCGAAGATAATGATGCTGAATTTTTCGAGACGCAGTCCGGAAATTTCTACAGGTTCGATATCAGGATGGGCGGACGTGAAATAGATGTGGATGTGACAGAAGACGGTAAAGTATCGCAGGCCATGTACGGTTTTTGATAAAGATTTATTACCTTTGTACACCTTACAGGTGCAGTGGGAGCTGGCTCTTGGGGCCGGCTCCTTTTTTAATGTACTGTATGAATAATCAGGACTATATGAAAAGATATGCTTTTATTGCGGCTCTTGCCGCTTTGTCTGCAGGAACAGCTGCATATGCACAGCAGCCTGCCGGTGCTCCGGAAGGAGGTATTTCGCCAGAGATGCTGGCAGAGATCAGCAAGGGATATGAAGGCGATGCTGATGACAAGGCCATCAGGAACGCCCTCGCCTTGACTCCTATAGGAACTTTGGCTATCAATGCCGAGAATGCGGCCATGATAGACACCCATTTCTCTGACAGGGTCAGGACAAAGGGCATCACAGACCAGAAGTCTTCCGGAAGATGCTGGCTTTTTACCGGACTCAATGTGCTCAGGGCCAAGATGATAGATAAGTATGAACTTCCTGGGATGGAGTTCTCGCAGAATTACCTCTTCTTCTATGACCAGCTTGAAAAGTCGAATCTTTTCCTTCAGGGAATCATCGATACCAAGGAACTGCCGTTTGACGACAGGAAGGTGGACTGGCTGTTCTCCAACCCGCTCAGCGACGGAGGTCAGTTCACAGGTGTGTCGAATCTGATTACAAAGTATGGTCTTGTGCCTGCCGAGGCGATGCCGGAGACATATCAGTCGGACAATACATCCCAGATGGCGACCCTCCTCAAGCTGAAGCTTCGTGAGGACGGACTCGCTTTGCGCGAGGCCTATGAAAGCTGGGTTGCGACGACTTCAGGAATGTCTTCGAGAAAGAAGGCCATAGCTATGGAGAACCTTGAAAGGCAGCTTCAGGACATGAAGGTGCAGCAGCTCTCGGAAATCTACAGGATGCTCGCGCTCTGCCTTGGCGAGCCTGTGAAGGAGTTCGAGTGGACAAGATGCGACAAGGACAACAATGTCGTGAGCCGCAAGACATATACTCCGAAGTCTTTCTATGATGAATTCATCGGTGAGGACCTCGAGAACAACTATGTCATGATCATGAATGACCCGTGCCGCGAATATGGCAAGGTCTATGAAATCGATTATGACAGACATGTGTATGACGGCCATAACTGGCTGTATGTCAATCTCCCTGTGGAGCGCATCAAGGAAATGGCGATTGCTTCGATCAAGGACAATGTGGCAATGTATTTCTCATGTGATGTGGCCAAGTTCTACAGCCGCAGCAAGGGTGTCCTCGATCTTGCGAACTTCGACTATGAGTCGCTTATGGGTGTTTCATTCGGCATGGACAAGAAGGAAAGGGTCCAGACTCATGCCAGCGGTTCGTCACATGCCATGACTCTTATCGCTGTGGATGTATGTCCGGAGACCGGAAAGCCTGTGAAGTGGATGGTGGAGAACAGCTGGGGCCCGGCTTCAGGATACAAGGGATGTCTCATCATGACTGACGAGTGGTTTGACGAGTACATGTTCCGTCTTGTGGTCGAGAAGAAATATGTACCTGCTGACGTACTCAAGATGCTCGAGCAGGAGCCTGTACAGCTCCCTGCATGGGATCCTATGTTCCAGCCTGAAATATGATGCATATGATCAGGAAATTGTTTTTTGCGGCAGCGTTTGCCGTATTGTTTGTCTTGACCGGCTGTAACAAGCCTGGTGATCAGGACTGGACCGGAATGGAATATATCACCTTTGATGTCAAGGGACGTGTGACTGATGCGGCCGGCAATACCCTGGAAGGCATCGGCGTGAAGACGGTATATGGCGAAGAGGTGTTCACCGATGCTTCGGGTTTCTTTCAGGTGTCCGGTTCATGCAAGCCGTTGACAGAGGTCAACGTGGAGTGCGTGGACAGGGATGGAGAGGCCAACGGAGTGTTCATGAAGACAGTGAAGAAGGTCAAGCTTGAATTCGTCGGGGGAGCGCATGGCCCATATCAGGGTAAGTATGAAGCAACCGGTGTGGTGATTGTCATGCAGATTGAGGCGGAGATTACTCCCGGAAATCCTGAAGTGATGTAATTAACTGATTTTTGCTAAATTTGCGAATTCAAAAATAAAGTAGATAACGATAATGGCACAGAAACCATCTATCCCAAAGGGAACAAGAGATTTCGGACCTGCTGAAATGGCGGGAAGAAACTATATATTCGATACAATCCGTTCAGTATTCAAGACATATGGATATGCTCCTATCGAGACTCCGTCTATGGAGAACCTCAGCACCCTCCTTGGAAAGTACGGAGAGGAAGGAGACAAGCTCCTGTTCAGAATCCTGAACTCCGGAGATGCATTCTCCAAGATCAACTATGACGAATATCGTGTTGAGGGCACAGAGGATGGCTACAACAGCAAGGCGCTTTCTCTCAAGGTGTGCGAGAAAGGTCTCCGCTATGACCTTACAGTGCCGTTTGCGCGCTTTGTCGTACAGCATCAGAATGACATCACCTTCCCTTTCAAGAGGTTCCAGATACAGCCAGTATGGCGTGCTGACCGTCCGCAGAAGGGACGTTACAGAGAGTTCTATCAGTGTGACGTGGATGTGATCGGTTCTACATCGCAGCTCAACGAGCTCGAGCTTGTGCAGATCGTCGACAGAGTGTTCACGCTTTTCGATGTGAATGTGTGCATCAAGATAAACAACCGCAAGGTCCTTACCGGTATGGCGGAGATCTGCGGATTCCCGGACAAGGTCGTTGACATTACCGTCGCAATCGACAAGATCGACAAGATCGGTCTTGATGCAGTTGAAGCAGAAATGCTTGAGAAGGGGCTTACAGCGGAAGCCGTTGAGGTTATCCGCCCTGTTCTCCAGCTTTCAGGAACAACAGCTGAGAAACTTGCGGTTATGCGTGAGCTCATGAGCGGAAAGTCTGCTTCAGGAATCGTTTCCGAGACAGGTCTCAAGGGACTTGATGAACTCGAGGAACTTTTCGGATTCATCGATGCTGCAGGCATCCGTCACGATGTGGAGATCGACCTTTCGCTTGCGCGCGGTCTCAATTATTATACTGGAGCCATCTTCGAGGTGAAGGCAAAGGATTTTGCCATCGGAAGCATCTGCGGTGGTGGCCGCTATGACAATCTCACAGGCATCTTCGGTCTTCCGAACATGTCGGGCGTAGGCATATCGTTCGGTGCAGACCGTATCTACGATGTGCTCAAGGGCCTTGACAAGTTCCCGTCGGAGGTTACTTCAACAACGAAGCTTCTTTTCGCGAACATGGGTGTCGAGGAGCTCAAGTACCTTATCCCGGTGGTGAAGTCTCTCCGTGAGGCAGGAGTGCCATGCGAGATCTATCCGGAGCAGACAAAGCTGAAGAAGCAGTTCGATTATGCGGACAAGAAGGCAATCCCGTTCCTTTCCATTGTCGGTGGCAATGAGATTGCAGAAGGAGTGGTCAACGTAAAGAACCTTACAACAGGCGAGCAGAAGTCATTCGCAAAGACAGATGTGAACGGAATTCTGGCATTCCTTTCGTAATGTCATCCTGAGCGAAGTCGAAGGATCTTTTTCGAAAAAAGTGAAATAAAATTTGCAGTTTCAAAAAATGTCCGTATATTTGCAGTCCAATATCGCGGGATAGAGCAGTTGGTAGCTCGTCGGGCTCATAACCCGGAGGCCGGAGGTTCGAGTCCTCCTCCCGCTACTACGAAGAGAGATTCTTAATTTAGGAATCTCTCTTTTTTGTTTATGGCAATTTATGTATTTTTACACCGGATAAACTATTTATAGATATGAATTCAAATTCTAGCCGTGTGGTATTTCTTGACTGGCTGCGTTTCATCGCATGCTTCATGGTCATGCTTGTACATTGCATCGAACCTTTTTATCTGGGAGGTCCCGGTACTTTCATAGCATCAGAAGGTGATTCATTCTGGGTTACGTTCATCAATTCGGCATTGCGTCCTGCGGTTCCTCTCTTTGTGCTGGCCTCCAGCTATCTGCTTTTTCCGGTCAAGACTGATACAGCGACCTTCTTCAAAAGGAGGCTGGTGCGAGTTTTCGTGCCTTTCCTCATATGGACATTGCTGTACATATTCATACCTCCTATCGGATCGGGGGCGGCTTCGGATATAGCAGGCGGCCTGAAGGAACTTCCGTTCAATTTCGTTATGACCAGCAGCGGACACCTGTGGTTCGTGTATATGCTCCTTGGTGTGTATCTTCTCATGCCGCTTCTCTCGCCATGGATCGAGAAGGTATCGAAGAAGGAAGAGAAAGCCTTCCTTTATCTCTGGGCCTTTACGACGATTCTGCCGCTGCTTCGCCCTGTAGCGGAGGCGGTTACCGGAAATGCCAACCTTTGGGGAGAATGTCCGTGGAACCCTTTCGGAACATTCTATTATGTCAGCGGATTCATCGGATTCCTGGTTCTGGGACATTATATCCGCACATATGCGGGTGAGGTGTCGTGGAAAAAGACATTGGCATATGCTATCCCGTTCTGGATCATCGGATATGCGGTTACAGCCGGAGGCTTCTGGCATTTCATGCCTCGCCAGCAGGGATTCCCTATTTCTGCACCATACGAAACTGCAGTCCTGATGGAAACCACATGGAATTTCTGCACCTTCGGAGTGATGCTCCAGACTGTCGCATATTTCCTTGTCATTAGGAAGATCACAGCTTCAGGATGGTTCTATGAGCATATCGTATTCCCGATCTCAAAATTGAGCTATGGAATGTATCTCATGCATATGTTTGCATTGGTTCCTGTATTCGCATGGGTGAAATCATGGGGAATAGCGACTCCGCTTGTCATCCTCATCTCTGCAGCCATCACTTATGTGATATGCGCTGTAGCTGCAAGGCTTCTTGCATTCCTGCCTAAAAGCAAATACATTGTCGGATAAATAGTTTTGCAAATCTCATAAATTGTAGTACATTTGCAGTCCGATTCGCGGGCGTGTTGAAATTGGTAGACAAGCCAGACTTAGGATCTGGTGCCGTGAGGCGTATGGGTTCGATTCCCTTCGCCCGCACTCAAAAATGACTCAGCTTTCCAGCTGGGTCATTTTTGTTTTCGGCACAGCCGAAAATCGTGCGGTCGAAGGGAATCCGTCTTAACCCCAGTCAGCTGCGCTGACAGCCCCTATTAGGGGCATACCGACCACTCCCTTTGGTCGGGTCGGGCGGCCCCGCTGCTTCAACTTTCTGCGAAAGTCTCGCTGACGCGGATACCGCGGCGCTGATGCGCCTTGTGTGTTACTGACAATTCGGGCGGAGTCAATGGGTACTATACCTTGGACGTTTTTAGCGGAAAATCTTGCCGTGGTGTCATGTAAATCTATTCAAAGTCATTGTTTTCAACACACCTCGGTCGTTTTTATGCACTTTTATGGACAAGGTGAACGAATTTTTATAACTTTGACTTTTCTGGCCGTAGAAATTATATTATTAATATGGAAGATAAAAGGTATGAGACTCCGGAGATTGAAGTTCTGGAGATTGATGCAGAGGGAGTTCTCTGCGCGAGTAATGAGATCCTTGATGAGAATGAAGGAGAATGGTAAACCTACGATAATTTGATGAATATGAAAAAGTTATTGCTGGCTCTCGCTGCGGTGGCAGTGATGTCTTCTGCCTGTCATAAAGCCGAGGTTGAAGCTCCGGTAAATGAGCGCAGAGTGCTTGATGCAACTATAGAAAATATTGCCGTGACCAGGACTGTGATGGATGAAGACAACAATATCCGTTGGTCGGAGGTGGATCAGATTGTGGGCTTTATGAAATCTACATTTGGTGCGAAATTCCAGGTGACCGGATCAAGTGTCGGCGAGACATCGGCAAGTTTTGAGGAGGTAAGCAGTGACGGGCTGAATGCCGGTACTGAACTTGACCATATCATCGCCTATTATCCATATTCATCTTCGGTAAAGATCGCAAAGTCGGGTCCCAACTATGCTCTGGATGTCGTTCTTCCTGCGGAGCAGACATATGTCCAGGAAAGTTTCGGCAATGGTGCAATGCCAATGGTTGCTGTAAGCGAGACTAACAACATCACCTTCAGGAATGTTTGCGGCGGCATGAAGCTCCAGCTTAAGGGAACACAGAAAGTCGCATCCGTAAAGGTAGAAGGCAAGAATGGCGAAATCCTTTCCGGCGCTGCTGTCGTTATCGCCTATACAGATGGAACCAAGCCTTCCATCACAATGTCCGACGAGACGTCCACATCAGTAACTCTCAATTGTGGTTCGGGGGTACAGCTCAATGAAAACGATGCAACAGAGTTCATCATTTCTCTCCCTCCTGTATTTTTCAGCCAGGGCTTTACCGTCACAATTACAGATTCTGATGGAGAAACGCAAACAATAGAAACGGATAAAGCTAATGAGGTCAAAAGATCTTCAATTCTCGTGATGCCATATGTTACACTTGAATCATCAGATTCTTCCGTTTCTGAAGGGATAGATCTTGGACTTGTCGGAACCGCAAATTGTTATATTGTATCAGAGATCGGAATATATAGATTCACTCCTACCAAGGGTAATAGCAATGAATCCGTGGGAGACATCGCGTTTGCAGAGACTCTTTGGGAAACATTCGGAACAGATGTGACTCCGAATGTGGGTGATCTTGTCAAGAATGTGAAATATGCAGATGGAGCGATCAGTTTCGAGACTCCATCCCCATTCAAGGAAGGTAACGCCGTCATCGCAGCGAAGGACGCGTCAGGTAATATTCTTTGGTCATGGCATATCTGGCTTACCGATGAGCCTCAGGGACAGGTTTATTACAACAACGCCGGCACAATGATGGATCGCAACCTCGGTGCTACTTCTGCAACTCCGGGCGATGTGGGGGGGCTTGGTCTTCTGTATCAGTGGGGAAGGAAGGATCCTTTCTTGGGGTCTTCCTCAATAAACGAGGACATTTTTGCTAAATCTACAGCAAGATGGCCCTCATCCGTTTCGTCAGATTCAAGAGGAGCGATTGAGTACGCCATCTCTCATCCTATGACTTTCATTTCTGCTAATGAAAGTAATTGTGATTGGTATTATACAGGAAATGATGTAACCGACAATACACGTTGGACAACCTCTGATAAGCCCAAGTCAATTTACGATCCTTGTCCAGTAGGTTGGCGTGTTCCCGATGGTGGTGGTGATGGTATATGGTCAAGCGCTTGTGGATCTACATTATCCTTTGACGGTTATCCATACGACAGCTCAAACGAGGGCATGAATTTCTCAGGTAAGTTCGGACCAGCTACTACCATCTGGTATCCGGCTTCTGGTTTTCGCAACGATAGCGATGGCAGTCTCCGTTATGTAGGTTACTACGGTTTTTGTTGGTCAGCATCGCCTTCCGTTTACAATGCGCACTACCTGTATTTCTACAAACTCGGTCGCGTCTATCCGTCTGACAGTAACTGGCGCGCGTTCGGCCATTCTGTTCGTTGTCTTCAAGAATAATATTAAATCAGAGTATTTATTGCTCGTACTAAAAAAGGAGAGACGTCAGACCATTTCCACTTTTTTGTTTGTTCTAGTTCTTTTTTATTCTTACCTTGCAGAATCAACCTGACAAATAGAGACTTATGAAAAAACTGATGCTTTTGAGTGTGGCGCTCTTTCTGTTTCTGCAATTGGGAACCTATGCGCAGGAGATTTCGGATGGAACCGCAAGGGGGCGTGAAAGGGAGAATGTGGATTATCTGAATTCGGTGAAGATCACTTTTCTTTCGTGGCTGAGCGGCAGTACCAAGATTTCCTATGAGCGCGCTTTCCCGGATGTGAGGCAGAGCGGGGAGATATGCGGAAGCCTTATCTGCGCGGGATATGACAAGTACCATAATGATCCGCTTGGCTTTACTGTCCGATATGGGCATAAATTCTTCATGCCTGATAAGGACGGCATTTCATTGAAGGGGTTCTACCTTCGTCCTGAGGTCATGTATTCACATTATAATTACAGCCGCAGGATGGATGGCGGGCGTACACTTGCCAATATGGGAGCTGTGCTGGGTACGGTCGGTTATCAGTATGTCTACCGCCGCTTCCTTGCAGATTTCTGGGTTGGTGGCGGCTATGCCTTCGGAAATCCTGCCGAGACCCATTATCACCATGGCTTTGAGCTGTGGCACTGGTTCGACAGGGTGAATACCAATATCGCGATGAGCTTCAGCATCAGGCTCGGTATCTGCTTCTGATACAGACCAATCGGTAAAAATCTCTGTGTTTCTACCTGTTGATAGCCGTTTCTCTCGTTTTTTGGCGGTTTTTCCGTAGCAAGAGGTAAAAAACTGCTCGGAATTGCCTTTTGACAATCCCGGGCTGTTTCGGTTTCCTACTTTATTTCTTTTTGGCTTCGCGGACCAGCGGACGGAAGTAGCTGGTAGTGGTGTCGTACCAGAAGTCTATGGCCAGGACGTCGGACGCGTCCTTGACGCCTCTGAAGTTGCAGTATACTGTCTTTCCGGATGCATTCACATAATAGTAGCCGTTCTTGTCGGCATTGATGGTGAATCCCTTGTATTCCGCAGGCAGTACCACTCCGTTGGCATCCGGCTTGACCTCCGGTACAACAGGCTCTTCAGGTACTTCAGAACCATCACCTCCTTCCGGATCCTCCGGGTCGTCCGGATTTTCAGTATCTCCCGTTTCTCCTGGATTCTCCGGCACGACAGCCGGTCCGTCATCCTCCGGTGTCTCAACTTCTCCCGGAGTCTCTGTATCACCAGGCCCTGCAGGCTCTGAAGGCTTCTCCGGCTCTACAGGCTGCTCCGGTACAACCGGCTCAGGCGGCAGGATACGGTCGATGAATTCCATGACCATTTCAGCTCCTGTCAAAGTCGTGACATTCCATCGGGTGGAATCGATCTGGAGGTCGCCGCTGGCATGGTCGTAGGTGTATGGGAATGCACCTTTCACGTTCTCGATGCAGCAGAAGCCCTGCTTGTAGAACGATATGGCCTTGATCGAACAGCTGTCCAGCTCGGCGACCTTCTCCCCGTTGAAATAGAATTCCCCCTTGTAGCCTTCCCAGTTTCCGACAGGGGAGTCAAGCGGCCCCAGATAAGCGTCTGGCTTGCAGGCTGCCAGCAGCAGGACCGATAGTATGATTGCGAATCTTTTCATCATTTCCTGAATTTGATACAGCACCAGTTGTCGATAGAATCATGACTTACATATTCCAGACCGGCAGCAGCAGCTGTCCCTATGAGCATCGGCATGTCCTCGACATAGAAGCCGCTTACAAACAGCAGGCCTCCCTTGTGGAGCGAATGCGCGTATGTCGGCATGTCCTGGATAAGGATGTTGCGGTTGATGTTCGCGAGAATGACGTCGTATGTATTCCTCTGGAGGAGCGATGCATCTCCGCAGTATGTCTCGATCCTTGTGCCTACCTTGTTGAGCCTAGCGTTGTCATATGCAGAGATGGCAGCAACCGCATCGATGTCGATGCCGTAGACCTTGGCGGCCTTCATCTTTGCGGCGAGGATGGCGAGAATGGCGGTACCGCAGCCCATGTCAAGCACGACCTTGTCTCTTACCTCATCTTCATTCTGGAGGAGGGCACGGCACATCATATATGTGGTCTGGTGGTGACCGGTACCGAAGGCCATCTTCGGGTCGATGGTGATATTGAATCTCGTCTTCTTGAGGCCTTCATGGAAGGATGCCTTTATAGTGCACTTCCCGTCTACCACGATAGGGGTGAACTGGCTTTCCCAGACGGCGTTCCAGTTCACGGCAGGCATAAGGCTGGCGTTGAATTCCACATCGAAGCCCATGCCTTCAAGCCCGCTCAAGACGATCTTTAGAGCGTGTGCGTCATATAATTCCTTCTGTATGTAGCATTTGAGGAAAGGGTCTTCCATAGTGAAGGACTCGAATGGCAGTTCGCTGATCTCTGCCGTAACAATTTCAGCGTTCTCTTCGCTGAACGGTGCGATCTTTATCGCAACCTCAATGTATTCCTGGCTGTTCATTATATAATGTATCCTTTATTTCCTGTATTTCATTTTCTGTTTCCGGGGGTCCGGCTTCCTCCGTCTGCGCCTCTTCAAGCTGCTTCTGTTCCTCAGCCGAAAGCTCTTCCATCTGCTGTTCTGCGGCATTCACATAGCCGATCTGCTGCTTGAGTTCCTCGATGGCCTCCTGCTTCTCGTTCTCCCTTACGGCGAGATCCACACCCTTCTCGAAGATGCTCCTGATGGATTCCACAAGGTTTATCCTGGTCTCATCGATCACTGCCGAGAAGACAGGTACATTGATGTTCTTGTATTTCGGCTTTCCGATCCTGAACTTCATCTTGTCGAAGTTCGGTCCGTACATGTCCACACCAATCTTGAATACCATAGGTGACCTGATTATCGAAGCATGGTACTTGAAAGACATGTCGAGATTGTGCAGGCCGCTCAGCGCAAGGGTGTATCTGTCCAGCTCGACCACGAACGGGAACACTTCGATTGTGTTGTCCTTGATGACTCCCTCCACTGTCATCCGGTCGATCTTACCTTCCTTGCTGTTCTTGAACTTCAGTTTCTTTGCAAGGTCGCTGAATACCTCGTTGTCGCTCATGGTCAGGTTCTCACCCTCTATGCGGAGGACACCGTTGATGCTTGGTGTGATGATGTTCATGCATGTGTCAAGGCTTGCGGTAGCGGCTATATCACAGTCTACCAGGCCTTTGAAGGAATTCAGGAGAGGCATTATCGTGTCGATCGCCGGCATCATGGCAATCACCTTTTCTGTGGTCACGTCCGTCAGGTTGAAGTCGAATCCTGTTCTGATGTCCTGCTTGCTTCTGGTAGCGTAGAAGCCCTCGAATGCAGCCGTTCCCATGTTGGTCACAGCCTTTGAATCAACGATCTGCAGGCAGCGCTCCTTCATGACCATGTCTGCTGTGAAGCTGCTGATCTCGAGGTCGGAGAAAGTGATGTTCTGCGCATCAAGCCTGATGTCTGCATTAAGATTTGAAGGTACTACGATCAGGGTGTTGAGCTCCTCAGTATCAAGACTGTCGGCCACGACCATCTGGAGGAACTCCGAATCCGATACATCAGCCATCTTGTCCGCATCTTTCGGCGGGGTATATGATGCTCCGGTGTTGTATGCGGCAAGCAGTTCGTCGGCATTCATCTTGTCGGATGAAATGTCGAGATCGAGCATGTATGTGCCTCTTCCGAGGAGGGCGCGCCTGAGGCCGGACAATGATCCGCGTGCGGAAAGGACTGACTCTCCGGCATTTATCTTGATGTTGTCGATCTTGAGCTCGTTGTTGTCCAGGCTTATGTCGATGCCCTTGATGATGTTTCTCAAAGGCAGGTATGGGGTCATGAGGATACCGGTGCGCACGTCAAGATCGCAGCGGAGATCCCATTCGCGGAAATACTTGGCCATACTGCCGTCGAGCTTGAAGCTGATATCCTTTGCCTTGAAATCCTCTTCGACCATCCATGACGGAACCTCCCTTGCCTGACGTCGCGACCGCAGCATCGCCATGAGGGAGTCTCGCGGCATGTCAGGATAGGCGAGTGCGAGCGAGTCCATGAATGCCTTTCTCTTCTGCCTCCTTTCGACAGAATTCATTGCGGCATTTCCCTTGACTGTGGCGTCGGTCAGGATGGCACGGTTGGTCTCGTCCCTGAGGTAGATCCTCTTGTTGGTGCTCGACAGACTCAGGACAGGAATTTCCGGATTGTCCTTTTTCGGAACCATCTGGAAAGTGTTGAGGGTGTTGTCCAGCATTACGGACATGCCTTCCCCGTCCTCTACGGTAAGGCTCTTGGCCTTTATGTGTCCTCCAAGAGGGTAGACCTTGGTAGTGTCTGCGAATGCGTTTACCGAGTTCTTTGCAGAGAATGAGATGCCTTCTCCGTTTGCCGTGAGGGCATCCTTGAAGTTCATGTCTGCCTTTGAAATGCTTCCGTTTATGGCAAGCAGCCTAAATTCGCTGCCTGGATCCTTTATGGATGTCTTTGTCTCCGGCCCGATGGTGATCCTGACGGCTCCGATGGCTATGTCGACTGTGTCCTCCGGCGATTTCATGATGATGCCGTCGCTGATCAGTGTGCCCGACAGATCTGCCTGTCCGAAGTTATATATGTCCATCTGGGACATCCTGAGGCTGCCTTCAAGCTCTGCCGACATGCTGCCGGAAGCCTGTATCCCGGAATTCTTCGGAAGGAATGTCAGGAGAGAGTCCGCTGATGCCCGGAGCTTGCCGTCAATACCTATGACAGGATCGTCTCCAAGCAGGTCGGTGATGCTTGCGCTGGCGTTGAGGTCGAGGCCGTATGTGCTGACATCGGCTTTGCTGACCGTTATTCCGAGCTTCCCGTCTTCCTGTGTCCTGGCGTTTACTGCGAGGGCCAAGGCTATGTCATGCTTTATGTCCTTGTGGCTTAACGAGGTTTCAGGAACGGTCAGTGTCGCGTCGATTGAAGGCAGCTGTCCGTTTCCGATGTTTCCGACGCATGTGCCATCGAGGTTGATGACAGCGCCGGTCCTTACCTTCGCCGCTTCCGGTATGAAGTTCTTTACGAAGCCGTCAATCATGTCCTCGACCTTGCATTCCTTGACGTTGAAGCTTGCATCTACTTCCGTCATCCCGTCAATGCGCCGGAGCTCCGCGTCGAATCCGATAGGGATGGCTGCGATCTCAGCCTTGAATCCATGCATTGCGATTGCAGGAACGCTGTCTTCTGGGAATGCCGCCGTGCCTTTGACCGAGATGGGCACATTGATGCGGCCGAAGGCCCTTGTGGCGAGAAGCGCCTTTGCTTCTGCGTGCACGTCAAGATGGTCATGGTGTTCATGGAGATGAAGCTTGTTCAGCCCGAGGGCTACTGTGTCGGCTGCAATCCTTCCTGCCACCATGAGGCTGTCGATGGTGAGTCCGATCCTGTTTCTCGAAGCCCTCCTTGTGTCGAGCTTGCCGTCGAAGGCCATCCTTTTCACATTGATCATGGCGAAGAGGGTGTCTTCGCTGTCAGTATATACGATGTGCGGTCTTCCGGTAAGCCTTACCTTGCCTACAGATATAGGAGGCAGCCCGGAAGAAGTCGTGTCCTCTTCGGCCTCGAACCTGAAGATGTTCCAGTTCGCATTCAGACTGTCGTATGAATGAGCGAAGATGCGTGGCTTTACGAGCACAGCGTGCGGTATGCTGATCTTTCCTGCAAGCAGGGCTCCTGCATTGATTCCTACGGACATGTGGCGGAAAGAGGCCAATGTGTCGGCGGATTCTCCGCAGCCCTGATAGAGAAGGCGTCCTTGCGCTCCTTTCGCCTCAAGGGAGTCGAAACGCTCGGCAGGGTATGTGAGATGTCCGTCCTCGATGCTGATGCCGACATTGGGGAAGTGGCGGAACATGGACACCTTAACCTTGCTGAATGACAGGTCTCCGTCGATGTATCCGGCGGCGAATTTGTCCACGACCTTTGTAAGTACGGCAGGGGAGAGTGCTATCTGGAGTATGAGGAGAAGGGCGGCCCAGATGCCGGCGATCCACAGGAGGATCTTGAAGATTCTCTTCAGAATCCCCTTTCTTCCATGCTGTGCGGCCGTTCCGGCAGCGGGTTCCATTGTCTTTTCTTTGTCCATCTGGTCTTTAAAATTCTGCTAATGTTCGTAACATACAAAGATATGTAAAATATTCGATGATTTATCCACAATGGGTTGTTAATATCTATGTAACATTTTTGTTGCATGAAAGGGCCGGCATGGTTAATTTTGCACTCGGAAACGTTAAGACATCAGATGGATACACCATTTATTTACGATAGATATGTGACCGGAAAGAACTTCATCGGTCGCAAGACGGAATGCATGATCCTTGGCAATCTGCTGAAGGCGGGGGAGCATGTATCCATTTATGAACCTCCCAAGACGGGAAAGATGTCGGTTATCCACCAGACTTTCTACAACCTGAGGAATTCGGGTTTTCAGTTCATGGTCGCTTTCGTGGACATGCTGAATGTCAGGACATTGAGCGATTTTCTCATAAAGTTCGGGGCTTCCGTGATGAAGTCCGTCGCAACGACTCCCGATGACTTCGCACGTATAGTCTCGACCCATCTTGCCGACACACATTTCGTTTTCGACAGAGTCCGTTTCATGACATGCGGAGAGGTGGTGTCGCTCAACTGGGTTCCGGACAGGAATGATATAGCCAGGATGACCGCGCTCCCGCAGAAGCTTGCGAAGGAGCGTGCCATGCCTTTCCTGGTGGTTCTCAAGGAGTTCCACAATCTCATGAATGCCGACGAGTACGAGGATGTGTTCAAGATCATGGAGACGCAGATGCGCGAGAGAGACCGTTCGGAACAGTTCCAGGCCGTTTACGTGATGACCGGCGCCATGGTGAACGCGATGAAGTTCATTTTTGAAGAGAAGAGGTTCTTCTACCGTCAGGTGAATCATGTGGCTTTCACTCCTGTTGATGAGAAGGAGATAATAGAGCATATTGTAAAGGGCTTCCTGAACGGAATGGGAAAGTCGTTCGACAGGAATCTTGCGATGGGTGCATGCGAACTTTTCAAATGCAACCTGTGGTATATGAATCATCTGGCGGCGATCTGTGACGCTCTCTCGAAGGGATTCGTGACGGAAAACATGATGACAGATGCGCTTAATTCGATGATTTCGGTGCATGAGCCTCGCTTTGTCTCGATCGTGAACGACCTCACCGACCATCAGCTCAGCCTCATGAAGGCGGTACTTGACGGGGTGGTGAAGTTCAGCGCTTCGGATGTGATCGAGAAGTATCATCTCAATTCGTCGGCTAACGTCAGGAGAGTGAAGGATGCCTTGAAGAAGAAGGAGGTCATTACATTCAACGAGAAGGACGAACCGGTGGTTCTTGACCCGCTTTTTGAATATTGGATAAGACGGTATTATTTTGAAATGACAGAATGAAAAGGAAGAGATTGACAGTTCTTACAGGCGCGGGAGTGAGCGCCGAGAGCGGAATCAGCACTTTCAGGGACAGCGACGGTCTCTGGGAGAACCATAATGTAGAGGATGTCGCATCTATCGAGGGCTGGTACAGGAATCCGGCTCTCGTGCTTGATTTTTATAATGCACGTCGTGCCCAGCTTTTCACGGTGAAGCCGAATGCGGCCCATGAGGCCATCGCTTCGCTTGAAAATGAGTATGACGTGACGGTCGTGACCCAGAATGTGGACAATCTCCACGAGAGGGCCGGAAGCACGAGGGTCATTCATCTTCATGGCGAGCTGACCAAGGTGCGCCCGGAGAACTGCTGCAACGACAGGGACGGCTATTCTGAGGAGACCGTATTTGACATCGGTCCGGAAGCCATCCATATCGGAGACATGGCCCCTAACGGTGCCCAGCTGAGACCTCATATCGTGTGGTTCGGAGAGGCTGTGCCAAAGATAGAGTCGGCGATTGATGCTGTCGAGGCTGCGGACATCCTTCTTATAGTAGGTACATCACTTCAGGTCTACCCTGCTGCCGGACTGTACAGATATGCAAAAATGACCACACCTATCTATATCATAGACCCGAAGGATGTGGCTGTGCGTGACGGAAGGCTGACTCATATTAAGGATGTGGCTACCAAAGGAATGGAAACCTTCAAAAATCTCATAAATTCAAAATAAGAGGCTTGGAAATTAAAATATTATGCCTATCTTTGCAGCCCTATAATGAAAAGGAGGTGATTTAGACATGATTATAGTTCCAGTAAAGGATGGTGAGAGCATCGAGAAGGCTCTTAAGAAGTTCAAGAGAAAGTTCGAGAAGACAGGTGCAATCCGTGAGCTTCGCGCAAGAAAGAACTTCGTTAAGCCGTCAGTGAAGAAGAGAATACAGATGCAGAAGGCTATCTATGTTCAGCAGCTTCAGCTCCAGGACGAGCAGTAATTTTATTTACATAGAAGATTATTTACAGATTGTCAAGCCGATGATAAAGAGCTGTCAGGGACAGCCGCTTGCTTTCTAAAACTTTTAATATTTTTAAGTTTTTATGTACGCAATCGTAGACATTGCAGGCCAGCAGTTCAAGGTAGAGGCTGGTATGGAAATCTTCGTCAACCGCCTTGCGGCTGAGAAGGGTGCTGCTGTCGAGTTCGACAAGGTACTCCTTATCGACGCAGACGGCGCAGTAAAGGTCGGTGCACCATACGTTGAGGGTGCCAAGGTTACAGCAACCGTACTTGACGACACTTGCAAGGGCAAGAAGGTCCTTGTTTTCAAGAAGAAGCGTCGTAAGGGTTACCAGAAGTGTAACGGTCACCGTCAGTATCTTACTAAACTTCAGATCAATGCGATCGCTTAATTAATTGAGGAGGAACAGAATATGGCACATAAAAAAGGCGTCGGTAGTTCTAAGAACGGTCGTGAGTCACATAGCAAACGACTCGGTATCAAGAAA
>JAFTWQ010000028.1 GCA_017465225.1 Bacteroidales bacterium
ATGACAAATGTCAGCATCATGATCTGCGACACCGAGGCATTCAAGATGTGGGGATTCGATGTAAAAGAAGACTTCGGTACTTCTCTTGCCTATTCAGTATGGTTCACTGAAAGTCTTTATAAATTTTGCGGAAACAGGGACGAAGCACAGAAGATAGCAAAGGCATGGGACGGAAACTTCAACCAGACAAGGATAGATCATTTAGGAGGAGTCTTGGGCAACATTGCTGGGGACAATGCCATGAATGAGAGCATAGCGCAATCGAAAGTTGCAGTAATCGTACTGCCGATTGATGATTTCGGACGCTATAACAATGACATTCTCATTGAAACTGACGAAAATCATGAGGAAGCGAAGGAAGCTTTTGACAGAATATATCGAAATTTCTCCGAGGATTATAATGGAGTATATATAGAACCGTGGGAATTCGGATATGTAACAGATATGATAGTCAATGAACTTGAAGAAGGTAATTCTACTATCACGTTACTGAAGATTTTTGCTGTTCTTGCAGTTCTTTTGTCTTTCCTCGGTCTGGTGGCCATGAGTACATACTTTGCGGCAGAGAGGGAAAAGGGAATTGCAATTCGAAAGGTTTTCGGAAGCACCATGTCTGGAGAGGCCCGTCGCAGTATTACTGAATATATGGTCCTGACACTGATAGGAAGTATTATTGCTGCTCCGCTCGCATGGATATTCTGCGGACGCTATCTCGAAGAGTTCGCCTACAGGATAGACCTGACCATATGGCCTTTCGCCATAGCCGTGCTGCTTGCTCTGGTCATCTCCCTAGCCTCCGTCCTCTGGCAGACCCTCCGCGCCGCCCGCACCAACCCGGCCGAAGCGTTGAAGAAGGAGTAGATGCCCGGTCGGCGCCGGGGATGACGGGCTGAGCCGGGGATGAAAGCCCGGACGCAGCACCGCCTAACCAACTATCACACAACCACTTACACGAACCTCCTGCCGACAAAAGGGAGCAGGAGCATATAATAAAACATTGAAACACAGACCTTTAGAGGTTACACAAAAAAGATGAAAAGCTATTTAAGATTCCTGTCCAGAAACAAGCTATATACCGCGATCGAGGTCGTGGGATTGAGCGTCGCGCTGGCGTTCGTGATCATAATGTCCTGCTTCGTATGGCAGAACATGAGCGTGAACAGGCATTATCCTGATCAGGACAGGATATATGCGATAGGCACAAAAGGATCGCTGATGTCCAATGCCTACATTGCAGAGACCATGGTAGATGCCATTCCGGAGCTGGAATGCGGCACCACCGTATTGAGATTGACTTGCGACCCGCACTCAATTGACGGAAACCTGCTGAAGCGCGAATCGTATATGTCCATAGAGAAGAATTTCTTTGAAATGTTTCCAACCAGATTCATATATGGAAGCGAAGATGTACTGAACAATCCCAGCAATGCCATTGTCACCGAGAGCCTCGCAAAGGAATTCGGCGGAGAGGACATCATCGGAAAGACCTTACTTTTCGAAGGAGTACATAAACTTATCATAGCTGCCGTTATAGAAGACTTCGATGATACTATCTTCCAGAACGAGCAGGTCATAGTCAATATAGGCCATGAAAGCCAGCACAGATGGAAAGGAGGACAGAACAGCAACATCCATGTGTCAAGCAGCGGTGTGCTGGCCTTGGTAAAGGCAAAGAAAGATGCTGACGAAACGGTTATTCTTGACAAGATGGACAGAATATACGAGAATGGCATTTCTGACAAAAACAGAAAGGACAGCTATTTAAGCCTCACTCGTCTGGACAAGGCATATACATCTGATAATAACGAAGGCGAATATACCGGTCTGAAGAAGGGAAACGCCGGCTTGATGACCGCGTTCAGCATTATCGTAGTTTTTCTTCTTATTTCAGCTGTCTTCAACTACATCAACCTCAATACAGCCCTAGCAGGCAGAAGATGCAAGGAGATAGCGACAAGGATGCTTCTTGGCGAAGACCGCATGAGCATATTCAAACGCAATCTGCTCGAATCCATGGGATTCATGATCACATGCATGTGCATTGCTTTTATCATCGCACGTGCGTGCCTTCCTTATGTAAACGGACTTCTCGACTCTCCTATCCCTGTGCAGATGAAATTCTCGCACGGATACATATATATGTACATCATCATCCTCGGAGTCACTGCCCTCTTCTGCGGCATCATCCCAGCCTTCATTTCATTCAGGTTCCAACCAATCGAAATCATCAAGGGCAGCTACCGCTACCAGAGCAAGCGTACATTCAGCAAGGTGTTCATCATCATCCAGAACATCATAGCGATAATCATCATCGCAATGAGCATGACGATGAATTCGCAGATCAGACACATGATTGATATGCCTATGAATGCAAATACGGAAGGACTTTTCATATGCCGTACATTCAGCGGCGAATTTGAAAAGACTCTTCGTGAACTTCCGTATGTTGCTGAATTCGGAAGATGTCAGGGAAGGCCGGGAATGGCTTATGGAAGCTATGGATTCGAGCTTGAGGGAGATGTCCCTAAGGAGGTAAGCCTGGACATTTGCGAATGCGATTCTGCAGCATTCGAACTCTTCGGCTTCAAGATAGTGAAAGATTACGGAGTTCCTATGGGACAGGGTGCATGGCTGACAGAGACTGCTGTCAGGGAGCTTGGAATGGATCCGGAAAACCCTGTTTTCCCGTCAAGATATGCATGGGCTATAAATTACAATGCAATCGCAGGAATAATTGAAGATGTGCCTTTCAGCTCAGCCATGAACCTGAATCCTGACGCCGGAGGCTTCGTCCTCAAAGGGGCTCAAGACCCGGATTGGTCCGACTATATCGTTAGATTGAGCGACTCGTCAGCTGAAAACATCAAAGAACTAACAAGGCTTTGCGAAGAAGAGATAGTCAGGGTACACGGCAGGAGCATACCTGTCGGCTCAGGCTATTATCCGGACCTTATTGAAGAAGCATACGAACCTATAAAGAAGCAGGCAAAGATGGTCACATTGTTCATGATCGTTGCCATCCTGCTGTCGGCCCTCGGCCAGATTGCCATGAGTACATACTATGCGACCGAAAAGGAGAAGGAAATCGGTATCCGCAAGGTCTTCGGCGGCACAGTCCGCAGCGAAAGTATCAGGAACATTTTCGAGTACTTGGCCTACTGCGTCATAGCCTGCATTATAGCAGTTCCGATATCGGTATGGATTGCCGGACGCTATCTGGAGACATTCGTGTACAAGATGCCACAGAAACCATGGATATTTGTCGCAGCTGCTCTTATGGTCTTTGCAGTCTCCCTCGCCTCCGTCCTCTGGCAGACCCTCCGCGCCGCCCGCACCAACCCGGCCGAGGCGCTGAAGAAGGAGTAGATGCCCGGTCGGTGCCGGGCATGACGGGAAAGATCGGTGCCGGGCATGACGGATCGGAATGTCGTCCTGAACGGTTCCAACTGTCATCCTGAACGAAGTGAAGGATCTTTGGCCAAAGAATCATGTAAAGATTCTTCGCTGACGCTCAGAATGACAAGGGAAACGTTCATAACGACAAGAAGGTTCAAAATGACGAGAGCACAAAAGGGAAAAACACAGCATTTTTTACCTTTTACAAGACATAATCAAGTAATATTTAACAATATAGACCTGCAAAAGGTAAGAATTGAACATTTTTTACCTCTTGGTCAAACATAACGACAGACAAAATGAAAAGCTATTTAAGATTCCTGGGAAAAAACAAGCTATATACTGCGATCGAGATACTCGGACTGAGCGTCGCGATTGCTGTGACCATACCTTTGCTCAGCTATATGCTGAAGATCAATGAGACAAACCGTTCACACCCGGACCACGAGAACATCTACAGTCTGAGTGTGGCAAGAATGCAGTGCTCGTCACCGGGAATCGGGCAATATCTCCAGGAGAACATTCCGGAGATCGAAATTGTCAGCAGTCCATCGCATCTGAATGGAAACTACACATTTGAAGTGGAGGGAAGGTTGGCTACATACATAAGGTATGACAGGAATTTCCTGTACTTCTTCCCGCACGAGTTCATTGAAGGCGGCCTCGATACGGAAGCCAAGACTGCAATGGCCATATCGGAATCATTTGCAAACGAGCTTTCAAAAAGCGGTCCCGTGATAGGCAGGACCTTGAATCTTGACAATGAGACATATACAGTTTCCGGTATATTCAAGGACATCGACGACCCGAGATTCAAGAGATACGATATGATGATTCCCCGGATTGACAATCCGAATGAGTATGATATGGTGTTCTGGGGAAACAACATTCTCGTAATGACCTTCATCAAGGCACAGGATGGAACGGACTATGAAACATTAAAAAAGAAGGTGCAGGATGCCTGCGCTGCATATTGGGGTCCTATGGATGACAAGGGAGCCGACAATCCATACAGTTTCAAACAGCCTGACAGGTATGACATAATACCATACGGAGAGCTTACGACAAAAGACAACTACCAGTTGAAGGAATTCGGAGGCAGAGGATACGTCATCATATGCGTCATTGCTTTTGTCCTGCTGATCTTTGCCATCACCAACTACATCAACCTCAACGTTGCCCTTTCGACCCGAAGAGCCAAGGAAATTGCGACACGAAAGCTTGTCGGAGCGGGACGCGGTCAGGTGATATGGCTGTTTCTGAAGGAAGCGTTTATAATGAACTTGCTATGTTTCGGACTGGGCCTGCTCCTTACGGGAATCACGACCGATATGATCAGTACCTTCTTCCGCACTTTGGAGAGCGAGGGAACCTTAAGCATAGGGCATTCATTATCAGATATTTGCATTTACATAGGATTCATCCTGCTGATGACCCTTATCACAGGCCTGATCCCGGCGATGATCGTTTCGAGATTCACTCCTCTCGACATTGCCAAGGGAGGTTTCCGATATCACAGCAAGAAGAGGATGACGAAGGTTTTCATCTGCATCCAGACTATAATGACAATCCTTCTTCTCGCGATCACATTGGTATTCAATGCCCAATACCGCAAATATATGGATATGGAATACAACTGCGACATCGAAGATGTATTCTTCCTTATGCCGGACTGGAGCCTGCATCTTGATCCTGCAACATTGAAATCGGAACTGGAGAAACGCCCTGAAATCCTTTCAGTCGGCCTGACCAAATGCGTCCCGTCAAGCCTTATGGGAATGGAATACAGGTCTGAATCAGGAGATCAGATCTTCATCACCGTTCTGGAATGTTCGAAGGAAGCATTCGACATTTTCGGCTTTGAAATGATGACTGTCAATGATCCTGATGATTATACCGGTGTATGGATGACACCTGAATCTGCAAAGACAGAAAGCATATATCCCGAAGATTTCAAAAAAATGTTAAGCAGGGAATTCGGTGACTACAGGATAGCCGGTATGATAAATGACATCCCTACTGCCGGCGGGCAGAACAATATTGATGATTTTCCGGCAATTGTGGTTGTACGAAATATTGATTACAATGCGATGGCCATAAAGACTGTAAGCGATCACGGAAAGGCCAGAAGAGTCATCGCAGAGGTATATGAGGAAGTAAGCGGAATCGAAGTAAATGACATCAGAGATTTCGGAATGAGCGCATTGTACGTCAAGGAAATAAATGAAGAAGGTCTGGCACCTTGGAAAGGCCTGAATGACCTTCTGGAAAGGCTCCTTGGCATAATCATCATCCTCGGAGTGATGGGACTTACGGGTATCAGCATCTATTTCGCGACCGAGCGCGAGAAGGAGATCGCCATCAGGAAAGTGTTCGGAGGCACCGACAACACGGAACTCCGAAGGAACCTTATGACATTCATCCGTATCGCCCTGATCGCCAACCTGATAGCAATCCCGATTGCTGTACTCGCCTTCTCGACAATAATGAGTCAGTTTGCAGACAAGATCACAAACATCTGGATCATCTACATCCTATGTGTCCTGATCTCGTTCGCAGTCACCATCGCCTCCGTCCTCTGGCAGACCCTCCGCGCCGCACGTACAAACCCGGCCGAGGCTCTGAAGAAGGAGTGATGCCCGGTCTGTGCCGGGCATGACGGACATGACGGACATGACGGGCCGGAATGTCATCCTGAACGTCTTCAAATGTCATCCTGAACGAAGTGAAGGATCTTTGGCCAAAGAATCATGTAAAGATTCTTCGCTGACGCTCAGAATGACAAGGGAAACGTTCAGAATGACAAGAAGGTTCAGAACGACAAGAAGGTTCAGAACGACAAGAAGGTTCAAAATGACAAGAACACAAAAGGGAAAAACACAGCATTATTTACCTTTTACAAGACATAATCAAGTAATATTTAACAATATAGACCTGCAAAAGTTAAGAATTGAACATTTTTTACCTCTTGGTCAAACATAACGACAGACAAAATGAAAAGCTATTTAAGATTCCTGGGAAGAAACAAGCTGTACACCGCGATTATGGCGGTGGGATTGAGCATCGCATTGGCATTTGTGCTGCTGATCGGTACTTATGTATGGCAGCAGTACTCCGTGGCGAGAAACTGCGAGGATTATGAACGCATATTCACTATCGGAAGGAGTGACGAAAATACGAAGGTTCTCGGTCTTCGTTTTGATTCACCGGGAATCCTGAAAGCGAACATACCGGAAATCGAGCAGGCCGGATGCTATTATGATATCTTTGAAAGCCCGACAAGGCTGAATGGTGAAGTCGTGCCCGTCGAGAACATCTGCGTGGACAAGGAGTTTTTCGAGATGTTCGACATCCGATTCATCAGCGGTTCGGCCGATGTGTTCGATGATGTGAACAATGTGGTTGTCAGCGAGAGCTTTGCCAATGCGCACGGAGGAGCAGAAAAGATCATCGGCAGCAGAATCCACAAAAGAGGTCCAGAACAGATTGTCGCCGGAGTGATAGAAGACTTTGACAATAAAATGTTTGCATATTGCGACATAATCCACAACATCAACTTGCGTGGCAGACCGGTTCCATATATCCACGACTCATATACATTCATAAAGCTTCGCGAAGGCGTAAGGATTGAAGATGTGGAAGAGAAAGTCAAGGCCGAAGTGCAGAAGATATTCGACAGCGCTCCGTTCGACCTGGGATATGAACCATTCATCTTAAGATATGACGAGGTGTTTTTTGCAGGAGATACAGACTTCGCAAATTGCCTTAACAATGCGGACAGCAGTACGCTGAAGATCATGCTGGCGGTAGTGCTCATTCTTCTTTTCTCTGCAATGGTGAACTTCATCAACCTCAGCGCAGCGATGTCCGGAAAAAGAATCAAGGAAATGGCTACCAGAATGGTATCGGGAGCAGACAGGAAGTCGATATTCAGAAGATATGTGGCCGAATCCGTCGGAATCAGCATTTTCTGCACCGTGGCAGCCGTGCTTATCGCCATTGCATTCGAGCCGTCAATCAACAGACTGGTCCAGAGCGACATCCCTATCAGAATCAGCCTCTCCCCTATCTGCATCATCATCTATCTGGCTACAGGCCTGGCCATCGGTCTGGCTGCCAGCATTCTCCCGGCTTCAATCGGCATATCGATCAGTCCGATGAATGTACTTAAAGGACAGTTCAAGGCCGACAGCAAAAGGGTCTTCGGAAAGATATTCATAGCTTTGCAGAATGCGGTATCGATCGTACTGATCGCCTTGGCGATAATGATGGAACTTCAGATGAAGCATCTGGCACATAGGCCTGTAGGAGCGGACATCGACGATCTTTACTATCTCTGGCTGGACGACATCAAGAGTCGTGGCCCGCTTGAAGAAGAGATCAAGAAGATGCCTTTCGTGACAAGAATCGGTCTTTCGGAAGGTTATCCGGGAGGTCTCGTGGAGACTGTCACAGAAGTCGAACCCGGCAAGGACCAGCTCATCGGTCTCCTGATCTGCGATACAGAAGCATTTGACATGTACAATTTCAAGAGAAAAACCGATAATGGAGTTGATGTCGGCAATTCCGCATGGGTCGACCAATATACATATGAGTCCATGGCATCATATGGTGCGGACCTGAATACTCCGCAGGGAATGATGGCCATACCTTTAGCGAGTCCTGATACTCGCTTCGGAGGCCTGCTTGATGATTTTGCGATCTTCGACGCGATTACCGACAGCAGGAACGTATGGTGCAATGTCCGTGTGTCCGATACTGGTAATTTCTCAACCTGGATGTCGGATGGTGGCGGTCTTCTCATTCAGACGATCGGAGATCATGGGGAAAACGGCAGAGCAATCATAGAGGCATACAGGAAATACAGCGAAGAACTTAACGGCATATATATGGAACCGAAGACTGCCGGATACATTGAGGATCTGCTCACGGAAAAGCTCACCGAAGCCAAGAGCAATATGAGGATAATGGAACTGTTCATGTTCCTCTCAATCCTCCTTTCATTTATGGGACTTGTTGCGATGAGCACATATTTCTCGTCGGAAAGCACATCGGACATCGCCATCAGGAAAGTGTACGGCAGTACTGTCGAGGAGGAAACGGCCGGCAGCATATGGAAATACATGAAGATCGTCTTCATCTCCTGCGTCATCGCACTTCCGGTCGCAGTCTTCGCCTGCGGACGATACCTCGACGGTTTCGTATATAGGATCGGGAACCATTGGTGGGTCTATGCGCTCGCCATCATCCTTGCACTCCTGATTTCCCTTGCCGCCGTTTTCATCCAGATTTCCCGCGCCGCCCGCACCAACCCGGCCGAGGCGCTGAAGAAGGAGTGATGCCCGGTCGGGGCCGGGCATGACGGGAAAGGTCGGTGCCGGGCATGACGGGAAAGGTCGGCACGAGCATGACGGATCGGAATGTCGTCCTGAACTTCCAAAATGTCATCCTGAATGTATTCAACTGTCATCCTGAACGGTTCCAACTGTCATCCTGAACGAAGTGAAGGATCTTTGGCCAAAGAATCATGTAAAGATTCTTCGCTGACGCTCAGAATGACAAGGGAAACGCTCAGAATGACAAGGGAAACGTTCAGAACGACAAGAGGAATGGTCAGAATGATATGAAAGTCAGAATGACATGAACACAAAAGGGAAAAACACAGCATTTTTTACCTTTTACAAGACATAATCAAGTAATATTTAACAATATAGACCTGCAAAAGGTAAGAATTGAACATTTTTTACCTCTTGGTCAAACATAACGATAGACAAAATGAAAAGCTATTTAAGATTCCTGGGAAGAAACAAGCTGTACACCGCGATCGAGGTGGTGGGGTTGAGCCTGGCACTGGCATTCGTGATTGTTTTGAGCTCGTATATCGTGAACGATATGAGCGTGAACAAAGTGCTGAAGAATACGGATGATGTTTATATAGTTCACGGTCTGGAACGTTCGGATTGCTTTAGCGAAGTACCGGCATTATATGAGACTATGCCGGAGATAAAGAGTTCATGCGGTATGGTGCATAGCGGCAGGAATACATCTTTGTTCGACGATCTGACTACCGTAAGCTATGAAGACACAAAAATGAATGCTAAAATCCTGGGAGCATCAGACACCTTCTTTGACTTCTTCACATTCCCTTTGCTGGAAGGCGATCCGGAAAATGCATTGTCATCGAAGTACAGTGTTGTGATATCAGAAGAGATGGCAAACACACTCTTCCCTGACGGGGACGCACTCGGTAAGGAAATCAATGTATTTGAGAGGAATCCTTTCTGGCAATGGTCTGACGAACCGGTGGAGGATTTAAACGTGAATCTGACCGTCACGGGCATCTTCAAGCCATTTTCGCGTACCGTATTCATCGAGCCGGACATAATAATGAACCTCGACCTCATTTTCGAGAAGCAGGAATCACTGTTCGGAGGCGGAATGAGAATAGCTGAATATAGTTTTGTGAAGCTGGACAAAGAGGCAGACCCTTACAGCCTCTGCAGCAGCCTCACCACTGAATTCAAGAAGGTGGCAAGGAATTATGACCCGGATTCCTTCAAGATGGAGCTTGTACTGACACCGTTTGATGATATCAAGAAACAGGACCCGCAGACATTCGGTTATCATTTCGACAATATCCGCCAAGGCAGACTCTTCGGGATATACCTTCTTATGTGCATATTCATAGCCATCGTTTCCCTGCTTGATTACATTGTGCTCACCATTGCCTTCAGTAGATTCAGGATCAAGGAGATAGCGACGCGTCAGCTTCTGGGAACAGACAGGAAGGGCATAATCGGCCGCTGTTTTGCGGAAGCATTCATACTGCTTGCTATATCTTGTATTTTCGCGGTGATCATCGCACTGGCATTCAAGGACCCTATAGGTCAGATTCTTGGCGCAGAGATCAATCCTCTGTCCCAGCTGAACGAGTACCTGATATTGGCCGGCATCATCGTGATAATGGTCGCAATAGCCAGCGCCGTCCCTTCATTGATCCTTTCGTCCTACAGTGCGGTCAATGTGATCAAAGGTGAGGCAAGATATAAGGACAAGGTCATATTCGGCAAGGTATTCATCGGTCTCGCAGGTCTGCTCAGCATCGGCGCATTGTCAGTTTGCTTCGGCGTGACACGCCAGACACTTCACCTGATCAATCAGCCGTTCGGATATGAATACGATAATATGATTTACACTGAATTCATTGCGGAAGACAACAGGTTCTTTGACGAACTGGAGTCGCTTCCGTTTGTGGAAAAGGTGGGAGCAACGACTTCATTGCCGACCAGCTGGATAATGACTGGATTGAGAGACAATACGACAGGCAGATATGAAAATGTCGCCTTTATCGACGGAAACAGCTCTTTCTTTGAAATGATAGGAGTCGAAATCCTTGAGGACTATGGGCAGGGAACCACTATGAGCGAAGACGGCAAGTGGTATATATGCAAAAGTTCCAAAGAAGGAATATCGCAATATATGACTAACGGAATGCTGAATTTCTTCACTCCGGCCCCTCTTGGCGGTACAATCAGTGATATGAAGATAGGACTGGTGAAAGAAAATGCATACAGCAAGAATGCATTCATCAATGTGATAGATATGCCGGAATGGATTCAGTACGCCTACCCTGTGGCAAAGGTGAACATAAACGAGGACAAGGCAAAGCAGATGATATATGATTTTTACAGAAGCAAGGGATATGACGACAATATGTTCATTGTATCCACATTACGCGAAATAGTGGAAAAAGAAATAAAGGAGGAGAAGAATATGCTCAAGCTCCTGACCGGATTCTCTCTCATCTGCATCCTGATGACCATTATGACCATCGTCGGACTCAGCAGCTACCACGCAAAGACCGGCGAGAAGGACAATGCCGTGCGTAATGTGTTCGGCTGTTCGAGGAAGGAGATGATCCGAAAGATCACCCTCGATTTCACACTCCCGGTGGTCATTTCCGCTGTCGTGGCTATTCCGATTGCATATATAGTCATCGGCCGCTGGCTGGAAGGATATGTCATCCGCACCGACAACTCCCCTCTCATCTACATCGGAGCCTTCGCGGTCGTCCTGTCAGTTACCCTGACAGCGGTAGTCCTCCAGGCCCTCCGCATGATGCGCACCAACCCGGCTGAGGCGCTGAAGAAGGAGTGATGCCCGGTCGGTGCCGGGCATGACGGGAAAGGTTGGCACGAGCATGACGGATCGGAATGTCGTCCTGAACGGCTCCAACTGTCATCCTGAATGTATTCAACTGTCATCCTGAACGGTTCCAACTGTCATCCTGAACGGTTCCAACTGTCATCCTGAACGAAGTGAAGGATCTTTGGCCAAAGAATCATGTAAAGATTCTTCGCTGACGCTCAGAATGACAAGGGAAACGCTCAGAATGACAAGAAGGTTCAGAATGACAAGAAGGTTCAGAACGACAAGAAGGTTCAAAATGACGAGAAAACAAAAGGGAAAAACACAGCATTTTTTACCTTTTACAAGACATAATCAAGTAATATTTAACAATATAGACCTGCAAAAGGTAAGAATTGAACATTTTTAACCTCTTGGTCAAACATAACGACAGACAAAATGAAGAGTTACCTAAGATTCCTGAGCAGAAACAAGCTGTACACCGCGATCGAAGTGGTGGGGTTGAGCTTGGCGCTGGCGTTCCTTATCGTTCTTGGATCGGTCCTGATCGACAAGAGCCAGGTCAATGACAACATCAAGTATGAGAATGAGATTTACGCATTGGCCGATATCGGGGAATACCCCGGCATAGGACAATCAGGAGCAGTGGGAACATTCCTGCAGCAGATTCCGATGGTCAAGGAATGGTGCCGTTTCAGTCCTTGCAGACAAGTGAAGATGAAAAAGGAGAATGGCGACAGTCTGCTCGTCTCCCCTATGGAGGTCACTTCCAACTTCTTCAGTTTCTTCGGGATTGAAATGGTCCACGGTGATCAGGAACAGGCATTGAAGGTGAATGGAGCCGAAATGCCTTTTGTCAGTTCAGGTGGCGGTGCCTTTATGGTGGGAGGTCCTATAGACACGGACAGCAAGCCGCTGGAGCCAAGAGGTCATGTCGTGCTGTCAAAGCATCTTGCCGACGCTGTCTTTCCCGATGAAGATCCTATCGGCAAAAGCATCAGCCTTCACGCAGACTGGGACATAAGGGGTTCATATACGATCACAGGTATAGCGGAGGAACTGGGGAAAAACGTCCTTCCGAATGCTGACCTGTACATAAGTTTTTATGAAGCGCCATATCATAGAGACAGTTATATGTTCAAACCGAATTCGAAGAAGGACATAAAGGCAATTCTGAATCTCATCAGGACTCACAAGACCGATAACGAATACGACCAGCGTGATTTCCAGCGGACCGACATCATTCCGTTCAAGGACATCAAGGACGGAAAGATACCGGCATACAACTATCGCCATATCTCTGATCCGAAGTTCTCCAATGCATTCAGCCTGATATGTATAGTCATACTTGCTTTCGCGCTCCTGAACTACATTTCGCTGACCGTCGCCTTCTCCCGTTTCAGGCTGAAGGAGGCAGCTACAAGGTCTCTGCTGGGCACATCAGGAAGAGAGATCGTATTGAGAGGATTTGCAGAAGCATTGATCCTTGTCGGAACCTCCTGCGTTCTGGCTGTCCTGCTGATACTTGCATTACAGAATGAATTGAGTTCATTCTTCGGCGTGGAAATCAGACCGTTAGAAAATGCCGCCGTCGTGATTGCAATCATAATAACAGCCTTACTTACAGCTGCCTGTGCAAGCGGAATCAACTTCATGATCAACAGAAGATACCGCCCGATCGATGTGATCCGTGGAGAAAGCCGTTACCACGACAAGGCGGTCATGGGCAAGATATTCATCGGCTTCCAGAGTGCTATCTGCTTCGCGACTGTGATCTTCGGCATCGGAATCATGATGCAGACAAAGAAGATGACCGATTATCCTGTCGGCTATAATACGGAGAACATCATCCAGATCAACGGAAATGAGAAGTCGTATATGAATTACAAGGATGAACTCCGTAATCTGCATTTTGTAGAAGATATAGGCTGCACTATCAATGAGTTCATAAGATATGCTCCAGTACAGAATCTTGAAGAAGATATAAAATGGTGCTATCTCGCCTGCGATCAGTCCGCATTCGATATATTGGGATTCAAGGTCAAGGAGTATCTTGATATTTCAGGTATGCTCGATCGGCAGAGCTATCTGTCTGAAAGCAGTTATGAAATTCACAATTCATTAGAGAAGATTGACTGGTCTGGCAGGATTGTGGGAATATTGGAGGATTTTCATATTGGCAACATTAAGGAAGTGGCAAAAAGCAAGACGATATTTGAGGTGCAGATTGATGATTCAGCCATAGAATGGGTCGGCAACAACCTTCTTGTCAAGGTGTCCGGCGACCAGTATGAAGCCAGGGATGCGATCCGTCAGTTCTATATGGACAAGGGATTGTACAATGACCAGCTGCGCATCCACACCCTCGAGGAATGGTCCATGATGAATTATGAGGATGAGAACAGGATGATGAGGCTCATAGCGGTATTTGCCATCATCAGCATGCTCATGACAGCTCTCGCGATCATCGCCCTCAGCAGCTACTACGCACAGACTAACAGGCACGACACTGCCGTACGTAAAGTATTCGGAATCTCGCGCGGGGATGTATTCTGGAAGACAGTATGGGGTTTCATCGCACCAGTCCTGATCGGCGCGGCCGTTGCCCTGCCTCTAGCGTACGCCTATTTCGGCCGATGGCTCCAGGCATATCCCGTCCGTATCGGGAACTCCCCTGCCATATACCTCGCCGCCCTCGCTATCGTCCTGCTGGTGACCTTCGCCACCGTCACCCTCCAGGCCCTCCGCCTGATGCGCACCAACCCGGCAGAAGCGCTGAAGAAGGAATGATGCCCGGTCGGGGCCGGGCATGACGGGATGGGGCCGGCACAAGCATGACGGATTGTAGCCGTGTATGACGGGACAGAATGTCATTATGAACATTCTCACTTGTCATCCTGAACATTCTCAAATGTCATCCTGAACGAAGTGAAGGATCTTTGGCCAAAGAATCATTATAAAGATCCTTCGCTGACGCTCAGGATGACAGGAAAAACATTCGGGATGACAAGTGAAAACAAATTGTAAGAAAAACATCTGATGAAAAGTTACTTAAGATTCTTATTAAGAAACAAGCTCTACACCGCGATCGAGGTCGTGGGATTGAGCGTGTCACTTGCCTTTGTCATACTGATGAGCGCATATGTGATCGGGAACATGTCATATGACAGGGAGATCAAGGATAAGGACGAAATATACCTGTGCCACAATATCGGCTTTGCAACCTCGTACAGCTTTCTGGAAGATGAGTTCACCATGTATCCGGAAATACGGGAGTTCTGTCAATTCGGTAGGGCGCCTATAGGAATCTTTGTGGAAGGAGAGCTTACGCAGGACAGCAATCCGCTATGGGTGACAGACAATTTTTTCACTTTCCTGCAATTCAAACTTGTTGCTGGCGACGTTGACGAAGTACTTAAGAAGGACTTTTCTGCCGTGGTATCCGAGTCTTTTGCAGAAAGATATTTCTCCGGTGAACACCCTATAGGCAGGTCTATCGGATTTGATTATAATGGTACCATGAGGTCCCTTACCATAACCGGGGTGTTCAAGGATGTGAAAAAGAGCAATATCCTCAACTGCGATGTCCTTGTCAATCAAAGACTGCTACCTCCGATTATAGGCGGAGGATGGTACGGGTGCGTAAACCTGGTACGCTTCAACGGAAATCCGGACAGAAGTCAGCTGGCGCACGACATCTACTACAATTCCAAAGATGAGTTCTTTGCATCCAGACTGGTACCGGAACTGCGGTTCACAAGGTATGATGAGCTGGATATCAACATCGGAGTCACAGATCCTTTCCAGAACATCGGAGATCTCAAGCAGCAGAAAAGGTTCACATCAGCGTGCGTGATACTGCTGATATTTTCACTCTTGAACTATATCTTCCTTACATTGGCATTCTCGAGATTCAGGATCAAGGAGATGGCCACAAGAATGCTTCTGGGCACATCCAGGCCAAGCATAATAAGGCGACTCATCACGGAGTCACTATTGCTGACCACCTTCTCGTTTGCCATCGGAGCATTGATGGCTGTCGCATTGGAGAAACAAGTCTCATTGCTGTTGAGAAGCGAAATCGAGGTATTCAGCAACGGTGCGGAAATGATATGGGGAGCGGCCATCATCATCCTCTGCTCCGTGATTGCCGGAAGTGTACCGGCACTCAACATGGCAACAGTGAAGCCGATTGAAGTCCTCAAAGGTGAAAGCCGCAAGAAAGACAAGATGGTCCTCGGCAGAATATTCATTGCCATCCAGACAGGAATATGCATCCTGATCATCTCGATTGCATCAGCAATGTACCTGCAGACCCGAAAGATGATCAATGAACCTTTAGGTTACAGGACGGAAGGTCTTATAGAAGTCGAAGACATGTATAACGATGTCGATATGTACAACATCGTGAAGGCTCTGCCTTGTGTCAAAAGGGTCTCACGATACAGTTCATGTCCGATAACATACTCCCATGCAAGACGGTCATTGGGCCTGTATGGACACGACGTGATGATTCATGGTTACGAACTGCAATGTGACATGGAGGCATTGTCAATGCTGGGCATAGACATCATCGAGAAATATGACAACGACATGGAAACGTATTTCACCCGGAGCAGCTATGAGACGATCGCATCAATGTTTGAAAGCAATGGTGTGGAAAAAGACGACATGAAGCATGTTTATGCCGGTATCGTGTCAGACTTCAGATTCGGAAACGCTGCAACTGTGTTAGATGGCGTCACATGCGTAAGCATCAGTGAAGGGCAAAGGATAGGATGGCTTCTTATAGAGGCCGAGGGAGATGCCGGAGAGGCAAAGAAAATGATTGCCAAAGCCTTCAAAGAAGCAATGGGAGATCGATTCTGCTCACCCGAACCTGTAAGGATGATCAGAGAGATTGTCGAGGAAAGCTTTACCAGCGAAAAACACTCATGTCTGATCATCGGCGCATTCTCCCTCCTATGTATACTCCTGACAATCATGGCTTTGACAGCCTTGAGCGGCTACTACGCACATATGCGCACGCAAGACACAGCCGTGCGGAAAGTATTCGGCATCTCGCGCGGTGATGTATTCTGGAAGACGGTATGGGGATTCATCGCACCTGTCCTGATCGGCTCCATAGCGGCGGCTCCGCTGGCATACGCATATGTCGGTCATTGGCTGGAATCATATCCCGTCCGTATCGGGAACTCCCCTGCCATATACCTCGCCGCCCTCGCCATCGTCCTGCTGGTGACCCTCGCCACCGTCACCCTCCAGGCCCTCCGCCTCATGCGCACCAACCCGGCCGAGGCTCTGAAGAAGGAATGATGCCCGGTCGGGGCCGGGCATGACGGGATGGGGCCGTGTATGACGGGACAGAATGTCATTATGAACATTCTCACTTGTCATCCTGAACGAAGTGAAGGATCTTTGGCCAAAGAATCATTATAAAGATCCTTTGCTGACGCTCAGGATGACAGGAAAAACATTCGGGATGACAAGTGAAAACAAATTGTAAGAAAAACATCTGATGAAAAGTTACTTAAGATTCTTATTAAGAAACAAGCTGTACACCGCGATCGAGGTCGTGGGATTGAGCATTGCATTGGCATTTGTAATCATCTTCACATGTTATGTGAAGCAGCAGACGGCTGTGAACAACCATTATCCGGACTCCGACAAGATATATCTGGCTGGAATAGGTCAGAATACATATTCCTATTATTCTATGGCTGAAGAGCTTGAGGCAGGGATTCCCGAAATTGAAGAGGCGGTACTTGTACAGAACTATTATAATTCCTTTAAGTATGAAGGTGAGACTCTCTCAGAAAAGGGTTTGCTTGTAGTAGGAAAGGACTTCTTCGACCTGTTTCAGACTAAGTTTCTATATGGCAGTCCGGAAGAGTTTGATGTAAAGGAGAGTGCATTCGTGACGGAGGGTTTCGCCCGAAGACACGGTATGGAAGAGGTCATAGGAAAGAAACTCACTGATGGAAACAAGGTAATCAGCATTGCTGGAATAATTGAAGATTTTTCAGGAACCGTATTTGATGATTTCGAGTTCATCATAAATTCTATGGCAATTGTTCCAAGAGACCAGAACTTTGTTTCGAGCGGGGTTATGACATTTGTCAAAGCGGCGGACGGAGCCGATATCGCATTGCTGGAAGAAAAGGTTTCAAAGGTGGCAGGCGAATTCTTCAAACGCATCCAGTTTCCGAGAGAGGAGAAGGCGATGCTCATCAGACTTGACAAGCTATATTTTTCCGATGCAAACGACGGCATGACCGGCCTCAAGACTGAAAGCCGCGACAGAGTGATGATATTCAGTCTTGTCGTGCTGTTCCTGCTGATCTCTGCCATAATCAACTATATAAACCTCAACATCGCTAATGCCGAAAAAAGGTCTAAAGAATTCGCAGTCAGGCACATAATGGGCGCAGAACGCAAACTCCTGACATGGAGGACATTGCTGGAATCTTTCGTATTCACTTTCGTGACATTCATTATTGCATTGACGACTGCCTCTTTGCTGATTGATCCGATCAACGGACTTCTCCAGTCGGAAATTCCGATAAAGCTTTCGTTAGGTTGGGATTACATCGGAATATACGGCATGCTGATCATGCTTATTGCTGTTATCTGTGGCATTGCCGTCTCCATGACAACCTCAAGGGTCAGGATCACGAGCAGCACCAGAACGAAGATGCCTATAGCGAAGATGTTCATGGCACTTCAGTTCGTGATATCATTCATAATGATTTCCGTAGCGGTCACAATGGAAATGCAGATGAAGCATATGATCGGACGCGAGATGTACGCAAATGTAGATAACATTTACCGTACGAACGTTGTGCCGTCGGGACTCAAAGAAAAGATTGAAGCACTTCCATTCGTGAGAAGAATCGGCAGATCGACCGGCTATCCGGGATATTACGGTATGTCGATGAGTGGAGCAGATGACCAACCTGCAATAAGCCTCTTGTTCTGCGACAGCACAGCCTTCAAGATATTCGGATTCGAGAAGATTGCCGATTTCAATCCGGGAAATCTTATGGGTACATGGATGAGCGAAAGCGCTGCAAGACATTATGGGATCGGAGCGGAAAATCCTATCTGGGATGCTCCTATATTCGGCGGTACCAGCGAAAATGTGGCTGGTATAATCAAAGACACACCAGTAGCAAACGTCCTGGAGAAGAAGTACAAAGGCCTTGGAATCGTCAGCGTCACTTCCCCGGAATATGTATCATGGGGAGGCCTTATTCTGGAAACAGATGAAACGCGGGAACACAAACACATACTTGACAGTCTCGTGAGCACCATGTATATGAACGAAACCGGCCGTGATGCATTCGGATACGGATTTTTGAATGATCTTCATAAGGCCGCTTACGACCGTACACGCAAGGATATGCGTCTGATCGAACTCTTTATGTTCATTTCCATTCTCCTCTCCTGCCTCGCCTTCCTTGCGATGAGCGTCCACTATGCGACCGGCAATACAAAGCCGATAGCGGTTCATAAGGTATTCGGCGGCACAACGAAAAGCGAGCTCCACCGCTGTATGGCTGTATATCTAAAAATCATTGCTGCGGCTATTGTGGTCGGTCTCCCGCCTGCCATATGGATAAGCGAGAGATACCTCCAGCAGTTCAGCTACAGGTTCGATCTGGCCGACAAATGGTGGATCTTCCTTATCGCCATCGCAGTCTCATTATTCATCTCCACAGCTACCGTCCTCTGGCAGACCCTCCGCGCCGCACGCACCAACCCGGCAGAAGCGCTGAAGAAGGAGTGATGCCAGCCGGAGATTCTTTTGCTGTTCAGGACGAATGGGGAGCCGTTTTCATCAACGGTCAGACGGTAAATTTTCATTGAATGTATTGATTTTGAATGTTTTTTGATATATTTGCAGATAGAAAAGGATTTCTACAAAGGAGTCATACTGCCTGTTTTCTGTGATTTCCTGCTATTTATCACAGAGAACTCAAACCTTCACCGTCAGGGGCAGGCTGCGGTGGCCGGTTGTCAGAGCCGGAGTAGATTTCCTTTTTCTTTTTTGAATATCGTAGATTGAATACTCCCCCGCTTATCACTTTCCAATATCCTTCATTTTGAAATAATCGTACGAATAAGGTCTCATTGTGTTTGCCACCTGCCACTTCCAAAAGACAGGAATCGGAATTTCCTTGTCGTATTTTGTCAAAATTCATAGCCACATACTCCACAAATTCCAAAGTAGATGCAAATCCATTATTGCGAATCTGCTCTCCGTGCCTTTGTTCAATATGTTTCAAACCATACCTTTCATCTCCCTCCGCAATCCTTATCGGTGCCGGAGGGAGGTTCATTTCTTCTGTGATGTAGCCGAAGTCGATGGAGCCTTTGCTGTTCAGGACGAATGGGGAACCGTTTTCATCAACGGCAAGACGGTAATTCTTCATGTTTTTGTCATGAAGTTCCGGAAGGAAGACTTGAACAGGAAATTAATGTGGTGAAATCCGAAAAGTTTTTCTTTTTCTTTAAGGTTTTATATTTTTTTGAGCATCTTTAAATTAATTTTTAAGCTCAAAGTGTAAAGTTTCTTTACAGCAGTGTAAAATTTCTTTACACTTTACCGAGCAAGCCTAAACACATAACCACCTATAAACCAACACATTAAACACTTTGGCACGGATATGGTTAGAAAATCGGGGAACAACTTACACTAACCCTCTGGAAAATGAAGAATTATCTGAGATTCCTTTACCGGAACAAGCTATACACAATCATTGAAATCGTGGGACTCAGCCTTGCACTGGCGTTTGTGATCCCTTTGATAAACGTCACTATCGACAAATATGAAAGATCGCATGCGCATGAAAGGTACGAGGACATATATACTGTCGGTTATATGGGGAATCTGTATACTGAAGTCAATTTCAGTGATTACCTGAAGGAGAACATCCCTGAAATAGAACAGGCCACTTCCGCCATGCTGGGCCCAAGAAGCATCGTTGATAAGGATTTCTTCTATTTCTTCCCGTTCGAGTTCGTCGAAGGAGACGAATCATTCCTGGATTCGAGGGAGAATATCGCCGTGTCGGAGAAGTTCGCTGCAATGATTGCGGACGGATCGGCTATGGGCAAGGCAGTAAAGATCGAGGACAAGTATTATACTGTCGCTGCAGTCTTCAAAAACAGCAGGAATGACATCCTGAAGGAATGCGAAATACTTCAGAACATCGCTCCATTCAAGGAACTTCGTGAAAACGGAGGCATTTCCAGCGGAGTGACATTCATATCGGTCAGGAAGGGACATGACAGGAAGGAGATTGAAAACCGTATTCTGGAAGCGGCAGACACATTCAATGAAGGAGATGAGACTTATCTGAAGTACAAGGACGCCGGTGTTTTCAGGGGGCTTGTAAGATATGATGAGCTGCCGACATGTATGGTGAATTACGGACAATTCATGAAATATCAGCATGGTCCGATGGCCTTGGTTGCCGCTCTTCTGCTTCTGATATTCATAACCGCTATCCTCAACTACATCAACCTGAACGTCGCTCTATCGACTACCAGAGCAAGGGAGAATGCTACTAGAAAGCTTGTCGGAGCGACACGCAGACATCTGATAATCAGCAACCTGTGCGAATCATTGGTATTTACAGCAGCATGCTTCGCACTAGGATATCTAATGAGCGGATATACAGGTCAGTTCATCAAAGGGCTGCTTGCAATGACCGGATTCACAGACTTCTCCGTTGAGCCGATATGGAATATCAGGACCATCACGATATCAGCAGCGATCATTCTGATCACATCAATTGCTGCCGGTCTGGCCCCATCCCTGATGGCATCGAGATTCAGCCCGCTGGACATTAGCAAAGGAGACTTCAGGCTTCACAGCAAAAGAAGGCTTTCAAAATTCTTCATCAGCTTTCAGACGGTTCTTTCGGTTGTCCTGCTGTCCGTCGTGCTGATGGCCGACAAATGTCACAGGGATGCCATGAAGGTAGATTTCAACTGCGACATCGAAGATGTTGTCTATATGAGGGTAACTCCTGAAAATGCAGCGATAATGCTGTCAAAAGCAGCTGAATACCCGGAAATAATATCATGCGGCCGTGCCGCCCAGGTTCCGGCCCAGGGATTGAGCGGTGTCATCAACATTCCGGACACCCCTCAATATCTGTTCAGCCACATCGAATGTGACCGAAGCGGATTCGAGACATTGGGATTCGAGATCCTCCAGCAGAACGGCAACGATTTCAATGGCCTATGGCTGACTCCGTACACGCAATCATTCATAGAGAAGGATCCCCGCCTCCTTGATCATCTGTACAAATCTACCGGAACAGACCATATCGCAGGCATCGTCAATGACTTTCCTGGCGTGGCTCCACTCGAAGGAGGTGGTCCTTGCCTTACAGTAGCCTCCGTCAAGGAGCAGACCATCAGGACCTCGGTTGTCTTCAAGATTGCAGGAGATCATAAGAAAGGCCGTGAGCTGGTACAGTCCCTGTTCAACGAAGCGCAGATGAACAAGATCGCTCCGGATGGCGACATCACCGGTATGGAAAAACCAAAATATGTTCTCGATATATTCGAGGAAACAACTGCACCTTTCAGAATGATCATCGAGATGATCGGAATAGTGATGGTGCTGGTCGTGATCATGTCCATGATGGGACTCATCGGAATGAGCATGCATTTCATGAATGAACGGAAGAACGAGATCGCGGTCAGGAGAATATTCGGAGCCACGGAAAACGGCGAAATGATGAGAAACCTCCGGTTTTATCTGATCATAACGGGAATCGCATCGGTACTGGGAATCTGTGTAGCGGAATTCGTACGTCAGTTATTCATTGAGCTCGGATCGGTTCCGAAGAATGTATGGTGGATATATGTGGTCTCGGTCGCATTGTCCTTCGCCATCTCCCTCGTCTCCGTCCTATGGCAGACCCTCCGCGCCGCACGTACCAACCCTGCAGAAGCGCTGAAGAAGGAATGATGCCCGGTCGGTGCCGGGCATGACGGGTCGGGGCCGGGCATGACGATACGAGCGAAGCACCGCCTAACCGACTATCAAACAGTCACTTACAATAACCTCCTGCCGGCAAAAGGGAGCAGGAGCATATAATAAAACATTGAAGCACAAACCTTTAGGGGTCACACAAGAAACAAAAATATGAAAAGCTATTTAAGATTCCTGTCAAGAAACAAGCTCTACACTGCGATTGAGGTCGTGGGGTTGAGCGTCGCGCTGGCATTCGTGATACTTATGAGCTGTTTTGTGTGGCAGCAGCGTTCGGTGGGAAGGCAGTATCCGGATTTCAAGAGCATTTATTGCGCGGGATATTACAATACGACATTCTCAAGTGTCAGGTTCAGCAATATCATTTCAGGTCAGATTCCGGGAATTGAGCAGACCGTCAATATTGTGCGTTACGAGGGACTTATGGATGAATCCATCGGAATCGGAACTTATCTGGCGGTGTCGTCTGGCTTCTTCGACATGTTTCCATGCAGGTTCATTGCTGGAAACCATGATGTCCTGGATGATGCATCCAATGTAATCATTACTGAAAGCATGGCGGAGAAGTTCGGAGGCATGGATGCTTTGGGAAAAGATTTTCATATCAACAATGAGCGCTACACGATAGGTGCGATAATAGAGGATCATGAGTATTCGATCTTCGATTCACAATATAGGATATTTGTAAGCCTGGACCACCCGGATTTCGATTTCTTTAAGAATACGGATGAGTATAAGGGATCTGCTGACGGCAATTCTCTTACATTCCATAAAGTCAGGAAAGGGGCAGACGTCGGTGAGATAAGAAAGAGGATGAATGAGATCAACGACAGTTATCTTATCAGGGAGGAAGACAAGGGCAAGGAGTATTACAACCTCATAAGGCTGGACAAACTGTATTTTTCCGATTCGAATCAGGGACAAGGACTCAAAAGAGGAAATGCGATGATGATGAAGGTTTTCAGCATAATTGCGATATTCCTCCTCATTTCGGCAATATTCAACTACATCAACCTCAGCACCGCATTGGCCGGCAAAAGAGGCAAGGAAATGGCTACGAGAATGCTGCTTGGAGACAGCAGGCAGAAGGTCATGGGCATTTACATCAAGGAATCCCTGCTGATGACATTCATGTGCATATGCCTGGCCTTCCTGATCGCGAAGGCATGTCTTCCATACATAAACAGGCTCATCGACTCCCCTGTTCCGGTGGCAATAAGCTTCTCGCCATCGCAGATGATCCTTTATCTTCTGATCCTGATTGTGACGGGACTGTCATGTGGCATCATACCGGGAATCATATCATTCCGTTTCAGACCGATAGACACTCTGAAGGGCAGTTTCAGATATCACAGCAAAAAGACATTCAGCAAGATATTCATCATCATCCAGGACTGCATCGCAATCATCATGATTGCCGTATCTCTCATAATGGGTTCTCAGATCAGGCACATGATGGACATGCCCGTACAGGCAGACATTGACAGCCTGTACAGATGCAACACGAGGACCTTCGACCCCGGATTTGAGCAGAAGCTGCGCGGACTTCCATACGTGAGCGACATAGGAAAGACGTACGGAAGGCCTTGCGGAAACGCACTGAACAACATCGTCCCATTGGATGAGAATTTCACAAATCTTGTCAATCTTGGTGAGATACATTGCGATGCTGCAGCTTTCAGGATGTATGGTTTCGAGGTGGTCAGAGATTACGGCAAGCCCGGAATGAGAGGAGCATGGCTGACGGAAGGCGCAGCACAGGCATTGGGCATGAATCTTGATGATCCCGTTCTGCCTCGTGGCATGGACCGCATGAATCAGGGATTCGAAGTCGCCGGCATCATAAGGGATTTCGCTTTACGCACAGCCATCAATCTGATAGAAAATGAGTACGGAGTCGTATATGTGTACGACAAGTGGATGCCTTTTGCCGGAGACTACATCGTGAAGATGAACAGCATTTCAAAAGAGAACCTGAAAGAGCTGGAAGAGATCAGTGCTGAAGAAGCAAGGTATAATTTCGGACCGAATGTGCGCGTCAGCTCCGGTCTGCTTGAAGATCTCATCAAAGCCGACTATGCGCAGACACGCAATCAGCTGGCTATGGTGAATATATTCATGGTCATAGCCATTATGCTATCGGTGCTGGGCCAGGTCGCGATGAGTACATATTATGCATCGGAAAGGGAGAAGGAAATCGGAATCCGCAAGGTTTTCGGAGGAACGGTACGTAGCGAAAGTGCCAGAAACATCCGGGAATACATGCTCTATTGCCTGATTGCAGCGGTGGTGGCCATCCCGGCCGCATGGGTCATTGCCGGACGCTATCTGGAAGATTTTGCATACCGGATGCCGCAGAAAGCATGGATATACATAGCCGCGGCCGCCGCTGTGGCTGCCATTTCCTTGCTCGCCGTCCTCTGGCAGACCCTCCGCGCCGCCCGTACCAACCCGGCCGAGGCGCTGAAGAAGGAATGATGCCCGGTCGGGGCCGGGCATGACGGGTCGGGGCCGGGCATGACGGGAAAGGGGCCGGGCATGACGGTACGAGCGAAGCACCGCCTAACCAACTATCAAACAGTCACTTACACTAACCTCCTGCCGGCAAAAGGGAGCAGGAGTATACAGTAAAACATTGAAGCACAAACCTTTAGGGGTCACACAAAAAAAACAGAAATATGAAAAGCTATTTAAGATTCCTGTCAAGAAACAAGCTGTACACCGCGATTGAGGTCGTGGGACTGAGTATGGCATTGGCATTCGTGATTGTATTGAGCTCATACATCGTGGATGATATGAGCGTGAACAAGGATCTGAAGAATACGGAGAACATATACATATGCCACATGGAGAATTCTGTAACTTCGTATGACCTGACTCCAATGCTTTATGATATGATTCCTGACATAGAGGAGTCATGTGCATTCGTGACAAGCCTCGGCGGCGGGAAAATGATGTTCTCCGGCGTCACATGCGCCCGTCATGCAGATTAGGAAGCCCATGTCTCGACCATGGCAGGAGGTTCGAACCTGTTTGATTTCTTCACGTTCCCTCTGATTGCAGGGGATAAGGACAAGGTGCTGGCTGATAAAGGCTCGATTGTGATATCGGAGAATCTGGCGAACACATTATTTCCGGACGGGAATGCATTGGGCAAGGAGATTAACCTCTCCGAGACAAATGCAATGAAGGGATTCTATCCTGAATTTCAGGACATGGACGTAAACCTTACTGTCACAGGAGTCTTCAAGCCAATCTCGAAAACCGTATTCTATGAACCAGATATCATCATCCATATAGACATGTACCATGAACTTCAGGAAGAAATGTATCATGGAATGCTGAGCCTTTATGATTTCAGTTTCGTGCGCGTCAGGAACGGCGCTGACATAGAAGCGATATCGCAGCAGCTTACGGACGAATACAGGAAACATGCAAAGGAGACCTATGGTCCACAATATGATGCGTCAAGGGCAGAAGTCAGGCTGACTGCTTTCGATCAGATAAAGACAATGTCTCCGGATCAGGCGGAAGACATCCACAGTTTCTTCTGCAATCTGAGAAACGGAAAACTTTTCGGCATATACCTGATAATGTGCATATTCCTGACCGTGGTCGCCCTGCTTGACTATGTTGTCCTGACCATAGCATTCTCAAGGTTCAGGATCAAGGAGATAGCTACCCGCCAGCTTCTCGGCACCGGAAGAAGAGGAATCATAGGACGCTGCTTCCTCGAAGCATTCATGCTCCTGATGGTATCATGCATCTTCGCAGTCCTGATTGCGGTCGCATTCAAGGAGCCTGTCGGACAGATACTGGGATCCGAGATCCACCCGCTGTCGCATTTCAATGAGTATCTGATACTTGCGGGAATCATCCTGATTATGGTAGGTCTTGCAAGTGCCGTCCCTTCGTTCATTTTGTCATCATACAGTGCAATCAATGTAATCAAGGGCGAAGTCAGGTACAACGACAAGACATGGTTCGGAAAGCTGTTCATCGGTATCGCCGGCCTTCTGAGCATCGGAGCATTGGCTGTATGTTTCGGAATCACCAGACAGACCAGACATCTGATCAATCAGCCTTTAGGCTACGAGACAGACGGAGTCATATTGATCCGGTTCATGGACAAGGGATTGAACAGGTATCATGATGAGCTGAAGGCACAGTCATTCGTATCAAAGGTAGGACGCTTCAGCAGCATTCCGAACTCTGCCTATGCGACAATAATCGGATCCAATGACGGGCAGAGAGCAGAGATCAGGTTGCTTGATGGAGACCGCGATTATTTCGAAATCCTGGGAATCGAATTCATCGAGGAGTATTCTGCTCCATCCGGAATGGAAAACTATTATATGTGCCAGAGCACATATGATGCTGCTGTAGGCTTCACGGAAAACAGGATGCTCACAACTGCGATGGGACCGATGCCGTTATGCGGAATAGTTTCGGATCTGAAACTCGGAAACCTTAATGAAGAGACAGCCGGAAAGTTTGCTGGTATCAACCTCCTTAACGATTTCAGCGGGACCATGGGCGAGATGCTCTGCGTCAAAGCGGAGGGAAATGAGAAGGAAGCACTCAGACGAGTCAAGGAATTCTACAGAACAAAAGGCTACAACGATGACATCTGCGAAATCGGCACTCTCAAGGGCAGTCTCGAAAACGAGATACGTGAGGAAAGGAACATCATGAAGCTTCTCACCGGATTCTCGATCATCTGCATCCTGATGACCATAATGACCATCGTGGGACTCAGCAGCTACCATTCCAAGACCAACGAAAGGAGCAATGCCGTGCGTAATGTGTTCGGATGTTCGAAGCGGGAGATGATCCGCAAACTCACCCTTGACTTCACGCTTCCGGTGGTGATTTCCGCAATCGTGGCAATCCCTGCCGCATATATGGTCATAGGACGATGGATTGAAGGATATGTCATCCGCACCGACAACTCCCCTCTCATCTACATCGGAGCATCTGCTGTCGTATTGGCCGTCACCATAGCATCGATCGTTCTGCAGGCCATCCGGCTCATGCGTACCAACCCGGCGGATGCCTTGAAGAAAGAATAAATATAATAACTATATTTGCAATGTAAAACGAACCGATAATCATGAAAAGAATCATCCTTACATTATTGACAGCCGTAATCGCAACGAGTGCCGGCGCCCAGGTTATCATCAATCTGGACAATCTGAACCAGTACCAGACCCTTGAATTGAAGCTGACTCTGCAGGATGCCGCTACATCCGAGCCGATCAGCTTCGCATCTGTCTACCTCATCCCCCAGGGAGATACCACGATCACGAACTTCTCGATTTCTGACGACAAGGGAAATGTGACTATCGATGAAGTCCTGCCAGGAAAATATGAAGTGAACGCCGAGATGATCGGTTATATCCCCTACAAGAAAGTCCATGACCTGAAGGGATACCGTCAGGATCTTGGGATCATCAAGCTGGAGGAGAACCCGGAATTCATTGATGCATCGACGATTACAGCCGTAGGAAATCCTGTCACGATCAAGAAGGACACGATCGAGTATAATGCTTCTTCGTTCCGCGTCGGTGAAAACGACATGCTCGAAGATCTGCTGAAAAAGATGCCTGGGATGGAGGTAGGCGAAGACGGATCCGTGTCTGTGAACGGCGAGAAGGTCGACAAGATCACTGTCGGAGGAAAGACTTTCTTCTTCGATGACCCGACCATGGCGGTGAAGAATCTCCCTGCGAAGATAGTCGATAAGATCAAGGTTATCGACAAGGATACAGAAGAGGCTGAAATCAGCGGAATCAAGACTCACGACACCAAGGAGAAGGTCATGGATGTGGCCTTGAAGGAGGAATACAAGAAAGGATGGTTCGGGAATGCCAAGATGGGAGGCGGATATACCGTCAACCCTGAAACCGAAAATGAACTCATCGACAGCAAAGGTCCTCTTTTCAACGTAAATGCGTTGATGTCGGCATATGGCGAAAAGGATCAGCTCACCGTGATAGCCAACGGCCAGAATGCGGTCGACCCTACCGCATCCGGATCCGCTGTCATCGTATACGGCATGGACATGGATGAGTTCGACTCAAAGCAAGGACTTTCGACCAATGCCACAGCCGGTGTGAACTACAATACAGACCGCATAAAGGGACTGCCTTCAACCGTCTCGGTATCATACAAATACAGCGGCAAGGACGCAAAGGAGAAGACCGCCCGTACATCATTCATGAGCGGAAGCGATGACCTTCATACGAACGGATTCTTCGACGGAACGGGCGACGGACATACATTGTCGGCAAGCGTCGAGATGAAGAATGCCAACAAGGAGAAGTTCTATTTCTCATTCAAGCCGAAATTCACTTTCAACACAAAGCAGAATTCCTTCACGAATGCTTCCCATACCACGATGAATGCCGATACCCTGAACAGCTCCGTATCCACGAAATTCAATGAGGGAAGGAGCGCCGGCACAAGCGGTCAGCTTGACATGGGAATAATGAAGCTGGGAGGAAAGGAAGGACGAAACCTGTCGCTTTATGCATATTACAATTTCGACAACGGCGATGGTGTCAGCGGGGAGAATTCAAGCACATTGCTCGGAGACTCGACTGCCGTGGTATCATTGCTTTATGACAAGAAGTCATCGAGTTCATACCTGCATTCGAACATCAGCTATGTAGAGCCCCTTGGAGAGAAATGGGTCCTGCGGGTGCAGACAAGAGGGTCATGGTCATCAAGCAGATCCGACAACATCGCCACCAACGGCCTCGACGGCACATACAACGATTATTACACAAACATCACGGACAATGAGTCTGCAGTGCTTTCAGGCGGAGTCACGACGCAGTACAGGAGCGGCAACCACAATCTTTCGTTCGGCTTTTCAGCCAACATGAACGAGAATGTCAACTATGTAAAGAACCTCGGAACGGAGACTACAGCCGGAAAGGGAGAATGGCAGTTCACTCTGGCTCCGGACCTCGACTACAGCTACAGCAAGGATTCATTCAGCACGAATGTGTATTATTTCGGATCAACACAGCAGCCATCAAACAGTCAGATGAGTCCTACGCTCAATCTCGGCAACCCTACGATGATATCAGCCGGAAACATTTACCTGAAGCAGTACATGTACCATTATCTCGGAGGATATGTCAGACATAACAACCGTGAGAATTTCTCATATGTAAATGCAAGATTCAGCGGAAACATGGAGCAGAACGCCATCGTGCAGGCAAGCTGGTTTGACCGTAATGCGATCAGATATTCCGTTCCTGTCAATTCAAGGAAGCCTTCTTACAGGCTGTCCGGAACTCTGACCTACAACCAGCCATTCGGTGAGAAGAGATACTGGACATTCTCAACCTATGCCGATGTATCATACTCTGCAAGCGCAGGATATCAGGCAAAGGAAGAGCTTGAGGGCATGGATATCGAGGAGTTCGACTACAATGATTTCATGTCGGAGTTCTGGGGAAATTCTAGCGGAGACAGATTCTATTCCGGCGACAGCGGCTTCTCGGAAAGCAAGATGACTACCCTACATTACGCTCTCGACCTCGGTCTCAAGTATCAGAGGGACCGTTTCAATGCATCGGTTCACGCATATGGAAGAAACCAGATCTCGAAGTACAGCCTTGATCCTGATGCTAATGCAGACACATGGATGCACAGCTACAGTTTCGATGCGATGTACACCACCCTCAAGAACTGGGAGTTCAGCACCAAGATCAACGCGAACTTCTATATAGGCTATTCTGCGGGCTTCGGTGCACCGCAGTACAACTGGAACGCCAGCATCAGCAAGACCATCAAGTCCGTGACTCTTTCATTGAAGGGAATCGACCTCCTGAATCAGGCCAGCAGGAATCTCCAGCGTACCGCAACCAACGAGTACATCATGGATACCTACAGGAACGTTCTCGGAAGATATTTCCTCTTCAGCGTCTCGTTCAATTTCGGAAAGATGAACGCCAAGAAGAGCCAGGCAGTCCAGGATGCCACATGGAACCTTATGCTGTAAGGGAAATTCTGTCATATGATTCGGTTTATGCGGAAAAAAATGTAATTTTGCGGCCGTTAATCAGAAAAGAGAACCTATGATCAAGTCAATGACAGGATATGGCAAGGCTGAGGCCATGCTTGAGACCGGAAAGATTACTGTGGAAGTGCGTTCGCTGAACGGAAAGACTGCCGATATCGGCATCAAGACTTCAATGCTTCCGAAGGATAAGGAGATTGCTGTGCGTCATAAGATAGCCAACGAGCTGACACGCGGAAACATCGATTTCTTCGTCACCTTCGAGCCTAATGCCGCCGACAGCGCGAAGAAGATAAACATGGATCTGGCGATGGAGTATTATCAGCAGATCGATGCACTCGGAAGCAGGCTTGGAGCACACAATCTTTGGAGTCAGAACCCTAACGACCTGCTTGCTATGATTCTCCGTATGCCGGAGGTTATGGATGCGAAGAAGCAGGATGTGATCACAGATGATAACTGGCCGGTTGTAGAGGCATGCATTGACGAGGCTCTCCGTAACATCAATGCTTTCAGGGCACAGGAGGGAGAGATCCTGTGCAAGGATGTGACTGAAAAGGTCAACAATATCCTGGAGTATTCGGCACAGGTGGAGCAGTATGAGAAGGAGCGCACAGAGGCCATCAGGGAAAAAATTTTGAGCCGTTTTGCCGAGCTTAAGGCAGAGCCTGACCAGAGCCGCCTTGAGCAGGAGATGATCTTCTACATCGAGAAGCTTGACATCAATGAGGAGAAGGTCCGTCTCCGTCAGCATTGCCGTTATTTCCTCGACACATTGAACAATGAGCCTAATCCTGGAAAGAAGCTTGGTTTCATCGCCCAGGAAATGGGACGTGAGATCAACACGACAGGCTCGAAGGCCAATCATACCGAGATCCAGAAGCTTGTGGTGAAGATGAAGGACGAGCTGGAGAAGATCAAGGAACAGAGTCTTAACATATTATAGAAAATGCCAGGCAATGCCTGGCATTTTCTATAATATTAATGATCGTGGTCATGATCATGGATCACATCGCGAGGAGTGTCATTGGTCAGGAGCTTGCCCTGATACTCTCCTGTGAGGGTCTTGAGGAAGGATGTGATCTGGTCAACTTCGAGTGAAGTGAGCTCTACACCGCTCTGATAGATTCCCATGTCACGGACTGCATCTTCGAGAGTCTCACGGGTTCCGTCATGGTAATACGGCCATGTATGCTCGACATTGCGGAGTCCAGGAACCTTGAAGCGATGACGGTCACGCTCAAGCTGCGTTTCCTTGAAACGTCCGTTATCCTCGACTGTCAGTTCAAGGCCACGGTCTGCGAAATAATGCCTGCGAAGGCCCATGAGTTCATATGACTGTCCTCCGAGATTAGGTCCCACATGGCATGTAGCGCAGTCATATTTCTTGAATAGCTCGTATCCGGCGAGCTCGTCTGCAGTAATCGCCTCATTGTCTCCACGGAGCCACTTGTCGAAGCGAGAGTTCGGAGTGATGAGCGTACGCTCGAACTCCTCGATCGCATCTGTTATGTTAGCCTCGGTAAGACCGTCCGGATAAACTGCTGTGAAAGCCTTGGCAAAAGGCTTGTCAGCCTGAAGCTTCGCAATGATCTCATCAAACGATGTAGAGGCCATCTCGATAGGATTGAGCGGCGGACCTGCGGCCTGATCGGCAAGAGTCTTTGCACGTCCGTCCCAGAACTGGACGAAATTGTAGACTGCATTATAGACTGTCGGAGCATTGACTCCACCCACCTGATCGTCAACTCCATGAGAATACTGATGATTATCCACACCGGCGGTCGAAAGATCATGGCAAGAAGCACATGAAACGGTATTGTCCACCGAAAGTCTTGTGTCATGGAAAAGCGCGAATCCGAGAGCGACCTTCTCCTGATCGACTTCAGCGGTGAGGTCGATCGGGCGTACAGGCTCTGCAGCCTTGTCTTCAGGAAGACCGTCATCGTACATTGCGATACGCTCACCCTTCACCCATTCGAGAACGATTTCCTTCTTCGCTTCGGTGAGGGAACTGCCCCAATGTACAAGATAGTACTTCGGCATCGGCATCCTGTCGTCAAGCACGACTTTCTCGATCTTTGCAAGGTCGACCGCACTGACGTCCGCGTCGATCTTCAGCGCTTCCATTACAGGCTCGATGTCATATGCACGATAGCCGGAATCGATATCCTTCATCACGATCTTGCCGGCCACAGGCATCTTGGCATAGAACGGAACCTTCGGATCAGCCGAGTGACAGCTCAGGCATCCTCCGTCATCAAAAATCTGCAGGACCTGCTCATTCAGAGGCAGATCGGCAGAAGGAACGCGGTTCATGGCCCTGTAGACCACGACCATAGCAGCGGCCGCCACCAGCAGCACGACTGCACACCATCTTACCAGTTTCTTCATACGCAACAAATCGGTTATCTATTATAAACATGTATACTGTCCTGGGCGGCAGGGAGATAGTTCACACCCCACCAGCACATCTGCAGGCAGATGAAGCAGAATATCAGCAGCAGGCACAAGGCCTTGCGTGATCCTCTGCCGAAAAGCCGCAGATGGATATAAAGCATGTAGCTGAGCCATGTCACGAGAGCCCATGTCTCCTTCGGGTCCCAGCTCCAGTAATGTCCCCATGCCTCCTTGGCCCAGAGGGCACCTGAAAGCATTCCGAAAGTAAGGAAAGCCATTCCAATATATACTAATGTGTCAGCGGCTGACATCACATTGTTCTTCGATGTGAAAAGTCCAGCCAGAGCAAGCAGGAAGGCACATCCGAGGAAGGAATATGAAAACATATAGACCGTCACATGAGGGATGAACCAAGGGCTCTGCAGGGCAGGCATGAGGGTCTGGTCATGGATTTCCGGCCTGAATATGTTTATCATTATGAAGACCGTAGCAAGCACGGTCGAGAAGGAAAGGATCCATCTGTAGCGCCAGCGTACATATGTGAAAAGTCCTGCAACCAGGGCGAAGAACGAGTACCACAGTCTGGTCTCCCCCATCGTACGCAAAGGCGGACGGCCGAGGCTGATCCACAGACCGATGATGAAGGACGCTAGCACGGCCACAGAAGCAAGTGCAAATGAAATCGCGGTCCTGCGGCGATACCTGTATTTAAGGGACGACTGCGACCAATGGTCCTTCGCGCACATCGAAGCTACGGCTCCAGCAGCCGAAAGGACTACTGAAAGAATTCCGAACCATATGAATATATCCCATGTAAACATATCAGTCATCCTCCCCATATCGTTTCTTTGGTCCTGCCGCGAAAAGGAGCATTGCTCCAGCGAGCATCAGGACGATTCCGGCAACGGCGGCATACTTCCATGGATCCGTAACCACCTGTATGACACAATATTCCGAATCTTCACCGGCATATGCATCATAACCGGTAAGATATATGTTCTTTCCGAATCCCTTGGAATAAGGATGATTCACTTTCAATGTCACCGGCTCTCCGTCGATGAGCATATCGGCCTCATACATGGCCGGAACACCGTTTTCATAAGTCTCCACCTTGAAATCCTTCAGTTCGATCTCATATGGAAGCCATGCACCTGTTCCGTCCATCCTGATAGCCTCACGGACCGGCATGTCCCTGAAAGCCTGCAGCCTGACGGTATCAGAGTCAGGAGCTCCCCAGAAGGCGGAAGACACGGCGATCAGGATTCCGGCGTGATTCAGAAGGAAACGCCATCTTATCTCGCCGAGATGAGCTCCGGTGGCCGTCTGGGCCCTCCATCCGCGCATGATGACAAACAGCAGGACCGTCTGGAAATAGAGCATGAATGCAACAAAGATCCACGTGCCTACAATCGACCTTATGCCTGTAAGTCCTATCACAAGACAGAAGATCAGGAAAAGCGACACAGCGCATACCGTCGCACCTTTCGATAGCATGAACGAAACGAAGAGGGATTTCCTGCGGGTCTTCCAGAGCCATATCATCACGCCAAGCCAAAGAAGAAGGGCTATGATATTGAGCGGAAATGAAAAGAATGCAACAGGAAAATCGCCCGCCAGAAGCTGAAGGGCGAGGGCTATGGCCAGATAAATCAATAGAACAATGTAAGGCATAACCGGAATGCTAGATTCACAAAATTAATAAAAAATCCATAATCCGCAACATATCCGGCGTTTTAACCACATATTTAATTGGCTATTAAACAGGAATTTTGTCTTAAGGATAAAAATACTATCTTTGCATGATTGTAACAACTAAACCTAAATCGAAATGAGTCCAGAAGCAATACGCAATCTTGACGCCCTGAATGTCACAATGAACGGAGGTTCGACACTTTTGAATATCGTTCTCGCATTCGTAATGTTCGGCGTCGCTCTCGGCATCAAGCCAGCTACATTCGTCGACATAATCAAAAACCCTAAATCCATATTGACCGGCATAACCTGCCAGCTGATTCTTCTTCCGGCGCTGACATTGATACTTATCATGATATGCGGCGACTGGATTTCACCTATGATCGCACTCGGAATGATCCTCGTGGCGTCATGTCCCGGAGGAAACATCTCAAACTTCATCACATCGCTTTCAAGAGGAAATTCCGAACTATCGGTATCACTCACAGCATTCAATACCGCTGCCTGCATATTCACGACGCCTTTGAACTTCGCTTTCTGGGGTAAGATGTACCTCAATTTCGCAGGAAACCGCAACATCGGTGTTCTCCCTGAACTTCAGATTCCTCTCGGAGACATTTTCCAGAGCATATTCATCATCATGGGTATTCCTCTTATCCTGGGTATCCTGTGCGGACAGTATCTTCCTAAAGTGGCAAAAGTCCTGAAGAAGCCGTTGCAGCACCTTTCCATCATCGTGTTCATCGCCATGGTGATAATCATATTCAAAGGCAATTTCGACGTCTTCATGCAGGCTATCAGATACATATTCCTCATCGTGCTCATCCACAATCTTCTCGCCCTCGGCATCGGATTCGGCACCAGTACCTTGATGAAGCTGCCATATAAGGACAGAAGGACCATCACTATCGAGACAGGCATCCAGAATTCCGGACTCGGACTCATCCTCCTTCTAAACCCTAACATCTTCCCGGAGGTCGGAGCATGGGCCAACAATGGAGGTATGCTCGTCATCACAGCATGGTGGGGCGTATGGCACATCATTTCAGGTCTGACACTTGCATTTGTATGGAGACTGCGCGGCAGAAAGGAAGCAGGAGAAGAATAATAATATGGCAAAGAAAAAGATATACGAAAACTACATAGGCTATACTATCCTCAAGCCTATAGTCGACTGGAATCTCAAGCACAGCTACCGGAAGGTGGAGGTCAGGGGAAAGGAAAACATTCCCACTGACGGTGCGGTGATAATCGCTCCCAACCATTGCAATACCCTTATGGATGCACTGGTTATACTCCGTGCATTCGACAGCCCTACCGTATTCGGAGCAAGAGCCGACATCTTCAATAATAAGTTTATCGGCAAGATCATGACATTCCTCAGGATCCTGCCTATGGTTCGTCAGAGGGACGGTCTGCGCAATGTGCTCAAGAACAACGAGACACAGGAGATAATTGTCGAGACTCTTGAGAACCGTGTCCGTTTCTGCATGTTCCCTGAAGGCCGTCACAGGCCAGCGCATTCGCTGCAGAGTCTGGGTAAAGGTACATTCCGCGCGGCCCTCGCGGCAAATGCGAAATTCGGCGACAGGTTTCCTGTCTACATCGTTCCGACAGGACTTGAATATGGAGACTATTTCCGATACAGGAGCACATCTCTCGTGACTTTCGGCAAGCCGATCAATGTCACCGGATTCGTCAAGGGACAGGACGTGGACAACGAGGTGAAACTTATCGAGCCATTGAGGAAGGAACTCGCGGCAAGGATGTCCGAGCTCTTCACATACCTGAAAGACGACGAACAGCTTCATGACAAATGGGCCCTCACCAAGATTCTCGCTACCCACCAGGGCGTAAGATATGGAGATTTCGGCACAAGTCTTCATGAAGGCATGCTCGCCAACAGGGAGATCGCAGCCAGAATCGAGAAGGCCTGCGAAGAGAAGCCGGAAGAAATGTCCGAGCTTCTGGAAAAGGTAGAAAAGTTCGAGAAGAAGAGACGCAAGGAGAAGATTTCCATATATTCATTCAGGAAGAAGAATAACGTCCTGAACATCGCAGGAAAATCACTCGCGGCCCTCATCGGTCTTCCATACTGGATATTCAGCGCAATCGTCAGCGCCCCTATGTGGCTGACATACAATCTTCTGCGTAGCAAGACAAGGGACCGCGCCTTCCACAACACGGTAGGTTTCGGAGTAAAGCTGGCTCTCGGAATCATTCTTTTCCTTATATATACAATACTTGCATTCTGTCTGCTCCCATGGCCTTTCGCCCTGGCGGTCAGCCTTCTCACAATCCCGTCCTACAGCATGTTCTTCGACTATAATGAAGGCATGAGACGTTTCATCTCGGACATCAGGCTCATGGGAGAGAAGGGACTCAGGAAGAGTTACAAGGAAATCGTAAAGACATTTAATAAAGAATTCTGATATTATGAAAAGGACATTCATCACTGCTCTTGCAGCCATGATGCTCTGCATCCCGTCTTTCGCGTCGGAGACCGCTTCATCCGACGAGGTAAAGGAGACAAAAAAGAAGAAGGAAGTCACATATAACGAGAAGGGAGAGATCATCAAGACCGGAACGAACTTCGGCCCTCTTCCTGTAGTCGCTTACGACGCTGACCGCGGATTCCAGTTCGGAGCCCTTCTGAACCTCTACAACTTCGGAAACGGCGACACATATCCGAACCCGAAGTCGACATGGTATTTCGAGGCTTCCGCATATACAAAGGAAGGAAGCATCGGAAGCTACAAGTTAATCGTGAACTATGACAACAAGACCCTTATCCCGGGAGTAAGAATGTCAATCTGTTCAGGATATTACAAGGATGCGGCTCTTGACTTCTACGGATTCAACGGCTACGAGAGCAACTACATTGCTCCGAAGCAGCTTTTCGCTGACGGCGACTTCCAGTACCTCGACGACGAGGCAGGAAAGAAGCTTCAGGAGAAGGGCAAATATCCGAAGGGATTCTACCGTTTCGGCCGTGACCTCATCAAGGCCAAGGTCGACTTCACAGGCGAGATCGCAAAGAATTTCTACTGGGAGGCAGGTTACAACCTTTCGTGGACAAAGACATCTGACTTCGTTCCGAAGGGATACGAGGTTCTTGCCGGCCAGGATTTCCAGCACGGCACTACCCTCTTCAACCTTTATAAGGATTGGGGAATCATTTCTCCGGATGAGGCGAATGGAGGTCTTATCTCATCTCTCCGCGCCGGTCTCATGTACGACAGCCGTAATGTCGAGAACAACCCTACAAAGGGTATCTGGGCGGAGGCTCATGTGATCGCAGCACCGAAATGGCTCGGAACAACTCACGAGCACTATAAATTCTGCGTTACTATGCGTCAGTACCTCCCTATCGTCCAGGACAAGCTCACATTCGCATACAGAGCAGCTTATCAGGGCACATTCGGAAGCTCGGCTCCATGGTATGCGATGCCGTTCTACACCAACATGGGTCCAAAGGCTGACAACGACGGATTCGGAGGATACCGTACAGTCAGAGGCCTCATGCTCAACAGGGTACAGGGTCAGGATGTAGGATTCTACAACGCCGAACTCCGCTGGAGATTCATAGACTTCAAGCTCTGGAAGCAGAACATCGCATTTGCAGTCAGCGCATTTACCGACGGCGCTCACGTATTCAAGGGATATGACATGGAAAACAAGACCGGAAAGTACATGGACCTCTACAACCAGTTCGTGGACATCAACAGGAAGTGCGACGGTTTCCATGGTTCTGCCGGCGCTGGTCTCCGCTTCATCATGAACCAGAACTTCATCGTTGCATTCGAGTATGCACGCTGCTTCAACAAGCAGGATGGAAACGGAGCATTCTACATCAACACCGGTTTCCTCTTCTAGGCCAATGTCATCCTGAACAAAGTGAAGGATCCCTAAAATATTGTATTTATAAAAATATTTTTGCAAATTTGTGCTTTCGTGCCTTTTCACGGAGGCACATTTTTGTTTCTAAAACCCTAAAACGAACGAATTATGGATCAGTTTACTCAGAAGTATGTAGACGGATTCATGGCAGATCTGATCGCCAGGAATCCGGGTGAGAAAGAATTCCACCAGGCAGTTAAAGAAGTACTTGAAAGCGTTGCCCCATATATTGTCGAGCATCCTTACCTTATGGACCAGAAGATTCTGGAAAGAATCGTGGAGCCTGAGCGCATAATCATTTTCCGTGTGCCTTGGGTAGACGACGAAGGCGAAGTAAGAGTGAACAGAGGCTACAGAGTCCAGTGCAACAGTGCCATCGGTCCATACAAGGGCGGAATCCGTTTCCATCCGAGCGTGAACCTCAGCATCATGAAGTTCCTTGCTTTCGAGCAGACATTCAAGAACAGCCTCACTACCCTGCCGATGGGTGCAGGAAAGGGAGGTTCGGATTTCGATCCTAAAGGAAAATCCGACAATGAGGTCATGAGATTCTGCCAGAGCTTCATGACAGAGCTTCAGAAGCATATCGGAGCAGATACTGACGTCCCTGCCGGTGATATCGGAGTCGGCGGACGCGAGATCGGCTATATGTTCGGCCAGTACAAGAGACTCCGCGACGAATTCACTGGAGTACTTACAGGAAAGGGACAGGCATGGGGAGGAAGCCCGCTCAGGCCTGAAGCAACCGGTTACGGTACATGCTATTTCGCCAGCGCAATGCTTGCAACAAAGGGCGACAGCTATGAGGGCAAGACAGTAGCTATCTCAGGTTCCGGAAATGTTGCCCAGTTCGCCGCACAGAAGGCTATCCAGCTCGGAGCCAAGGTGCTTACAATGTCTGACTCTAACGGATACATCTACGATCCTGACGGAATCGACGCTGACAAGCTCGCATACATCATGGAGCTCAAGAACGTGTTCAGAGGCAGAATCAGGGAATATGTCGAGAAATATCCTACAGCTGAATACCATGCAGGAGAGCGTCCATGGAGCGTGAAATGCGACATCGCAATGCCATGCGCTACCCAGAACGAGCTCAATGAGGAGCAGGCGAAGACACTTGTGGCAAACGGCTGCATCTGCGTCGCAGAGGGTGCGAACATGCCATGTACCCCTGAAGCTATCGCAGTATTCCAGAACGCGAAGCTCCTCTACTCTCCAGGAAAGGCATCAAATGCCGGCGGAGTTGCCACATCAGGTCTTGAAATGACCCAGAACTCGATGAGGCTCAGATGGACACGCGAGGAGGTCGACCAGCATCTCCGACAGATCATGACAGACATCCACGAAGCATGCGTGAAATATGGTACAGAAGCGGACGGCTATGTCAATTATGTGAAGGGAGCAAACATCGCCGGATTCATCAAGGTTGCCGAGGCAATGATGTCACACGGTATTGTATAGCTTGCAAAAAATCCTTAAATTAGCAGACTGTTTTTCCGGATTCCGGAAAGGCAGTCTGCTTTTTCATTATAAAATCCAGTATATCATGCATATAGGAATCGCCGGAAATATAGGCTGCGGAAAGACCACTTTGACAAGAATGCTCGCCGAGCATTACGGATGGACTCCCAAATACGAGGCCGTCACATACAACCCATACCTTGAAGACTACTACAAGGATATACAGAGGTGGTCCTACAACCTTGAGACATATTTCCTTGCGCAGCGGTTCCAGGACCTGCTGGATATCTCCAAGTCGGAAGACGTCATCATCCAGGACAGGACGATAATGGAGGGTGTACATATCTTCGTGGCCAACAACAAGGCGATGGGCAACCTTTCCGACCGTGATTTCGACACATACATGCAGCTGTTCAACCTCATGATGTCGATGGTCAACGAGCCTGACCTTCTCATATACCTCAAATCATCGATCCCGACACTCGTCTCACAGATCCAGAAGCGAGGACGCGACTACGAGAAGAGCATAAGCATCGAATACCTCAGCAATCTTAACGAGAGGTATGATGAATGGATCTCCAACTACAAGGGCAAGGTTCTGGTAATCGAGGCTGACGAGCTCGATTTCGAGCACAGACCGGAAGATTTCGCGTCGATTACCGACAAGATTGACGCACAGCTTTACGGACTTTTCTAGACATTCAAGAAAATTGCACGGTTTTTGCGGTGGTACAAGTCTTGAAAATCTTATTATCATGAGACTGACTGCCACTTTACTGATGCTCCTGACTGCGGCTGTTGTCATTGAGGCCAGGACAGATGATACTCTTATCCCAGTACATGGAATGGTCATTGACAGAGATACCAAAGAAGGTATCCCGGACGCAATCGTGACAATATTCCACGAAGATCATGAAATAACAACCAGCACGGATTCCTCCGGATATTTTGTCATAAACACTTGCAGATGTGAAGCATGTCACGTATTTGCCTACCACAACAAGTATAACAGGGAAGGCAGTACTTTACTGCAGATAACGGACAACACCCCATTCATAAGAATCGATCTGGCCAGAGAGCATACTGAAGAATTGGCAGAAAAGATTCAAAGACTGATCGAGATAGCAGACTGCACTTATTTTGAACAGGAAACAATCAACAGATCCTTTGAAGATGAGATCTCACAGATGAAGAAGCATGGCAGGAAATTCTGTACGAGCGGCTTACCGTACAGGCCGGCAGGGTATCGCAGCGGCTATCTGAAAAGCCCAGAATCAGTCAGAAACAGCTATATGATAAAGTCCACAGAGTATTTTGAATGCCAGGCAAACGAGTCATTCTTCGAGACTTACGGAAGAAAGACACGTGACGTGAGAAGATTATCCAACAGAATCAAGGCCAGCAGAAAAACGGTCTCTTAAAGCATTTCCGAAAGACGGTCATAATATCGTTTGGTGACAGGGATATGCATCATATCCTTGGCATCAAGTTCTGCATATACTATTCCCTCCTTGTCTTTACGAAGGACCTTGATATGCACAGGATTGACATAGAAAGACCTGTGACATCTCACAAGTCCGTGATCCTGACAGAGTTCATCCAGGGCCTTCATCGAACTTCGCAGGACATATGACCTTACTTTTCCGTTATCTGTATAGAAGATATTCACATAATTCTCTTCTGCTGTTATGTAGAGAATGGATTCCGGAGTAAGGACTATCTTGAGATTGTGTCTGTCGTCATAGAACCTCATCCTTTGAGATGCTCCCGCTGCCTCATCATCCACCTTGTTATGGTAATCATAAAGCCTGAGGGAAAGAGCAAGTATTATATATGGGATGACAAGAGTCAGGGACACATATTGAAAAGAAGACGCGAATGCCTCGAAATATGGCATAGGCTTATGTCTCACAAGCCATATGTACAAGGCCACGAAAAAGGACATGAAAATTATCTCTCCCAGACACCAGGATATATACAGGGAGTAGTTCATCTTCATCGGGAGATAATAATACAGCAGGCGCAAGATTATGGCAGAGAGGAGTATGATGCAGGATGATATTGTAAGATGCACTCCGAACCATTCGTTACCCATGAACTCCACAGAATTCAGCGGGCGGTAAATAAGCATGAAAGCGAAGAAGAATACCGGCAGAACGATCATGTGAAGAAGCTGCGGGACAAAGCGCCTGAATATCTTGGAAACCTGGCTCATATTGGTCACAAATTAGGTGGGACAAAATTACGAAATATATTTTTTAGTCCCAAATATTCATTTTTTGTCCCAAAATCTTTGTGATAATCACAATTTCGCCCCACATATCCCTATTTCTTTCAAAATCGGGCAATGCAGGATACCTTTGCATCATAAGGTTGACACTAAAACCTGATTCTAAGTTAAAGTACATGAGAAAGAGGCTGTCGTGAGACAGCCTCTTCTTCTTTAGAATCCCGACAGATCAAGAAACAATGTCGGAAGCAGAAGCAGGAATCCGACAGCGACCAGCAGGAGTATGAACTTCCATATAAACTTCACCCATTTTTCATAAGGGATCTTGGCTACCGAAAGTACAGCCATCAGTACACCCGAGCATGGAGTGATCATATTGGTGAATCCGTCACCGAACTGGAAGGCAAGGACCGTAGCCTGACGCGAAACACCTATCAGATCAGAGAACGGCGCCATGATGGGCATTGTAACGGCAGCCTTGGCTGAAGCTGAAGGGATGAACAGATTTATGAAGGTCTGGATACCGTACATAGTTCCAAGCGCCCCGACCTTACCTGATCCATCAAGAGCCGAAGCCATTGAATTCAGCATCGTATCGATGACCTGTCCATTCTTGAGTATCACGATGATTCCTGCCGCAAAACCGATTATGAGGGCTGCCGAGAATATATCCTTTGCACCGGCAATGAACTCCTTCGCGATATCGTCAGCAGAATAATCAGCTGCAAAGCCGGAAGCTACAGCAAGGGCCATGAAAAGAGCGCATATTTCCGGAAGATACCAGCCGTATCCCATAACTCCTGCCACCATGAACACGATGGTGAACATCAGGAGATTGAGGATGAACATCCTGTTGGAATTGCGCAATGCGAACAATGAAACAAGCGCAAATACAGCGGTAAGGGTCCAGAGAAGCCATGGAGTGCTGAATTCTCCCTGTCCTATCTTTATGACGCAGTCCGAAGCATAGAATACAGAGAACAGCACAAGGGAAATGAGTATGAGTCCGAAACAGATCCACGCCCTGATTCCGCTCCCCTTTCCGGAAGTTTCCTCTTCAATTTCCATATTAGCAGACTCAATTGCAGCCACAGGCTTTCTGACCTTGGACGCGTACCAGAGAACGAATACAATAGCTATCGCCATCAGGACAACCCAGCAGACGGCCCTGTATTCTATTCCGGAGAACAAAGGCAGTCCGGACATGTCCTGCGCGATGCCGATCGTGAACGGATTCAGCATTGCACCAGCAAATCCTACATGAGCTGCAAGATAAACCATGCATACACCCACGAAATCGTCATATCCGAGCGACCTTGCCAACGGTATGACAACTGCCACAAATGCAATGGTTTCCTCACTCATGCCGAAAACAGCCCCGAAAATGCCGAACAGAAGCATTACAAGCGTGATGACGATATTACCTACGCCAAGCCTCCTGATGAGTCCGTAACGCTCGAGTCCCTGCACCTTCGATATGAACTTCATTATGCCATGGTCCACTGCCTTGGTACTGTTTACGACCCAGAATGCCCCTCCGATGATAAGAACGAATGCGATGATTCCTGCCTGCTGGCTGAATCCTTCATACAAGGCGGAGAATACCTGCCAGGTCTGAGGCTCTCCTCCAGGCACAAACCATGTCGCCACCGCACATAGCAGCAGGACGGTGAATATGATCACATATGTATTCGGTACCTTGAATTTTCCCATTATGATCAAGAATGAATTGCTGACTGAAGTACCTCTGTAAGGGTCGGATGAGTGTGGATGACGCTCTGGAACTCCTCGAGAGTAGCCTTTCGCGAGATCATCGCACATGCTTCCTGAACGATATCGGAGGCATGCGGGCCAAAGAGATGGCATCCAAGAACATTACCGGTTTCAGCTGAAACCACTATCTTGCAGAAACCGTCAGTCTCCCCCATTGTCACGGCCTTTCCGTTTGCACGGAAGAACGACTTGAGGCATTTCACAGGTATGCCTGCCTCCTTGCATTCATCCTCGGTCTTGCCGACACTTGCAGCTTCAGGCGAAGTGAACACAGCCGCCGGCATTACTGAAAGGTCGATTTCATTCACAATGCCCATGATATGGTCAAGAGCCACTATGCCCTGGAATGTCGCGGCATGAGCAAGCATCATTTTTCCGTTGATGTCGCCGACAGCATAGATATGAGGCACATTGGTCTGCATGAAATCGTTCACGACGATACCGCGAGGTGTGAATTCGATGCCGGCATCAGCCAGGTTGAGCGAACCCACATTGGCACGACGGCCGACAGCCATCAGCACCTTATCCGCCTCGACGACCTCTTCCTTGCCTTTGCGAGTGAAAGTGACTCTATACACGCCTTCAGATTCTTCAATTCCTGTCACCTGAGCCTGTGTATTGATCTCGATTCCCCTCTTTCCAAGACTCTGCTTGAGTCTTTTAGCAAGGTCGGTATCAAAGCGCGGAAGGATGTCCTTGCAATACTCAAGGACAGTCACTTCGCTTCCGAAACTGTGGAATATTGACGCGAATTCCAAACCGATGACACCACCGCCGATGACGCACAGTCTCTGCGGAACTTCCTCGATATCAAGGATTTCACGTGATGTCAGGATTCCGGGAAGATCTGCTCCAGGGACTGGCAGAGAAGCTGATACAGAGCCGGTTGCAATGATTATATAATCTGCGGAATATTCCTCTTCACCGACAATGACGGTATGCTGGTCCTTGAATGAAGCCTTGCCGCGAACGAGGGTTATCAGCTTATGGCCCATCAATGATTCGACTCCTCCTCGAAGCTGCTCGACGACAGCATTCTTGCGCGCTGTCACAGCCTTGAAATCAAAGTCATATGAAAGTCCGGTCACGCCGAATGTCTCGGCATCCTTGAGTCCGTCAAGGACCTCCGCGTTCTTGCAGAAAGCCTTCGTCGGGATACATCCCTCATTGAGGCATGTGCCTCCAAGGTTTCCCGATTCGATCAGCAAGACCTCCACTCCCCTTCTTGCAGCCAGCAGAGCGGTCTCATATCCGCCCGGCCCGGCACCAATGATTATTATTTTCATAATAATACTTATTAATATGTCATTCTGAACGGAACGAAGTGAAGTGAAGAATCTTTAAACAATATCCTCATAAAGATCTCTTCTTTCAGGATTAATCGTATCAATCAAAGCATCCTTACGGAATCTCTTCCATCCTTTGAGAACCTTCTCTCGACCTATAGCTTGTTCTATATCCGAAAAAGACTCATAATAAACCAACTTATGGCATGAATACTTTAAAGTAAATCCTCCGGATATTCCATTTTTATGTTCTCTTACCCTACGTACCAAATCATTAGTAACTCCAATATAAAGAGCTTTATTGGAGTTACTGGACATCATGTAAACATAGTAGGTGTTGTACATAAAGATTCTTCGCTTCGCTCAGAATGACAAGTTAATGTTTACTGTAACATATCCTTATATCTGAGCACCGGCTGACGTGCGGCAGTGGTTTCATCAAGACGGCGTACCGGAGTTGTGTGCGGAGCTGTCTTGAGAGAATCAGGATCTGCAATCGCCTCGGCAGCAATGTGTTTCATGATTTCGATGAAACCATCCAATGTCTCCTTCGACTCTGTCTCGGTCGGCTCGATCATGATAGACTGATGGAAGAGCAGAGGGAAATAGATCGTTGGAGCATGGAAGCCATAGTCAAGAAGCCTCTTGGCGATATCGAGGGTGGTAACGCCCGTTGACTGGTCAAGAAGACCGTCGAAAACGAACTCATGCTTGCATACAGTCGGAATCGGAAGCTTGAAGCAATCCTTGAGAGACTCCTTGATATAATTCGCACCCAGAACTGCAAGAGGACCGACCATCTTGATATTCTGCTTGCCAAGCATCAGGATATATGTATATGCTCTCAAAAGCACTCCGAAATTGCCCATGAAACCTGAAATCTGGCCGCATGCCTGACATCCGCATTTGCACTCTGGAGCACAACCGCATGCCGGTCCGAATGCTCCGGAACCTTCCAGCGAAGACTCACACCTGCATGTGCCGTCAGCCACATAAAGAGTGCCGTCTTCAGCCTCCATGACCTTAGGTACAGGAAGATGCGACACAAGGTGTGCAGCGACACCGACAGGACCTGCTCCTGGGCCGCCACCGCCATGAGGAGTAGAGAATGTCTTGTGAAGATTGAGGTGAAGCACATCAAATCCCATGTCTCCAGGACGTACAACACCCATGAGAGGATTCATGTTTGCACCGTCATAATACAGCAGACCGCCGCATTCATGAACAAGCGCCGCAATCTCCTTGATATCCTTCTCAAAAAGTCCGAGAGTGTTAGGATTGGTCATCATGATACCTGCAATGGTATCATCGAGCAGAGGCTTAAGATCCTCAACATCAACCAGTCCCATCGCATTTGACTTCACCTGCACGATCTCGAGTCCGCATACTGCAGCCGATGCAGGATTGGTTCCATGAGCGCTGTCAGGAACGATGATCCTTGTACGCTTGACGTCACCACGGGACATATGGTACTGCCTGATGACCATGAGTCCTGTAAGCTCGCCATGAGCTCCTGCAAACGGATCGAGAGTGAATTCAGCCATTCCGGTAATCGCTGAAAGAGCGTGAGCGAGATCTTTGTAAAGTCTCAGTGCGCCCTGGACAGTTGAAGCAGGCTGAAGAGGATGCAGACCTGCAAAGGCAGGCATTGCAGCGATCTCCTCATTGATCTTCGGATTATATTTCATGGTGCAGCTTCCGAGAGGATAGAATCCTGAATCCACACCGAAATTCATCTGCGAGAGATTGGTGTAATGACGCACGACGTCAAGCTCGCTTACTTCAGGAAGAGCCGGAGCCTCGGCACGCTGAAGACCAGCCGGAAGTCCGGAAACCGACTGTTCCCATCTGTTGACCGGCAATGAATATCCCTGTCTTCCTGCCTTGGAAAGATCAAAGATCAGTTTATCATAGTACTTCATGGCCCCAGTTCTTTAGATATTCAACAATAGCATCGATATTATCCTTTGATACCTTTTCTGTCACACAGAAGTTCACAAGCCCCTTCTCGACCTCGACCGCTCCGAAGACGCCGATCATCTGGAGGGCATCCTGAATCTTTTCTGCAGGGACCAGAGCCTTGAGGGTGAATTCCTTGAGGAACGGCTTGTCGAAAGCCTTCTCAAAGAGTCCTGTCGAAAGAAGTCCGTCATAAAGATAATGGGCTCCGCCATAGCAGAGTTCATTGACTTCACGAAGTCCCTTCGGCCCCATAAGTGACATATATACAGTCACATACAGAGCCATTAGAGACTGATTCGAGCAGATGTTGCTTGTAGCCTTTTCGCGACGGATATGCTGTTCACGAGCCTGAAGAGTAAGCACATAAGCACGTTTTCCATCCACGTCCTTAGTAGCTCCTACGATTCTGCCCGGGAGTTTGCGGACATGGTCCTTTGTGCATGCAAGGAAGCCGACATAAGGACCACCGAAGCAGAGAGGGACACCGAGAGTCTGTGAATCTCCGCAGACGATGTCTGCTCCCCACTCGCCCGGAGTCTTGATGACTGCAAGAGATGAAGGGTCGGAATATACCATGAGAAGTCCCTTCTGGGCATGAACGGCATCTGCAAAACCGGTAAGGTCCTCGATGACACCGTATCTGTTGATTCCCGGAACAAGGACACCGGCCACGTCACCGGCAGCAAGTTCTGCCGCCAATGCGCCATACGATGTAGCACCGTCAATGCATGGAATCATGCCAAGCTGCACACCGTTGAACTTCGCGTATGTCTTCACGACCTTGATCACCTGCGGAAGAAGGCCCTCCGAAAGAAGGACGCGTGTCTTCTTCTTTGTCGCAGCCATTGCCATCATCATGGCCTCGGCAGCAGCAGTAGCACCGTCATACATCGATGCATTGGTGCAGTCCATTCCGGTCAGTTCAGTAATCATGGACTGATACTCGAAGATATAGCGGAGCGTACCCTGAGATACTTCCGGCTGATATGGAGTATATGCAGTAAGGAATTCAGAGCGTGAAATGATATGAGGGATAACGGCTGGAGAATAATGGTCATAAGCTCCAAGACCGCACAGGCAGAACAGATTGGTATTGAATTCAGCCAATCCTTCGAAATACTGACGTACCTCATGCTCCGACATGGCATCAGGCAGGTCGTATTCATCGCGGTAGATGACGTCCTGAGGAACATCGGAGTAGAGATCCTCGAGGGATCCTACTCCGATTCTGTCCAGCATCTGGCGTATGTCATCTTCCGTATGAGGGAAATATGCAAAAGCCATATTGCGAGATTTATTCGTTAGCGCACATTTCCTCGTAAGCGGCAGCGTCCATAAGAGCCTCAAGCTCTGAAGGATCGCTCATCTCCACCTTCATGATCCAGTTTGCGAAAGCATCCTGATTGAGAAGTTCAGGAGCATCCTCAAGCTCTTCATTGATCTCTATAACAGTTCCTGAAACCGGGCAGAAAAGGTCGCTGGCAGCCTTTACGCTCTCTACCGCACCAAACTCTTCGCCTGCCTCGAGTTCATCGTCAACCTCCGGCATATCCACATAAGAGAGGTCTCCCATTGCGTGCTGTGCGAAATCGGTGATGCCGATGATAGCGACATTACCTTCAACCTTTACCCATTCGTGTGACTCGCTGTAATAGAGTCCTTCAACTGTCTTTGCCATAATTTATTCTATTTTTATTGATTGTTATTTCTTGTAATTGGTTTCGTAGAAACGACGCTTGGTAACGATGCCTGGAAAAACCTTCTTGCGGATACGGATCTCCACCTGTGTACCAAGCTCGGTGTATGCCTTGTCGACCATAGCCACACATACGCTGCGGTCAGTCGAGATAGAGCGATAGCCTGTTGTGACCACTCCTACCTGCACGCCATCGACCTCCACCGGATAGCCTGCGCGAGGAATAGCCTTGTCCTGAAGCTCGATGCCGACGCTCTTGCGTGTCAGGCCGGCCTCCTTCTGCGCCACAAGCGCATCTCGTCCGATGAATTCCTCCTTATCCTTGATCTTCGCGAACATTCCGAGACCAGCCTCAAGCGGGGTGATCTCGTCGCTCAATTCATGGCCATAAAGAGGAAGACCTGCTTCGAAACGGAGGGTGTCACGGCATCCGAGGCCGCAAGGGACAACGCCTGCAGCAAGAAGTGTATCCCACATTTCATTGATGACCTCATGAGATGCATAGATCTCGAATCCGTCCTCTCCTGTATAGCCTGTACGGCTTACGATCATCCTACGATGACAAGATCCTTCACTTCGTTCAGGATGACATGGAGATTCTGTCTCATAATATGTATAGAATGAGAGATCCGCTGCAGGGGCGAGACCGAGAGTCTCGACTGCATATTTCTCAGCTTCAGGGCCCTGGAGAGCGATCTGTCCCCATGAATCTGACTCATTGATGACATTGACGTCATAGCCTTCGGCCTGCGCGCAGAGCCACTCGTAGTCCTTTGCGATATTGGAAGCATTCACGACAAGAAGATAATGGTCCGGAACGAATTCCTTGTACACAAGAAGGTCATCTACGGTAGTTCCGTTCGGATGGAGCATCATTCCGTAGAGGATCTTACCATCCTCCATTCCGGCGATATTGTTCGAGAAGACATGGTTAACGAACTTCTCGGCATCAGGGCCACTCACGAAGATTTCTCCCATATGAGAGACATCGAACATTCCCGCGCGTTGACGCACGGCATTATGCTCATCTGTGATGTTTGTGTACTGGATCGGCATGATGAAGCCGCCGAAAGGGCTCATGAGTGCTCCGAGAGCCACGTGCTTGTCATATAGACAGGTCTTCAAGAGGTTTTCTTCCATGGTATGTCAGTGTTATAATCATTCAGTAAAATCTTTCAAATTTAATCAAAAAATAATCAAACTAGCAATAGAAATTATAATAATAAACTGATCAGTCAGTCATTTTTTCAGGGAGTACGGGCATTGCACCGTTCTGGGTACATACATAAGCCGATACTTCGACAGCACGCTTATGAGCCTCAGGGATGGTCTTGCCCTTGAGGATAGATGCGATGAATGAACCTGTGAATGAGTCTCCGGCACCTACTGTGTCAGCGACTTCCACTTTCGGAGTCTTCTGGAATGACATCTCATCTGCGCTGAAGACATAGCTTCCGTCTGTTCCGCAAGTGAGGATCAGCATCCTGAAGCCATAGTCAGCAAGGAGCTTTCTGCAGGCTTCTTCCTGCGAAAGTCCCTCGCATCCGAACATCTCGGATACGACCACAAGTTCCTCATCATTAATCTTCAGCACATTGCACTTTCCGAAAGAGTTCTCGATGGTCTCCTTGCAATAGAAATGCTGTCTGAGGTTGATGTCGAAGATCTTGTAAGTGTCGTCTGTATCTGGCATGGCATCAAGGAAACGGTTGATTGTCTCTCTTGAAACCTGGTTTCTCTGAGCGAGAGATCCGAAGCAGACAGCCTTGCAGTTCTTTGCGAGCTCTTCCAATGCAGAAGAATAAGGGATATTGTCCCAAGCGACATTCTCCTTGATCTCATAGCATGGAATGCCCTTTTCATCCAAAGTTACCTGTACGGTTCCGGTTGGATAAGGCACAGTCTCAAGTCTGTATTCCAGTCCTCTCTGATCGAACTTCTCTCTGATCTCATGTCCGAGCTGGTCGTCACCGACAGCGCTTATGGCGAGAGACTTGAATCCGAACTGACCTGCATGATATGCGAAGTTTGCCGGAGCGCCGCCGATCTTTCTTCCTTCAGGCAGGCAGTCCCAAAGCGCCTCGCCCATTCCGATTATATATCTGTCAATCACTATCTCGTATTCAGGAACCTTTTCTTCCATTTCACGGACAGCTTTCCCATCGAGTAAAATTTCTCCGTCACAGAAAAAATCCACGAGATAGGTCTCAAGCTGCTCTACGGAATCTATTCTCGAAGGGTCAAGATATGTCTTCAAGTTTTCCACCCTCTGCCTTACCGACGCGACTCCATGGCGCACCAGTTTCTCGACCGGAGGCCTGATCGCTTCTTCCAATGCCTCGAAATCGGTATCATAAAGCATGGTACCGTGCACCACGCTCCTGTCCGGCATCTGATGGAATGCATTTCCGCTTACCTTACGGCCTTCAACCAGAATATCGTTTCGGCCCGACTTCTCCGCATCAAGACCGAGGGAACGGAGACATGAAGTCAATGAAGACAGATATCTCTCGAATATTTCAGCGACGTCTCCCCTTCGCGAGACATAGGAAATCATTATGTTGCCCATATCGGAATAGACGCATCCTCCCCCACTCTTCCTGCGTACCACCTTGACACCATGCTGTCTGCAATAATCCAGATTCACTTCGGCCTCAAGGTCCTGGTTTCTGCCGATTATTACAGTCGGTGCAACTCTCCATACGAAGAAAACCTCGTCCTCAACTGACCTCGCCACGAATTCCTCCATGGCGAGATAGAAGGCAAGGCTTCTCTCTTTCTTATCCGGCAAGACGATATGCTTCATGTCCGACCGTTTTTACTCGGACCAGTCCGAAAAAGCATCCATAATCACCGTCGGACGTCCGTCTTCAGTAAAAGCACCTAGCTTGTACTGGGACGGCTTACACTCCGGCTCCCAATAGAAAACGCCCTTGCAGCGGCCTCCGGTCTCATTTATTGACTCTCTGATCACACGTGCGAGCTGACGGCGTCCCTCTTCAAGGACTTCAGGATCAGACTCATCGACAAGGAAACCTGTCTCGACAATCATCACGTCACAGCCGAACTTTTCGCTGACATGACGGATGTTGGCAATGCAGTCGGTAATCGTGGTCTCTGCATCATCACGGAATCCGCCGTCCATGGCCCAATACGGATAAAGCGACATTCCTATCATATCCCATCTGGCACCTCCAGCCTGAAGAACTCCCAGATTCCAGTCGTAAAGCTCCTGATCGAAGCCGTTGTCAAGATGGACCATAACTATAGATTCCGGGAAAACGCTCTTGCAGGCGTCATATCCGGCAGCAAAAAGGCCGGCATACTGTTCAGGATTCCTCTCGGCGTGACCCATAGACTCTATGATCGTTGTATTTCCGTTTTCATCAAGCTCCGGCCATCCGAATTCATTGGACTTTACGCTCCAGAGGAAGCCATTCCTTGTCTCATTGCCCACCTGTATCCATTTCGGCTCGACACCGTTATCCTTCAGATACTGAAGCACTTCAACGGTATGAGCAGCCAGATCCTCCTTCATCTGTTCATAACTGTGGCCGCTCCATGAGGCCGGTATATTCTGCTTTGCAGGATCAGCCCACCAGTCGCTGTAGTGGAAATCCACCATTATGGCCATTCCCAGATTCTTCGCACGAAGACATTTCACGAGCAGGTCTTCCTTATTGCACCAGTTGCCGTGGGCCGAAGGATCGACCCATACACGAAGACGGACCGCATTGAGTCCCAGATCCTTCATGAGGGCGGTACATTCCATCTCCTCGCCCGACCTGTTATAGAACTTGTGTCCGCGGGCCTCCATTTCTGTCACCCAGCTGATATCAGCACCAAGCCAGAAATCCGGCTCGGCATCCCTGGAAGCCTTGCATGAGGACAAAGTTAAAACCGCCGCAAAAGCAGCGATTGCAATAAAGAAAAGCCTTTTCATCTGCCTACAGATTAAATTTTCTCCAAAAATAACAAATTTTCTTTTCAACGTGACACTTATGCGGCATCATATGTGTCATATCCGGACCTCGTAGTGTATTATACTTTGGGTTATGAAAAAGAATCTGGACATGAGAAGCATCTTCAGATGCATGATGGAGGACGGATATTATCCGACTTTCGAAAAGACACACATCCTTTTCGACCTCGCCGACAACACAGCCGTAGTGGAATATGAAGAAGGTGTGCTTTCCGTCAGGATATTCTTCAGCATCGACGAAGATGCATACGACCTCTTCCTGGAAGCATCGAATGCCGTGATGATGGATACGTTCATGGTGAAGCCGGCTGTCCTTGATGACATGAAGAACATCATGTTCAGCTGTGAGATCCCTTGCGATACGGCAAAGGAATTCAGGAAATTCTTTCCTCGCTGCATAGAAAGGCTGACGGAAACCCTGATGATGCACAAGGCGGAAATGAAAAGGCTCATCCTTGCGGAAAATGTGTCCTCCGCAACGATTTCCGCCGCAGAGGACACATTCATAATGTCTTCAAAAGGCCTTAAGCCCTTATCCTGATTATTTCTTCAATGGTTCCGGAAGAGTCTTGTTGAGAAGCACGCATCCGAGAACGGCTGCGATCACCGAGCCTACAAGCACACCAAGCTTGGCCTGTGCAAGCAATGCAGCACCTTCTGCGCCGAGACCTGAATATGAAAGGTCAGCGATGAACATCGACACTGTAAATCCGATACCGCAGACAACGCATACGCTTGCGAATGCCTTCCATGTAGTGTTGGCAGGAAGCTGCACGAACTTAAGCTTGATTGCAAGCCATGAGAACGAGAATACTCCGATGAACTTTCCGAGCACAAGACCGAGCATCACCGCAAGGCCTACACCTGAGAAGAGGCTACCGATGCTCATCTGTGAAAGGTCGATACCAGCGTTCGCGAATGCGAAAAGAGGGATCACGAAGAAGTTGATGAGTCCGTGAAGGTTGTCCTCGAGGTCCTGGAGCGGGCTGATCATCTTATCGGCTGCAGACTCGATACTCTTGAGAGTGTGGATCTGGTCGTTTGTAAGGACGATTGTGTTGTGACGATCGTCGATGTCGATTACAGGGAACTTGCCTACATTCTCACGGATACGCTCAAGGTAATGGCCTGTTCCTTTCTTGAGGGTCGCAGGGATGCAGAATGCTGTGATCACTCCGGCGATTGTCGCATGGATGCCGGAATTGAGCATCGTGTACCAGAGGAAAAGTCCCACGATCACATAGAAAGACTTCGCGCGGCACTTCATGGCGTTTGCAATAACCATGGCAGCCACACATACGACAGAAAGGATGATGAAAGTCATATCGATGTGTGATGTGTAGAAAAGCGCGATCACGATGATACCGCCAAGGTCATCGGCAACGGCAAGAGCGGCAAGGAATATCTTGAGTCCGACAGGAACCCTTGTCTTGAATACAGAGAGGACACCGAGAGAGAATGCGATATCCGTAGCCATCGGAATTGCGAGACCTCGTGTCATTGCCGGATCATTCGGGCAGAAAAGCCAGAAGATAAGAACCGGTACAGCCATACCGCCACATGCACCGATGATCGGAAGAAGGGCCTTCTCCTTTGTAGAAAGCTCGCCGACACGGATCTCTCGCTTGATCTCAAGTCCTACAGAGAGGAAGAAGATCGCCATGAGGAAGTCATTGATGACCTGGCCCACATTCATTGTATGGCCGTTGTGGCTGAAGAAATTGAAGTTTCCGATTGACAGGCTTACAGGATGCTGCCAAAGGGAGAAATACCACTCCTTTACTACCGGGATGTTCGCACACACGAGCGCAAGGACGGTAAAGAAGATAAGTACGACACTTGAACTGACGTACTTCTTGAAAGTACTGATAAAACTGTAGTTTGTGATAGTAGTTGCAGGCATAATTTCCAAATTGTTTAATGATTTAACTTGTTATTCTGCAAAACGGCCGCAAAGGTAGACAAATTTTCCATTCGTTGTCCGAAAAGTTGGATTAATTTGCCCCTTCGACGGAATGCCTGCCAGATTATCGTCAGATCCATACGAAATGAGAGTTGATTGACTCACCTCCGTCCACTACGATGCTCTGTCCAGTGCAGAATGTATTGACCACAGTCAGGAAGTAGGCCCATCGAGCGATTTCCTCTGCCGTGGCCCATCTCTTCAAAGGAGTCTGTTCCATTATCTGACTCCATGCTTCAGGGTTGTTCATGACGCATTCATTCAGCGGAGTTACCACCCCGCCGGGATCAAGGCTGTTGCATGTAGCCCCATATTGAGCCACTCTCAAAGCCACATTCTTCGTATACGAGACCACGCCACCCTTGCTGGCGCAATACTCCGGAAATTCCGAACCTGTATGTGCGCTTGCCGAGCCTATATTCAATATTGACCTTATTGATGGCTGGACTCCGTACTTTTCGGTCACACGTATCAGCGCCTTGAGATTGATGTCAATGTCATCCTCATTCTGCGTGCCTGCATTGTTGATGAGTATCTCGACTCCTCCTATCTCGGGAAGTTCATCACGCACATCGGCCTTTATATGAACATATGAATCGTGAAATATCGAGGCATCCTGTCTGTCGATTCCTGTGACCTCATGTCCTTTCTCAAGAAAAAGTTCCGCGATAGCCTTTCCTATGCCCTGCGATGTACCTGTAATGAGTATCTTCATGTCCTGTAGATTTTGCATTGCAAAAATAATGAGTTTTTCAATATGGCGATGGTATGATAATGGATATGCCAGACAAAAAATTCAGAATCATGAAAGTGTTAGTAGTGTGCAACAACGCCTTCACAAAAGGCAACGGACTGCATACGGTCATGCAGTCATTGATGCCGAGGCTGAAGGAAGCCGGAATCGACGCAAGGCTTATGTCAGTAAGGAACGAGGACATGAACGGTCCGCAGCCGGACTACCCTCTCGAACATTTCAGATTTCCCGTATTCGACTCACTGATTTCCTCCCACAGCTACGGATTCGCGAAGATCGACGAAGACATGATCAGGGAGGCTGTACAATGGGCCGACGTGATCCATCTTCAGGAAGGCTTCCCTCTCGAAGCGCGGACAGCCAGAATCGCCGACAAGGCAGGAAAGACCATAGTCGGGACCTTCCACCTCTACAGCCAGAACATCTTGGCTAATGCCCTTATCAACAGGAAGGACAATTTCCTCAACGATGTCCTTATGTATTTCTGGAGGACGGGAGCCTACGACTTTTGCAGCGACATCCATTGTCCTACCGAAACAGTCCGGAAGCATCTGACAGACAATGGTTTCAAAGCCCGTATGAGAGTGATTTCCAACGGGATAGAGATTCCGGACGAAAGAATCAAGGCTTCGTTTCCGCAGACCGATCCGATCATCCTGCTCTGCATCGGAAGGTTCGCCCACGAGAAATCACAGTTGACCCTTCTGGAAGCGATGAGGCACTCGCGTCATGCGGACAGGATACAGATCCATTTCGCCGGCAAGGGTCCGCTGAAAGAAAGGTATGAGCATGAAGCGGAGAAGCTTGTTTCCGAAGGTATCATGAAGCATCCTGCCGTATTCGGCTTCTATTCTTCTGACGAGCTGAAGGCACTGGCAAGAAAGGCATACCTGAATATCCATTGCGCAGTAGTAGAGGTAGAAGGGCTTTCATGTCTGGAAGCCATCAGGGAGGGTGTGGTTCCGGTCATCGCGGAGGGCCATCTGGCAGCCACATCGCAGTTCGCTCTCGACGAGAGGAGCATTTTCCCGGAACAGGATGCAAGGGCGCTGGCCGAGAAGATCGACTGGTGGATCGAGCATCCTGTCGAAAGGCTGCGGATGGGACAGGTCTACGCCGATTCGGCAAGGAAATACGACATCGAAGCATCCATAGCCGGAATCATCGACATGTACACCAGCGCCCTGGCGTCGTGACAGTACATAATCTTAGGGAGCAATATACATGTTTAAACTTTTACTTTAGTAAATCGGCATATAATGCTTCCCACGTCATTGCGAGGCCGACAGGACGTGAGGGGCCCTACTTTCGTTTCGCGGCGTAAAAACAGTCCGAAAGGGCAGAAATCCAGCCACGAGACGGATGTGAATCATTCCACATCCGTTTCGCGGCAAAATGAGAAGTCAAACGGCCTACTAGAATTCAACCGTAACCCCTAAGGCGGGGACAATCGTTCCGCTGTACAGTTCCAATGTCTCCAATGCATATCTCTGTTTCAGAGGCAGTTCATCTGGATTGATGATCTCGCCCGTGCTCAAATATGCATCCGGCTGTCTGATCTTGCTGAATGTAACGTTCTGCAGGTCGACATACAGGCCGAGAGTCCATTTCTTGAAATAGAAGTCCTTGTCGACCCGGAGATCGATCTGATAATACGGATCAAGACGGCTGCCGTTATACCTCGTATAATCATACACCGGCCTTCCTGCGGCATCCCATACAACCTTCAGAGAAGATATCTCCTCATCGTACGGAGTATATGGAGAACCGCCGATCGCGCTCACCTTTGCGCCAATGCTCCAGTATTTCGGAAGCTGGACAACAGCGCTCAGGTTGATTATGAACCTGTTGTCCCATGCTGAAGGGATATATTCATCATCCTCCGAGCTGCGGTACTCGCTCCTGTAAAGCGTCGCCGAACCCACAAGTGTCACCTTGTCCGGAACAAGCCACCTTACCAGCATCTCTGCGCCATATGAGCGTCCCTGCGCGGAAGACACAAGAAGTTCTTCTCCGATGCTGCCGTAATCGGCTCCCACGCATGTCAGAGGCACATTTGTAGCTACCGACAGCGGAATGTCCAGGAACTGCTTGTAGAATCCTTCAAGACCTACGAAAAGCCTGTCACGAAGCTTCCAGTCAACACCGGCGGCAGCTGAAACGACACTCATATATTCCAGTTCCTTATTGGCAATGACCCCGTCTGCATCGCGGAAACTCAGGGCTGTGAGCGGAGGCAGCTGATGGTACATTCCGGCGCTTGCATTGAACGACCAGCTCTGCCATGGCATATATGAAACGGAAGCCCGGGGCGAAAGCTGTTTCCATATCTTTGCTGTCTCTTTCGAGAAGGAGCTACCGTCAGCACGAAGTCCGAACGAAGCATTCACCTTCCCTCCAGGAGACTTGTAATCCGCTGATGTGTACAATCCCCATCCCGCAATGCCCAGCCTGGCAGCATAATCCTGCGCTGTACCGTCGGTGAGTCTGCGGTAGACATCTCCATTGTAATGCCTGAAGCTGACTTCCGCTCCTTCTCTGACAGTCCATGGGCCGTAATATGACCTGTTCTCGAATCTGGCCTGTCCCTTTCCTTCAAGGCCGCTGCTTTCAAGAATGATGTTCCCCTCAGAGCTTTCATCATTGTCAAGGTACTTGAGACTCCTGTTGTTGAGATAGCTGTAACCGAGGCTCACAGTCTGGACATGTCCGTCACCGAAATGTCTGTAGGACGTTCCGACTGTGAATGTCTCCTGTCTGAGGGTCGGGAGATAGCTCAAGAGATACCGGTCCGCCGCATCATCAGGATCATCACTCAACTTCATGTTGTCAAATCCGGCCAGGCCTATGAAGACCAGTTCATTAGCGGAATCGATCTTTGTCTTGAACTTGACCTGTCCGTCTATATAGTTCGGAAGCATCGGAAGTCCGAGCAGCTTGAAAAGGAGCTGAAGATATGACTGACGGACAGATGCGATGTATGTGGTCTTCCGGCCGATATGTCCGCTTGCGCTTACTCCTACTTCGGAGGCTCCGATTGTAGCCTTGAATGCCTGCTTGTCAGGGTTTCCGTCCTTGAGGGTTATGTCCATCACCGAACTCAACGCTCCTCCCCTGTTTGCCGGGAAAGAGCCGGTATAGAAGCTGATCTCGCGGATAAGGTCGGAATTGAGGATGCTGACAGGGCCACCGGAAGCGCCCTGAGTCGCGAAATGGTTGATGTTGGGAATCTCGATCCCATCTATGAAGAAGGCATTTTCCGAAGGGCCTCCTCCCCTGACGATCAGATCGTTACGATAGCCGATAGGCGAATATGAGACTCCGGGATATGAGCGGACAATCCTCGCGACATCCTTGTTGGCGCCCGGTATCCTGTCAATGTCTCCTACACTTATGACCCTGACGCTGACCGGGCTCTCCACGCTTCTTAAGAAAGGGGAAGGCTTTACGCTCGATGCGGCGATTTCAGTCGGATCCTCCTCCATCTCTATCTCGATGAACGGAGTATAAGGGGTGATCTTGTATTCCGGAGTAACCACCGTCCTGTAACCGAGCTGGATCGCTGAAAACTGATTGATTCCCGGCCTTACCTTCTCCAAGGTAAAGCGGCCTGTAGAATCAGCAAGTACACCGGAGCCCTCGACTCCTACAATAACGACAGCCGCATATGCGACTCCTTCACGTGTAACACGGTCGATCACCCTTCCGCTTACGGGATACCCATCGGTCTGGGCGCCTGCACGAATGACAGGAATGGCCATGAAGATGGCCATAAGAATGACAAGACGTTTCATAACACACTAACTAACCATAAGGTCCACATAGCATTTATCATGCTAAAAATCCCCCGTTTTGATAGTCCGAAAGCACCTTTTCGCATATAAAAAGGGAAAAATTGCAAAGTATTTCCTATATTAGCACCTTAAAACTATACTTAAACCAACATGTCTGACAATACGGGAAAGTTCAAAAAGGCCATGCGTCCAATCGATGTATGGGGCCTTGCACTGGGTGCGATCATCGGTTGGGGATGCTTTGTGCTTCCTGGAAGCGCATTTCTTCCTAAAGCCGGTCCGCTCGGCACAGCAGCAGGTATGCTTATCGGAGCCCTTCTTATCATCATCATCGCATTAAGCTACGGATATCTCATCAGAAAGTTTCCTCTCAGCGGAGGTGAATTCATATACACAAAGGAAGCCATCGGAAAAAGAAACGCATTCGTCTGCGGCTGGGGAATGATCCTGGCATACTGGAGCCTTATTCCGCTCAATGCGACCGCATTGGCCCTCATCAGCAGATTCCTGTTCCCCGGCATAGTCCAGCAGGGACTTCTCTACCAGATCGCAGGCTGGGATGTATACGCAGGAGAAGTTGTTCTCGCGTCAGCATTCATCATCATCATGGCCCTTGTCAACATCAGGGGCATCAAGCAGGCGGCATGGCTTCAGACAGCCATCGCGCTTACGCTTGTAGGCTGTATCTGCATCGTGACATTCCTCGTAATGTGCTCATCTGACTGGTCAAACCTCACTCCAGGATTTCCTGACAGCAGACGCTGGTGGAAAGGCGTATTCAGTATCGTAGCTATGGCTCCATGGGCATTCATCGGTTTCGACTGCATCCCGCAGAGCGCCGAGGAATACAACTTCAGCCATAAGAAATCCACTGGAATCATGATCTCGGCCATCCTGGTTGCCGCGATTCTCTATGTAGCAGTCTGCGCCGTGACAGCCGTAGGACTCGAGCCATGGCAGCAGCTTCTTGCCGAACGCCACAACTGGCCTACCGGTCACGTAGTGCGCAATACCCTCGGCATTGCCGGCCTTTCCGTACTCGGAATCGCGATGTTCTGCGCAGTGGTTTCAGGAATGAACGCATTCTACATCTCGACTTCGAGACTCATGTATGCCATGTCCATCGAAGGCAGCCTTCCTAAATGGTTCAGCTACATATCACCTAAATACGGAACCCCTTCACATGCCATCCTTTTCACCATGGCAGCAAGTCTCTTCGCTCCTTGGTTCGGAAGAGAGATTCTTCTTTGGATCGTGGACATGACAAGCGTAGGCGCCGCAATCGTATTCGCATATACAACAGCTTCAGCTGCAATAATATCAAGGAAAAACGGAGACAAGGGACAGATGTGGATCGGATGGTTCGGATGCCTATGCTCTCTCTTCTTCCTTTCACTTCTCATTATCCCTGGCATGCCTGGCTACCTTACTTTCCAGAGCCGTGTAGTTCTGCTTGTCTGGATAGCCATCGGCGTACTGTTTTATCTTAACATCAGAAAAAGCTATGTCAAAGGACAGAACTGATTATCTTCTCAACGTTGAAGAAGTCCTCGGTCCCAAGCTCTTGAAGAAGCTTCCGCGCTTTGCCGTGAACTTCTTCAAGAGACGCATTCATCAGGACGAAATCAACGACTGCATAATGCATGCAGAGCATTACTGCGGAGCCGGCTTCTTCGGAGAGGCCCTCAAATATCTCGACATCACATACAAGGTGAGAGGACAGGAGAATCTTGACCTCAGCCACAAGTATCTTTTTGCGTGCAACCATCCGCTCGGAGGCCCTGAAGCACTGATCATAGGATCGCTGTTCCATGACATTTACGGAGAAGTCTTCAAGGTGCTGACCAACCAGCTCCTCAGACACATGAAGCCTCTGGCTGAATTCTTCATTCCGGTAAATGTAGTAAGCTCGAAGCAGAGCCGCGACCTCGGCCTTAAGGTTGCCGACATGTTCCAGTCAGACTCGCAGGTGCTCATATTCCCTGCCGGCCTGTGCGCAAGAAAGCTTGACGGAAAGGTGACCGAGCTTCCATGGAAGAAGACATTCATCACCCAGGCGCGCAAATATGAAAGGGACATCGTGCCTCTGCACATTTCAGGCTTCAATTCAAAGAGATTCTTCTTCCTGAGCAAGCTCAGCATGTTCCTGAAGCTGAAGTTCAACCTCGGCATGATATATCTTGTCGACGAGCTTTTCAACAAGCGCGGACAGGAATTCGTGATCACGATCGGAAAGCCGATACCATACACAAGATTCGATAAATCAAAGACCGACCTCCAGTGGGCGGCAGAAATCAAGGACACCGTTCAGGAACTGTCTGTCGGCAACGGATGTCTTCCAAACATGTAGAAAAATGACAGTACCTATCATAGATCCGGTTGATGTCCAGCTTCTTAAGAAGGAACTGAACGAAAAGACGTTTCTCCGCCACACCAACAGGGGAAACAACGACATATATGTAGTAAACAACGAGAATGCTCCGAATGTGCTCCGTGAGATCGGACGACTCCGCGAAGTATCATTCCGTGCTGTAGGCGGAGGAAGCGGCACCGAGTGCGACCTTGACCATTTCGACCTCGAAGACAAGGCCTGCTTCCAGCTGGTCGTATGGAATCCGGAAGCAGATGAGATCATCGGAGGCTACAGGTTCACAAGATGGTCGATGGCGACATTCCACGAGAACGGCCAGCCTTACGTGAACACCGAGCATCTTTTCGACTTCTCACAGAAATTCCTTGACGAATACTTCCCATACTGCATCGAGATGGCAAGAGCATTCGTTCAGCCGAAATACCAGTCAGCACAGACCGGACGCAAGGCCCTCTTCGCCCTGGACAACCTATGGGACGGAATCGGCGGACTCGTGGCCACAGACCCTTCGGTCAAGTATCTTTCAGGAAAGGTGACGATCTACAGTTCAAGTCCGGAGCTCAGCAGAAAGGCCATGATATACTACCTCGACAAGCATTTCGGAGACAGGGAAGGACTCATCACATCCAAGAATCCGGAAAGATGGACTGACGAGCAGGAAGAATATTTCAATGAAATGTTCAATGGAGCCAACTACAAGGAAGACTATCAGATTCTCAACAACTACGTGAAGTCTTTCGGAGATGTCATCCCACCGCTCATCCATTCATACATCGGTCTTTCCGAAACAATGAAGACATTCGGAACCACATTCGACCCTGATTTCGGAGACTGCTACGACACAGCCATGATCATCACGATCGCCGACATCTACAAGGAGAAATACGACCGATACATCAATTCATACTTCAGCGAAGCAGAGAAGGCATAAACACGTAAACTGAAAATATATGAAAACTTTCAAGTACATCGTCGCAGGCTTCTGCCTCATGGCAGCAGTGTCTTGCAATCAGACTCCGCAGACGGAGCAGGCTTCTTCAGAGTACGAAAACGCAGTCATCGAGAACATGATGACCCGCCGAAGCATACGCAGATACAAGGAAGGCCCTGTTGCCCGCGAGACCATGGAGACAATCCTGGAATGCGGCATCAACGCGCCTAACGGCATGAACAAGCAGTCGTGGGAAGTACGCGTTGTGGACAATCCGGAAGTCATGGACGAGATCGTCAGACTCATGGCGGCAGGCAATCCTGACGTTGACCCGGGAAGGGTCAAGGGATGCTTCAGAGGAGCTCCTACCATGATCTTCATTGCAAACGATCCGTCATATGACTGCTCACCTATCGACTGCGGTCTCCTTTCGGAGAACATAATGCTAGCAGGATGGTCACTCGGAGTCGGATCAGTCTGCCTCGGAAGCCCTGTACGTTTCCTCAATAACGCTCCGGAGGCCCTCGCAAAGCTCGGCTTCAGCGAAGGATACACCCCGATCATCTGCATCGGAATGGGTTATCCTGACGAAGCCCCGGACGCAAAGCCACGCGATCCTGGCAAAGTTAAATTCGTAGAATAAAGAAAAGCGGCTTCAAGGCCGCTTTCTTTTTACTTCAACATATCAGCTACCGAAGCCATATCGACTTTTTCGCGGGTATAGGCCTGCGGGAAAGACAGACCATCACCTATCAGCCGGAAATCCATCGAGGAAGCGAGTTCATTGAGCTGGCGTACACTAGCGCCAGCCCATGTGTATGAACCGAAGGCATAGAAACGGCGTCCCTTTATGAGACGTGCCTGAAGGGCCTTCATGAACGTCTCGACAGGCGGAAAGATTCCGTTATTATATGTCGGTGATCCTACGACAATCGTATCATATCTGAACACATCACGCAATGCACCTGAAAGGCCGAGCTCACCGGAATTGTTGCCTGCAAGGTCATGGATGGCATATGGGATGCCCCTTTCTTCAAGTTCCATGGCAAGAGCATCAGCGGCAGCAGCCGTATTTCCATACATGGAGCCATATACGATGCATACTCCCCTCTCGACTTCATAACGGCTCATCCTGTCGTAAAGAGCAACGACGTCTGCGATTCCTGTCTCCCATACAGGGCCGTGAGTGCTGCATATCCTCTTGATATCCAAGCCCGAAAGCTTCTGGAGAGCGGTCTGTACCGGCTTTCCGTATTTTCCGACGATACATGCATAGTATCGCATCATCTCATCACAATACTGCCCGAAAGTGCTCTCCTCATCAACGACATTCTCATCAACCGTTCCGAATGTGCCGAATGCGTCACCGGCAAAAAGAGTATTCTCCTCCTCCAGCCATGTCACCATTGTCTCCGGCCAATGTACCATCGGAGCCATAAAGAAACGGAGCGAGCATGAACCAAGGCTTACGGCCTCACCTTCTGCAATGATCTGAACCCTTTCCTCAGGAACATCATGATATCCCTTCAACATCGGAAGAGTCTTTGCATTAGCCAATATCTTGAGATCCGGATATTCCTCAAGAATGAATGTGATAAGAGAAGAATGATCCGGTTCCATATGGTTGACCACAAGATAATCCAACGCTCTGCCGCCTGCAGCCTCGCGGACATTCTCCAGAAATTCCTCTTCAAAACCGCTTTCAACGGTATCAATCAATGCAACCTTCTCATCTGCAACCACATATGAATTATAGCTCACACCTGCAGGAAGAGGCCAAAGGCCCTCGAAAAGAACCTTGTCATCGTCATTGACACCTACATAAAATATCCTTTCACTTATTTTCTTCATGAGTTAGAATGAAAATTTATACGAAACACCTACAGACACGCGGTTGGACGAATAACCGGTAACCGGGGCCTTCAGCGCCACACCTTTCTTGCTGCCCTCCTTCTTCGCATCTATGTTCTTGTCATAGAGATTGTCGTAAAGAAGATAGAAATCAAGTGCATTACGCTTGCTGAGCTTCCACTCCAGACCGGCAGCACCGCGATATCTGTTGAAATAAACATCCTTATGGCCGAGGAAGTCGGCATTCCTGAAATCTTCTCCGAGGCTTTCCCCGCTCCACTTTGCACCGTTCAGATAAAGCCTTGGCTCGAAGTAGGCATACGGCTCCAACGGAACAGAACGGAACTTGTATGCCACCTTAAGACGGCTTCTCAACACCCAGCTCATCTGCGGCTGCTGATAATTGTTCAGCTCACGCATCTTGTATGTTCCCTGGATCCTTTCCCTGAGGGAGAAACGCCACTGTCCGGCCTTGAGGGTCGCCGAAAGGTCTCCTGACACCCTGTGACGCCACTCCACCCAATGGGTTGTGATCTCCTCGGTATCAGGCATTGTGGTCTCGCTCTTGTGGACAGCGATTGCGGTATATGAGACGCCTGCCTTGAGGAAATCCAGGAATTTGTATGAAAATCCCAGCTGGGTATAGGAACGGTCAAGCAGATGGCTTCCGCCAAGGAAACGGAGTTCTTCGGAAACATTCACATGCATTCCCTTCATTATCTTATAGTCGGCCTCGCCTGAAAGACGCACTCCGAATGAATCGGAATCATCATCTGCATGCAGGACCACAGGGGCCGCGAACAGGGCCACAAACAGTGTCAGTATGGTCAGGTATCTGTTCTTCATATGCTATCCGATAAAATCCTTTTCCTTCCTGAGCTGGTCAACGGTATTACCCTCGCCATGAGGAAGATCGTATGTAATCTTGATGAATGCTGAATCGCGGAGGAAATCGACTGCTCCGACCTCGATGGTCTTGATCTTCACACCTATCCTCTTCTCAAGGTCAGCCTTGAGTTCCTCACGTTTTTCAGGCACGATGAGATCAATACGGTCGTATGTCACGAGCTTTGTAGACGTATGAGCGATAATGCTGTCAGACTCGAGCACCCATGTCAGGAGAATCAGCAGGAGATTGGCAAGGACGAGCTCGGCATATGAAATGTTCAATGCAAGACCGTTGACGATCGAAATTGCGATGATCACGAAGAGATATGTCATCTCCCTGACCGGCATCGTCTCCGTTCGGTAACGGATCATTCCGAAGATAGCGAAGAGACCGAGAGCGAATCCGATCTGAAGCTTGATGTTCTCCATGACAAACAGGAGTATGAACATAGCAGCTGAAAACATCAGGAATGTGAAATAGTAATCTCTGCGGCGTGATTTCCTGTAATAGAAGAGATGGATGATGATCCATGAAACAAGCATGGTGAATGCGAAATGGATACCCAGGTGAAGTAGGTTCTGAGCATCAAAGAGAGGTACGCCAAGGAATGTCTTGGCCTGTGCCACCTCATAGCCGAATTCGGCTGCAATGGACGGATCGAAATCTCCGAATCCTGCTGAGAGCGTGTCTGCAGCCTCAGGCGACCAGTTCGCCGCCATTGTTGGGTCAATCTGTAATGGTATCATGTTGTCAGTTGTTGATTCTGTGATATAGTTTCTTTCCTGTGATCTTCTCGATATGCCTTACCTTCTCGATGAATCTGCCCGGTCTGGCAGCCGGATCGGTCAGAGTGACCGCCATGCAGTATTTGCTTATCCTGTACGGGAACACCCTGTGGCGGAGAAGTATCTGCCTCATCTGGGATTCGACACGGCCGTCCTGCTTGAGCTCGATGATGACGAAATCGCCCAATGAAGCCTCCACACCGCTCCTGAAGTTCCTGAAACCGAGATTTATATCTATGGTAAGTCTCTCGGTCATGGCCTTGTTGACGAGGGTGAAACGGCAGAAATCGGTAGTTGTCTCCGGGGTAAGGTCGGATGCCTTCCACCATGACTTCTTCTCAAGAAATGCAGATGCCTCCGGAACAGCACCGAAATCCATAACCGATGAGGTAGGGATGCTGATGCGTTTCTTCTTCGTACGTCCCCTGTTGTTCTTGCGCTTGATCTCGAGGAATGTCTCGTCATCAATGAGATATGTCCTCACACGGACCTTCTGACGTGTCTTCTTGCCGTTCCTGTGGGCCGTATACATCTGCAGATCAGGTGTATCGTAATATACCGAAGCATACGCCATCAGTCTCTGGCCGGAGATCTCGCACACGCGGTAGCCGGCCTGAAAGGCATCTTCAAGAACCAGCCTGAGCTTTTCGACCGTCGTCACGAACTTCGTATCTATACGGTTCATCAGCGAAACGGACGACATCTCCTCAAGAGAGACGGCATCCATCTTTCCGATAGCCTCAAAGTCTGTTTCCCTATACATGCCTACTCACCTATGACGTATTCGAAGACCTTTATAGTCTGAAGACGGCCGTTCGGAGCATAGTTGTACTGCTTCTTCTTGGTACCGTCCGCATTGTATTCATATTTCCTGATGGATTTAGGCTTGTCCCTGTCATCATACTCGACTTCACGCACGACTCTACCATTCTCGCCGTACTCATAGGTCTCGCGCCATTTCTGGCCATAGGATGCATACTCGATCTGCTCGATCTTGCGACCCTCCGAATCATAGGTAGTCACCCTGTCAAGCCATCTTGTCTTGGACTTGGCATCTGTGTTCCACTCCTTGATAGTCAGGTTCTTTCTGCCTGCCCTCTTTGCAAGGGTAGCGGCGTCAAGTTCCTGTGCAGACATGCCGAGAGGCATAGTCAGGAAAGCAATAAATGCTAACAATAAAAATCTCTTCATCTATGCATAGTTTATATAAACATGCAAATTTAACGATTTGCATAGACTAAAACAATACCGGGCATCGCATTCATCCGCCTTAATGAAGGCCTGGACGACACAATGCCCGGATTCACTTTACTATGAGATTATTACTCTGCTGATGTCGCGAGCGGTGAAGGCACATTGTACACACGTGCCGCCTGCTCCTTGTCGAGCATGTACATTCCGTACTTGTTGCCCTCTACAGCCTCGACTGCAGCGATCATGTCACGTGCTGACTCCTCTTCCTCTACCTGCTCGTCAATGAACCATACGAGACGGTTGATCGATGCGAAGTCACGGTCCTCGTCCGCAATGGCTGCAAGATTGTTGATGAGCGAAGTCACCTTCTTCTCATGCTCGAGAGTATGCCTGTACATGTCAAGAACACTGTCCCATGATGCAGGAACGCCCTCAATCGGAAGAAGCTCTACCTTCGCATCGCGTGAATTGAGGTAGTTCATGAAAATGCGGGCGTGTGCCTGCTCCTCCTGGAACTGGATATAGAACCAGTTGGCAAAACCCTTATAGCCTTTTGCCTCTGCGTCAAGTGACATTGCAAGATAAAGATAAGCCGACCAGAGTTCAGCATTGATCTGAGCATTGATTGCGTTGTGGAGTTTCTGTGAAATCATAATTGTATCATTTAAATTGTCAATATTCCGGTCATTGTGATAAATTTGAATTATTCAAATTTATCACAATGCAAAGATAGAGAAAGAAATCGATAAAACAAGCTAAAAAAGAACTTTTTTATATATTTGCAGTACAAAAGGCAGACCATAGGAAAATGACAGTAAAAGCGATATCGACAAACATCGGAAAGGCATTGCTCATCAATGCCCTTTTCATGTTCATATCGATTCTTGTCGCTGTATTCAACGGCATGGATTCCGGATTCACCCCGATGGTCATAAGCTTTCTCGTTACAGCCATCACAGGCATTTTCCCATTCATCTTCGTAAAGGACAAGCCTTCGACAACCCTCCATTCAGGATATCTGACCATCGTATTCTCATGGACTCTGTCATTTATGTTCGGCATGTTGCCTTACGTGCTCTGGGGAGGAGAATTCACGCTAGTAAACGCATGGTTTGAAAGTGTTTCCGGATATACCACGACAGGTTCTACAATCCTGACAGACATTGAAGCCTTACCGAAGAGCCTGCTGTTCTGGAGATCATCGACACATTTCATCGGAGGACTGGGAGTGATCGTATTCCTGCTGATGGTGCTACCTGACTCCAGTCCTTTCAAGCTTCGCCTGACAAATCTTGAACTGTCGTCCCTTTCAAAGGAAGGATACAGGTACAAGTCAGGAAAGACCGCGAGGGTAATGGTGAGCGTCTACATCTGCCTGACAATAGCGGAGACTCTATGTCTCTGGGCGGCAGGAATGACGCTTTTTGACGCAGTCAACCACGCTTTCAGTACAGTCGCGACAGGAGGATTCAGCACGAAGAATACATCGGTAATGCACTTTGATTCAGTGGCCATAGACATCATCATCACGGTATTCATGGCATTGTCATCGCTGCATTTCGGAGTCCTTTTCGCCGTAGTGGCCAAACGCTCGCTGAAGCCTTTGCGGAACCCTATCAGCAGATATTACATCTGCGTCATCGCTGTCTTCAGCATAATCATAGCCTGCAGCCTGAAGATCCAGGGAGGCTACCAGACATGGGGAAAATCGCTGCTTGATGCGACATTCCAGACAGTAAGCTTCATCAGTACAACCGGTTTCGGACAGGCAGACAATGCTGCATGGCCTCTTCTTGCCAACGCCATCCTCCTTTTCGCAGCCTTCCATTGCGGCTGCTCCGGCTCGACGACAGGAGGAATCAAGGCCGACAGGATGTTCATCTCCCTGAAAGCCGCATACGGAGACATCCAGAAACGTCTCCACCCTACTTCCCTTTTCAGGACCAAAGTCGGAGGCAGGGCTCTGGACGAAGATACGGTATCATCCGTTTTCCTCTATATCGTGCTATACATCATCACGCTCTTCCTTTCGTTCGTGATCGTGCTGATCTGCGGCCTTGACATCGCCGAAGCGTTTTCAGGCACGGTAGCTTCCCTCGGCAATGTAGGTCCGGGAGTCGGCCAGCTCGGAACGATGGGCAACTATGCCTCACTTCCGGCCGTAGTGAAATTCATTTTCACGATAGACATGTTCCTCGGACGTGTGGAAATATTCCCGATCCTAATAGTATTATCAATGATAAGAAACAGGAAGTAGGCTTATGAATCCCTGTCTGGCCATCATAGACCCCAACACCCTCAGCAGCATCGCATTACGAAGCATCCTCTGCGATGTATACAATAATGTGGAGGTGCTGACCTACAGCACCATGGACAGCTTCATCAGGGATTCAAACCGTCATTTCGTCCATTTCTTCGTCAATTCCGACATCCTTTTCAGCCATGTCGACGAGTTCGAGACCCTGAAGAACCAGACGACAGTAATATCGGTCGGCAAGGACAGGAAATTCGAGAAGGCAGGCTTTGAAGTGCTTGACATCTCCCTCCCGGAACAGGAGCTTATGAGCAAGCTCTTGAGGATACAGCTCATCAGCAGATATGACGTTCAGCAGACTGCAAGCGGCAAGCTCCGCAAAGGAGACATGCTGTCTTCACGTGAAAAGGAAGTGCTCAAGCTGATGATAAAAGGCCTCACCAACAAAGAAATCGGCGAGGCCCTGGAAGTGTCGATCACGACAGCAATATTCCATAGAAACAACATCTGCGAAAAACTTCAGACCCGGTCGATCGGGAAGCTGACGATTTTCGCAGTGCTGTCAGGTATCGTTGATATCAACGAAATCTAGATTGTCATTTTAAGTTTCCGGAGCTTGGTGATGTCGGATGTTCCTCCGTAATAAACAATATATTTTCCGGAAGCAGCTTCCATCTTTCCTGTTTCAGGATTGAAAAGATCGATATTCTCTGCAGAAAGAGGTATCTCCACAACGGCCTTCTTGCCGGCATTGACATGAACCCTCTTGAATCCACGGAGGCTCATGACAGGTCCGTCAACATCGTCAGCCTTCTTCACATAAACCTGCACGACCTCGTCGCCATCCATCTTTCCCCTATTCTTCACCTTTATCCTGAGGACTCCGTCCGTGAGTCTTGCCCTTCTGTACTTGAACTTGCTGAAGCTGAGTCCGTGACCGAACGGGAAGAGCGGCTTGCCCTTGAAATAACGGTAGGTATGGCCTGGCATATCGTAATCGCCGAAATCAGGAAGATCGGCATCTGATGCATAGAACGTAACAGGAAGTCTTCCAGCAGGGTTATAGTCTCCGAAAAGCACATCTGCGACAGCCTCTCCTCCGGCCTGTCCTGCATACCATCCCTGAAGGATAGCGTCACAGATCTCTGCCTCTGGAGCAAGAGCTACGGCCGAACCTGAAAGATGAACGAAAATGATCGGCTTGCCGGTCTTCTGGAGTTCCCTGACATATGCTCTCTGCGTCTCAGGGAGCTCGATGGATGTCCTGTCTCCACCCTTGAAGCCCTTGAAGTTGACCCTCATTTCCTCGCCCTCGAGCTTTGGAGAAAGGCCTCCGACAAAGATGATCGCGTCTACATCATTGAACATCGACAGATCGACTGCGCCTGTTTCTGACACTCCTGACTCCCTTGAAAGAGCCTCATCATGATAGTTGCCCTCTGTCTCGCTGTAACGGCCCTCATCGGTAGCCTTCGCTGCAATGTCACAGCCAGGTGCATATACGACATTTTCAGTTCCCACCTTCGCAATCACGCCTTCCAGCACAGTAGTGGTCTTGCGAGGGATACCGTTGTAATTTCCCCACATGACAAGAGAATCGGCAGCATTCGGTCCTACGACCGCATATCTTGCCTCCTTCTTCAAAGGCAGTACATTGTTCCTGTTCTGGAGAAGGGTCATTGTCTCACGGGCCATCTTGAGCGCCAGAGCGTGATGCTCGTCGCACGCAAGAAGCTCGCTAGGGATCGAATGCCATGAAACATTCTCATCCGGCTCCATCTCTCCAAGCTCGAAACGAGCCTTGAGGATACGTAACACAGCCCTGTCAAGATCGGCTTCAGTAACCTTTCCGTCCTTATATGCATCCATGAGGGTGAAGAACGAGTCTCCACATTCAAGGTCGGCACCGCTTCTTACAGAAAATGCAGTAGCAGAAGCCGGATCATTCGGGAATATGTTGTGATGGCCTTCCCTGAAGAAGTCGTTCACAGCCCAGCAGTCGGTAACCACAAGGCCGTCAAATCCCCACTGTTCACGGAGTATCTTTATAAGAAGCTTGTCGCTTCCGCAGCAAGGCTTGCCTTCATATGCATTGTATGCGCACATCACCTCCTTGACGTCGGTAGTCTTCACCAGACGCTCGAAGGCATAGAGATAAGTCTCGTTAAGGTCTCTCCATGAAACCTCCTCGACATTGAATACATGGCGCTCATATTCAGGACCGCTATGGATCGCAAAGTGCTTAAGACATGCATGAAGCTTGTCATAATCCGCATCAGGATCACCCTGGAGGCCGTTAACGACCGCACGTCCCATGACTGTTGTCAGATATGGATCCTCGCCGTAGGTCTCCTGTCCCCTTCCCCAGCGCGGGTCACGGAAGATGTTGATGTTTGGGGTCCATACGGTAAGGCCGTGATAGCGGCGGGCTCCGTCGCCGTCACGGGCAATGTTGAACTTGATTCTCTGCTCGGTAGAAGCCACATCGAAGACCTGCTCCAGAAGCTCGTCATTCCAGCTGGCAGCCATTCCGATCGACTGCGGGAATACGGTAGCAAGTCCGTTGCGGGCAGATCCGTGCAGAGCCTCGTTCCACCAGTTGTATTTTCTGATGCCGAATTCCGGAATCTCCGGCGAATCATAATCCATCAGCATTATCTTCTGTTCAACGGAAAGTCTGCCCAAAAGGTCTTTGGCTCTTTCTGACGGAGAAAGCGATGCATCCTGATAAGGAAGTGAAGGAGTCTGCGCAAAAGAAAGTACTGCGGCAGACAAAGCGGCTAATAAAACAGTCAAGCGTTTCATGGTTTGAGTATGATTTTTCTCAAATTTAGAAATTATTTAAGATTTAATGCAACAATTCCGGCTGTTTTGCGTCTAATATTATAAAAGTGACAATAAAAGATTCAGAACTGAAAAACAGATAGATTTATGAAGAAAGTATTTTTGACGCTCGCCTTATCGGCGGCTGCCTTCTGGGGCGCAAATGCAGAAGAAAAGACAAAGGTTTATGATTTCAGCGACATCCGCAGCATCAATGCCGGACATACATATGAAATCTATGTTACCGAAGGCAATTCTGACAAAGTCAAGGTTGTATATGACGACAGACTCGAGAAATACATGGAGATCAGACATTCGGGAGCCAAAGGCACATTGTACCTGGAAATGGACGAGCTTCCTCTCAAGTTAAGGACCGGCAAGGTTCCGGGAATCAAGGTATACATCGAGATGGACAAGATCAGCAATATCGATCTTTCCGGAGCGGCATCAGTCAGATTCGAGGGCAGATTCAAGGCCGACGATCTGGAGATCGACCTTTCAGGAGCATCAAAGATGAAGGAGCTTCAGATAAACGGAACATCACTTGACATTGTATGCAGCGGAGCCACAAGTGCAATGGTGACCGGCAATTTCGATGAAGAGATCGACATCGACTTGAGCGGTGCATCAAAGGCAGTTCTCAACGGATGCTCCCCCTCGCTGGAGTGTGACTTGAGCGGAGCATGCAATTTCAGAGGAGCCGGAGAATATGACACCTGTTCAGTAGCTTGCTCGGGAGCTTCGGAGGCATCGATGGAAGGAGCTGCTGATGTATTTGATGCCGAGTGCTCAGGAGCATCGAAGATAGAAGCCAGAGATCTGATCACACGCAAGGCATCCGTATCGCTCAGCGGTTCGAGCAAGGCGGTTGTAAACGCGTCAAAGACACTGACATACGATGTTTCGCGTGCCAGCAAGCTGGTTTATTACGGAGATGCGGAGCTGAACGACATCAGTCAGGACAGCAACGTGGAAAGAGGAAGATAAGATCAGTCCGCATGTCTGCGGAGAGAGAAGAAGAACTGAAGTCCTCCCCATTGGCGGTTGATGACACGGATGTCACCCCCATGGAACTTCACGGCGTTCTTCACGATGGAAAGTCCGAGGCCGGATCCGCCCACATCGCGGGTTCGGCCTTCCTCTATGCGGTAGAACCTCTCGAATATCTCGTCAAGATGCTCCTGCGGCACGCCTGCTCCCGTATCATAATATGTAAGGTAGCAGAACTTCTCTATCGAACTGTAGCATTCGAGATGAATAGTGATATCGTCACCGGCATATTTAAGGCTGTTCTCCACAAGATTTCGGAGAATAGTGTAGACAAGCGTCTTGTTACCGGTAAGGACGGTGCCAGGCTCAAGAAGATTCTCTACCTTGACCCTCTGGGCCACTATCCTTTCACCAAATTCCTCGAAGACCTCGTTTGAAACATCGAAGAGGTCGATATCCTCCTTCTGGAACTTTGAGGACTTCTCCTCCATCTTGCTGATGAGGGCCATATCGGTTATCAGCTCGGAAAGACGCAGAGTCTGGTTGTAGGCCTTTTCAATGAATTCCTGCTTCTTTTCAGGCTTCATGTCCGGACATGCGATAAGTGTCTCCAGATAGCCCCTGATGCTTGTCACAGGGGTGCGGAGCTCATGGGCGATGTTGCTTGTCATCTGCTTCTTGAGCTTCGATTTCTGACGTGCCTCGGCCTCTGAAACGGTCTTGTGCGACCTCCAGGCCATGAATCCGATGGCAGCAAGTGCCAGAATTCCCAACAAAACATAGAGCCAGACCATCAAACTGTCGGTTTAAAGATATATCCGTAACCGGTACGGTTGACAATATAGTTCTTGCATGTGCCGAGCTTGCTTCTGATACGTGCGATATGGACATCGACCGTCCTGTCAAGCACATACGGGGCGTCCTTCCAGAGGTCCGTGATTATGTCCTCACGGGAATAGATCTGGCCGGGATGGGAGGCCAGCAGATGAAGGACCTCGAACTCCTTCTTCGAGAAGACCACAGACTCCCCTTTAACATAGACCATCTTGTTATGGACATCAATCCTGACGTCTCCTGCCTCGATAATATCAGGAGCAGCCGCCTGTACGGCAGTCCTTTTGAGCACAGCCTTCACTCTCGCTATCACCTCATGGATGGAGAAAGGCTTCGGTATGTAATCGTCACCTCCCGCAGAAAAACCGGTCAGAAGGTCATTCTGGTCTGTCTTTGCTGTCAGGAATATCACCGGTATCTCATTGTGACGTTCCTTCCTGAGGACTTCAGCCATCTGGAAGCCGGACATGCCGGACATCATCACATCAAGAAGTATAAGACAATGATCCGGACGAAGGATTTCCAGCGCTTCTTCTGCCGATTCCGCACAATCCGTTTCATATCCGGCAGTTTCAAGATTGAACTGGAGGATTTCCCTTATTCCTGCCTCATCATCTACTATAAGTATCCTTTTATTCATGCTTTTTCGGTTTGGAATGCAAATGTAACAAAAACTTAACAGGATTTATTATGCAGATATGGAAAAACTCCATACCTTTGCACACGAGTTGATCAGAGAGTTATTCTGAAACTCTCACAGCTCTAATGGTTATTAGTTTTAGTGTTATTAATTATGTGGTTAGTATGAGGCATCCTCGCGTGAGCGACGAAGTCTCATTTTGTTTTATAGAGGCATGTGAAGAACTTAAATAATTTGATATAATTGACAAAAATGGTTGGTAAAACCGCTGTAACTTGATTATATTCATGCACTTACATAAATTAGATGAAAACGATTTCATCTAATGAGTGATAATCCCAAAATAAGAAGGCGTTTACGCTGCCCCAGTTGTGG
>JAFTWQ010000072.1 GCA_017465225.1 Bacteroidales bacterium
ATCGCAGGCGCGGTGAACTCAAACTGACCGTGCTTGCGGTAGTCGAAGTATGCCGTGCCGAGCTTCACGAAGAAGAGGATCGCCAGGATCATATCCACCACGGGAAAGACCACGTTGTTGACCACCGTCTGCACCTGAGTCTTGGCGGTGTTCCATGTCTGCTCGATAGCTCCGGCTACGTCGCCTGCGGCGAAGGCCGTTACCGAGAAGGTACTGACGATCACCATCATCAGCACGGCACAGAGAAGAATTCGCATAATTTTCTTATTACGCATGATAGGTTCCTCCTTGTTTCTTGAGAGTTTGTTTTACTTGGGATTCCTTGATATAGCAGGTGCGGATGTTGAGGTTCTTGGCAAAGTTGATTTCCTTTTCCATGCCGTGGGATACTCGGTCGCCGAATACCCAAAGCTCATCGCAAAACCACAACAGGGACAGCCCCGCAGCGAGTCCGATCTCCCGTTCCTTCGGGTTTTCGTCATTCAAGCATAGGGCGTAAAAATGCGGAACGACCGGAGCCGTTCCGCACAGAAGCGCATATTTGGCGTACTGCTTTGCCCGCTGCAGGTTACCCGTTACATCGCCGCCAAGCGGAGAGCAAATATACACCTTTTTCATCATTCATTTTCATCGTCCTTTTTCTTCTTGATGAGGACGATGGCGGTGGCGATGACACCGCCCAGGGCTACCGCCGCAAGTCCGATCCAGAAGCCGATGTTGCTCTCATCACCGGTCTGCGGTACTTCGGGGATTTTTTCATTGGTCATAGCTGCTTTCACGATTTCTCCATCCTCCTTGATCTCGAAGGGATATGCCTTTGTGTCGGGGATATAGCCGTCCAGAGCTGCGAATTCCTCATAGGTGTACTTGCCGTAGCGAAGCGTGAACTTGGCAATACCGTTCTCGTCGGTGTAGCCTTCTGCCACGATCTCTCCGGCTTCGTTGCGAATGCGGAAGCCCACGTTCGCAAGGACTTTACCGTCAGAGATATCGGTCTTGGTCAGCTCCAATTCACCCACGATGGGCTTGTTTACAAAACCAACGCCTGCTTCGTTTTCTACGGTTACGGTTTCACCGTCATTCCTGATCTCGAAATAGTGGTAGGTGTCATCCTTAACGAAGCCTTCGGGAGCAGTCTTTTCGTAGAGGAAGTAACCGCCGTAGCGGAGCTTCTCATAGAGATATACGCCTGCTTCGGTTTCGGTCATTTCGCCTACGAGTGTGTCGATCTCGGCATCGAATTCGCCGTTACCGTCCACGTCCTTGTAGATCTCAAAGACGGCACCGGACAGCTTATTGTCGGGATACTCTTTGTCCACCTTCGTGGTGGTCACGTTACCGAGGATAGGCTGGTTGGTAAAGCCAACGCCTGCCTCGTTCTCCACGATGACGGTTTCGCCATCGTTTCTGATCTCGAAATAGTGGTAGCCGTCATCCTTGAGGAAGCCTTCGGGCGCGGTCTTTTCATAAAGGAAATATCCGTTATAGCGAAGGTCGTGCATCTCATAGATGCCGTCCTCGGCTTCGGTCATCTCGCCTACGAAGAGGTCAATTTCGGGATCGAATTCGCCGTTATTATCCACGTCCACGTAGACTTCAAAGACGGCGCCGGACAGCTTGTTGTCGGGGTATTCCTTATCCACCTTCGTGGTCTTGACCGAGCCGGTGATGAACTCGTTCTCGATGGTGATCTCGATGACTTCCTCATCGGTGCTTACGGTTACAGCGTAGCTGTTCTCGTTCAGTACGAATGCGGGAGCTGCCTTGATCTCACGCACGATCCATCTGCCAAAGGGTACGTTCTCGAAGGTGAAGATGCCGATCTCATTGGACTGGCAGGTAGCAAGGGCGGTTTCCTCGGTGAACTCGGTTTCGTTCTCACGGAAGAGACCGAAGAGCGCACCGCAGATGGTGAAGCCGTCCTCGTCCAGCTTCTTGCCGATGATAGTGCCACGGATGATCTCGTTGGTGATGGCTTCGCCGTTATTCACGGAGATCTTCACCACCGCGGTGTCCTGGCCTGCATACTCGAAGGTTACGGGATAGGTGCTGTCTGAGAGGATATAGTGGCTGTCGGTTGCGATCTCCTTGACATATACCTTTGCGCCTACGGGCAGGTCGGTTGCAAATACCGCCTTGCCGTTTTCGTCGCAGGTTACGATTTCAATGAGACCGTCTTTGGGGATAACCTTGCCGTCAGCTGCGGTGATGTCCTCAGAGGCATACAAGCCGAACTTGACGGAGCTGATCTCACCATTCATACCGATGCCGTATTTCTCGTCCTGTTCCAAGGTCTTGGTAAGGTCGATTTCTACCTTCTGTCTTTCATTGACGAAGGCTGCGGAGGTTGTGGTGATCTTGATCTCCTGTCCGGCGTAGGTCAGTTCTACGGTGACGGTGTCGCCGTTCAGAAGCATACCGTAAGGTGCAGTGATCTCACGGATTTCGAATTTGCCGAGGAACAGCGGCTCGGTGGTCGCCGTACCGTCTGCGCCTGTGGTGATGGTGGCAACCACGTCGCCCTTCTTATAGCGGAGCGTTCCGTCGAGGGTTACCACATCTTCGGCGGCAGTGATCTCATAGACCGCACCTGCCAAGCCCTTGATTTCATACACGGGCTGATATGCGCCGTTCTGCTCCACCACAGAGGAGAAGACCTCACCGGTCTTGGTGATGGTGATCGTTCCTTTCTGCGGTTCGTTCTCCTTGACCACCTTGACGATGGTGATGCCGTTTTCATCGGCGGAGTTTTCCTCGGTCACGTCAAAGTAGATAGGAGTTGCATCGAGGACGTAACCGTGGGGTGCCTGAACCTCCACAAGGGAGTAGCCCTCACCGTAAGGGAGCTTTTCGGGTGTGATGAGCGTACCGTTCTCGTCGGTATAGAAGGTGTCGATCACAGTCAGCGTCGGGTAGGTGTAGCTCATGGTCACGAGTGTACCGTCGGGAGCGTAGATCTGAAAACCTGCTCCCGCATAAGGGATGGTATTTCCAGTCGTGCCGTCAACCTTGACCACATGGAGATAGGACTCGAAGTTTGCATTGTTAATGAGGTAGCGATAGATCTCGCCGTCCTCACTGACGAATACCTCAAAGGGATCGAGCAGCTCACGGCCTTCCCAGCCCTTGATCTGCTTTACCACGTATACGCCGTAAGGCAGGTCGATGGTTTCGGCATAGCCGAACTCATCACAGGTAAGGATATCTCTCTCGGTGGTTTCGGCGGCTTCATAGCTGCCTGCACTCTTGAGATAGATTTCGAACATGGCACCGACTTCGGGTGTTTCGATCTTGGTGGAGCCGTCATCGGTATGCTTGATGATGGTGATCTTGCCCTTGATGATATCCTCGTACACATCGGGATACACGGTGTTCAACTCAACGGTATACTGGCCTGCGTAGGTGTCGATATAATAGACGGTTTCGTCGAGCAGGTATCCCTCGGAGGGGCTGATCTCACGGATCGTCCATTCCACGTTCTCGTAGCAAGGATAGTAGTCAGTAAGGAAATATCCGTTCTTGTCGGTCGTATAGGTGTCGATGAGCGCACCATCCTTGAATACACCGTATACTGCACCTTCGAGGGTAGCATCGCCCTGGGACTGTCCATAAATGCCGCCGAGGTCATCGACCATCGCATCGGAGTCGAGGGAGAAAGCCATCGGCATCAGTTCCACTGGGACAAGCCCGCTATCGCCGTCATCATCGAAGCCTGCCAAGTCCGCGTCGAGCTTGAATACGTCGGCTCTCCATTTCTTGAGGACATTGTGGAACTTGACCTCGGTCACCTTGTTCCACTCAATGACCGCACCCTGGCTTTCGGGAATCACGTAGCGGATGGCGGTGTTGACTTCCTCCACGGTGTAATTCTCGCCGATGAGGATATCTTCGAATACTGCCACACCGTTCTTGTCGGTGTAGGCGTAAACGCTGACCTTCTCGCCGGAGAGAGAGGTTCCGTAGAGGTGGAATCTCATGCCTTCCACGAAGTTATCCTCGGAGGTCTTGATGACCTTGAGGTCGCCGCGCTTCAGCTCGTTGTACACCTCGGCTGTGGCTACCTTTGCCCATTCGATCTCCACGTCCTGGCTGTCGGGTACGATATACTTGAGGGCGGTATCCACTTCCTCCAACACGTATCCGCTGCCGATGAGGATATTCTTGAAATACGCCTTTCCGGTGCCGTCCACGGTGGCAGTCACGTCAATCTTGGCACCGCTATCGGAGGAGCCGGTGAGACGGAACTTGATGCCTTCGGTCAGACCGTCCTCAGCAGTCTTGGTGACGGTAAGATCACCGCGCTTGAGGACGTTGTCAAAGGACACCGTTGCGGTCTTATCATATTCCACCGTAACGGTCTTGCTTGCCTGAGGCTCGTAGTAGTCTTTGTGCTGCTCGGTTACCGTATAGGTGCCGGGCAGGAGACCTTCGATCTTGATCTCTCCGTTTGCATCGGTGGTCACGTTCTTGGTGATGCCGTTGCCGGATACCACGAAGGGAATGCCCGATACGATGCCATCCTCAGAGGTCTTAACGATCTTGAGGTCGCCGCGCTTGAGGGTGTTGTTAAACGATACGGTTGCGGTCTGTCCCGATACGACAGTTACGGTTTTTGCCGTCTGCGGTTCGTAGCGATCC
>JAFTWQ010000073.1 GCA_017465225.1 Bacteroidales bacterium
GAACTGCACCATGCAAACGATGGAAAGCAGTGCGGCAATGCCGAGTATGGCAAAGTCCCGCAAGCCCCATAACCACAGGTTTGCCGTGGCCTTTAGGTTCTGCGGATACAGATATTGTGTCATTTACATTCCTCCCATCGTTATGCCTTGATCTTCGCTCTCGGTCTTGGAGGCGAAGGTCAGACCGCTGTCCACTGCCTCCACCTCGAAACCGCGCCCGCACAGATAACCGACTACCTTATCTACATCGGCAGGAGCTTCTCCGATATCGTGGAGGCTGTCCACCAATATCTTGGAGATCCTACGGACTTTGCAGTAGTCGATCATATTCTTGAATTCGTTTCCGCTTCGGCTCATCGGCACGGATATGCTGATGCTGCCGTCCTGAATATATCCGCATTCCTCGCAGTGAGCTTGGATGCGCTTGTGCTTAGCAATGATCTGCTCGGCTGAGAGCGTTCCTCGGTTTTGATATACATACACCTTTTCGCCCTGGGTGATGAAGCTGTTGCAGAACTCCTTCGGAGTCTGACCGTGTACCTCTCGGATGCGCTCGGTGATCATATCCTTGATGAGCTGCGATTCTGCCGCCGTCGGCTGATAGTCGAACTCGTCGGAGAAGTCATCACCACTGATCACGCATTCGATACGGAGCGTATCGGCAAAGGGATTGTATTTGCCGTACATATTCATCCATGTGCCTTCGTCGGCATTGGTCCTGATACGGAACTTCTCGTCCACGTCGAACCAGGTTTCGATATAGCAGGTGATCTGCTGACCGATGTCGCAGTCCACCTCCATATCACGGTCGATGACGAGATCCTTGCGTTCCAATTCCATATTTTCTTTCATGCCGTACCTCCTTTACTTCGCTCTCGCAAGGGAGCGAGTGAGGTTGACGGCGGTGGTGGTCGCATGGACAACGCTCATCATATTGACTCTTACCGAGCTGTCGAGACCGAACTGCTGGGCAATTCTCGGCACCTCATTGGCGGCAAGCATAATGCCGAGTCCGAGGAGCATATTGCCGGGGAAAGTAAGCAGTCCGAGGAATAGCAAGGTGGTCTGCATAAACGCCGTAAGGCAGATCGCCGCTACCTGCTTCATCCATTGCACGAAGCCGTCCATATATCCTCTCGGAATGGAGAACATATACAAGGCTCCGACCGCCATCTGTACGAGCAGTATTCCTCCGCGCTTGATGTTTTGGAAGAATATCTTTATTACGCAGTAGGCAAAGGCGATCAGCGCAAGGATGTTAAACAGGCTGAACGTGATGTTGCTCGACACGGCGAAGCTGCCGACAAGGACACTTGTGCTTTGTCCCGCAAGGTCAATGGATTGCCCTCCGGCGAACAGTGCCGACAGGTCGTGGGAGAAGGTGTTTTGAAGGGATATGCAGAACTTATACAGTTCTACAGGCACTACTCCGATTAAGGAGCAGGCAAAGAAGCCTTTAAGGATATTGATGGACGTTGTCTTGATATCTGCTCGGCCGTGTTGGTATTCGATTGCCACGTCAAATACGGCAACCACCAATCCGGCAACAAAGAGCGACCATCCAAACAGCGTAAACAGCTTGATGGTGGCTTGTACCCAATCAAGAGCAAAGATATCCGCACCCATATTGCCCATCATCGTAAAGAAGTCGGCAACGGCATCGTAGATGGTTTCGTAAAACCATCGGAGCATCGTGTTCCAAATGGTGTTGGATATCTGTGTTCCTAAAAATTCAAAGGCTTCCCGTATGGCTTCGGCTATTGCGTCAATCAGATCGCCGATCCAATCAAACATGGGATTTCACCTCCTGATTACAAAACAGACGCAGACGGTGGATCGCTCCACCGCCCATGCCTGCGGATAAAAAATGACCGATTACTCCGTTACGGGTAATCGGTCGGATTCGGGGATTTCTTTGATGAGTTCAGCACCGTGCAAGAAGCCCATCTTATATGCGTGGGCGTATGACTGATGGATGCACTCGAAGAACCGTTCCTTATAGGCATTGAACAGCACTTTTTGCTCTGCTGTCAATGCCTCGTCCAGCTCCTTGGCTGCCTTCGATAGTGCCGACTGCGCTGCTTTGAATTCATCAGTGTCGGGAATTTCCTCGCAAGGACGGATTTCGCCGTCGTACAGGTCTTTCAGAAAACTCATGTTGCCGCCTCCTTTCGGCACAACAACATACCACGGTTCTTTCCAAAAGTCCAGAGAGTTTGGGGATTTCTCATAGGGACATTGCCATCCCTTCGGATTGGTACATCCCCACGTAGTCGAGAACGGTATCGGCGATCAGTGCCTTGTCGGAGGCTGTCACAGGCGTATACCAATATGCCTTGCCGACACCTTCCTCCCACATATAGGGATTCACTCGATCTGAGATATTGGTGTTCTTTACGCCGATAATATCTCCGAAGAGCATCGTTTCTCTGTCCACCAAGCCGTCAGTACGGTTGAGGATAGATACCTGAATGGCATCGTAGTGCTTGTGGACTTCGGTGGAGACGAACTGCAATTTTACTCGCAGGTCATCATCCAGCTTGCCGAGCAGAGTTCTGCCGACGATCTTCGGATCGTGGATGATGTCGTTACCACCGAACATCCTGTGAAGCTCGCCTTCGAAAAAGTTCATGCTGACACCTCCTTACAGGATGGTCCAGATATACAGAGGTGCGGTCAAAGTGAAGATGAGACAGGCGAACAGTATCGCAGGCGCGGTGAACTCAAACTGACCGTGCTTGCGGTAGTCGAAGTATGCCGTGCCGAGCTTCACGAAGAAGAGGATCGCCAGGATCATATCCACCACGGGAAAGACCACGTTGTTGACCACCGTCTGCACCTGAGTC
>JAFTWQ010000029.1 GCA_017465225.1 Bacteroidales bacterium
ACGATGTTACCTTTACCAGGCACAACATAAACGCGAGCGACTGCTGATTTACGTCTTCCAAGGGCGTTTACTACTTTCATGCTCTGCTTAAATTTCGTTTAAAGTGATTGTTCTAGGGTTCTGTGCCTGGTGTGGGTGCTCATTACCTGCATAGAGATACAGGTTGTTGAGAAGCTTCGCACCAAGACGGTTCTTAGGAAGCATACCCTTTACTGCCATCCTTAAGACTTCAGTAGGCTTCTTTGCCATAACCTCCTTTGGTGTAGCGAAACGCTGTCCACCTGGGTAGCCAGTGTGGCGAACGTACACCTTGTCGGTCATCTTCTTACCAGTGAATCTTACCTTGTCCGCGTTGAGAACGATGACATTGTCACCGCAGTCCATGTGCGGAGTGAAAGACGCCTTGTTCTTACCACGAAGAACGAGAGCAAGTCTGGCAGCAAGACGGCCTACCACCAAGTCGGTAGCATCGATCACAACCCACTCCTTCTTGATATCGCCTGCCTTGAGGGATACCGTTTTGTAGCTCTGTGTGTCCATCTTGTACTTTTAAATGGTTAATACTTAATTATTTAATACTTAAAATTGCGATCCCTACACTACATAGGGGGTGCAAAGGTAAGAAGAATTTTCGTTATTAACAACTTTTTCAACAATTCAGGAACTTACCGACAAAAAAATCCCCGGCCAGACCGGGGACGAAACTATTATATAGACAGTACGTTAAGGACATTGATCAGCTCCCTGTCGATCGGTTTGTCTATGCGGATCGCCTTATTGAACGGCACATATACGATCTGGTCGTTCTTTACACCGATCATGACATTGCGCTGGCCGTCCTTGAGGGCCTCGATGGCTGCCACTCCGAGACGGCTCGCGAGGATACGGTCATTGGCCGTAGGGATACCTCCGCGCTGAAGGTGACCGAGAATGGTCACACGCGCCTCGAACTCCGGATACTCATGAACGAGTCGGTCGGCATAATACTGCGCTCCGCCTGTGCCGTCCTTCTTGCTCTCGGACACGAGGACGATCGAACTGTTCTTGCTCTTGCGGACTCCCCTGCCGATGAATGTCGCAAGCTGGTCGACATCGGTCTGGTCTTCAGGGATGATGGCAGCCTCCGCTCCTGTCGCGATCGCAGCGTTCTGCGCAAGGAAGCCGGCGTCGCGTCCCATGACCTCGACAAAGAAGATGCGGTTGTGGGAGTTGGCGGTGTCACGGATCTTGTCGACGCATTCCATGATGGTATTGAGAGCCGTATCATATCCGATGGTCGTATCGGTTCCGTAAAGATCGTTGTCGATTGTTCCCGGAAGTCCCACGCATGGGATGTCATACTCTGCGGCGATGACCTGGGCACCAGCAAGCGAACCGTTGCCTCCGATGACGATGAGGGCATCGATTCCATGAGCCTTCAGGTTCTCGTAAGCCTTGGCACGCCCTTCCTCGTTCATGAAGCCCTTGCTTCGAGCAGTCCTGAGGATAGTACCTCCACGGTTGATGGTACCGCTGACGCTTTCCGATGTGAAGTCCTTTATCTCATTGTTGATGAGGCCTTCCCAGCCCCTGTAGATTCCCTTCACCTTCCAGCCGTTGTATATCGCCGCTCTGGTCACGGCTCTGATCGCTGCATTCATTCCCGGTGCGTCGCCTCCTGAGGTCAGTACACCTATTGTTGAGATTCTTGTCATATTCATATTGGTTTATCTTTGCAAATTTACTGCTTTTTTCGGATCATGGTCATATAATTATAGGTGTTGCCTTTAAGTTTTTTTGTATTTTTGCACCCCGTATGAAAATAGGTAACATAGATCTTGGAGAAAAGCCGCTGTTTCTTGCGCCGATGGAGGATGTGACCGACGCATCGTTCCGATTCATATGCAAGGAGTTCGGGGCGGACATGATGTATACGGAGTTCATATCTTCGGACGGACTCATCCGCGACGCGCGCAAGTCTCTTGAGAAGCTCGTTACATATGACTACGAGGCACCTATAGGCATCCAGATCTATGGCAACATACCGGAGGCGATGGTCGATGCGGCAAAGATGGCCGAGCAGGCGGCGGAAATCGCCGGAGGCCACGGAGCAGACCTTGTGGACATCAACTTCGGCTGTCCGGTGAACAAGATCGCACGCCGTGGAGCCGGTTCCGGAATGATGCGTGAGCCGGACAAGATGGTGGAAATCACCCGCCAGGTCGTAGAGGCCGTGAAGCTCCCCGTGACCGTAAAGACGCGTCTGGGCTGGGACGAGGACTCGAAGATCATCGTCGAGCTGGCCGAAAGGCTGCAGGATGCGGGCATACAGGCCCTGACCATCCACGGACGCACCCGCTGCCAGATGTACACCGGAGAAGCAGACTGGACCCTGATCGGAAAGGTGAAGGAAAATCCGAGGATGCATATTCCGATCATCGGAAACGGAGACATCAACTCGCCGCAGAAAGCCAAGGAATATTTCGACCGCTATGGAGTCGACGGCATGATGATCGGACGCGCGACATATGGCCATCCATGGATATTCAAGGAGATAAGGCATTATCTCGACACAGGTGAGATTCTTCCGCAGATGAGCGTCATCGACAGAGTGGCATTGGCGAAGCGTCACCTCGCGAAATCCCTGGAAATCAAGGGCGACCGCGTGGGAGTCCTCGAGATGAGACGCCATCTTTCATGCTATTTCAAGGGCCTGCATGATTTCAAGGAGACCAGGCTGAAGCTGGTGACCCTGAACGACCCGCAGGAGCTGTTCGCGACTTTGGACGGCATCGCCGAGCGCTGGGGGAACGAGGAACCGCCTCAGGCCAGCAGCATTTACGGATTATAATTGCTATATTTACAGGACATTAGTGTAGAAACTGACTATGATTGACAAGATACTTCTTTTCCCATATTCCCTTACTCTCGCATGCAGACATGCGTTCTATAACATCGGACTCTTCAAGTCCCACAAAGCCGAGGTTCCGACCATCTGCGTCGGCAACATCACCGTCGGCGGTACTGGAAAGACTCCACATACGGAAATGATACTCCGGATGCTGCTGGAAGACGAGAAGTGGCAGGACAAGAACATCGCCGTGCTTTCGAGAGGCTACAAGAGGAAGAGCAAGGGATTCCAGCAGGTTGTCGTGGAGGGTACTGCCGAGGATTTTGGAGACGAGCCTCTCCAGATCAAGAGGAAGTTCCCGCAGGTGACCGTGGCTGTAGACAAGTCAAGGAAAAGAGGATGCGAATTCCTGAGCAATCCGGAGCTTCTCCAGACATCGAAGAAGGGCCGCAGATGCATATACAAGGACATGCCGAAGGCAGACATAATCGTCCTCGACGACGCATTCCAGCACAGGGCGCTCAAACCGGACGTCTCAATCGTACTCGTTGATTACAGCAGACCTGTATTCAAGGATCATCTCATGCCTATGGGACGTCTCCGCGACCTTCCGTCCAGACTCGGCGCAGCCGACATCCTCATCGTCACCAAATGCCCTACCTACATCGATGACGAGCAGAGGGCGGAATGGGCATCCGAGCTTGGCATCAGGGATTTCAATCCGGAGACATGCGAGGGTACCAGGAAGAACGGCCGGAAGCAGCATATCTTCTTCACTTCCATCGCGTACGACACTCCGCAGGCCGTATATCCAGAAGGCGACTCAAGATACCTGTATGCAAAGAGACTCATACTTTTCTCCGGAATCGCCAATGACACTCCGCTCCGCAACTATCTCTGCGGAGACTATAAGATCGTGAAGCACTTCAACTTCCCTGACCACCACAACTTCACCCGTTCCGACATCTACTCGATAAGGAATGCATCCGATGCATATCCGACATCGGTGATCATGACAACGGAGAAGGACTGTCAGAGGGTAAGGGACTGCCGTTTCGTCCCAGGCAGCCTGAAAGACAGGATGTTCCATATCCCCATCAAGGTCGGATTCCTTACTGACGAGGACAGGAACATCTTCAGATCCCAGCTTGCTTCTTTCCTGAAATAATTTCATTCTGCACCTCCACGGATGCTTCGTGGATGGCGTTGAAGACATCGTTGAGGAACTTCTCGGAGAGGCCGTACTCACGGCCTTTCTCTACGACCTTGCCGAAAAGGGAATCCCAGCGTGCAGCCTGGATGATGGCGATGTTGTTGTCCTTCTTGTATTCTCCGATCTGACGGCTGATCTTCATTCTCGAGCCGAGGGCATAGAGGAGATTTTCGTCTATGACATCGATCTTGGCCCTGAGGTGGTCGATGTTCTCCTTCCATTCCGGCGAGTCCGAATCCGCATCCCTCACATAAAGCTGCCGGAAGATAAGATCATCGAGCTCGGCCGGGGTAAGCTGCTGCTTTGCATCGCTCCATGCTGATGAAGGATTGCAGTGAGCCTCGATCATAAGGCCTTCGAAACCCAGGTCCAGAGACCTCTGGCTTATCTCCTTGATATATTTCGTGCTGCCGCCCATATGGCTCGGGTCCACAAAGAACGGAAGCTCCGGGTAACGGCTCCTGAGCTCGATGGCGATCTGCCACTGCGGATCATTGCGGTACTGGATCTTATCAAATGTGGAGAATCCCCTATGGATGACTCCGAGTTTCCTTACGCCTGCCCTGTTGAGACGCTCGAGAGCTCCGATCCACAGATCAAGATCGGCATTGACCGGATTCTTTACGAAAACAGGAATGTCGGTTCCCTTCAAGGCATCTGCTATTTCCTGCACAAGGAAAGGATTGGCAGTCGTCCTGGCACCAATCCACAATATGTCCACTCCATGCTTGAGGCACTCACGGACATGCTTCTCGCTGGCAACCTCCGTAGCCACCTTCAGCCCCAGCTCATCCTTCACCCTCTGAAGCCATCCGAGTCCCTCAACGCCGATACCCTCGAAGCATCCCGGATGAGTCCTAGGCTTCCAGATTCCTGCACGGAACACATTGACACCCATCTCCTTGAGTCCCCTTGCGGTCTCCATGACCTGCTCTTCTGTCTCTGCACTGCACGGACCGGCCACTACGCTCGGCCTTGGTTCCTTGAACATTCCCCACTCATACAAAGGAATGATTTCCAGATTCTTGTCTGCCATAATATCTGATTTTATCTGATTATTCTTCTTATCTTGTTTGCATCCTCGATCAGCCCTCTCACCGCATCCTCATCCCCATCCGCTATCGCCTGACGGAATGCCTGCATCTTCTCTATATATGTATCCATCACATGAAGGACATTGTCCCTGTTCTGGCTCAGGATCGGCGTCCACATGTCCGGACTGCTCTTCGCAAGACGTACCGTCGAAGAAAAACCTCCCGACGCCAGATCGAAGATATGCTTTTCATCCTTTTCCTTGTCAAGGACCGTCAATGCAAGCGCGAACGAAGTCACATGGGATATATGCGACACATAAGCCGTATGCACATCATGACTGGAGGAATTCATGTATATGGTCCTCATGTTCAGCGTCTCATAAAGCGACTCCACGCACCTGACCGCCTTCGGCGAAGATTCCTCCGAATCGCAGATTATGCATGCATGACCGTCGAAAAGCCCCGGCATGGCCGCCCATGGACCGCTGTACTCTGTTCCCGCCATCGGATGCGAGGCCACATACTGCCTGCGGCAGGGATGGTATTTCACGCTTCGTGCGAGATGTTCCTTCGTAGAACATACATCCATCACGATCTTCCCGTCACCATCAGACGCGAAACGGTCCAGCACCATAGGCAGAAGCCTTACAGCCGCTCCTACAGGCACAGCCAGCACGATCAGATCGCTTTCCCTGACACATTCATCAAGGCTTACGACCCTGTCCACAAGCCCGATCTTCTCCGCGGCCGACGCATTCACCGGCTCGGCTTCGACTCCCAGCACCTCATCGGCAAATCCCTTTCTCTTAAGGTCGATTGCCATCGAGCCACCTATGAGTCCCAATCCTATGATACCTACTTTCATATTGTTCTGGTTAAAGATCCTTCACTTCGTTCAGGATGACAGTGAAACGTTCAAGATGACGTTAGTCTTTCCGGATGACAGCCTTTATTTTTTCTGCGGCACGTTTCAGCACCTCCGGTTTCGAGCACAATGATATACGGATATAATTATCTCCATTCTTTCCGAAAATGAATCCCGGCGTAATGAACACCCCCGCCTCATAAAGTAACTTATCTGAAACCTCCGCTCCAGCCTGTCCGACCCTGCCCCAGAGGAACATTCCCGAACTGTCATGGTCATACTCAGCCCCCAGCAGATCAAATATCTCCCCGGCCAGCACCCGTCTGCGCGCATATTCAGCATTAAGCTCCGCAAACCACTCCGGCCCCTGGGACAACGCCTCGACCGCCGCCACCTGAAGCGGCTTGAACATTCCCGAATCCATCTGGCTCTTCACCTTCAGGATCTCCGAAATGATCTCCGGCTCCGCCGCAACCATACCGATTCTCCATCCCGCCATGTTATGAGCCTTGCTCAAGGAATTCAGCTCAAGGCAGCACTCCTTCGCACCCGGCTGGGCAAGAATCGACAACGGCCGGTCGTTCAGGATGAAACTGTATGGATTGTCATTACATATAAGTATACCATGTCTGCGGCCGAAATCCACCAGCTTCGCATAAAGTTCCTCCGAAGCCGCCGCACCTGTAGGCATGTTCGGATAATTCGTCCACATGATCTTGACCCCTGAAAGATCCATCTTCTCGAGGGCATCGAAATCCGGCCACCAGCCATTCTCCTCGCAAAGGTCATATGACACGACCTCCGCTTCCGCAAGCTTCGAAGCCGAAGAATAAGTCGGATAGCCCGGATCCGGCACCAGCACCTTGTCACCCTTGTCAAGGAATGCCATGGAAATCAGCAGGACAGCCTCCTTCGACCCCACCAAAGGCTGGATCTCAGTCTTCGGATCAAGCTCCACACCATACCAGCGCCTGTACCAGTCAGCGAAAGCCTGCCTCAACTCCGGAAGACCCACATAGCTCTGGTAGGCATGACTGCCCGCCTGACGGGCCGAATCGCATAAAGCATCGACTGCAGGCATCGGAGGCATGCCGTCCGGAGAGCCGATTCCCAGATTGATTATCAGCTCCTCACCTCTGGACGCACGCTCGGCATTCATCTGAGCGATTTCCTTGAGTTTCCTCGAAAAATAATATTCCTGGACCGCACCGGTCCTTTTCGCCGCCTTGATTATCATACCGCTGCTATATATTCACCTAAAACATTCAGATCCTCCATCAATGGCCTTACCGCCGCTACAGCCTGCCCGTACCTCACATAGTCATCGAACTTGATGTCCACATAAAAGAAATACTGCCATTCCTGTCCCGGTATCGGGAGCGACTGGATCCTGGTAAGATTCATTCCATAAAAGGACATTATCGTAAGCACATGGGCCAATGAACCCGGCGTATGAGGCAATGTGAAGCACATGGACGCCTTGTTGACCTTCGACTTGTCGACCTCTAGAGAATCGTCAAGCACAAGGAACCTCGTGAAATTCTGCTTGTAGGTCTCGATGCTTTCAGCAAGAATCTCGAGGCCATAAAGCTCCGCAGCCAATGTCGAAGCGACGGCTCCTACACCCATAAGTCCTTCCGCAGCCACATCAGCCGCACTTTTAGCGGTATCCTCCGACTCCACAAGCCTGATCCACGGATAATCCTTGAAGAACTCACGGGTCTGGTTGATGGCCATGTAATGCGTGCGCACTTCCTTTATATCCTCTATCCTTTGGCCTGGCAAGGCCATCAGATTCTGCTGGATGCGGAGGAAGACCTCTCCCTTGATCTTACGGTCATATTTGCGGAGCAGCTCGAAATTCGGGAGCAATCCTCCGGAAACGGTATTCTCGATCGCCATGACAGCTGCATCGGCAGCCCCTTTGTCGAGGCTGCGGTAAAGTCCGTCGAAAGTGGAGCACTCCACTATGCCCGGCACATCAGACTCCTGATTCTCATAGAACAGCCTTGCAGCCTGCTCATGGAAACAACCTTTGACTCCTTGTATCGCTATTCTCTTCATAATAAAAAAAGCTGTCCGATATAATACCGGACAGCATGATAGATTCCTATATATCAATCGATACGCGACGTCCGGTCTACCTCCTTTTCTGGAAATAGAAATAAGAAAAACCGAAGCCGCTAAATCGATAAGTTCCCATAACGGTTACAAATATAGCAATAATTTTTAAACTGTGAGCATTTCCTTCTCCTTTGCAGCAACGAGCTCGTCAACCTTCTTTGCGAAAGCGTCAGTCTCCTTCTGCACGAGCTGCTCGTACTCCTTCTGAAGATCCTCAGGCATACCATCCTTGTTAGCCTTCTTGAGAGCCTCGATAGCATCGCGACGAGCGTTACGCACACTCACCTTTGCATTCTCGCCGGCACCCTTTGCCTTCTTGATGAGCTCCTTACGACGCTCCTCTGTAAGAGGCGGTACTGTACAGCGGATGCTCTCACCGTTGTTTGAAGGAGTAAGACCGATGTTTGCATCAAGGATAGCCTTCTCGATAGCTGCGATCATCTTCTTCTCCCATGGCTGAAGCATGAGTGTCTTTGCGTCAGGAGTAGTTACAGAAGCAACCTGCGGGATAGGAGTAGGACTTCCGTAGTAATCAACCATCACATTATTGAATACAAGCGGATTAGCCTTGCCTACACGATATGCCTTGAGTTCCTCGTCGAGGTGGTTGACAGCATTGGACATCTTGCCTTTGGCAGCCGCCAGAATTTCTTTAGCTTTTGTAATCATAGTATTGTGGTTTTATAATTTATACATGTACCAATGTTCCTACCTTCTCGCCTTTCACGAGCTTGGTAAGATTGCCTTTCTGATTCATATCGAACACGATGATAGGCATGTTGCCCTCACGGCAGAGAGCGAAAGCGGTCTGGTCCATCACCTTGAGACGGTCCTCTATCGCCTTGTCGAAGGTAAGCTCGTCATACTTTACAGCCGTAGGGTCCTTCTCCGGATCTGCTGTATATACGCCGTCAACGCGTGTTCCCTTCAGAAGAGCGTCAGCACCGATCTCAAGAGACCTGAGGGCCGCACCTGAATCTGTCGTGAAATATGGATTTCCTGTACCTCCGGCAATGAGAGCGACTCCTCCCCTTTCCATCATAGCCACAGCATCATCCCTCATGTAATACCTTGCGACAGGCATCATAGGTGTTGCAGTGAACACTTCCGCCTCGACTCCGGCAGAACGGATAGCCATTGCAAGACCGAGGGAGTTGATCACAGTAGCGAGCATTCCCATCTTGTCGCCGTTCACCCTGTCAAAGCCTTTTCCTACGCCCTGAAGACCACGGAAGATGTTTCCTCCGCCGATAACGATAGCCACCTGAAGACCATTCTTCACAGCTGCAGCCACTTCTTCAGCATATGCCGCAAGCCAGTTTTCATCAATACCTTTTCCGGCAGGGCCTCCAAGGCTCTCGCCGCTCAATTTCAAAAGAACGCGTTTATATGTGCCCATATCTTATTGTTTTCAAAAATTCAAGCAAACAAAAATATCGAATTATTATGAAACTTCCAAGAAAGAATATATCTTTGCATGATAGAGAGCATATTCAAACCGAATATTAACTATAAAAGATTATAAAACTATTATGGCACTTTCTTCAATTACCAAGAAGCTCATCATGAGCGTCAGCGGTCTTTTCCTGATCGTTTTCCTGCTTCTCCACACTACAATCAACTTCTTTGCAGTGATTGATGTAATTCTGGGCACATGGGGAGCTCCTGCAGGTGAGGGATGGTATGCCAGCGGATGCTGGTTCATGGCTACTCCGGTCATCGACATCATGGTTCCGATCCTCGCACTCGGATTCGCAGTACACATCATTTATGCCGGAATCCTTTCATATGGAAACTACAAGGCACGCGGTGAGGTCCGCTATGCAGTGGCAAACAAGACAAAGGCTGAGTCATGGGCTTCAAAGAACATGCTCGTTCTTGGTGTGATCGTTCTTGGTTTCGTTGCATTCCACATGTCACACTTCTGGGCAGAGATGCAGTATGTAGAGTGGTTCAAGGGTGAGCACGTAGCACCTGAGTCAGTATATGCTCTCATGGAGCTCACATTCGGTAACATCTGGATGGTACTCATCTACATCGTATGGTTCGCAGCTCTCTGGTTCCACCTTACACACGGTTTCTGGAGCGCATTCCAGACAATCGGCTGGAGCAACAAGGTATGGGAGAAAAGACTTATGCTGCTCGGCAACGGTCTCGCAACTCTCCTCTGCGTATGCCTTACAATTACAGCAATCGTAGGTTATCTCGTTGCTAACGGCGTTATCCCAGGAAGCGTCCTCTAAAAAAGATAATGATACAGAAAATCGGCTGACCGGAGCAATCCAGTCAGCCGATTTTGTCTGTGGATCCCCGGTCAAGCCGGGGATGACGGTTATTCTATATCTATCCTCTGAACCTCGTCTACACCGTCGATGGCGGCTATGCTGTCCATGGCGGTCTGAAGTTCGTTCATCGAATGGACTTCGAAGTCGATGGTACATACGCCGATATGGTCAGTGGTCTCGGTCCTGAGGCCTATCATGGAAAGGCGCAGCTTTTCAGTGATGCAGTCTACGAGGTCGCTCAAAAGATGGTATCTGTCAATCGCCCTGACGCTTATACGTACAGGATAAAGGAAGTCAGGATCCTCCTCGAAAGCGACATCCACAATCGAATCGCCTTTCTGGGAAGCCAATCTGATGGCTGTCGGACAGTTCCTCTTGTGCACCTGCACAGGTTTTCCCGGTATTCTGAATCCGATGACCTCATCCCCAGGAAGAGGATGACAGTTAGGACAGCGGTCATAGACCGATACCGGTCTATGGGAAAGGTATGAGCTGATGAACTTGCGTGCCTTGTATGTCGATACATGATCGAGCCAGTCAGCCTGAGGCTCCGTATCTTCATTCGTACCTATTTCCACGCAGTCGCCACGTTTAAGCACGGTCTTTACAGAAGACAGCTTGCCGTTGATACGGGCATAATGGGCATGTTCTCCGATACGGCTGTGGATCTCGAATGCAAAATCTAGGGCTGAAGCTCCCTTAGGCAGGATTATGCACTTTCCTTTCGGAGTGAAGACCATAATGTCATCATAATAGAAGGAAGATGTGACTCCGTCCATGAAGTCCATTCCCGCCTCCTGGTCAGCGACTTCCTTGAGAAGTTCGTTGAATTTGTCGAGCCATGCCTGGATATTCTCGTCGGTACGCTCCGCCGCACAGCCGAGACGGCCGTTACGCACCATCCTTTCCGATGATATATGAAGCTCCTCCCATTTTCCCCTGTCGTTCAAGAGCCTTACCTGGAAGCTTTGATATCCGTTCTCCTTCGGTGCATCAATATAGTTTGAAACACTTCCCGGACGCTCCTTGAAAGCGTCGGTCAGGATGGAATATATGCGAAGACTTGTATCCTTCTCCGACCACGGTTCCATATTCTGATATATGACCCTGACATAATACTTTGTATCGACATGGGCGAAATCGCAGCTTTTTGCATGCATCTTCATCCAGATGCTGTATGGCTTGCGGTAACGCACCTCCGTACGGGCTGTGATCCCTCCTTCTGCGAGAAGTCTTTCTATCTTCGACGTGAAAGCCTCGATATGAGGACGATCGGTCTCGAACTCTTCCTTCAGGAGCTTGTCCAGAAGGGCGTATTCGCGAGGACAACGGTACTGGAACGAAAGATTCTCCAGCTCCGTCTTCACATGATACAGACCCAGGCGGTTAGCCAGAGGGGCATAGAAATAGTCGGTCTCACCGGCGATCTTCATCTGCTTGTCCGGACGCATGCTGCTGAGGGTGCGCATGTTGTGGAGACGGTCGGCAAGCTTGATAAGAAGCGCACGTACATCATACTGCATCGATGCAAGGATCTGACGGAAATTGTCTACCTGCTTCGACTGCACATACTTGTCCTTCTTCTCCTTGGTGACCACTCCCACAAGAAAGGCTACCTCGTCGCCGAAGCGTGCCTTGATGTCCTCGATGGTATAAGGTGTATCCTCTACCACGTCGTGAAGGAATGCCGCGATCACCGGATCCACTCCAAGCTCAAGCTCTTCCGCAACGATGCGGGCTACATTGACCGGATGGATGATGTAAGGCTCGCCCGACTTGCGTCTCTGGGGGCTGTGGGCTTCTCTTGCGAATTCAAATGCATCACGCAGCCTCTCCAGGTCACGCTCGTTACATTTGCAGCACATCCTCTTGAGCAGTTCGTCCACACTGCCCTGGATCTGGATTTCATAGTTCGTTTCCATAGGATTCAATCGTTAAATCGGCATGGTCTTGCCTCTGAGCCACGCTGCGATATGAGGAGGGAGAAGCGGAGACAATGTACGGTATACCCTTTCGTTATATGCATTCAGCCATGCTGTCGCTTCAGGTCCGAGAAGGTCCTTGACAACGGCCGAAGTATCTATATGACAGCATGTTATGGTCTCGAATTCAAGCCAGTCACCGAAGGCGTTAATGCCTGCCTCGCGGCACAAGAGAGTGTTTTCATGGCGCACTCCATGCATTCCCTCGCGATAAAGTCCCGGTTCGTCAGTCATGACCATTCCCGGAACGATGGCATACTGATTGAAATTCTGGCGGAACTCCTGCGGGCCTTCATGGACACAGAGATAATAGCCTATTCCATGGCCTGTTCCATGGCCGAAGTTGCGTTTTGCGCGCCAAAGCGGCATACGTGCGAAGGCGTCGAGATGACATCCGGTCGTTCCGCGCGGGAACACGCATCGTGAAAGTTCGATCATTCCCCTGAGCACCAGAGTGTAGTCCTCCTTCTCCAGGTCGGTACATTCTCCCATAGGGATTGTCCTTGTGATGTCGGTGGTTCCTGTAAGGTATTGTCCGCCTGAATCCACGAGATAAAGTCCATGAGGACGGATCACAGCCGAGCCGGTTGCCGGGGTCGAATAATGCGGAAGAGCTGCATTAGGTCCATATCCCGAAATGTTCTCGAAGCTGTTGCCCCTGTAGCCCGGGATCTCCGCCCTGAACGCGGTAAGCCTCTCCGAAGCCTCCCATTCGGTCACTTCCCTGCCCGAAGCCACCTCGGCCTCAAGCCAATGGATGAAGCACTCCATGGCCACACCGTCATCTATATATGCCTGTCTGAAATTCTCTACCTCCGAAGCGGATTTCACCGCCTTCTCATGTATCACCGGAGACATGCCGCAGACGACGGCAGACGGAGAGAACGAGTCGCAGATATGTTTATGGATATGCGAATTCAATGTCGAAGGATCCACGAAGATGAGGCCGGAAGTCTCATCCTGCCCGAAATCAGAAAGGGCGAAGAAGACAGCGTCATAATCCTCAACATCCACACCGTCCATCTTCAGTTCGTTGAAACTGTCAACAGTATCCGGATCGAGCTCCGAATCAGAAGCCGACTTCTTGACGAACCACTTGACATAATCCTGGGATACAAGGAGATACGAAATCACAAGCGGATTATAGTCGATATCTCCTCCCCTGACATTGAGCATCCATGCGATCTCATCCAATGAAGAAAGAAGCACCTTGTCATATCCTCCAAGAAGCATCCACTTGCGGAGCCACGATATCTTGTCTATGCGCGGAATGCCTCCGAAGGCCTCCACATCAAGGGTTGTTATCGGGGTCACAGGAATCTGCGGCCTGCCTTCCCAAAGGTCCTGAAGAAGATCGGGAACGTCCACAACCAGTCCTCCCTCACCGATGCATGCCTCGATCTCCTGCACCGCACTCACATTCTGGCAAAGTCCGTCCACAGCCACTACCTTGGCTCTTCCTGCAAGCCATTGAGGTATCCTCACCGTATCCGGCTGGCGTGTCTTGTGAAGTTCCACATCCGTACCTTCAAGCTGGGCAAGGGCCTGAATGAAATATCTTGAATCGGTCCAGAGGCCCGCATGATCCATGGTGATCACCACATCACCAGCCTCGCCGGTAAATCCGGTGAGCCATTCGACCTGCTTCCATCTTGGAGCCTGATATTCACTGCTGTGAGGGTCGGAGCCTGTGATTACGACAGCATCCCAACCGTTTGAAGACATCACACCCCTTAGGGCGGCTATTCTTTCAGAATGGACATTTCCCATGATTACGTAGATTTTGAATCTACAATATTAGGAAAAATAATCTGAAAATGACATAGATATGGGAGGAAATGATATCAGACGATATCGGATATTATGCGGTCTGATACGAAAAACCTGTTTTCCGGAATACGGATATTGCCGTCCGGCTTCATGACAAGGTCGCCGGAAGCAAGGGCCCGGTCGAGGGACGGGAGGTCGCAATGATCGCGCAGGAAGGAGGCAGGGATGCCGTCTGATGTACGCAGGGCAAGCATTATCCGTTCGAGTACCAGCTGGCCTTCATCAAGGGTTTCGTGTTCGCTTATGCCGCACGGATCCGCAATGTATGCCCGCAGGTCCGGCCGGTTCCATTGCCTGTTAAAGGTCGATGCCGGATGTATGGAAGTGGCATTTTCCCACCCCCGGGTAGGGGGAGGGGCCCACTCGCCAGAGTGGGAGGGGGCCACTGGAATACACCGGTAAGACCTGTTGACACCAAAACTATGTGCACCGGGTCCCAGACCGACATATGGAACATGTTTCCAATAGGCGCTGTTATGAACCGCCTCATACCCCGGACGGGCGAAATTCGAAATCTCATAATGATGGTATTCCGCTGCGGCAAGAGCCTCGCAGAGCATGGCATACTGCCTCTCGCACAGTTCCTCCGGAGCCTCGCTCCACATACCCTTTTCAACCATCCTCGCCAGCATGCTGCCCGGCTCGACCGAAAGCTGATAAGACGATATATGATGAGGCGGAACACCCCTAGAGGATATCCCGAGGGCATTTTTCAAAGTATCGGTCCATTGTGTATCCGACAGCTGCGGAAGGCCGAAGATCAGGTCGATGCTGATATTCTCCACGCCCGCATCCTCCAGAATGGAGTAGGCCTTGCGCGCAGACGCCGCATCGTGACGACGGTTCATGAACTTCAGTATGCCGTCATCAAACGACTGGACTCCCATGCTTATGCGGTTCACGCCCAGTCTGAGAAGTCCTTCGACATATTTTTCTCCCTTCTCGACGATATCTTCCGGATTGACCTCAACGGTGAATTCATCGAACGGACCTCCATGTCCCGTCTCCGAGAGAGCGGCAAGCAGATTCTCAAAAACAGAAAGGGGCAGCACCGATGGGGTGCCGCCTCCTATATACAATGTATTTACATGATCTGTGATCTCATGTCCACGCATCACAGCCTCCTCGGCCAGAGCCTTGGAATAGCCGTTGAAAAAATCGTTCTGACGCTGCTCATCCTCTGCCCTACGGCATCTGGCGGCGACCTCCGAATAGAAGTCGCAATATGTGCAGAAACTCCTGCAGAACGGGACGTGGACGTATATCACGGCTTATCGGAGCATCAGCTCGGCTGATCCGAGAAGTGTCTGCTCGGTATATGCCTCAACAGTGTAGATACCCTTCACATAACCTGTGATGTCGTTGAGATAGATGCTGAGCTCAACCTCCTTGCCCTGATAGTCGACCTCACGCGAAGCCGAGCAGATCATAGGCTCTCCGTTCACCTCGAATGTCCTCTGTGTGTCGTTTGTGAGAAGGATTCCGTCCGGTCCCTTGACTCTGATGTATACTCTTACAGGTCCCTTTGGAGCAAGATCGTTCTCCACGAGGCTGAGAGTGGTGAGAAGTCTCAATACACGGCTGCTGCGGTCGGTGACCTTGTCTGAAGCGTTGTAAGCCTCGATCCTGATGCCACGCGCCTTGATTACAGATCCTGCAGCAACCTGTCCGGTAAGCTCCTCTACGGTCTTGTTGAGCTCCTGCTGCTTTCTTCTGCTCTCGGCAGCCTCACGACGAGCCGCAGCTGCATCAGCAGTAAGCTGCTTGTTGAGAGTGTTGAGGGAGTCGATCTGCACGATGTAGTTCTTCATGATGCTTCTGAGAGTACCGAGTTCCCTTTCGTACTGACGGATCTTTGTCCTGTTTGTTGCCTCTGTCTGTGTGATCTTATCGATGAGAAGCTGCACCTCGAGACGTGACGAGTCAAGCTGGAGGTTGATGTCATCATAGTCTGACGACAATGTAGCATAATCATTCTGAAGGGCGATCATCTGCTCTGTGAGCTCCTCCTTCTCAAGGGTAAGTTCATTTACGAGGGATGATTTCTGATACCAGATGTATGCGAGGGCTCCGGCAAGCACAACTGCAACGGCCGCAAGGGCATACATGACTTTTTTCAAGCTCTGCTCTTCCATTTCTATCAAATTTGGATTGTTATTATTCTCTTTGTTCGCGCAAAGATAGCAAAATATCGGATTTTTCTTATATTTCCTCTATAAATCCAGATCACATACTATCTATGCACTGTGAGTGGCGTTATGACTTCTCAGAAGTGCGTGAGCTGGCGCCACTACCAATGATAGCGGTGAAGATATGATATAATAATTTCCTCTGCGAACTAAG
>JAFTWQ010000074.1 GCA_017465225.1 Bacteroidales bacterium
AGCTAAGTCGAGGCTGTCCCTAAAGACATTTCGGGGAGTACGAGCTATCTCCCAGTTTGATTAGCCTTTCACCCCTACCCACAGCTCATCCGAGCACTTTTCAACGTAAACCGGTTCGGTCCTCCAGTCCCTGTTACGGAACCTTCAACCTGGCCATGGGTAGATCACTAGGTTTCGCGTCTGCTCCGTCCGACTGAACGCCCTGTTCAGACTCGCTCTCGCTTCGGCTCACGGACCTGAAGTCCTTAACCTTGCCGGACAGAAGCAACTCGTAGGCTCATTATGCAAAAGGCACGCTGTCGCCCTCTCGGGCTCCAACCGCTTGTAAACGGACGGTTTCAGGTTCTATTTCACTCCCCTGCCAGGGGTGCTTCCCACCTTTCCTTCACAGTACTGGTCCACTATCGGTCTTCTGGGAGTATTTAGCCTTGCGGGATGGTCCCCGCGGATTCAGACAGGATTTCACGTGTCCCGCCCTACTCAGGTGCCGGCCTTGTCATACTGATCTTACCTGTACGGGATTATCACCCTCTGCGATTGAACTTTCCAGAACATTCCAGTTCAATCCGTATGATCCTATGACCGGTCCTACAACCCCGACCATGCCGTAACATGACCGGTTTAGGCTCTTCCCCGTTCGATCGCCACTACTAAGGGAATCGATAATTTCTTTCTCTTCCTGCGGGTACTGAGATGTTTCAGTTCCCCACGTTCGCTCCAGCAACGCTGGTGACACATCTTCAATGTGCCGGGTTGCCCCATTCGGAAATCACCGGATCAATACCTGTTTGCAGTTCCCCGGTGCTTGTCGCAGCTTACCACGTCCTTCATCGCCTCCAGAAGCCTAGGCATCCGCCGTCCGCTCTTGTAACCTTCTCTCTGTTTGTATTCTTTGAATGAATCACAAGAACTTCAGTAATTTATTTTACACTTGTTCTCATTTACTCGTTGCCTTGAAATTGCAGTCCACAACATACGATAGACTCTCTATCTTTTTACTCGTTACAGACTAACTTATTTCATCTTCTAACTTTACCTCGTTATCTTTTCTCAATATTGTCAATGAACTACCGTTTTTTCTCAAACGGGTTGCAAAGGTACGACTTTTTTCTTTACCTGCAAATTTTTCTGCACTTTTTTTTACACTTTTTCTTCATTTTTCCCGCAGCCTACACCGTAACATCCTATAAATCAACTTCATAATCAACACACTGACGCCAATCCAGCTGAAAATCAACAAGATAACGTAAATCGCTGCCGGCAAAGGACAGCAGCGATTTACAGCATCTCGCTGTGTGCCAATCAAATACGCGCCACGGGACAATTTTATATACTTTTTCGAGATATATTTACTATTTTTGTAATTCGTGTCACAACGAAACTATAATACCTATATATAATGGAAAACAAAAAGACACAATTGCCGGAGAACGCTCACAGGGAGCTGAAGCCGGGCGAGGAGTATGAACCTCTATTGTCGCCGCAGAAAACCTATCCTGAGGTGACTCCGTGGTCGGTGACCCTCGGACTTATCATGACAGTGATATTTTCAGCGGCAGCGGCTTATTTAGGACTTAAGGTGGGACAGGTATTTGAAGCGGCCATCCCTATAGCAATCATCGCAGTCGGACTTTCAAGCGGACTCGGACGCAAGAACGCATTAGGCGAGAACGTGATGATCCAGTCCATCGGATCGTGCTCGGGAGCGATAGTGGCAGGTGCAATATTCACATTGCCTGCCCTCTTCATCCTTCAGGACAAATACCCCGAACTGACGGTGAACTTCACCAAAGTATTCTTCTCTTCACTGCTCGGAGGTATTCTCGGAATCCTCTTCCTCATTCCTTTCAGGAAGTATTTCGTGAAAGAACAGCACGGAAAATATCCTTTCCCTGAAGCTACGGCCACAACCCAGGTGCTCGTAAGCGGAGAAAGCGGCGGAAAGGGAGCCAAAACCCTTCTCATCAGCGGTCTCATCGGCGGTCTTTACGACTTCATCGTATCCACATTCGGACTCTGGGGCGAAACTCTCACCACGAAGATCCTCCCATGGGGTGCGGCAATAGCCGACAAGGCAAAGGTACTTCTCAAGGTAAATACAGGAGCCGCCGTCCTCGGACTCGGCTACATCGTAGGTCTCAAATATGCATTCATCATCTGCTGCGGAAGCTTCTTGGTATGGCTCGTGCTCATCCCTCTGATGAACCTCATCTGGGGCGGTCAGGTCATTGACCTCATGAATTCCGGAATCACACAGACCATCGGCGAGATGTCAGCAGACCAGATATTCAAGGAATATGCAAGGCATATCGGCATCGGAGGTATCGCGACTGCCGGCATCGTGGGCATCGTAAAGTCATTCGGAGTGATAAAGTCGGCCGTAGGACTCGCTGCCAACGAATTCAAGAGAAAGAAGGACGGAACAGAGGCAGAAGTCATAAGGACCCAGAGGGACATTTCGATGAAGATCATCGTCATCGGCATCGCAGTGGCTCTTCTCGCCGTTTTCCTTTTCTTCATGTTCGGCGTGGTTGACAACATCTGGCATGCGGTGGTGGGACTTCTCATCGTAGGCATAATCGCATTCCTGTTCACGACAGTGGCGGCCAACGCGATTGCCATCGTAGGCTCGAACCCTGTCAGCGGAATGACACTCATGACTCTTATCCTCGCTTCGCTCATCATGGTGGCCGTAGGCCTCAACGGCACAGCAGGAATGACTGCCGCGCTCATCATCGGTGGAGTTGTATGTACAGCACTTTCTGTCGCAGGCGCATTCATCACCGATCTCAAGATCGGATACTGGATAGGCTCCACACCTAAGAAACAGGAGAGCTGGAAGTTCCTCGGAACCCTCGTTGCGGCTGCTACCGTAGGAGGTGTGATGCTTGTTCTCAACAAGACATACGGATTCACCGGCGAAGGTGCCTTAGTAGCTCCTCAGGCCAACGCCATGGCTGCCGTCATCGAGCCTATGATGAACGGCGGAAGCGCGCCATGGCTTCTTTACGGCATCGGAGCCGTAATCGCCCTCGTGCTCACATTCTTCAAGGTGCCGGCTCTGCCTTTCGCACTCGGAATGTTCATACCTATCGACCTCAACATGCCTATGCTCATCGGCGGCGCCATCTCCTGGTTCGTCGGCAGCCGCAGCAAGGACAAGGCCCTCAACGACGCACGCACCGAGAAGGGCACGCTGATTGCTTCAGGATTCATCGCCGGCGGCGCACTTATGGGCGTTGTCAGCGCGATACTCAGGTTCGCGAATGTGGACGTATATATCAAGCCTTCACCGTGGACAGAACCGGTGGCGATCATACCTTATGCCGCAATCATAGCATTTATGATATGGTCTGCACTGAAGGCAAAGAAATCCGAATAGATTTCCCGGCAACAGCCTTACGGCCCACGCCCGGAATGAAAATAAAGAAACAACTGACAGTATGAACGGAATAACAGGCGCATTGATACTTACTCTGATTGCCGGTGGAGCCACCGGCATCGGGGGCGCGCTTGTGCTCTTCAAGAAGAAGCTCAGCAGCAATTTCCTGGCCGGGGCACTCGGACTGAGCGCCGGCGTGATGATATTCATATCGCTCGCTGAACTCTTTCCCGAAGCCCAGGCCGAAATATCCGCAACCGGCTCTTTGAGACACGGGGAGGCTCTTGTCCTGCTGGCATTCTTCGTAGGTATGGGAATCATAACCCTAATCGACTTCCTTATTCCGGAATATGAGAACCCTCATGAGGCATCCGGACTGTCGCTGAACGCCAAGACCCCTGCAGTCGGCATACTTGAACAGACCGGAAGCGAAAAAGCCCTGCACAGGCTCGGCCTGATGTCGGCACTTGCGATAGCCATCCACAATTTCCCAGAAGGGATAGCGACTTTCATCGGAGCCCTGAACGATCCTCAGATGGGTACGGGCATCACTTTCGCCATCGCCATCCACAACATCCCCGAAGGCATAGCCGTAGCCATACCTATATATTATGCCACAAAGAGCAAGGGCAAGGCCCTGCTTTATGCGACGCTTTCGGGCATGAGCGAGGTCATCGGCGCGCTTCTGTGTCTCGGTGTAACCTCTTTATTCGGCATCGAGCTCAGCGAGGGCGGTGCGGCGTTCCCTCTCATCCTTGCGGCTGTGGCCGGCATCATGATATACATATCGCTTGACGAACTTCTGCCAACTGCCGAAAAATACGGCAAGCACCACGTGGCTATCGCCGGAGTTGTGGGCGGTATGGCCATCATGGGAATCAGTTTATTGATAATGTGATTGTTTTGACATTAAGAAACTGTTTAAAATTTTATCATTTGAAATATTATGATGAATTTTCGAGTAGATTTTTTCTGTTTTCAGAGGAGGATAGCGGTGCTATCTGACGAGGAAAAGAGGAAAAATATGCCGAAAAGGCGCATAATAGACA
>JAFTWQ010000030.1 GCA_017465225.1 Bacteroidales bacterium
ATTCTCCATCCAATGGCGATATGTATTACGGTATTTGTCAGGTATGAGCTTGACCTTTCCACTTTCCACAGACTCGAGAGCATCTTTTGCAAGAGCCTCCATTCTGAGGAACCACTGCATAGAAAGTCTTGGTTCGATTACCGCATTTGTTCTTTCCGAGTAACCGACAGGAGATGTGTAGTCCTCCATCTTCTCGAGATTTCCAGCCTCTTCGAGCATCTTCACGATCTTCTTGCGGGCATCGAATCGGTCTTCTCCGACAAGGATCTGAGCCTTCTCATTCAGACGGCCATGGTCATCGATGATATCGATTACCGGAAGATTATGGCGGTTTCCGATCTCATAGTCATTAACGTCATGGGCAGGAGTCACCTTAAGACAGCCTGTACCGAAATCCATAGCAACATAACTGTCCTCAATGATAGGAATCTCCTTGTTGATCAGAGGAATAAGGACCTTCTTTCCCTTGAGCCAATGATACCTTTCGTCTTCAGGATTGATGCAGACAGCGGCATCGGCCATGATGGTCTCCGGACGGGTTGTAGCAATGATTATATACTTATCTGTAGGATTTCCGTTTCCATCAGAAATGAAATAACGGAGATGGTAGAACTTGCTCACTGTATCCTTGTGCACTACCTCTTCATCGCTGACAGCTGTAAGACCTACAGGATCCCAGTTAACCATACGCACACCTCTATAGATGTATCCTTTATTATAGAAGTAAACGAATGTATTGATCACAGCCTCGCTGAGATCAGGATCCATTGTGAACTTGGTTCTGTCCCAGTCACATGACGCGCCGAGCTTGCGGAGCTGGCTGAGGATGATGCCTCCGTGCTTCTCCTTCCACTCCCATGCATGCTCAAGAAACTGCTCGCGAGTAAGGTCTTCCTTCTTTATACCCTCTGCAGCAAGCTTCTGCACCACCTTGTTCTCCGTAGCAATCGATGCGTGGTCAGTACCTGGCACCCAGCATGCATTCTTACCGTCCATCCTTGCCTTACGGACGAGAACGTCATTCAATGTATTGTTGAGCACATGGCCCATATGAAGGATACCGGTCACATTCGGTGGCGGGATCACGATTGTATAAGGTTCTCTTTCGTCAGGTTCTGAATGAAAGAACTTGTTTTCAAGCCAATAGGCATACCATTTATCCTCCGTCAAGGCAGGATCATACTTTGCTGGCAGTTCCATAAATCTGTATCTTGTTAATCTATTAAAAATCAATTGTACGATATCGTGCACACATTAATGCACAATATCGTACAAAGATAACAAATTATTTTGAATTATGCCCTCAGTTTGAGTCCGGCAAAAATAGTATCAGGCCTGAAGGCAAAAACAGACGCCATTTCTCCTGCCATGCAGAATCCGCACTTGTCGCACTTATCCGTACCATGTCCTACACAAAGCCCCCTGCTTCCGTCGGGATATATGAAGTTTGTAACCCAGCATCTCCTGGTGAACTTATTGGTCTTCATGAGTTTGAGGCCCGACCTGGAGTTCATGATAGGATAACCCTTCTTCTTGTATTCAAGTACCTTGTCAATGATCTCTGCGCGCTTGTCCATGTCGAGGGCAAGGTATTCTGTGCCCTCAAAAGGAGTGTGGAAGTTGATGGAGATCTGTTCGATGGCAGGATTATTCTTTGCGTACTCTATCGTATCCTCTACTGCCATGTAGTTAAGAGTATTGACTACCATATTGACGCTCAAATGCTTATGGCCGCATTCTGCGATATTCTTCTCAAGCTTCGCAAAGGTGCCCTTGCCTCGTACCTCCTCATGATATGATCCCGCACCGTCAAGGCTCACCCAGATCGAATCCGCCTTGCTGCCTGCAAAAGGCAGCTGCGCATTCGTGGTTATGGTGCATGAGAAGAATCCGATCTCCTTGGCAAGGTCAATAAGATCATTGATCCTGTAGTCGCCGTCCTTCCAGATGGTCACCTCACCGCCTTCGAAATCCACGAATCGCGAACCGAGGTCATATGAATACTGCAGATGCTCGCGCACCTGCTCATAAGTCATGTTGTGAGGGTTCTTGAGTTCATAAACGCTGCAGTGCTTGCATCTGAGGTTGCAGATGTCCGATATGAACAGTACGGTCTGAAGCGGAGCCTTGCGACCGAACAGGCGGGCACGGAGAAACCACCAGCCCAGATAAAAGAGTTTCTTCATATTATCCAAAAATCAAGTTTACAATAATGATTATGAGACAGAAACGGGTCACGATGTTTCTTGCTGTCAGCCAGCGGAGAAGGAACCATGCGATGCCTGCCTGCCTGTACTTTTCCCAGTCACCCATATTGCCCATCCACTTCCTTGGCTCGAGATCGACTTCCTTGCCCGTGACATGGTCATTGAGGGACTTCACCAGCCAGAGTGACACCGGAAGTACCAGAAGCACAGCAAGATATGCCACATGGATCTGCTTCAGGAGGACGGCAGTCACGACCATTACATATGGTACAGTATTGATCAGAGCTGACAGGAATATCTGTCCCTTTGGACCACCCATAAGGTGGGCCATGGTCTTCTTGCCCATCTTTGCATCCGGAATGGAATCAAGTACGGAGTGAGAATAAACGATGTTGGTCACCAGGAGTCCTACGGCGATGGACAGCCACGTGATCTTCATGTCCACGGTACCTGTTATCGCATAATACACTCCTGTCATCATCATAGGACCGAACATCAGGAAGATGACGAGTTCTCCCAATCCCCTGAATCCAAGCTTGAGAGGGCCTCCAGAATATGACACTCCAAGAATCAGGGCTGCCGCAACCCATCCGAGGATCATCCATCCTCTGATGATGATAACCACCGCACCCATCACTGCAGCCAGAGCCATAAAGACTCCCACCGCTCCCAGAAGCTGTCTTGGCGTCGCCTCGCCTGAAGTCAGGTACGGATATTTGATCATCCTGCCCCTGAATCCCTCGCTGGCCACCTGCTGACGCGCCTGAGCGGATCCATTCTTATAGTCAAACCAGTCATCCAGAAGATTCATGCCAAGATGCAGGAGCATCACGCCAAAGAGCGACGCTATAGCCGCCACCCATGAGAACTGGGCGCCATCCGCTCTGCTGTATGACAAGGCTACTGCCGTCAATGCCGGTAACATACTCTGCGGCAATGAGATAGGCCTTGCATTATTGAACCAGAATCTCAATTTGTTCATAGTTTTATGTTTTAAGTGCCGCAAATTTACAGTTATTTTGATTAATTTTGTCAGTCGTCTACACTTTATTGACAAATAATTAACTCAAAATATCATGGCAAACGAAAAGGAATTCAAGATCGAGCTCAAGCCGGAAGTGGCAAAGGGTTCATACTCAAATCTCGCTATCATAACCCATTCGCACAGCGAGTTCATCATCGATTTTGCGACAATGCTCCCAGGACTTCCTAAACCTGAGGTAGGAAACCGCATCATCATGACTCCGGAGCACGCAAAGAGACTTTATCTCGCGCTTCAGGACAACATCAACAAATACGAGAGCCAGCACGGTCAGATCACATTCGCAAGCGAGCCTAAGGCTACCTTCCCTATGGGCGGATTCGGCGGCGGCGCAAAATCATAACATCCTGAATGACAGACATGAACGGAAGATTCAGCAAGATCAGGGCCTTTGCATTCGACGTTGACGGCGTTCTCACAGACGGTGGAATCCTTGCAGACCTGAACGGAGAGCTGTACCGCACCTTCGACTCGAAGGACGGTCTGGCCATAAGAATGGCGGTGATGAAGGGATTTCATCTTGCCATCATAACCGGAGGCCGTTCTGAAAGCATCAGGAAGCGATTCGGGAGCTGCGGCATAAAGCCCGAAGATGTGTATCTCGGCTCAAGGGCAAAGATAGAGGACTTCGATGACTTCTGCACCAGACATGGACTTCAGCCCGAAGAGGTCATGTACTTCGGCGACGACCTTCCGGACATTCCGGTCATGGTGGCATGCGGTTGCGGAGTATGTCCGAGCGACGCTGTCGACGAGGTCAAGGAGATCGCCGGATATATAAGCACAAGGCCGGGCGGCAAAGGCTGCGCAAGGGAGACAATTGAAATGGTACTGAAGGAACAGGGGCTTTGGGAGCTTGATGTACAGGCATACAAAAGGCATTTTTAGCCCGGATTTCGCCACACCCCGGCTGACTTTCGCCCCATAATCGCGACAATCACAACGAATCACGCGTTTTCACGGCATTACCTGCTGCATTTTGCAGCAGGTATTTAATTTGCGATACCTTTGCCGGAAACTAGTGGTTATGAAATTTGAAAACGCAAATGTGCTGATCACCGGAGGAGCTTCCGGAATCGGCAGGATCATGGGCCGTATGGCCCTGGAGAAAGGGGCTTCGTGCCTCATCATATGGGACATCAACCCCAGGAACATCGCTGATGCGGTCAGCGAACTCAGCAAGAAAGGCAAGGTGAAGGGATATATTGTGGATGTATCAAGAAACGAGCTTGTTGTCGAAGGATATCAAAGAGTTGCGGGCGAATGCGGAGAGGTAGACATCCTGATCAACTGTGCAGGAATCGTCACCAGCAACAAGACCTTCGACAAGCAGACCCCGGATGAGATCATAAGGACTATGAATATAAATACGATTGCGCCTATGTTCGTCACCCGCGCCATGCTTCCGGGCATGATCAGGCGCAACAGAGGTCATGTATGCACCATCGCATCTGCAGGCGGCATGCTCTCCAACCCGAAGATGTCGGTATATGCGGCAAGCAAATGGGGAGCGATCGGATGGTCAGATTCAGTAAGGATCGAGCTTCAGGACATGAAAAGCGATGTACATGTGACTACGGTAGCCCCTTACTATATAAATACCGGAATGTTTGACGGCGTGAAGTCCCGGATCATCCCTATCCTCAAGCCGGAATATGTTGCCGGAAAGGTCATCCGCGCCATCGAGAAGAACAAGACATTCAAGGGGATTCCATTCGGTTTCCATTTCATCAGGTTCTGGCAGGCGATACTTCCGACCCGCGTCTTCGACTGGCTTTTCGGAGAAGTTTTCGGAATCTATCATACCATGGACGAGTTCACAGGAAGAAAGAAACCGGGTTCAGTCGCAACAAAAGCATCATAAACAGAGTGGTGTACCAAGTTTTTGAGTAAATTTGGAGCACCACTTTCAATAATAGGTAAAGTATGGAAAACACATCGACAGAAACCATAATCAGGATCCATAAGGCACAGAGAGAGTATTTCCACAGCGGAGCGACTCTTGACATCGGCTTCAGAAAGGAGATGCTGAAGAGATTCTTGAATGCTATGGAAGAATGGGAAGACAAGCTGGCTGATGCACTCTGGAAGGACCTGCACAAATCATATGAAGAAGCGTACCTGACAGAGATCAGCATAGTAAAGGCTGAGATCAGGAACCACCTGAAGCATGTCGGCGGATGGACCCGCAAAAGAAAGGCTCACTCCCCTCTCAAGCTCTTTCCATCAAGGAGTTACATCGTCAAGGAGCCTCTCGGATGTTCTCTGATCGTTTCTCCATGGAACTATCCCGTCCAGCTTCTTCTCAACCCTCTGGTCGGTGCAATCTCTTCAGGATGCACTGCGGTGCTCAAGCTATCGCCATATGTACCCAATGTCTCGAAGGTCATCGAGGAGATGATAAAAAGCACTTTCGAAGATAGGTATATAGCTGTGGTTCAGGGCAACAGGGACGTCAATACAATGCTGTTCGAGCAGCGCTGGGATCTGATCTTCTTTACAGGAAGTCCGGCACTTGCGAGGAAAGTCATGTCGGCTGCGTCCAGGAACCTGACCCCGGTAATACTGGAGCTAGGAGGAAAGAGTCCTTGCATCATTGACAAGACCGCAGACATCAGGACCGCAGCGAAAAGGATTGCCTGGGGAAAGACCCTGAACAGCGGACAGACATGCATCGCTCCGGACTATATCCTTATCCATAAGGATGTAAAGGAGGCGTTCGTGAAGGCATTTGCAGAAGAAGTGCGTGATCTTCACGGAAACGACATCAAGGAGGACAGACATTATGTCCGCATGGTAAACGACAAGGCTTTCAATAGGGTCACCGGTTATTTCAAAGACGGAAAGATCATTTACGGAGGCAGAACCGATGCTGAAAGCAGGTTCATCGAACCGACTCTGATAGAGGATGTTGCGCTTGACTCCCCTCTCATGACTGAAGAGATCTTCGGCCCCGTTTTCCCTATCATAACAATTGACGATAACGGTTCAATCATCTCCCCTTGTCATCCTGAACGAAGTGAAGGATCTTTCAAGAAGGCCGTCATGGAATTCATCACCTCACGTGAAAAGCCTCTGGCTTTCTACTATTTCGGAAAGGAATCCGACGGATGGGAAATCATCCGCAGGACATCTTCCGGAGGAGGATGCATCAATGATGTGATCATGCATATCGCCAATGAAAATGTGCCTTTCGGCGGCGTAGGGAATTCCGGCATGGGCCGTTACCATTCGAAGGAAAGCTTCGAGGCATTCAGTCACACGAGATCGATCATCGCCACGGGCAGATGGATAGATCTTCCGTTCAGATATATGCCATACCGCCTCTTCGGACTGGTGAAAAAGATACTCTAATAAAAAAGCAGAAGATGTATGGTCTTCTGCTTTTTTCATATATTTGCATCATCTATATTTTACACCATGAAAAGAATTATCACCATTACGGCAGCCTTGTTGATGGTATTGAGCGCAGCTGCCCAGATGATGCCGGATTCGACCGTGCAGATCGTTTCCTACTGGCAGGTCGGAGACAAGTATGCATACACATGCGAAAGAAGCTCCAAAGAAGTTGATGCACAGGGAGATACGACATCCAGAGAATATTCGATGGAAACCATGGAGTTTGAGGTCGTCGGCATGACAGACGAGACTTATCAGCTCAAGCTCACTTATAAGGATTCCGAATACAGCAATGAAATGAATCAGGCCATTCATGATATCATGGATGAAATTGCCGGCGATTACAGCGTACTGTTCAGTACAAGCCGAATGGGAACATTGATGTCAATCGACAATCTGCCGGAGCTGACAGCTGCTTACGAGAAGGCTATAGGTCCGCTGACAGACCTCATAATGAAATCTCTTTCTCCGGAAGAGATTGAAGGATTAGACCTTGAAGGATTGATGCAGCAGCTTATGTCATCGCTTGCTAACCCACAGACAATCCAGACATCGATTCTCGATGACATCGGCCGTCTGTTCTTCTTCCATGGAGCACGTCTCCAGCCCGGAGAGACTTACAGCATGGAAGAGCCGTTGAACTTCATCATGCCTGGCATGGAACAGATGACAGCAGAAACAAAGTTATGGGCGGAAAAGGACCTGACCGACTCTTTCAGCACCGTCTGCCGCACATATACTGCGGCAACAATCGGAGAGGAGACCATGAAGTCAGCAATCAGCGGTCAGGTAAATACGACATATGATCATATACAGATGGCTGATTCGTTGCGCACGGAAATAGGAAATGCGTTTGATGATTTTATGAATCAGACCAAGATAAAGGCAGTCTGGGAGCAATACACATCTGAAGAAATACATCTCGAGACAGGATGGCCGCTTTCATTCTATCAGGACAAATACGTTCTGATAGAAGCCGGAGATGACCGTCAGGAAAAGATCGAGAGTTATTATATGGAGATCATCCTTCACGAGTAAAAAAAGTTTGACATCAAACTTTGGTCTGCCGTTTCCTTGGGATCCGGCAGACTTTTATTATACTTTTGCGTCTTCAATCGAAACGCAATGAAAGACATGAAGACGATCACAATGGAAGAGCTGCAGAAAAGGTTGCTCTTCCTCACAGCAAGAAACAGGCACATGATCCTTAAGGAGTTATGGACATTGACCGGAAGTAAAAGGCCAGGAACGCGGAAGGAATTCGACGAACTGTCAAAAGAGCTGGCAAGCCATGCCTTGACGGAAATGCGGCACGAGGTCCACCAGCTGCTGACATCAAATGAAATGAAGGAAGAATTCCCGGTCATCCATGAAATCCAGGAAGACGAAATGCCCGAAGTAAAGAGGAATATCATGATTATGGCAGGAATAGGATTCGACGAGGAATGCATAGCGGAGCTGAACTGCGTAAGCAAGGGATATGTAAGGATGACAGTTCGGAGTTTGGGGAATGATTTTCCGGAATTATTCAGATAAAATCCTTAATTTTGCGTCCGATATGGACACAAAAGGCAAAAAGATAATTCTAGGAAGCAATTCGCCGAGAAGAAAGGAACTTCTGGCAGGACTAGACATTGACTTCACCGTCGATACAGGAAACACCTTCGAAGAGGTATACGACGAAGGCACACCACATGAACGAATTCCGGAAGTACTTTCCGAAGGCAAATCATATGGTTTCCACAGACAGCTGGAAGCTGACGAGATACTGGTGACTTCAGATACCCTTGTGCTCTGCGAAGAAAGAGTCATGGGAAAACCGCACTCCCGAGAAGAGGCGATCGACATGCTCAGGCATCTGTCGGGAAAAGGGCACGAAGTCATAACTGCCGTGACGGTAAGAGACTGCTGTTCATGCAGCACGGTCAGCGACACAGCAAGGGTTTACTTCAAGGACCTGTCAGACAGCGAAATAGAGTATTATGTCGACACATACAGGCCGTTCGACAAGGCCGGCGCGTACGGAATCCAGGAATGGATCGGATATATCGGCATCGGCAAGATCGAAGGATCTTATTTCACGATCATGGGCCTGCCGGTTCATCTTGTATATCAGGAACTTATCAGATTCATAGGATAAGATTATGAAAGTCGATTTTCACAGCCACATACTTCCCGGCATCGATGACGGGGCCAAGACCCTGGAAGAATCAGTACAGCTCGCCGCCTCTATGGCCTCATGGGGTTTCGACCGCATCACCTGCACACCACATATAACAAGGCTCTACAGAAATACTCCGGACATGATCAGAAGAGAGTTTGACAGGCTTTCCGAGGCATTGTCCGTCAACGGAACGGATGTTGAGCTCCGCATGTCAGCGGAATACAGGCTCAATCCGGAGACATGGCCGGATGTCCTCGCAAAAGACTGGCTCATGCCGATCGAGGACAAGTATATCCTGATGGAATTCCCTATCTCACATCGTTCGGAAATGGGAGATCTGGACCCTATGGAAGAATTCAGGAAGGTAATGTCCCTCGGCCTCACCCCTATCCTTCCACATCCTGAAAGATATTTTTACCTTTCTCATGATGAGATGATGAGCTTCGTAGATGCCGGAGTAAAGATCCAGTCGAATTACGGTTCGCTCGCTGGCCTCTACGGTCTTGAATCGCGGTATCGTGCACAGAAGCTTGTCGACGAGGGTGTAGTTTCCTTCCTTGCAACCGACATGCACAACCTCAAATACGTGGAGATCATCGGCAAATGGCTCTCAGCCGGCAACTCCCTCTGGGAATATTGAGTATCAGCATGCCCCTCGGGGCTGTCATCGTCAGATGACTGGGAGTAGATGAAATCTCTTTTTTGATGCATATCAAGGCGCATCAGCGCCGCGGCACTTTCGTGCGAGATGTCGCAGACATTGAGCCGAAATGACGCCCGATACGAACATATTGAGTATCGGCATGCCCCTCGGGGCTGTCATCGTCAGATGACTGGGGGTAAAAAAAGTCTCATTTTTTTTGATAGAAGTATCAAAAAAAATGAGACTTCGCCGCTCACGCGGGGACGCCTCATACTAACCACATAATTAATAACACTAAAACTAATAACCAATAAGTTGTGAGAGTTTCAGAATAACTCTCTGATCAACTCGAATGCAAAGGTACTGCTTTTTCAGACATTATCAATAACCGTTCCATACAACTCCGACGAACGGTTAAAAATCGCATATGAACAAAATA
>JAFTWQ010000075.1 GCA_017465225.1 Bacteroidales bacterium
CCTGCGGCTGCCACGATCTTTCCGTTGTTGACCACATTGCTGATGATGGTGCTGTCTGCCTCGGCGAACGCCATTCCCACAACCGCCATGGTCATCCTCTTGTTGTCACCTCCGTTTCCGTCGAACTTCATGGCTGCATTATTGGTGATGTTGCGGACCTTGGCATCCCACATCATTCCGGCGATCACACCGCAATCAGTCGGTGCTGTCGCCTTTATTTCAAGCGAGCAGCTCTCGTCGATGACGAGGTTCTCGACAACCGCACCTGCGCCAAGACCTCCGAAAAGACCCCATGCACCGCCTGTCGTAGCGTTGTCACACACCATCCTGAAGTTCTTGATTGCATGTCCCTGACCATCGAAGTAACCGGTGAACATGTTTCCGGAAGTGAGCGAAAGCGCGTTGCTTGCCCAACTGAATGCAGATGCGCCGATAGGAGTCCATGAAGCAACTGAAGACATGTCAATGTCATTCAGAAGAACAACCTTTCCGTCTGCGTTCATCCAGTTGACGATGCTCTCGCCTGCGTTCACTGCTGCCGCGAAAGCAACAAGATCCTCAGCTGTAGCTATACCGCCCGCGTTTGCAAACGCATACATCGGTTTTGCAAGATGTCTTGCATAGAAGTTCTCACCCTTCTGCACGTATGAAGTAACGCCTGTCTTATAGACATTTCTCGAGTAAGAACCCTCTGATGTAGTGAAGGTTATCTTAAGTCCGCTTGCTGTAGAGAAACGGCCGACAGGGAACTTGAGGGTCATGGCCTGTTTAGGGTCTGCATTCTCAGGGAGATTGAGGGTGAGGCTGTTGCCTGTACCGTTCTCTGCCGGAGTCACTGCAAGAGTCACAGGATCCACTGTTCCGGTGAAACTGAGATATCCCTCGAAATCTTCAGCAGAAGCCGGCTCCACCTTGACCGACTTCGCTGTTCCAGCAAGTTCACCCGCATCGATGCGGAGTTCGAGTACCGAGAACACATTGCTGAACACGACGCTGAGGGCGCCGTTCTGGAGGTTGTCATCCTTCGGTGTTCCCACGAGCGGTGCGCAAGATGTGTTCGTCTGTGTTCCTTCCTTGAATGTGAGAGCCTTCTCAGACTCTACCTTTATTGTTCCGGTAACATCTGTTGCTGGATAATATGCCACGAGAGACTTTGCCGGATCATATGATGCGATACCTGCAGCACTTGTGAATGTAGTGGTCTCACCTGCTGACTCAGCAATATACTCATATGCTGCCCCGTCATATACGACAGTGATCTTGTCACCTGCCTCCCATGTACTGTTACCTTCAGTCATATCTGTTCTGGTCACAGCAGGACACTCTGCCTTCAGCACAAGGAAATCAGAATCATCAGAAGTTCTCTCCGGAGCAATATCTTGAGCACAACCTGCAAGTACGAACAGGCCTGCCAGTATAGGTAATATTCTGTTTCTCATAATATCATCAATTATTCTTTGCTTCCTTCTTCATAGTCCACATCTCCGATGCTGTTGCCAGGAAGGTCTTCCTTTACATCTGACATGTCGGTCACCTCATAAGGGTTTGCTATCGCATACCTTGCCGCCTGAAGGGCTACAGGAGCATTTGCGTCGGTCACCGGTGTGCTGTAAGCGCTGTCACTGGTGTTCTCGACTGTGTAACGGTATGAATTGCCATCGAGGGTGACATTGAACTTAGGAGTGATGAGGGTCTCGAACACTGTACATGCCGCACCGTAGCGTGAGATTCCGTTGTCCATATGATATCCGTCA
>JAFTWQ010000031.1 GCA_017465225.1 Bacteroidales bacterium
GATACCGCCAGGTATGAACACATACCAAGGAAGTAGGCGAATATCATATTGTCGATGAAGATCGACTTTACAAATAAGCTAATATAATCTGCCATAATTTTCTTTAGTTATGTGTTATTTCTCCTGAAGGTCCTTCTGAATCGATCTCTGTACCCAGATGACGCATCCGAGGAGGATGAGTGCCATCGGAGGAAGGATCATAAGACCGTTGTTCATATATCCGAAATCGTATACAGCCTGCGGGATAACCTGGAATCCGAAGAGCGTGCCGCTTCCGAGAAGCTCACGGAAGAAGGCTACGATCACGAGGATCATAGCATATCCCACACCGTTTCCGAGGCCGTCCATAAGTGACGCGAAAGGCTTGTTGCCGAGTGCATATGCCTCGATACGTCCCATTACGATACAGTTTGTGATGATGAGGCCGATATATACGGACAGGGTCTTGCTGACGCTGTATGCGTATGCCTTCAGCACCTGATCCACAAGGATTACCATCATTGCTACAACCACGAGCTGCACGATGATACGGATTCGGTTAGGAATCGTGTTCCTGAGAAGTGAACAGATAAGGCTTGAAAGACCAGTTACGATTATAACGGAAAGTCCCATCACGAATGCACCCTTCAGCTGTACAGTTACTGCAAGTGAAGAACAGATACCGAGGACAAGGACAGAAATAGGGTTGCCCTTGAATATCGGATTCAAAAATGTTTCCTTAATGTTTCCCATAATACTATTCCTCCACTGTGTTTACTGGTTCAACGACTTCTTCTGCAGCAACCTCTTCGCAGCAAGGCTGCCCGCAGCATCCTGCAGCGTTCTTCGCGAAATAGTTCTGGTAGAAACCGAACCACTGGTTAAGTGTTTTGCCAAGAGCCTGTGATGTGATTGTAGCACCTGAGATGGCATCGACACCATTGTTCTCTGTCTGACGGTTTGCCGGCTTTGCAATCTCGAAAAGGATGTCACCTGTTCCGACCTGCTTTCCAACGAAAGCCTCGGCAAATGAAGGCTCGTCTGCAATCTTTGCACCGAGACCAGGAGTCTCACCCTTGTGACCGAAGCATACAGCCTTGATGGTCTTGAGATCTCCTTCGAAACCTACATAACCCCAGATCGGTCCCCAGAGACCTGCACCATAGCAAGGTACGACAGTGATTCCGTTCTTGAAGATATAGACTGGCAGAGCTTTCTGGTCAGCAGCAATCTGTCTCTTGAGGTCTGCTGTTCCATAAACTTCGCAATCCTGAATGTCAAGGTCATCAACCTTGTTGCCTTCCATGTCAACGAGGATTGCAGCCTCGATAGCATCCTGGTATGTAGCAAGGATGTCCTCACCTTCTACAGTCGCAGCTGTAAGGATCTGGCTGATTGTGTCCTTCTTTACGTTAGCGTCCTGTGTAGGCTTGAGGAACATTGCAGCGAATGCAAGAACCGCAGCGACTATCACGACAAGGATAATCGAATATATGACTGTATATGTATTACTGTTTGTATTCATACCTATAATATATTAAGCGGTTTTTACTTTCTTCGCTCTTCTCTTGATAGAGCCTTCGATCACATAGTGGTCGATGAGCGGTGCGAATGTGTTCATGAGGAGGATGGCGAGCATCATTCCTTCTGGGTAACCAGGGTTCCAGAGACGTACTGTCACTGCGAGAGCACCTACGAGGAAACCGTAGATCCACTTTCCACACTCTGTCTGAGCTGAAGTCACAGGGTCAGTTGCCATGAATACGGTACCGAAGAGGAAACCACCCATGACGAGCTGATAGTATCCCGGGAGATCGGTTGCGCCGACTGCATATCCAAGGTATCCGATAGCAAGACCACCGAGTACTGATGATGCCATGATCTTCCAGCTTGCAACGCCTGTCCAGAGAAGGATTACAGCGCCGATGAGGATGGCGATTACCGATGTCTCACCTACAGAGCCAGGAATTGTTCCGAGGATCATGTCCCAGAGGCTGTAGCCGCTGTTCTGAAGTCCCTGCATTGATGCGTTTGCGAGAGGTGTGGCACCTGAGAAACCGTCCACGAGGCCGTTTCCTGCCTGGAATGCAACGCCTTCGTTCACGAATCTCTCGACTCCGCCTGTCCATACTGTGTCACCTGACATCTTGCTTGGATAAGAGAAGAAGAGGAATGCACGTGTGAGGAGTGCAGGATTCCAGATGTTCATACCTGTACCTCCGAATACCTCCTTGCCGATGATCACTGCGAATGCAACTGCGATTGCGAGCATCCAGAGCGGAACGTCAACAGGAACGATAAGCGGAATGAGCATACCTGAAACGAGGTAACCCTCGTTCACTTCGTGTCCCTGGATCTGAGCCGAAACGAACTCGATGCCGAGACCTACGAGGTATGATACGATATAGAGAGGAAGTACCTTTACGAGACCGTAAAGTACGATGTTCCAGAAGCCCCAGTCGAGGCCGAATGCGAGGCTGTGCTGATAACCTGTGTTCCAGATACCGAAGAGCATAGCGGGAACGAGGGCGATCACAACCATGATCATGACTCTCTTCAAGTCGACGCAGTCCCTTACGTGAGCTCCGCGGCGTGTCACTGTGTTAGGGACGAAGAGGAATGTCTCAAAAGCGTCGAATGTCGAATGAAGGAATCCGAGCTTGCCGCCTTTCTCAAAGGTCGGCTTGATCTTATCTACAAAATTTCTTAATCCGTTCATATTCTTGGCTTTTAGCACATTTCTTTCAACATGAGGGCGATACCGTCGGTGATGATCTGCTGGATGTAGATCTTTGAAGGACATACATATTCGCAGAGCGCGAGGTCTTCCTCGATGACTTCATATATACCGAACTTCTCCATCTTGTCGATGTCGTTTGCGAGACATGCCTTGAGGAGATATACAGGGTAGAGGTCCATAGGAAGAACCTTTCCGTATACGTCATTCACGACAAATGCGCGCGGACCGCCGTGGAGATTTGTGTCCATGTCATACTTCTTGTTTGGAGTAAGCCATGAGAAGTAAGTGCGTGATGCACTGAAGAGGCTTGTTCTGAATGGCTTTGCCCATCCGAGAAGCTCGTACTTGTCACCTTCCTCAAGGAGAGTGATCTGGTTGTCGAAGAATCCGATGAATCCCTCTGCACCAACATTTGTTCCTGTGAGGACGTCACCGCTTACATAACGGAGGTTCTCTGAAGCATTGTAGAATTCCTTTACGTCCTTCATTGAAATGCCCGGATAACCCTCTACGTATGCAGGGCTGATGGCCTTTGGACCTGTTACGGCGATCTTTCTTCTTACGTCGTACTTTCCTGTGTTGAAGAGCTTGCCGATAGCTGCAAGCATTACAGGCGATACTGTCCATACGATCTCGCCCTTCTGTACTGGAGAGATGTGGTGGATCTGTACACCTACGTTTCCTGCAGGGTGCTTTCCGGCTACAGTGTGAAGAACAGCGTTCTGAAGCTTTCTGAACGGAGTCACAGACTCGTTTGCAGCTCCGATGCCTACATGTACACCACCGTCAGTGAGCTTTGCGAGAGCATCGATGGCAGTCTGGATGTTGGCGAGCTCATCGTTGAGAGCGTAGTCGAGATTAGCAGCAAGAGGTGCTGTAGAGAATGTTGAAACGAAAATGGCTTTCGGCTTTGTCTCAGGGTTGGCGATGATTCCGTAAGGCCTCTGGGTGAGTGCAGGCCAGAGACCTGCCTCGAGGAGCGCCTCCCTGATCTGCTGTGCAGACAGCTCGGCTACCTTCTTCTTTCCGAAATCAACATACTCCTGGACTGCATCAGCCTTGATGCGAACCTCAAGCAACTTTCTCTTTTCGCCTCTCACAACCTCTGCAACAGTTCCGCTTACCGGAGATGTGAAGAGGATGTTCTGAGACATCTTGTCAGCCAAGACAGGTGTACCTGCGAGAACCTTGTCGCCCTCCCTTACCAGAAGCTTCGGTACGAGACCTCTGAAATCGGTAGGCTTCACGGCCACAACGTCAGGAACGATCACCTTCTTGGTGTTCTGGGCCGCCGATCCGTTGATAGGAAGGTCGAGACCCTTTTTCAAATAGATGTTGTTTGACATTATATAAAACCGTTTAGAGTATAATATTCAAAATGCGCCCGCGAAGATAGTCATTTTTTCGCTATTTACGAAGTAAAAGGTCGCTTTTTTGCCTCTGATGATGTTTTTGCAAAAAGTTCGGGCGAATTGCAATGTTTTGTATAATTTTGCATCCGTTATGGAAAACAGAAGCAGTGTTATTTTGGAGGGGCTGAACAGCGAGCAGAAGGCGGCTGTCAGCTGTGTGGACGGACCGGTGCTTATAGTGGCGGGTGCAGGATCCGGAAAGACCAGGGTCCTGACAAGCAGGATTGCATATATCCTGGCTGAAAAGAATCTTGATCCGGCAAGGATCCTTGCCTTGACCTTTACCAAGAAGGCGGCCTCGGAGATGAAGGAAAGAATCGCTCTCATGGTGGGCGAAAGGAGGGCGAGGAGGCTCTATATGGGAACATTCCACTCTGTCTTCATCCGTTTCCTGAGAGAATTCGCGGAGTCGCTGGGCTATCCGTCGACGTTCACGATCTATGATACGAGTGATTCGGTAAGTGCCATCAAGGCATGTCTGAAGGAACTTCAGCTGGATGACAAGGTATATAAGCCGAAGGATGTCCTGTCGCGCATTTCGATGGCCAAGAACAATCTCGTGACTCCTGCGGCATACAGGCGCAATGCCCAGGCAATGCAGAATGATACGGCTGCAAAGAAGCCGCGCATTGTCGACATCTATGACCTCTACGCATATAAATGCAAGATGGCCGGAGTCATGGATTTCGATGATATCCTTCTGAATATGAACATATTGCTGAGGGATAATCCTGCCGCCCTGGAGTCGGTTGCCGGCCGTTTCGACTACATCATGGTCGATGAGTATCAGGATACGAACTTCTCGCAGTATCTGATCCTGAAGAAACTCAGCCAGTTTCACAAGAACATATGTGTCGTGGGTGACGATTCCCAGTCTATCTATGCTTTCCGAGGTGCCAAGATCGAGAATATCCTGAACTTCAAGAAGGATTATCCAGAACATCATATCTTCCGTCTCGAGCAGAACTACCGTTCGACAAGGGTGATTGTGGATGCTGCCAATTCGCTGATCGCGAAGAACTCGGCGCGCATCCCGAAAGAGTGTTATTCGATGGGGGAGGAAGGCGAGAAGATCAGGCTGATCCAGGCATATACAGAAAAAGAAGAGGCGTTGCAGATTGCAGCTTCAATCAAATCTCGTATATATTCGGATTCTGCACAGTATCAAGATTTTGCTGTATTGTATAGGACGCTTAATCAATCTCGAGTCTTTGAACAGATTTTTCGTGATAAGAACATCCCTTGCAAAGTCATTTCCGGCCCTCCATTTCTTGAGAGGTCAGAAGTGAAGGATGTGTTGGCTTTTTTAAAATTATTTGCCAACTACAATGATGATGAGGCTTTCAAACGATCAATATTGTTAAAACAAGGTGTTGGAAATACGACGTTAGAATCCTTGATGGAAATAGCGAAGGTTAAAGGTTTAAGCTTATACGAAACTTTAAATTTACCTGATTTAGAGGCAGAGGGAATAAAATCTGCAGCGTTAAAGAAACTTATTGTTTTTAGGGAGGAGATCAAAGAATTTTTTAATAGTTCTTTGAAGGAGGATTGCTATAAATTTGCTGTTGAAGTTGTGACGAAATACAACTTGTTAGGGAAGTATAAGCTGCAGAATGATGTAGAGAGTTTAGGACGAGCAGGTAATGTTGAAGAATTATTGAATTGGATCGGAAGTGTTTCGGAAGAACTTAAGTACTCAAGGCTGGAAGAGTTGTATGCTTCCGGTAATGTTGAAGATAATGCTGAATTATCTCTCAATGATGTACCTCCTGTAACAATAGGGGATTTTTTAGAGAATGCATCTTTGCTTAGTGCAGTAGATTCGGATGAAGACGGTGATAATAAAGTCGTATTGATGACTGTTCATGCTTCTAAAGGATTGGAATTTCCATATGTGTATGTCGCGGGTATGGAGGAAAATTTGTTCCCTTCTGGTGGTTTTATGGCCTCTGAAGTTGAGATAGAAGAGGAACGGCGATTGTTTTATGTAGCCATGACAAGAGCGAAAAGGACATTGGGACTGTCATTCGCTTCTACAAGATTTCGAAATGGAAAGACTGAGTCCAACTCTCCTTCGAGATTTGTCAGGGAGGTTGATTCCCAATATATTGCAAATCCTCTCACTTCTGCATTCGATGGTGATGATGACGATGATGCTGGAATCGGTTTTGGAGGCTGGAAGAAGCCTTTTGCATCCAGGTCCGGCTATTCATACGGTCAGTCTTCCCGTCCGCAGGTGGAACGCAGGCCTTCTGCGTCGCAGCCGGTTAGAAGGCCGGAACCTGTGAGACGCTCCGAGCCGATGCCGGTGAGAAGACCCCAGGCGGTTCCGAAGAGAGTTCCGGATGCTGATTTCGTGCCGACTCCTATCCTGCAGCTGAAGGCCGGACAAAGGATCGAACATAACCGTTTCGGCTATGGAAAGATCCTTGAAATCAGCGGCAGTGTCACTGATCTTAAGGCAAAAATCGCATTTGATGACCATGGAGAGAAAATTTTGATCCTTAAATATGCAAAAATACGTGCGGTAGATTTGGAAAATAATTAAATATCCGTACCTTTGCATTGAAGTTTTTCATAGTTTAAGTCACTAGTGTCCCGTTAAGGGATTGTTAAAAGTTTATAATTGTTTTATTTTTAGTTAATTATAAAGGTATTTTCTTGTACACGACTTGAATCGTAACTTTGGACAGACCATCTTATCTGTCAGTCTATGTTCACAGGAAAA
>JAFTWQ010000076.1 GCA_017465225.1 Bacteroidales bacterium
CTCCTCCAAGAGAATCATCTTGCGGATGCCCTTCAGCCTACGCATCTTGTTGATGAAGGTCTCCATAATGATGATGGTCACTATCGGGAAGAGTACCTTGTTGTCCTTGATGTTATCCAGCTCGAAGACGATAAACCGCTTGTTCAAGAGGTCCAGCTGCTTGTCGGAGTTCAGAAGGAAATCATACTCGCCACCCTTGTAGTATGGCTCCAAGACATTGAGGAATCCCCACACATCGAAGTCCTTCTCGCGTGTACGCTTCTCCTTAAGTATATCCTGATACTCGTCACGGATAAACTCGTAGAAGGTATTGAACGAGGGCTTGATGCTCTTGTCGGTGCGTATTCGCTCCAAGAAGAGGTTAACCGCATTGGAGAGTGCCACCTCCTCGGCTCTCGTCGGTGGCTCATCATCCCTTTTCCACAGCGTGAGGATAAGTGTCTTGATGGACTCCTTCTTCTCAATGTCAAACACACCGTCCTCGACATAGAAAGGATTGAAGGCTATCGGATCACTCTCCTCGTAGGTGAAGTAGATACCGTCCTCGCCATGCGTGCGTGCATTGATAAGGTTACACAAACCTTGATAAGAGTTACCCGTATCGACAAGCAACACATGCGTACCCTGCTCGTAATACTGCCTGACCATATGGTTGGTGAAAAAGGACTTTCCACTGCCCGAAGGACCGAGGATGAACTTGTTGCGGTTGGTGATGATACCACGCTTCATAGGCAAATCCGAAATATCCAGATGGATAGGCTTGCCCGTCAAGCGGTCCACCATACGCATACCGAACGGAGAGAGTGAATCCTGTCCTGTGGTCTCCTCAATGAAGAGGCATAGTGCCTGCTCGATAAAGGTGTAGAAGGACTCCTCAGCAGGGAAATCTCCTGCATTGCCGGGGATAGCAGCCCAGAAAAGCGTAGGTGTATCTACCGTATTGTGTCGGGGCTTGGCCTCCATCAGGGCAAGCTGACTGCCTACATCGTTCTTCACACGCTTCAATTTCTCCCTGTCATCGCTCCATGCGAAGACATTGCAGTGGGCACGGATAGCTGTCAGCCCTTGGCTGTGTGCCTCGTTCAGGTACTCCTCAATCCACTCGCGGTTAATCTGGTTGGAACGACTGTAGCGTGATAGCGAGTGCATATTGCGTGCTGTCTGCTCGAACTTACGCAGCATCTCCGCAGAGTCATCGATGAAGAGATACTGGTTCACGATGTGGTTGCAGGTGAGCAACACCCCGATAGGTGCGGCAAACGAGAGGCGGCAATCGCTACGGTCTGTCGAGAGACGCTCGTAACGGCTGTCGGTAGCCACACTTGTCGGCAGGTCTTCGGGATCGGAGAGCGTGTGCAGACAGAGGTAGTTATCACCAATCTTCATCTCGCCGGCTCCGAGGGTGATGTCCTGCAAGCAGGTGGTGTCATCCTGCGAGAGCGAGAAGTATTTCTCGATGATGCCCGCAGTTGACTCTGTGCCTGTAATCTCATCGCCCGTAAGTCGGGTGAGCTTGATGAATCCGCTGTCGTTGATGATACGCTCGAACTGCTCGCAACACTCCAGGAATCGACTTACCGCCTCCTTGTCCTGCATCTCCTTCGGGATGATGAAACCACGGGTAAGGGCATTGAAGCTGCTGGTCGTGCGGCTATGCTCCTTGGTGGTCTTGCTGAGGAACAGGTAGCAGTAGTGCTTCAGGTAAGGACGCTCGTTGAAATGTCGCTCAAAGGAACGAGATAGGAAACTGAGGTCTTCCTTCTGCAACTGCGGGTTATAGCTCTCCTCAATGAAGAAGTCCTGCTTATGCACGATACTGTAGTTCGGCAAGACCTTGACCGCCTTGGCCCACGCCGAGTGTATCGCCTCATACTCCGCCTGTGTAACGGTGAAGAGTTCGGGAAGCTCCACACGATAGCAGACCGTGATGTCGGCATCCTTGCTGATGATGCAGTCGTGCTCAACCGACAGAATCGGGAACTTGCTTTCGAGGGTAGCTGCTTTCATTACATTTCTCATGACTTTCTGTTTTTGAGGTTAGGAATAATCAATCGCAAGAATCGCTTGCGGTTGATGATGTAGCGGGGATGGTTTCGTACAGCCTGCATCTTCATCAAGCCCCACTCGCCATACTTGGCATTGAGGTGGAAGGTCGCCCAGACAAGTACCGAAGCGGAGATGACTCCCAGTACGATACATATCCATTGGTTCACGCCTGCCATATACAGCACCATGAAGGCTATGAGTATGGCGAGCAGACCGCCGGCGAAGATGAAGAGGTATTGGCTGCGTAGACCCTTGAACTCGGGGCTACGACCAATCCCTTTGTTGATTTGATAGACCGCCATATTAGAGGAAGAATGAACGTA